>NZ_CP022133.1:1293749-1940623 GCF_002211765.1 Idiomarina piscisalsi
AAATAAACGATGGCGACCGAAAGCAGATAGTTTTGACTGAGAGCTGCTTGCGTTTCTGCTAGCTGGTCCGCCGCTCCCGACAATTGCGTTGTGATATCTTTACTAATAACACCTTGCTCACGCAAGTGTTGAATCACGTCACTTTGAACGGTCTGCACCCCCAATTCCAGCGGTACATCATCGGGTGGAATAATATTTAAGGTGACCGTTCTGCGGCTATCGACTCGACGCACCGTGCTGGTATCGACTGTTTCTTTGACTTCGGCTAGCGCCGATAGCGGCAGGGGACGTCCCTGATACTGAAGAACGGGCATGGTATTTAAGTCATCCGGTTTGACGTTGGTTTCGTCTTGACTGAATAAATACATATCGATTTTATCGTCCCCCTGAAAGAACTCACCGACAAAAGCGCCATCCGTCAGAGCGGCAACGGCAAACCCCAGACTCTCCGCATCGCTATTCACCTCAGCCAAACGGTCAAAATTAGGTTTCACTTCCAGTAACGGTTGCTGTAACGTCAAAGAGCTGGGGTTACTTTGAATGCGAGGGTTACCAAAAACGCTCTCGGAGCGCGAATAAATGGCACGCGCAGCGTCATAGACCTCGGCTAAATTACTGCCCCCAACATCAACGTTAATGCTTCGGGTCCCACCGTCATTGCTGCTAATAATAGACCCTTTAGTGGCAAACGCGCGCATTCCCGGGTAACGCTCATAAACCGTGGTTATCGCATCCATTAACTCTTCGATACGATCCGGGTTTCGAGTCTCAGCAATGATCCGCATATTAGTTGGCGAAACGCTGTAACTGATGGTTTTTAATGCCGGTATGGTGAGTCCATCGGGGCTTTGCACGTCGTTACTCTCGGTAATAAGAGCCGGGTCGAAGATCGCCCGGATTTCATCACCGATCGCTGACATGGTTTGTAAGTTGTAACCCGGTGGCGCATTCATTGAGGCAAACGTTTTCGCTTCTTCCCCCTCCGGTAAGTATTCCGCAGGCGGTGTTAAAAGCAGCCAGGTGACCACTACTGCAATAAAAGTGATGCCTACGGTCAGTAATTGACGGCTTTTACTGGTTAAAGTTGATTCCGCCATTTTATCGACGCTATTCAATAGTTTGTCGGTTACATCGGTTTTTGCTTTTGCCGGGAAATAGGCTGAAAGTAAAGGAACCAATGTGACTGAAACAGCCATTGAGGCGATAATAGCGGAGGAGATGGCAATAGCAATGTCCGAATAGAGCTGTCCCGCTTCTTGGACAATAAACAGGATAGGCAGGAAAACCATCACGGTTGTTAAGGTTGACGCAAGAACCGCTGTCCATACTCGCTGGACACCTAATATTGCGGCCTTTTTGGGTGAGGCGCCTTTTTGTCTCTCCAGCTCAATGCTTTCCAGCACGACAATGGTGTTATCCAATGTCATGCCAATAGCAAAGGCAATACCAGCCAGCGAAATAACATTGATGGTTCGTTCGAGCAGAAGTAAGCCAATAAAGCCGGCCAATGTACATATTGGAATACCGATAACGGCGATGAGCGTGGCGCGACCTGAACGCATTAAGGCATACATGACTAAAGTGGCAAACAATGCGCCCAGAGCCAGATTAAAAAGCACGTTTTGAATGGAGGCTTCCACGTAACGGACGTCATCGGAATTCAGGATTACTTGCATGCCAGCAGGGCGCAGAAGGTCTTCGTTAATACGTTCCACCTCTTCAAGCATGGCATATTTTATGTCAATAACGTTTGAACCAGACTCGCGTTTTACTTGTAGGCTTAACACCTGCTCGTCTTTAAACCAGGACTCACTGTTCGTTTCAAAGTGGTTCAGGTCGATACGGGCAACATCCTTTAGTCGGATAATGCGATCGCCATTACGCTCAATAATGGTACGTTCCATTTCCTCCAGGCTGTCAAAACGACCGACAGTGCGCAACAAATAGCGGCGTTTGTTTTGCTCGAGCTCACCGGCTGACGTATCGACATTACGACGTTGTAGCGCCTGCTGAACATCGGTAACGGTTAAGCCATAATGACTCAATGCTTCGCGATTTAGTTGAATGCGCACTTGCCGTTGAGCACCGCCGCTGACTTCAACTTGTGATACACCTGCAACAGAAGACATACGTGGACGCACATTATCCTCGACGTAATCGCGCATCCTGACCATGTCAATATTCTTAGGGTTATCGGGTAGGGGAGCCACCCGGAAGTACATAAAGGCATTGCTTGAGAAAGAAGCCGCAAAGATGCGCGGCTGATCGACGTTGTCAGGGTAATTCGGAACCTGACTTAATGCATTGTTAACTAGAATTAATGTTTCGGTAACATCAATTCCAAACGGAAAGTCCAATTCAATGGATGCCTGACCGTTACTCGCGCTACTTTCCATGCGTTGTAGGTTGGGCACTGTGCGAAGGTATTCTTCTTGCTCTATTAAAATCTCTTTTTCGATGTCCTGAGGTGTTGCTCCAGGCCAATTGGTTTGCACCGATATTGTCCTGACTTCCAAGTCAGGAATCATTTGCACCGGTATTTTTAAGGCGGCGGAAATGCCTAACAAACAAAGAATCAGGACTGCAACAATGGTGACATGCTTGTGACGTATCAGAGCTTCAATCATAAGCTTACTGGTAGTCCTCGCTAGAGGTTGGTGTGACGACTTCTCCGTCTTTCAATGACTCATTACCTCGCACGACGACGTTGTCCCCCTCAGTAAGAGAGGACTCGATAACGACCCAGCCGTCGAATTGCTGACCTAATTCAACCAGCTTTTCTCTAACAACTTGTTTGCCGTTATTATTTTCAACACCCCAGACAGACGTCCGCCCATCGCTATAACGAATAACTGCGTCTTGCGGCACCGTCAGCCTGGGAGAAGAACTACGCAACTTGATGTTCGCATTAACAGCAGAGCCTATAACCAGTCCGTCCGGGCTTTCAGGAGTCAGCCTTATCAAAAAGGTTCTGTCATTTGGGTTTATATAAGGAACCGTAGAGCTAATAGTCGCGTTAATACTGCGACCTTCGCTTTCTATAGAAACATCTGTTGAGCTATCGATTTCGTGTAAATAGCGTTGCGCTAAATAAGCATCGACATACATATCGTCTATTTGAATAACCCGAAATGCGGGCTGATCTTCTGTCACCCACTCTCCGACATTAACCAGCCTTTCGGCAATAACAGCATTAAATGGAACTTTGAGCTGATGATAATCTTGGTTTACTTGGCGCTCGTTCAAACGCGCAGTCACCTCAGCCAAATCGGCTTCCGCCACAGCAACGGCTGCGCGCGCTCGACGTAGCTCGCTTTGAGCGACAAAATCGGTTTTCGCAAGACGTTGAAGCTCTTCTAATTGCTGTCTTTCATCTTTAAGGGTTGCTTTTAAGGAGGCTTGCTGCGCCTTTAGCGATTCGATACTTGCATCGATTTGCCGCGTATCGAGGCGTGCTATGGTGATATTCGCATTGATGCTATCACCAACATCGTATTCAAATGACGATAGTCTTCCGGAAACACCAAAGCTTAATTCGCTATTATTTTTAGCCGCAACGGAAGCAGGAACAGAGAGAGTTTGATACGCGTGCTGTTTTTTTACTTTTACCACATCGACCTTAGTGGCTGCATGACTGACAAAGCTTGCCAGTAATGCGCATGCAAAAAACAAGAGAGTGACTCGTGGCTGTACGGTTGTTTTTATCATCATTTAGACAAGCCTTTTAGGAACCTGTCTAAAGTTTACGCAAAAAGGGGACCGACGGATTAACTTTGTGTATCTGTATGGTTATCCGTCGGCAGGTTGGGAACTAGGCAATGTCTGCTATTTGTGACTGAGCATTCGATAAGCCTTGCTCTCGTGACTCATCACCCATGTTTAAACCTTCAGCACGAACGACTTCAACATCGGTAATGCCGATAAAAGACAATGCGGTTTTTAGATAAGCTTCCTGGTGATCAAGTGCGCTCGCATCTCCGGTTGAATAGACACCGCCACGACCTGACGCAATATAGGCTTTTTTGCCTTCTAACAGACCTTCAGGACCATTTTCGGTATAACGGAAAGTTACGCCTGCTTGTAATACCCGATCAATCCAGGCTTTAAGCTGTGTAGGAATAGTGAAGTTGTACATAGGTGCGCCAATAACTAACACATCGGCGTTTTTGAGCTCTTCAACCAGTTCATTAATAAGTGGCTTATCTTCTGCCAGCAGCTCATCTGCACCTAAGTGCGGAATGGCGTCAGTCACTAAGTCGCGATGTTTTACCGAAATATCGCTTTCAGCTTGTAGTTTTTTAATAATGTCAGCACTTAACTGACGGCTCACAGAACCTTCAACAAAAATACCTGAGTCTAAGTGCAATACGTTCATAGGGTAGCTCCTTTAAATCTGGTCTTAATCATAATGTTGGCGTTAATACTACGTGTTCCGAATTAAATAAAAAGACGATAAAATGGGATGAAACGTTCCAAAATTAGAACACTTATGTCGATACCTAATATTGCAAATTACTATTTATTCGCGCGCACGGTGCGTGCCGGCAGTATTAATGCGGCTGCAAGAGAGTTAGAGCTACCAAAGTCGACCATAAGTCGCCGGCTAAGTCAGCTAGAGAAAGAGCAGGGCGTACGCTTGGTTAATAGGGGGCGTTCCGGGTTAAAACTTACCGATGTTGGCGAAGCATTTTTGGTGCATTGCGAGTCTTTAGTTGATGCCGCGGAATCTGCGCAGATGGTGACTCAGGCATTGTTAGAAAAGCCCAGAGGTCGTGTGAATATGAGTTGTCCGTATGCTATAAGCCAAAGTTTATTGGTGAAAGTATTACCTGAGTTCATGGAGAAATACCCAGAAGTGCAGCTCAATGTCATTGCGACTAATAGGCCGGTTAACCTCATTGATGAAAATATTGATATTGCGCTTCGGGTACGTCCGTATATTGAAGACTCCTCGTTAATTGCGCGGCCGTTAACAGAGTCTCCATCAAGTTTGTTTATTTCTCCTGAGCTGTTAAACGCGCAGCCGGTTAAAGAGCCTCAGGACTTAATACAGCACCCGCAACTGAGTCTGCATTACACCAGCGGGCGTTACCATTATCAGCTAACGAATGAACAAGGCGACAAGCAGCAAATTAATTTCCAGCCGAAGCTTATTAGTGACGACATGATGCTCTTAAAAGAAGCCGCCATAAATAACCAGGGAATTGTCGCATTGCCGAATTACATAGGACAGCAAGCGGTATCTGAAGGACTGCTTGTTCAATTACTACCGAACTGGAACTTACCGGTTGGTATTATGCACATGACATATTCTCATCGCCGTGGACTTAAACCTGCGGTAAGAACCTTAATAGATTTTCTGGCAGAGAAACTTCCTGAAGTAGCAGAGCACACGTTTTAAAGTGTAGGTCACACGTGTCATTGTCATTAAAAAAGCCTGAATCATCCGCCTTAAAGGCCAGTGTCACACACCAACTTTTTTAAAGTCACACGATAAAATGTCATCGTTTCGAAACGATTGAGCTGTCTTCTCGGCTGACATTATAGCAAGCTTATGTCTGTAATATTTTGAATTTCGTATTGTTTTGTAAATTTAAGTCGTTTAATGTCAACTAAATAACTAAAATAAAAGTATGGCTCGTTCGCTGCAACGTAACTTAGGATACTCCAAATTTACTCTGGAGTAACTTTAGAACTTCACGTTATTGGCTTTATAATCAATAGCTTATTATCTGTTAGTAGCCAGCTGAATAAGTTACAAAGTGCCTGAGGTGAGTGCATTTCAAGATACTCATCCTTTTAAAAGTTTTTAGGCACAATTTTTGTTAAAACCTAGTGCAAAAGTTGACGGCCTATCGCTTATTGGTTAATGACCAAGTTCTGATTGTCAAAAGAAATAAGAGCTTTACTTTATATTGCAGAGATGCACAAAAAAATACCACCCGCCTGTGCGTAAAATGTTCGGGCCGCTGAGGCTAGGCGCTAGACCTAAGGAGGAGCAATGGCATATAGGAATAAAACCTATGTCGCTTTTGATGGAGACAATGATATACGGTACTACTACTTGATGAAGGCTTGGAGGGATCGTGATAACGATAGCTTTAACTTTCACGATGCGCATGATTTGAATAAATCTCGTGATAGCAGTCAAGAGCAATCAATAAAAGCGAATTTGCGCACACGTTTTTCAAATTCAAAGGCATTTGTTCTGCTGGTCGGTGAGAGTACCCGCTATTTAACAAAATTCGTGAAATGGGAAATTGAACAGGCAATTAAATTAGATTTGCCAATTATAGTAGTTAATTTAAATGGCAAACGGTCGAAGGATGAAAGCAGGTGCCCACCAGCAGTAAAGGATGCCCTTGCAATCTACGTCTCTTTTAACCAGTCAATTATTAGATATGCTTTAGATAACTGGCCAAGTAGCCACAAAAAGCATCGTGATCAACAACACTCTGGGCCATATTATTACAAAGACAATGTATACCAAGAGCTAGGGTTGTAAGTATGGAGAAGATAAAAACAATAATCTCCACAATTCTTAGTGTGTTTGGTGCACTTTGGTTGGTGGTTCAAATTATTGAGTATTTCGTGGGTAAACAAAGCGCTGAAAAAATGCAGTCGTTATGGTGGGCTTTCTTATTTGTAGGTATAACAATCTGTATTTGTAAGCTTTGGCCAAAAAAACGATTTTCATACCTAGTTGATGGTCGGGATATTTCAGTTGAGCTTGTTATTGGAGATATTTTTAAAGAAAAAGGCCCAATAATAGTAGGCTCAAATACAGCTCTTGAGACCAGTCAGGAAGTCATTTCCAACACAAGTGTGCAGGGCTTGTTCTCCTCCAGGTATTTTAGTGATATTAGAGCTATCAATGACCAAATAATAGCTCAACAGCCAAGCCGACCAGTTGAATTTGGCACAACTGTTACAGTTCGGGGTAATGGTCGAACTGCATATTTCTGCGCAATCGCTGAAATGAATAGTTCAGGGGTTGCTAAAAGTAGTATGGAAAATCTCCGAACATCTTTGGGTGTTCTTTGGGTCTATCTATCAGAGAATGGTGAAAAATCTGTATTGAATGTTCCGGTTCTTGGTTCCGGGTTTTCAAGAATTTCAGAGCCAAGAGAAGAAATCGTTCAAGAGATAGCTCTTTCTTTTTTGGCAGCAATTAATGACAGCTCGTTTTGTGATGGAATTCGAATAGTGATACACCCAAAAGATGTTAAAAAATACGGTTTAAAAGTGGATAAGATAACGAAGTTTTTAGAGCACCACTGTCAATATGTGCCCAAGAAACCGAGTATTCAAAACGTAGGGTCAGCGGAAAGCTGACCTAACAAGCCAGTCAATTAGGAAGCTAGCATGATAGCTCCTATGGTGCGATCGTTAGTAATACAAAATGCTAACAATGGAGAAGAAATGAAGATATTTGTGAGTTGGTCGGGAAAGAGAAGTAAAGCTGTCGCTGAACTGATGAGTGACTGGCTTAAATGCGTCATCCAAGCTTCTCAACCTTGGATCTCAACTAGAGACATAGATAGAGGCGCGATTTGGTTTTCGGAAATAAGTGACAAACTAAAAGATGTATCAGTTGGCGTTGTTTGCCTCACTCAAGAAAACAAAAATAAACCTTGGATATTGTTTGAAACTGGCGCTTTAGCCAAAGGGTTGACCACAAATAGGGTGTGTACATTCTTAATTGACCTTAACCCAGAAGACTTACAAGATCCCTTAGGTCAATTCAATCATACGACTCCAGATAAAAGTAGCGTCTGGGAGCTAACACGAACCATTAATGATTGCCTTGACAACGATGCCCTCGATGAACGTATATTAAATCAAGTTTTCGAAACGTATTGGCCCCAGTTTGAAGATCAGTTCCAACAAGCTTTGACTGATAACCCACCGCACGAAAACGTTCCGCCTCGCTCAGAGCAAGATATTCTTTCAGAGATATTAAACAATACGAGGAGCCTATCTCATCGAATTCGAGATTTAGAATCTGAAGTCCATTACAAGTCAAGAAATCTAAAAAACATTGATTTCGACAAAAAAGTTAGGGGGAAAATTCTCAAAATGGCAGAGTCGGGAGATTACTCAATTGAAGAAATTGCTTCGTCATTAATTGATTACGACATGCCTGAAAGTTATGCAATTGAATTGGTGAAGAAGACGCTTATGAATCATAAAATCAATATGGGTATACATATGGCTAAGAATTAAATGCAGCTGACCGAATGGTGGCTACTAAGTTAGGGTAGAAAAGGGAAGCAATGAAAACAGATATAAAAAAGGTTTGGCGTGCACTGCGACCAACAGTCAAATATGGCTTTAGCTTCAATGAGACAAAGGATGTAGTCGCAGCGGCTGCGCTGCCGGTTGAAGAGTTAGCCCATCTACAACAGAAGTCATTGCCAGCGAAGGGAGCATCAAAAGGGGACCTTCTTGATGCGTTGGATGGCCTAATTTCGAGAGAGCCTGATCCTGATAAGGCGATACAGAATCTAGTAGCCGCCATGCTTGAGCAAAACAACCATCTCGAAGCGCGTATTTCAGATTGCGCACAGAGGTTTGGGTGGAAATTAGTTGATGGACAGCTTCGTCCGCTGGACTTTCAAATCGATGATGCCGTCAAAGACTTTTCGGAAGAGGTGAGAAACCTTCTTCGTACAGCATACCGCCGGTTTGGCGAAGGAGATTACTCGGGTGCAATGACCGCCGTATGTAGCGCATTAGACGCAGTCACAAACAACCTCTACAGAGTACATAATCTTGGAAACCCTAATGACGACTCATATCAGCAGAGAGTGTCTCGGTCATTTGCTGTCTTAGAGCTCGCCTACCGAGACAAATTTAGCCAGATGACAGATGATAGCAACGAAGTTAATAGGCTATGGCAAAACTATCGAGGCGCGATCAATCAAGCCGCTTACGTTATGGGCTCATTTCGACGGAACGCTAGCGATGTGCATGGTGTGTCGGCATGCCCTCCGGAGTTGATCAGGCACGCGATCGACAGCGGCACTTTCATTATCAGGAGTATCACATATGAAACTTCGGAAAACATCCAACAAGACGATGTTCTCGACTTCTAAAATCGAATCACCTTTTTATATTTCATATGGAGTATGAATGGACACACAACAATTACTGGAAGCTGCGCAGACAATCGACATTCTGCGGTCGATGTTCTCCGATGAGAAAAACGAATGGTTGCCAGTTATAGCTGCTATTGGTGGTGCTTTCGTTGGCGGTGTTTCTACTTTCTTTCCTAGTTTCCTTCTAGAGAAGAGGAAATCAAAGCTGGAGAAACGTTCTGTAGAAATAGCAATTGTTTCTGAAATATCTGCTTTGTTAGAGGTCATAGAGCGTAGGGAGTACGTTCATGATTTAAAGGAAGAAATCGATTATCTCAAGAAAAATCCCGACAAGAAGGTTCAGTTTGCTGTAAAAGTCCCGGCGCACTACTCACAGGTTTATCAGCAGCATATTTCTAAGATTGGCCTTCTTCATCCAGAACTATCCGCAAGAATAATCCGGTTTCATCAGTTAATCGATTCAGTTGTTCAGGACATCTCGACTGACGGGGTTGTTGCAGATGCTGGAGGCGATCTAAAAGCGTTAGGCGAACTGCTGACAATATTCGAGTCAGCGGTAACTGTTGGTAGGGAGATAGTGGGAGAGAAAGTACAACAACCACGAAGGGCAGAAGGGTGAGACGCTCTGCTTCGTTAGTGGTATTATTTCTAACTTGAATTATTTTCACTGGACGAGAAATGTTTGAACAAGCCTTTAAAAATATCGATGACATTCTTCACAAGGACGCCGGTTGCTCAAGCGAGCTGGACTACACTGAGCAAACCAGTTGGATGCTGTTCCTTAAGTATTTGGATGACTTAGAGCGTGAACGCGAGCTGAATGCGCAGCTGGAAGCAAAAGAATACAACCACATTATCGCGCCTGAGCATCGCTGGAGCACGTGGGCGGCACCGAAAGACGCTAACGGCAGCTTTGACCATAATAACGCGTTAACCGGCGATGACCTTATCGACTACGTTGATGGTGAGCTTTTCCCGTACTTGAAGAGCTTTAAAAAGGCGGCGGAGAATCCGCACACCATCGAATACAAAATTGGTGAGATATTCGGTGAAATAAAGAACAAAGTTCAGAGCGGCTACTCATTGCGCGACGCCTTAGAGAAAGTGGACGAACTGCGCTTTCGCTCACAAGAAGAGAAGCACGAACTTAGCCACCTGTACGAAACCAAAATCAAAAATATGGGCAACGCTGGGCGTAACGGAGGCGAATATTACACACCGCGCCCACTCATTCGCGCAATGATAGACGTTATTCATCCGAGTATCGGTGAAACCATATACGATGGCGCTGCCGGGTCTGCTGGCTTCTTGTGTGAGGCATACGATTATTTGCGTCAAGGCGGGCGCGAGAAGAAACAACTGTCGACCAAAGACCTCGACACCCTGCAAAAATACACCTTCTACGCCAAAGAAAAGAAGTCACTGGCGTACGTTATCGCCATTATGAACATGATTCTGCACGGCATTGAAGCGCCAAACGTTGTGCACACCAACACCCTTGCCGAGAGTGTTCAGGACATTCAACCGAGTAATCAGCATGACATTGTGCTGGCAAACCCTCCGTTTGGGGGCAAAGAGCGGAAAGAAGTGCAGCAGAACTTCAATATTAAAACCGGCGAAACCGCATTTTTGTTTTTGCAGCACTTTATGAAAATACTCAAACCGGGTGGGCGTGCGGCCATAGTCATTAAAAACACCTTCTTGAGCAATACCGACAACGCTTCCATAGCGCTGCGAAAAGAGCTGCTTGAAAACCATAACCTGCACACCATTCTCGACTGCCCGGCCAAGACATTTTTGGGGGCCGGTGTTAAAACCGTAGTGCTGTTCTTTACCAAAGGTGAACCCACGCAAAACATTTGGTATTACCAACTCGACCCCGGCCGCAGTTTGGGTAAAACAAACCCGCTGAACGATAATGACTTGGAAGAATTTGTCAGCCTGCAAAAAGACAAAAAAGACTCCGATAAGTCCTGGTCAGTGAACGTATCAGACATTGATCAAGCAACTTGGGACTTATCTGTTAAAAACCCTAACGTCAAAGAGGAAGCGCCGCTTCGCGAACCAAAGGAAATTATCGCCGATATTATTGAATTGAATAAAGAAAGCGAAGCGATACTGGCTAAAATTCGGGAGCTGGTGTGATGGGATGGAGCTATATAGAACTGAGCCAGATTTGCGATATTTTGGATAAAAGGCGAAAACCAATAACCAAAAAAAACAGAGTTCCGGGGCCTTATCCGTATTTTGGCGCTAGCGGGGTTTTGGACTATGTTGATGACTTCATTTTCGATGAAGAATTGGTTTTACTTGGTGAAGACGGCGCTAAGTGGGGAGAGGGTGAAAATTCGGCGTTTAGTATCTCGGGAAAAACTTGGGTCAATAATCATGCCCATGTTTTAAGACCCGACCGAGACAAAATTCTCGATTCTTGGTTAATTTATTATTTAAATGCGTCAGATCTCAGTCCGTTTATCTCTGGAATGACTGTACCAAAGTTGAACCAAGGCCGACTGAGAGAAATCGAAATACCAATTCCACCAATTAGTGAACAAAAACGCATTGTAGCCATTCTCGACGAAGCCTTTGCCGATATCGACAAAGCCCGAGCGCTGACTGAGCGAAACCTTGAAAATGCTCGTGAGTTGTTTGAAAGTTATTTGCAAAGTGTGCTTACTGATCACTTTTGTGATGCGGAGGAAGTAAATCTGGGAGACGAAATCGATTTACTTACAGGTTTTGCTTTTAAAAGCAAAGACTACTCTACAGATGCTAATGCTATACCCTTGGTTAGAGGGGATAACATTATCCAAGGCAGCTTACGCTGGAAAGGAGTCAAGCGTTGGCCGATGGAAAGCTCGGGCGAGTATTCGAAGTATTACTTAGAGCGAAACGATTTGGTTTTAGCTATGGATCGAACATGGGTAAAAGCAGGTATGAAGTTTGCGATTATAAACTCTGATGATTTACCTGCCTTGCTTGTGCAACGAGTTGCCAGATTAAGGTGTTTAGAAACGCTATTACCGAAATACCTCTACTATTTATTGGGAAGCAAACTTTTTGAAAAATATGTATTGTCTATTCAGACGGGGTTGGGGGTTCCGCATATAAGCGGAAAACAAATACAAGCGTTTCGTTTTAAAAGGCCTAATGTCGACCAACAAAAAAAGGTAATAGCTGCATTAACGTCAGTATCAGAAAATGCAAAACATCTTTGCGAAAACTACTCCTCTAAACTAGAGACGTTAGATGAACTAAAAAAATCTCTGCTCCAAAAAGCATTTACTGGTGAGCTCACAAAAGCTGCCTGAACATGATATAAACAATTAATAAGATTAGCGGAACGCAAAAGCACAACGTAAAGGATTCACTATGCCCATGCGCAACGAAGCGGACACCCGTGCTGAACTCATAGACCCCAAGCTGCTGGCAGCGGGCTGGGGTGTTACCGACGACAGCTACATTCGTCGGGAAGTTAGCATTACGCAGGGGCGCATTATTGGCGGCGGCAAACGTGCAGCCAAGCTAAGCAGTGATTATGTATTGGAGTACAAAGGTCGTAAGCTGGCGGCCATAGAAGCAAAAAAAGAAAGCCTCAGTTACAGCGAGGGCGTACGACAAGCCAAAGACTATGCCGAGCGTCTGCAATGCCGGTTTGGATACGCCACCAACGGCCACGACATTTACCAAATTGACCTACAGACAGGCAAAGAGCAGTTGGTCGATGCCTTTTTAAACCCGGACGAGCTCTGGAAACAAACCTTTAATCCTGAAAGCGGTGAGGACGAGCCCGACTATTCTCCAGTATGGCGTGAGCGCTTCGCCGAAATTCCGTTTGAAGCTAAAGGTGACTGGTCTCCTCGCTATTATCAGGAAAACGCCATTAATAATTCCCTGGAAGCAATCGCTCAGGGGAATGAGCGTGTCCTACTGACGCTGGCAACCGGCACAGGTAAAACCTGTATAGCCTTTCAAATAGCCTGGAAGTTGTTTCACAGTCGCTGGAGTTTAAGGGCAAGCAAGAACCCAAGCTCTGCCAAGCGCCGTCCGCGCATTCTGTTTCTGGCTGATCGTAACGTATTAGCCAATCAGGCGGCTCGCGACTTTTTGCCCTTTGGTGAAGACGCCGTGAAACGCATTAGCCCGGATGAAATTAAAAAGGACGGCAGGCCACCGAAAAATGGCAGTGTATTTTTCACCATATTCCAGACGTTCATGAGCGGCGGTGAAGACGAGGAGGGCAACCCAACCCCCTATTTTGGTGAGTACCCTGAGGACTTTTTCGACTTCATTATTATTGACGAGTGTCACCGTGGCGGTGCTAATGACGAAAGCAGTTGGCGCGAGATTCTCGACTACTTTTCGCCAGCGGTTCAGTTAGGCCTAACGGCCACGCCCAAACGCACGGTTAACGCCGACACCTATGGTTACTTTGGTGAGCCGGTTTACAGCTATGCGCTGAAAGACGGTATTAACGACGGCTTTTTAACGCCTTTTAAAGTGTTGCCCATTATCGGCACTATGGACGAATACGTATATACGCCGGGCGACGGCACTGTGGTTAAAGGCGAACCAGAGCCGGGCAAGGTTTACAAAGAAGGCGACTTTAACCGCATTATTACCATTCCCGAGCGCGAAAAAATGCGTGTACGCTACTGGATGGATTTATTTAATCCGCGTGAGAAAACCATTGTGTTTTGCGCCACGCAAGAGCACGCCGGTATGGTGCGTGACTTTATTAATCAGTATGCGGTGGAGCGCGGCTGGACAACTAACAGCAGTTATTGTGTGCGAGTAACGGCGAATGACGGTGTCTCCGGCGAGAACGATTTGAATACCTTTCAGGACAACGAGAAAACCATACCGACGGTACTGACGACTTCACGCAAGCTGTCCACGGGCGTCGATGCTAAAAACGTACGGCACATAGTGCTGATGCGGCCCTGTAACAACATGATTGAGTTTAAGCAGATTATCGGGCGCGGCACACGCATGTACGAGGGTAAGGACTACTTTACCGTTTATGACTTTGTGAAGGCGCATTACAACTTTGCCGACCCAGAATGGGACGGCGAACCCATAGAGCCGGATGTGTGCGAGCAATGCGGTGAAGTGCGTTGTGTATGTCCGCCGGAAGAGAAACCAGAGCCCAGCGCGTGTTCGGTCTGTGGTCAGAAGCCCTGTATTTGTGAAAAGCCGGAACCCGAACCGTGTCCTGATTGCGGTCAAAAACCATGTGCTTGCGAGAAGAAAATTGTCCTGAAATTGTCGGACGGTAAAGCCCGTACCATTAAGCATATTTCATCAGCGCTTTACTGGAGCCCGGACGGTAAGCCCATTACCGCAAAAGAGTTTATTGAGCGTCTGTTTGATGACTTACCGCAGTTCTTCAAAGACGAAGATCAGCTGCGCGAAATTTGGAGTGACCCGGATACCCGCGAAAAGCTGATGGAAGATTTAGCCGAAGCTGGTTACGATGAAGAAAAGCTCGACGACATGAAAGCACTTATTGATGCCAAAGACAGCGATGTGTATGACATGCTTGCTTATGTTGCCTGGGCCAGCGAAACCCACACCCGTGAGGAGCGTGTGCGTAGAGCGCATCCTGCAATTGGGGAAGCGTATGTGAATTACAAACAGCAGGAGTTTATTAACTTTGTGCTCAGCAAATATGTGGAAGACGGCGTGACTGAACTGTCCACCAGCAAAATGCGCAACCTGATAGAGCTGAAATACAACACCATTAGCGACGCCTCAGAAGAGCTCGGCCCACCTAACGTTATTCGCGAAACCTTTGTTGGTTTTCAGCGGTTTTTGTATGGGGATTAATGTGTCAATGAGTAGTGTTCATTTGGATGTAAAGCAAGAGCTATCTGAAAAAGGGTTCGTTTTTATTCCAAGGTGGAAACTGGAGCTTTCTATAAATGAGTTGGCAAGTAATGTGGGAAAAGTCGTAAAAATTTCTGATTACTTAAATCACTCAATGATCCCCGATGTTCAAAAAGTTACGCCAAAGGAAAGGGAAAGCTCAATTAAAAGTCATTACAGTGGTGAATTTGGATTAAATGCTTTTCCCTTGCATACTGATCTTGCCCACTGGGGAAAGCCGCCTAAATATATAATGATGAGATGCATTAACGGTAATGAAAGAGTAGCTACAAAAGTTCTTCCGTTAAATATTATCTGGGAGATCTTGCAAGACCATGGGTTGCGAAGAGCAGTTGTAAAAACTAGGGGAAGGCGGTGCTGCTTACTACCGCTTCTGTTCAACACTAATGAAGAGCAATGCATACGTTGGGATTCCCATTTTCTTGAGCCAGTGAATGAAAGTGCGAGCGTAATACGAGATTTAATGTTAAGCAAAAAGGTATGGGACCTAGCTATAGATATAAAGTTGAAGAACTTTGGGGACACGCTAATTCTTAACAATCACTCACATTTTCATGGGCGCTCAAAGGTTTCGTCTGATTGTGTCGACAGAGAATTAGAACGAATTTATTTTAATTAATAGAGTTATGAAATGATCGAAAAAACAACAGAAAACCCGTGGAGTTCAGACGCGCTTTTTGCTAAGTCTTTAACCTACCTAGAGCAAATGGAGGCGAGTATAGCTGATGATTGGCAGTTTGGATTGTGGTCTTCACTAAGTCTTGAGTTGTTGGCTAGAGCGGCATTATCAAATATTTCGCCAGTGCTACTTGCTGATTCAAAAAACTGGAGAAATATTACTTTTGCTCTAGGCAGCGCTCCAACGGTAAAGAAGTTTAGCCCAATATCGATATCTACAAAGGAAGTTCTTGGTAGATTGAAGGAGTTACTACCCGAGTTTACGGAAGAAATGGCTGGCTTTTGCTCAAAACATACTGACGATCGGAATGCGGAACTTCACTCTGGTGAGGTGATATTTGGCCAAAACGGTACATCACGGTGGCTTCCTCGCTTTTACCAGTCTTGCGATGTTTTGCTCAGATCTATGGGAAAGACTTTGCAAGATTACGTCTCCGATGCAAGTCATGCCCAATCACTTATCACATCGTTGGGTGACGATGCATCAAAAAGTGTTAAGCAAGATATAGCCGCCCACTCCAAGGTTTGGGAAAACAAGTCTGAATCTGATAAAGAAAATGCTGTGCTTCAGGCTGTAACTTGGGCAACAAGACAGTCCGGTCACAGAGTAAAATGTCCCTCATGTTCAAATACCGCTCTACTGCATGGGGCGCCAGTTGGAGCAGTCGCAACTCAAATCAATGAGGGAGACGATGAAGTTATCCAACGACAATCCATGTTACCTTCAAGTTTCGAATGCATAGCTTGTGGGCTCAAGATTTCGGGCTACTCGAAGTTATCTGCGTGCGGTCTTGGTGACACATTCTCAGAGAAAACAACATATACTCCAGCTGAATTTTTTGAGCTATACACAGAAGATGAGTTGCAGGAGGCAAGAGATGAAGTTGAAGCGTCTTACGAATATGAACCCGACTTTAACGAATACTAAAAGCCGGTATAATGAACGGTGAGAACTAATTTCTATCCTTGCGACTCGCTAACTCATTAAGAGCCTGATTTGTCTCTTCTGCATTGACGAGCTGCAAAAAGTTTATTTTGTTGACCTTGTAGAGCACTATACCAAATCCTAAGACGGTTCCAGCAAAATCATTTAAGTATATCGCGATAGCGATTACAACGGTGAATATGGCAGTCCAAAGCGCACTCGCAAAGCTTATGTTTTTAACTGTTTTCGCTCCCATACAATTACTCCGTATCTAAGGTTGATGGCCAATAAAAATGAGTTTTACCAATTGGGTTCACCGACTTACTTGATTCACCCTGTGTGGGCGTGTGCAAGTCCATAGTCCAGTTTCCTATCATTCCTTGATAAGCACTGTAGGCTGATATTAACGCATCCCACTCGTGGTCGCTCTCAGTCTTTATGTTGGGCACTCTAAACCAATTAGAGAGCAGTCTATCCATCTCAGCCCTTTCTTCAGCATAGTTATATTTGCTTCCGGTCAATGCATGGAAGAGTACTTTTGGGTGCGCCTCAGTTATACGGATGTTCGGTTCAAACTGTTTGAGCTTGATAAGGACACTCATACCGTTTAAAGCCATTGACCCATATAGGCTATTAGGCGGGGTTACGCTTTTTTGAACAACAGGGTACTTTGCTCGTAGCGTTAAGTCAGCGTTTCGCCAACCACTTTTTCCTGTCGACCATTGCGTTAGGGTATCAACACCAATCCCAATCAAATTATCAAACTCAAGTAAACGATTTAATACATCCTGTGCGGTTTCCCCCGTTTTACTCTCAACTGTAGTGATCAAACCGTCAGCTATGAAAAGAAGTGCCAGTCCATTGGCTCCGTTCCCTCCGGGGTCATACCCCGCAATCACTCCATTCATTTTTTGGTCTCTTAAATAGAATTGTTTAATGTGTCAAGTTAGGAGATACATCAGAAGATTCGAGCGCGACGCCTGTCCCCATTACCACGGCTGCGCCAAGAGGCAATATTGCTCCTCTTAACTGCAAACACAGCTCCTGACCCTCTGAGAGGGACAGGAAGCCTAAATGCTTGCTGAGATATTCGGAGATATTTAACCTCATCATCCAAAAGTCATCCCACTCGTCGTCAATGTCCCACTTTGTCAGTAAATCTACTCGGTTACCATCCTTGTCCCGCACAAAGACATCCAAGTCCCAGAAATCACCTAAATACTGAACATTGAAGATGACCGCATCAAACACACTATTAATCGGACCGGTTGCCAGCGTGCAATGTTTGATCGACGAAAAGACGCGTTGACTCGTTTGGTTGAGCTTGGTCAAGTAGTCATCAAACTGCTTCAATCGAAACGAACTGCTTGAAGCGAATGGGCTGCCATGCCTGCGGGTATAAAAGCCTTTAAAAGACTCAACCTCAATTGTCGCGCTCTCGATGAATTGAAAAGGGCGGATGTCGCTGTACGAATTGACGATAATCATTCTAAACTCCTTCAGTTGCCAGATTAGAACTAATAGTTGAAATCTGACAAAGGAACTAACTTTTTTAGGAGTTTATTAACTAACTCAATTTACCAACCGTTTCGCATCCTCAAGAATAGCCTCTATTTGAGCGGACCTTTTGAATACATAGCAATTCTGCTGCCTCAGTTTTGGGTATTCAACCGGAAGCCCTGAAACCAGAGGGATTACTTCTGCTTCATTCAGTCCATTCAGAGCACAATATCGACTTAACAAAATGTGCTCGTCTAAAAACTGCTTGGCGAGAGATAAGTCAATTGCTAGGCAGTTTCGAGCCCACTTGGAGTAAATTAATGGCGTTTGCCTAACTATTTCCTGTGTTATTGACTCATTTGTACCAAATAATTCAGACAATTCGGCTATATCAGCTCTTTCTGACTGATTATCGGTAAAAGCTCTATCAGCAACCTTAAGTGCAACGCTTCTTTGAATCAAAAGTCTTCTCCAATCACCAGTGATGCCCGGTTTAAAAAGTGGGATTTCGTCTCGCAGAGCTGGGTAAAGTAGGGCGCGTATATCTGCTTTATAAAGGGGTAGTAACACGCTCGAAACCCAATCCAAGGAAACTAAGTCACCAACAAGTTCCGTTTCTCTGCCGGACAGAGCAAGCAGTGTGCTGGTAATTCCGTAAACCTGAGCCTTATCAAAGATTATATGCTCATTCTTTTTTCCTGTAGCGAGCGGCTTTAGAGCCGACTTGTCTTCAGCCATCAGTCGAATTTCAAGCGGCGAGACTCCGAGTAGGAAGGAAGTTTCATTCACACCGATGTGATGAGACGAGGGGACCCCTTTCGTGTTTATGATGTCTACTCTTTTAGGTGATATAACACCTTGATAGTCATCAATTAATTTTTCGTCGGCACAAGAGACCTCAACATTCTTATTGTTGAAGTTTAGATTTTCCAGCCACCTCCGCAGTGCTAACCCCTCATGAGATATTGGTTGGCGCTCGATTTCACCACAGTGCCGACTACGCAACGTCTCGCACACAATGAGACCGTATGCGTAATTAATTATGTGCCTACGAGCCTTTACCGGGATGTCTAAGTCAGCAATTGAGCCAAACATTGGATCATAGTTATTCAACACGTGACAGAGCACTTTGCAAAGGGCATCGATCTGATTTTGCTTGTTGCTCTTGATTTCGCTGTCCAGCTGAGTTTCGAATTCAAGCGGTGCGTCATGAGCTTTCATATCCTCATACTTGAGACCACACTGACATCCTTCGAGTTGGAAGTACTCCCATTTAAAGCTTCTTTCGCATGCGGGACACGAATCAATCAATGCTCTTTTGTGACGATGACAAAAAGTGGAAAACAAATTATTCCAATGTGCCTTGTGGTAACCAGCTTCCTGCATACAGCCTGGACAACACTGAAAGCGTTTATTATCAGTGTTTCGAATATACCTTTCTGGATCATGCAAAGAGAGATTATGGTCGGTATTGAAAACCGAACACATAGTCTCAACTGGAAGAGACAAAACTTCTGCAAGGCTAAACATCAGTTTGCCAGTTGATTTATTGCCGAGACGAGGCCAGCTGGGTACATTTCTAATCTCGCACGCATTCAATAGCTGCCTAGCATGTGTGAAACCATTAACTTTGGCCAACCTTAGTAAAAATCCAGGAAGCGACTCGCCGCCATGTGGAGGCACTCGAACACTTAGTTTATTCATTTTAATGACCTTCCCGTTTTAACGCTCTAATGCAAAGTTTTCGCGAAGAGCACTTCGAAGACTACGTTTGCTAAGTTCAAATGGAGACCTTTGGCCAGGCCCACCATAAAAATTTTTACTCCAAACATTTTCGAACAAAAGCAAAGCCTGTTCAGCGGTAGATACTTGCTCTTGTTGAACCAAGTCTTCTGCTTGAATATCTATCAGTAGCCGCTCAAGAGCACGCAGGTCGCCGCGTGTTGCCAACATTAGCCGGTCGCTCAGTTCCTGTGTTTCGCGAATTGGCAAATCGAGTTCAAGCAAAACTCTTTTAATAAAACGACGCCAATAGACTCGATCCTCTCTCGTTGTGTAATGAAATTCTTGAAGAATGAAAGGAGGGCGAGAGCGGGATGCAATTTGCTCCTCCTCAAAAGCTAGAGGTTTAGCAGCTAGGGTTCCGATCACAACAATTGCAGCACAGGTGTCATCAACAATAAATTTTAGAGCTTTAACAACTTGGGTCCTGTCCTTAACTCCGGTCAACGGAATCGCGTCCTGCGCCTCATCCAGCACGATTAATTCAACATGATGTTGCTTAAGGAGCTCCCTTACTCGTATTTTAAGTTCACTCGTTTTAGCACGCGCTTTTTGACGAATCCCCATACTAATTAGAATCTCAGTGTAGAATGCAGATTCGGTAAAACGAGTCGGTGCTTTCAGTATCACCACAGGTACCTTGTCAGCAATCCCACATCGAGTAGACGGTGACTTATCCTTTACCATTGAGACAAGACGCGACTTCCCAACACCGGGCTCACCCAAGACAAATCCGAGCTTGTTACTCTTCGACTGCCTGGTATCACGGCACCTCTCAATATACTTGTATGCGTCTTCGAACCTTGTATGTCGAACTAGGGGTAATTCACTTATCATGGTTTATCTCCATCAAAAGGTTCAACATCAGCGCTTTCATCATTTGGTCCGTTATCAAGTTTCTCGTAAAGTGCCTTCTTCGATTCAACAAAGTCATCGATTAGTTTTCTTGCTTGAACGGGTGTTGCGGGTTGGGTTGGAATACTTTCGTGGTTGAATGGCCGGTTTTCCAAAGCGTTCATTATTCGTTTAATTGAATTATCCACTGATGTCATTGGCTCCGAAGGAATGGTCGGAACTTGAACCGAGGAACCTTTAGGGATACCTCTAACGTCAGCCAACGCAGTGCCGATTTCTAAATCCCTTGAGGAGGGTACAACAAGGATATTGCGTTCTAATTGCTCAACCAGTTCTGAAGGAACTTCCACGATTATTTTAGAAACATCGAGCGCATTAAAACGAAAACTTACTTTTGGGCTCTTACGAGGAAACCGCGCAATCATATGCTCCCTAAGAAGCACGAGCTCCCTAGATGAATAAAATAGCCTATTGATTTCTATACCTTGTCTTAATTGGATTACTCCTTCATGCGTGCTCCCAGCGAAGAGCTCTAACTCACCATTTTCATAGGGGGAACTCTGGACAAACGACTTTAGCCTTAGCCACTCTTCATTCGGTGTGCTACCCTCGAGTCCGTTATGTTGAGCGCATTGATAATCCTCAAATATTAGACTGAGGATCTGAGTTCTAAAGTCTGAAAAGCTGATAGGGCGGTCATTATGAATTTCGCATGCATCTTGTCCTCGAACTTTTCTTTTATTAACGTAACCGGGAAGAATGTATCCAAGTCGGCTCCTCAAAGTATTAAAGAACCTCTCGATAAAAGGCTTTGCTGTGGGGTCTTCTGATGGTGTTACAGAGAGCGTGACACCGATAGACTCGCAAAAATGACGAATATCTTTGTTATTCATCGCACTACCTGCGTCGATGACGATTTCATGAGGTAGCCCACGTCCAAACCAGCCTGTTTTTCGATGCCCGATATCGTCTGGGTGGTCAACTATAGAACGAAGACACTCTATTGCAGATGGCGATGACTCGGTATCCTTCCGCGTTCTACAGAGTAAAAACGATAGGCCGACCACACAACGAGTGCAGACATCTAGGGCTGCGAAAATAATGACCTTTTGAAAGCGCTCCCCTTGATATTCAACCTTCGTAAGTATGTGGACTGCATCAAACTCAACCTTTTGCAGTGGGAAATCTGGAATAACGTAGTTTTTATAAGCTTTAAAATACCGCCGAGCCTTTAATGCCCCTTCTCTCGAAATCATTACGTCTATCGGGAATAGCCTTGATATAACTTTACGAACATAACTTTCACTGACTTGGCTATAACCATTCGATACGGCTAAGCGATTAATTTCTCGCCAAGTAAAACGCGGTGTGCGTTTCAGCTTTGTACAATATATGCGAGTTATATTTTCCACATAGAATCGCTCACATTCTTCAGAGAAGCTGCTTCTTCGCGGCGTAGCGCAAGGCAGTTCGTGCTTCTCGAATGTACCAAGCTTTAAGGAATGGCGAAGTAGGGTTCTGTCGCACGGAAAATCAAACTCGTCCGACTCAACAGAATCCTTGAAACTAGGAAACCTGGAAAAGCAGATTTCTTTTGCTCGTTGCAACTTGTTAAGGCTTTGCCCAACATTAACTTCAAGCATTACCTGGTACAAAGGTCGCAGCACAGGGTTCAATTTGTATAGCAATAGCAGGTCACTTGTCATTGCTCTAAACCTTGTGCCCGGCTGCGCCGCTACGTCACTGGACAGAAATTTACAACGTCTATCACGCCAGGCTTGGATTAATTCGTTACTGGAATACAGTCGGCTTCTTGAGCCGTGTGTTTGTGTTAAAGTAACGAGATCATCAACAGTGTCGAATTTTTCAATTGAATACTTCTGTCCATCAAGCTCTACCTGCGTTCCTTGCTCAAAAGTTGGTTTAAACATGTCGCTTGCCTCGCGCAAACTATGTCTGTTGGGTGTAACAGACGACTCATCTTGAACCGCAAATATTCGTTATTCAGCTTTTGAAAATATCTAGTTGAACACTTGATACGTGTAATCCTAACCCTGTGTTGAACAAAGAGTTCAAATGAGTGCAGTTTATTGAGGAACGCCTCATCCTCGACCCAGTTGTGGGGTTTTACTTCTTCGAAAGAGACCGCTCCGTCTCTCCAAAGGACCAAGGCGTCAGGTGTGTAACGTACTAACTTGCCGTTGTGTTTAAAGCTGACCGTCATTGGTTGTGTTTGATACGCAACCACATCAGGGTCAAGCTCACGCAATATGCAGGCTGCTAACTCTGTTCGGGACTCACAGTAAACTGCACATTGGTTTTTTACCGAGAAAAAGTAGCCAATATGCTTGTCGGGCCCCGAAGTAGGTAACTTTCGTTCGTTCATATATAGGTCTCCGGCAAGTGTATTAAAGACCGTACGCGGTTTTCGACCTCATTCAAGGGTCAAGTCTAAAAAAAAGCGTAAGCTTTTGATTTTTGTAAGTATTAAGTTATTTTTAATATAAAAATCAATAAGTTGTAATATAATAAAACTAAATTCAAGGAACATAGAAGTTTGCAGATATCAAAGACCAACCACCTGCACCTGTATTGCTTACCAAGTTCAGTCACCAAAGTCACAAAAATAAACTGCTCCTTAGAGCAGGGGATTAACAGGTTTCTTTTATCTTTTTATACGAAGAGAAATATTTATGGCATTGAATAACCTTATATATCGTTAAATCAATGCCTTAAATTTTGTTGTAGTTAAATTTCTGCCGAAAAATGTCTCATGACTAAAAACACACCACGTTAAAACTAACAGTTACCAATCACAGATCTTATTCGCTGATATGCCTACCCAAAACGGTGTGGTAGCAATCAATATAGTTGCTACAGACGCAGTCGTTACAACTCCCATCTAAAAAGTCACCGAAAATATAGACGTGGAATGACAAGGTGTGCGAAAAATGACAATGACACGTCCGACCTACAAAAGTTAGCGCTTACCGCTTTGTTTATCTATTTATATATCTTATTTAACATAATATACATTATACGCAATGATGTTGTATGAGGTTTTAGCGCCCAAATCATCGGTTACTCCAGAATTCTGGTATCATGCGTTCATAGCTAATTAAGAGATGATTTTATGAAGTTAGAACACCTGGCGTTGCAGCCAGATATTGATAGCTGGTTGCAAAGCTTCCCGGCAAACTTAACCGAGAATCCTTTAGTTGGTCAGTCTCGCGCAACTAAGGCGTTTGATGATGCGCTGCAGCAACGTGGCACGTATTCGAATATCTATGCGCTGTTTTCGCCTGGTATTTTAAAGCGTGATGCGCTTAACGCCTATTTTAGTGAGCATCAGTGGGAACACTCCAGTTGGTACGACTGGGTTTATATGGCAAACCCAAACGACGCGCTACGACCAATTGCGGTCAATATTCCGTCGGGTTCGGCTGAGGCATTTTTAGAGGCGGTGTGGGCTTTTATTAATTTACCAAAAGACCAACGGGAAACGGCTTATAAAGAGATCAACCAAGCTTATGACACGCACAAGCTCCGGGACTATATGCAGCAAATACGTGATGTGTCGCCTGAAGAGATACAAGGTGAACAACTGGCCAGTATTTTAGTAGCGCATAAGCACCCTGCTCCTTATTACTATTGCGACCGAGTGACAGAAGAGCGATTGTTTGGTCATATTGGTGTCCAAGCAATTGAAGGAACCGTTCGTTCTGAGTTGCACTTGATAGAGCCAGGCCTTATTCACAAGGCGAATGGCGGCGTGTTGGCCATTGAAGTTGCTGAGCTATTGGAAGACATTAAGCTTTGGAAGCGCCTGAAAAACGTCATTGAGAGCGGTGAATTAGACTGGTCAACACCGAAACCAGATTCCGGCACAGCCTTTTTCTACCGTCCAGAACCGGTTCCGGTTAATTTGAAAGTCATTTTACTGGGCTCTCGTAATGAATACGCTCAATTGCGCGAATACGACGAAGACTTTGATCATTTCTTTCCGTTTCTGGCTGACTTTCATGGTCATTACGCTACGCAGAACGACCCGGTGGCACCCTACTTTGGTTACCTGAATTATGTTTGGCAAATTGCCGACGTATTGCCGTTAAATCAAAGTGGTTATGCTGGATTATTAAAAGTGTGTGCTCGATACACCGATTACCAACAAGAACTCACGCTCAACTCTGTGCGGTTGTTGCAGGTGTTAAGGGAAGCCAACAGTTGTGCATTAGAGCGTCAACAAACAGAGATTGATAAACAGGCCATTGAGGATGCGTTGCAGCAGCAGCGTGACCGCGAAGGTAACTTAGCCGAGTTAAGTCGCCGCAGTATTCTTGAACAACAAGTTAGAATAGATACCCACGGCGAAGCGATTGGCCAGCTTAATGGTCTGACCGTTGTCACTATGGGGGGGAGCGAGTTTGGGGAACCGTCCCGAATTACCGCCACCATTCACTATGGCGACGGCGATATTATCGATATCGAACGGAAATCGGATCTGTCGGGAAACATTCACACTAAAGGTGTGATGATTCTAAGCGCCTATTTAGCCAATCAATTCGCGCGTTACGCACCGCTGTCGGTGTCAGCGACGGTTGTATTTGAACAGTCTTACTACGAAGTTGACGGTGACAGCGCGTCTTTAGGTGAGCTGTGCTGCTTAATGTCTGCATTGGCTAATATTCCGCTGAAACAGTCTTTAGCAATAACTGGCGCTGTCGATCAGTTTGGGAACGTGCAGTCTATCGGCGCGGTTAATGAAAAAATTGAAGGTTATTATGCACTGTGTAAAGAGCGGGGTTTTAACGGCGATCAAGGTGTTATTATTCCCGTCTCCAATAAGCACCAATTAAACTTGAACGAAGAAGTTATCGACGCGGTAAAACACGGAAACTTCCATATCTACGCCGTTGCTCACGTTGAGGAAGCGTTAGAGATACTCTCTTCCTGTAGAGCGGATGATTTTTTCCAGAAAGTGAAAGAAAACACCTTGGAAGATGATGCGTCAGATCAACCTATTGGCTTTTGGCGTCGACTTTTTTCATAATTTTTTGTTCATAAGCACTTGTCGGATTTGTTTAGCGTACAGCTGTACGCTAAACTGCGGCACAGATTTTTCAATTATTTAAGGTGTTTATGAAACAGTCGAGTTTTACCCGCGAGGACCTACTCGCATGTAGCCGTGGCGAAATGTTTGGCCCTGGTAACAGCAAACTGCCCGCCCCTGATATGTTAATGATGGATAGAATCATTGAAATTAACGAAGACGGCGGTGCCCATGGTAAAGGCTATATTCACGCAGAATTAGACATTAACCCTGATCTTTGGTTTTTCCAGTGTCACTTTATCGGAGACCCGGTAATGCCTGGCTGCCTCGGCTTAGACGCAATGTGGCAATTGCTGGGCTTTCATCTGGCATGGTCAGGCGGCCCGGGTCGCGGTCGTGCATTAGGCGTTGGCGAAGTGAAGTTTACGGGGCAAATTCTGCCTGAGCATAAGAAAGTCAGTTATTACATCGATATGAAACGCGTCATAAAACGCAAGTTGTTCATGGGGGTTGGCGACGGCCGTGTCGAAGTCGATGGTCGTGAGATTTATACTGCTAAAGACTTAAAAGTTGGGCTGTTTACGGATACCTCTACTTTTTAATAGCGCGACAGCTTGCTGAAAACAAAAACGCCGATAGCTATTTTACTATCGGCGTTTTCTCCTTTTAAAGGAATGACAAATTAGCGAAACAAGCCGGTATTCCTTGCTTCCATGGCGTCTCTCCAGCCGCCTAACCAATGAGATCTAAACTCGTCTTGAGTTTGATAAGGACAGTTATCTTTTGAGCGCCCATGTAAACCAGCTTTAAAGCCCTGAGTGTGAGCTCTTTCAAAGCGATCGCGTTTTTGTCTTTTCATAAATCTATCCTCGCCTGTTGTTCACAGTTGTTCTTTTCAAGAGGCTTTTTGTTAATGCCTCTTTACTATTGATAGACTTATTTGGGGAGAGTTCAATTGTAAAAGTGGCAGAGTCTCAGTTGACATTTTTTAACGAATTGAAACTGTGCCACTTTTTTATATAGAACGTTTAGCTATTAGTTTTCGATTTACGACGAAATACAGAAATAAGTGCACCTAAGCTGATAAAGCCAAGCAGAGACCCAAAGCCTAAACTGGCCCCCTGTCTTTCGACTCGGTTTTCTTTTTGAGTACAGTCATTTAACTCACCGTCTGCAGCCGATGGATCAAGCTTAACAGTAACAACCACGTCGCGAGTTTGTGTTTCGCCGTCACTGTCCGTGTACTCTTCAGCTTTTAGAGCGGTTGCAACAATGACACCGCTGTCATTAATACTGTTTGCTTCAATAATATTATAGGGGGCGTCGCAGCTTATCGTATTATTTAAGTTGATAAACTCGGCACCCTCTTCCGTGGTGTCAAACATAAAGCCAGCTCTGTCACGTGCAGCTAAGGTTGCTTCAATTTCTCCGGTTCCCACGACAATACCATCAGAATTGATGGCATTCGCCACGGTGGATGAGCCGGTGAAGAACCCTGGTAATGTTGTCAACTCTTCGTTATCAATGCTGTAGATAAATCCTGTTGTCCTAAGCTTGGACGAGATAATCTCGGCCAGGTAGCCTGTCGCAACGTTATTATCGTTAACGTCATTAACTGAGCCCCAGCGATACTTAGTATCATCTGTCACTGGTAACGCATCACCTTCAATAAAAATAGCCGGCATTTTTATTGCGCCTAAGTCTGGGTGATATGTCCAGCTCTGGCCGCCAGCGATACCATTATTGTTTACGGTATATGCATAGCTTGAAAAGTCATTCTCATCATCGTCTTCACGAGGCATTAGAGTACCGAGCTCTTGTGGTTCTCCGATAACGTTACCGCTGGCATCTAACTGCCATAAAAAGCCACGAACATCGTAAATAGAGCGGTTAGCTCCAAAAGAGCCACTGCTTCTTCTTGCGTAAAAACTGTACGTGAACGGCTCGATATTGTTTGCGGTACTGTTTTTCAAAGAAAACCATGTTTCCCAAGCACAAACCTGTACGGGCTTTGTCACAATGGCTTCTTCGTCTTCAGGTGTACACTCCGCAATTCGCTCCTGCGCAAATGGGCTGACGGCAACACTTGCATAACCCGCTGCGAGACCAGAGTCGTTAATATCCATTAATGCAGTTTCACCGCCAAGGTACTCCGTTTCAGGCGCTGTAACCTGCGTGATCTCACCATTATTGAACCAGACGCCGCGGGTAATAAAATCAGAAACGAAGTACTCTACGGTTTGCTCTGCGTCGTTACTGTCAGTGTAGGTATACTCAATTAATTCATAAGGAGCAGTACTATAACCAACAGCTGAGTTAGCGTTATTTATGCCGTAGAAGAAGCTGTCCGTACTGTCCTCCCATTGTTCGCCTGCTGGAGGGATTGGTTCTACCGCTTGAGTCGTTGTATCAAAGTAGAAGGCCTGGTTAAGCCCAATGCGTTGTTGCTGAGCAGTTGAAGTACTCTCATTCGCCAAACTTTGAATTAGGTTAACTATTTCCTCATCTGTCAAAGATTCAGGATCTTCAATACCTAATCGTTCAAAATCTATCTCAGCAGTTTCTGGCAAGCGCGAAATACCCACCACAAAGTTTTGCGCGTTAATATCCCGAGGAAAGCTATGACGGAAGTTATCGGCTGTCGGTACTTCTTCTACCTGATACAAATCAGCAGCAGCTGACAGTGATAGCGATGACAAAATAGCGGCAGTAACAGCTTTTGTTGTAAATTTTTTCATTATTAATAACGACTCTATTCTGATAAGTTTTCGAGTTCTTCCCAACGCTCAAGATCCTGCATCAGCTGCTCTTCCAGCTCTGTAATTTCATTCATGACAGGCTCCGTTTTCTCTAGCGGTTGTTCGAAAAACCCAGCTTCATTAATTAATTCTTGTAATTCTTCCAGACGCGCTTCTTTTTCAGCAATCACTTTTGGTAACTCGTCTAGCTCACGCTGCAGCTTATAGGATAACTTTTTACGTGGCTTGGCTGAACCGTTGGAAGACGTTTGTTTGTCCGCTTCTTTATTTTTGTTGGACTCAGACTCTTTTACTGGTGCTTTGGTTCCCCTTGAAGCGGAAGAATTTGTGGAGCCAGAAGGTGCTTTATTTTTTAAATAGTGTTCAAGTTCGGTAAAACCACCAAAAATCTCAGTAATGACGCCATCGCCTTCAAAGTAAAGAACACTTGTGGCGGTATTATCAACGAACTCACGGTCGTGACTCACCAGAAGAACCGTCCCCTCGTAATTAGCAATTATCTGCTCTAACAGTTCGAGTGTTTCGATGTCCAAATCGTTGGTGGGCTCATCGAGTACCAAAATGTTGCTTGGCTTTAGCAGTATTTTTGCCAGAAGAGCTCGGTTGCGCTCACCACCAGACAACGCACTGACCGGTGTGCGTGCCTGCTTCGGCGTGAATAGAAAGTCCTGCAAGTAACTTAAGATATGTCGCGGACGCCCCTGAAACTCAATGTCTTGTTTGCCGTCACCCACGTTGTCCATAACCGACTGACCCGGGTCGAGCTGCGCCCGGTGTTGGTCAAAGTAAGCAACCTCCAGGTTGGTTCCTAAACGCACAACACCTGAATCAACTGGCAGGTCTCCCAAAATCACTTTTATTAAAGTACTTTTTCCGCAGCCATTGGGACCAACCAGCGCGACTTTGTCACCACGCATCAGCAGCAAATCAAGATCGTTGATAATTTGCTTGTCGTCGAAAGACAAGGACATATTCTCGCCTTCAAAGACCTTCTTACCAGAACGTTGTGACTCGTTAACGGATAAATTGGCTTTTCCCTGAAGCTCGCGGCGTTGTTGTCTTTGCTTGCGTAAATCCTGCAAAGCGCGCACACGCCCTTCATTACGAGTTCGACGTGCCTTAATACCTTGTCGTATCCAAGCCTCTTCTTCCGCCAGCTTTTTATCAAACTCCGCATTTTGAGCAGCTTCTACTTCTAACGCTTCATTTTTCTTAACCAGGTAATTGTCGTAATTACCAGAGTAGCTCGTCAATAAGCCCCGATCTAAGTCAATGATTCGAGTCGCCAAGCGTCTTATAAAAGCACGGTCGTGACTGATAAACAGTACGGCACCTTTAAAAGCGACTATTTGCTCTTCAAGCCAACGAACCATATCAATATCCAAGTGGTTGGTTGGCTCATCCAGTAATAATAAATCGGGATCAACCACAAGCGCACGTGCCAGTGCAATACGCCGTAACCAACCACCAGACAAGGATGCCATAGTGTCATCAGCGGGCAGTTGTAAACGCGTGAGAGTTTGCTCTATGCGCGTGGCCATTTGCCACCCATTACAAGCATCCAGCGCCGTTTGAACACGCTCTAAGTCTTGCAGTGTTTTATCATTGCTACTTCCGTCTGCCAGTTGCTCTGAAAGCCTATGATATTCGGACAAAAGCCTTCCGGTGTCGGCGAGTCCCTCAGCAACATAATCATAAATAGTTTGTGTCGATTGAGCCGGGGGATCCTGCGGTAAGCGGGCGACTTTCGTGTCGCCTATTGTTTGCACGCTGCCCGCATCAAGTAAGACTTCACCATCAATGGCCTTCAATAACGTCGACTTCCCGGCGCCATTACGACCGACCAAGCAAATACGCTCACCCGCTTCTACCGTAAAATCAACGCCATCCAGAATAGCGTCCGCACCAAAGGCTAAATGAGCATCCTGAACTCGCAATAAACTCATTGCTCAATAAACTCCAATAATTGCTTTTCATCGAACGGCCAACGAAGCTCACTATCATCGCTGGCTTTTACGAACACCGGCACAAGCCAACCATATTCTTCCTGTAAGTCGTCTTGTTCCGAAATATCGACGACCCCAAGCTCTACTGGTTCCTCTAATACCAACTGATGCAGCATTTGCAATGCCTGTGTGCATAATGGGCAATTGGGCTTAGTTAATAGGTAAACTGCCGACATTAGTGCGCTCGTGAAATAATAAAATAATGATGTATGCCTTTATGACGCTTGAAGTCTTCAGGTATAGACGCCTGCGTCTGATCGTTGACTTCAAAGCCGGCTTTTTCCAGGTCTTCAACGTCAATTTTGAATTTCTTACGGTTATTGGAAAACAAAATAACGCCATCGTCATGCAGCAAGTTTGCCGCGGTTTTTATAAGACCAACGTGGTCACGTTGTATATCCAGAGTACCGTTCATTCGCTTGGAATTACTGAACGTTGGAGGATCCAGGAAGATCACATCAAATGCTTGCTTCCCTCTTTGCTCTCGCATCCAGCTAAAGCAGTCAGCTTGAATAAAGTCATAATCACCACGCAAATTGTTGAGTTCGAAGTTGCGTTCACCCCATTTAAGGTAAGTGTTTGACATGTCGACCGAAACGACTCGTTTCGCACCGCTTCTGGCGGCCTGAACCGATGCTGTGCAGGTATAAGCAAACAGGTTTAAGACATCGAGCTCATTGCACTTTTCTAAAAGCTCTTTGCGCACCAACCGGTGATCCATAAACAAACCGGTGTCCAGGTAATCGGTCAAGTTCACCTCGAAGCGTGCACCGTATTCATGAACGGTCAGTATTTTACTTTCCTGAGAGCGTTTCTCATATTGTTGGCGACCGCTCTGACGTTGGCGGCGCTTCAACACAATATTGCTTTCATCAAATGGTAAGGCTTCGCTCAATGTCTCAAGCATGAACCACAGACGATCATTTGCGACCCCGTCAGGAACAGTTTTTGGCGCCGCATACTCTTGAACCACTAAGTAATCGCCGTAGATATCAATAGCCGCATTGTACTCAGGCATATCAGCGTCGTAGACTCGCCAACAATCCAGCCCTTCTTTTTCTGCCCACTTTCGTAGTTTTGAGTAATTCTTTTTAAGCCTGTTTAATAAATCGTTACTTTTACTTTCCGTAAAGTCTGGCTGCTCTATTGTTAAGTCGTAAAGCGCTAGAGTAACCGGAATTGCACCGTTTAACAGTGAATATTTCTTATGACTTCTGAGTCGTAAGCGTTTTAATAACTGTTCGTCACCAGCCAGTATCGATAAATGCCAGTTTTGGAAGTTTTCTTTTAATGTTTTGCCAAAACGCTGGTAAAGCAACAGGGTTTCAACAACCTCACCCAAGCGCTCACCGTAAGGCGGGTTAGTCACCAGTAGACCCGACTCGGCGGGCGCTTCCAGGTCTGTTGCATCACGTTCTTCCCACTCAATAACGTCGTTAAGTAGCACACGACTGGCGTTACTGCGGGCAATTGAGACCATTCGTCCGCTGTTGTCAGACCCTTTAATGATGCCATTGAAAGCCGCTTTTCCTAATTTAAAACGCTCTTCGGCCTCACCTAGCACGCTGTGCCATGCAGCGGTATCATGCTCCTTCCAACGTAAAAAGCCCCAATGCCCCGAGCTAAACCCGGCGCATGATCACAGGCCATCATTGCCGCTTCAATAAGCAAAGTGCCTGAGCCACAAAAAGGATCAAAGATAGCAGGTCGGGATTTTTCTAACTCGGTTTTTATACCCGATCGAATAAGAATTGCTGCGGCCAACGTTTCTCGTAACGGCGCGGCGCCCTGCTCGGTTCGATAACCTCGCTTGTGCATGCCGTCACCGGAAAAGTCTAACGACCATACGAGCTTTCCTTTGTGCAGACGGACGGCAATACGAATATCGGGTTGCTCTTTTTCTATATTCGGTCGTGCAAGCCCCTTATTGCGGAAGTGATCAACAATACAGTCCTTAACCAGCTGCGCACCAAACTGAGTGTGACGAATATCGTCATTACTACCGGAGAAGTCGATAATAAAAGTATCGTTATTACTAAAAACTCGCTGCCAGTTAAACTGAGTCAATGTCAGTTTTATATCGTCCAGGCTGCTGGGTTCGTGCTCGCCTAACTGCAGCAACATACGGCTGGCTAATCGCGACCACATCACAATGCGGTAGGCCAGCTCTAAAGAAGCATCAATATAGCAGCCCGCAACTGTTTGTTTTAAATAAGGTAATTCGTAAGCCTGTAATTCTTCATGAAGTAGCTCTTCGAGCCCTTTGGCACAGGCGATAAAAAAACGATGCATAAATTCCGACTTGTTCATTCAGTAAACCGCAATTATAACGGAGAGCCACTTGGCTGTCTTTAATAACCCGGGAAATAACCTTAAATGAGCAATTAATAAGCACTTAACTTGAATTTGGCTGAATAGTAGGCGGTTAAGTAAAATAAGGCTTGCGCTAAGGGGAGGACAGGTATAGTATTCGCCTCATCGGACGCGGGGTGGAGCAGTCTGGTAGCTCGTCGGGCTCATAACCCGAAGGTCGTAGGTTCAAATCCTGCCCCCGCAACCAATTTCCTTTTTAAGATAATATCCCTAAGTAATCTTCCGAACACACTTCCAAAAAGAATCTCTGAAGTTTAAAGCAATAGCCTTATGCTAAGCGTTGTCCCCAGGACGACTGTGATGACATTGCTAAGTCAATAGTGGCAGGTAGTAACCGATTTAAGGTCACTTTTATTACTTGAAATTGGCGCATGGTCTTAATGGCAGACAACTGCATAAACTCGTCAAGCAAGACACAGGACGCAAACTCATCATCCGCATCTATAATCATAAACAAGCCTTGATCGAACCCGGAGTTGAGCTCACATAAACGACGCTCTTCCGGCCATTCGCTTATGTCTGACTTTTGAAAGTGCCAACTTTGTGGCATTTGAGGGCGACCAAAGCGATTCCATGCCATTGCATGCAATGCTGCATTATCAATAGCACAGGGGAGCTTGTCGCTAGGATAAGCTTCTAATAACTCGGTAGTTGATTGGAACACACTCGCATCTTCAATATCTAACTCTGAATTTTCAAAGTGGATATTGACCAGTTGACTGGCTTTATAAGCAATCTGACGAGAATCGTCTTCCGAAAGCTTCACAAAAAGCTCACCAGACTCTTGATTGTATAGCCATAACCAATGCGGTTGTGATTCCACGCTGTTGCCCTTTATTCTTCTAATATGAGCGAAATGATTCGAATGCGAATAATGATATATGGCTAAAGATACTAGACTCAAGTATCTATTACAAGCCGTTAACAATGTCTTTAATAAGTTTGGGGCCGTGATAAATAAACCCAGTATACACCTGAACTAAACTTGCTCCGGCAGCTAACTTCTCTTTAGCAGCAGCGGCACTATTGATACCCCCTACCCCAATAATGGGCATTTTACCCTGTAACTCACTGTGCAGTTGTCGAATAACATCGGAACTCTTATCTTGCAACGGACGCCCACTAAGGCCACCGGCTTCAGACGCTTGTGAGTCGGTTAAATGATCACGAGACAGCGTGGTGTTCGTGGCGATCACACCATCAATATTGGTATTAAGCAGCGACTTTGCCATTACTGAAATCTCTTCGCCTGTTAAGTCAGGCGCGATTTTTACCACCAATGGCACATAACAACCGTGCTTTTTATGCAGCTCTGACTGAGAGTTTTTCAATGTCGTCAGCAAGTCATCCAACGCACTGCCATGTTGTAAGTTTCGTAACCCAGGCGTGTTCGGCGATGAAATATTAATGGTGACATAATCAGCGTATGGATAAACTTTTTCGAGACAAATGAGATAATCGTTAATAGCTTCTTCTTCAGGGGTGACTTTGTTTTTGCCGATGTTAATGCCAAGCACGCCTTTATAAGACGTCGCTTTAACATTCTCTAACAGCTTATCGACGCCTTCGTTATTGAAACCCATTCGATTAATAATTGCTTCGTCATCTACCAATCGGAATAAGCGCGGCTTTTCATTACCCGGCTGTGCCACCGGCGTAATAGTCCCTATTTCAACAAAACCAAAGCCCATTTGGCCGAAAGCGTCAATGCATTCGCCATTTTTGTCCAACCCGGCAGCTAAACCAACTGGGTTGGGAAAGCGAATACCCATTACCTCGCGGGGCTTCTCTGGAACACTTTGTTTCCAAAGTAATGACAACGGAGTGTTGTGCCAACGCTTTAAAACACCGAGCGCAAACTCATGCGTGCGCTCGGCATCTTGGCGAAACAGCCAGGAACGAATGACTCCGTACATCAGCTGGACACTTTTGGTGCACAGTTATGACTAAGCAGCATCAGTTCGCGTAACGCGACTGAGAACTTAGCAAACTCGTGACTCTTAGTGGTTTTGAAGTCTGAAAGCATTTGCTGCCAACGGTACAGCAAGGTTTCGTTCTTCTCGACCCATTCGCTTATCATATTCTCTGGATCTTTCGTATTAGACGTTGCTTTTAGTACGACCTGCGTTAGCGAGCGTTGCTGCCAATCCAACTCTTCGCGGAAAGCGGCACGCGCCAATGCTTGCCAGTGATTAGCAACAGGCTGGTTATTAATTTGCGTTAAGAACCAGTGCAAGTTCAGTTCTGCGCCTAAGCGGAAATACAGCGTTCCAACCGTCTTCAGGTTTTGTCCACTATCATTTGCCACTTCAGCTAAGTCCATTGCCGAGAATATCGTACTCAAGCTAGCTACGTGCTTAGCGAGTTCAGCCGGGAAGCCATGCTCTTTGTATTTCTCAATGGTCTCTTCAATAACTTTCGCTTCGTCTTCAATCATGTACTTCAGACAGTTTTTACGAAGGTCATCAAACGCGCCCATGTAGAAATCTAAATGTTCCTGGATACCATTTAACGTTGGGTTGCGATGACGCAGGAACCAACGAGTTGCGCGGCGTACCATACGGCGTAGTTGGAATAGAACATCGTTCTGAATTTCCGCTGGGACTTTGTTGTTAAGCGCTTCAATTTTATCGGTTAGCTCTTCAACTTTAAAACACTCACGTGCAACGACATAAGCTGAGGCAACTTCTGCAACACTAGCACCTGTCGCCTCCTGCTTACGGAATACAAAGTTTGGCCCCATGTCATTAACAATGTTGTTGGCCAGCTTGGTTGCAATGATCTGCCCTTTCAGCGGATGCGATGTCATTGCTTCAGCGAAGCGCTCACGCAGTGGTTCCGGGAACGAATCAAACAGCTCACGCGCGTGGTAAGGATCTTCAGTGATCTCGTCAGTGATCAACTGCTCTTTCAGTACCATTTTACCGTAAGCGGTCAACACTGAAAGCTCTGGACGAGTTAAGCCCTGGTTCGACGCCTGACGTTCAGCAAGCTCATCATCATCCGGTAAGAACTCTAGCTGGCGGTTAAGTGCACCGTCACGTTCCAGCTGGTGGATAAAGCGTTGCAACTCTTTAACTTGATCAGCGCCACGCAGCGCAGTGACAGATAACGACTGTGTTTGGCGATTACAGTCATCCAGAACAATCTCAGCGACTTCTTCAGTCATGTCATACAGTAACTTGTCACGCTGCTTCTGTGTTAGGTCGCCACTGTTGACCAGACCGTTCAGCAAAATCTTAATGTTAACTTCGTTATCCGAGCAGTCGACGCCACCGACATTATCGACAAAGTCGGTATTAATGCGTCCACCTTTTTGTGCAAATTCAATACGACCTAGTTGGGTAAGGCCAAGGTTACCGCCCTCACCCACAACTTTTGCTTTGAGTTCGCGACCATTCACACGTAGTGCGTCGTTAGCACGGTCGCCGACGTCAGTATCGGTTTCTGCTTTACCTTTGACGTAAGTACCAATACCGCCGTTCCAGATAAGATCGACCTCCATCGTCAAGCAAGCTTTGATCAGCTCGTTCGGTGTCATGGACTTCTTGTTGGTGCCAATCATCTTTTTAATTTCAGGTGTCAGCTCGATGGCTTTCGCGCTCCGCGAGAAAACCCCGCCGCCTTTTGAAATTAACTCTCTGTTGTAATCATCCCAGCTTGAGCGTGGCATTTTGAAAAGGCGATCTCGCTCTTTCCATGAGCTGGCTGCATCTGGTTCAGGGTCAATGAAAATATGCATATGGTTAAACGCTGCTTGCAAGCGTGTGTGCTTCGACAACAGCATACCGTTACCAAATACATCACCACCCATATCGCCGACCGCAACACACGTAAAGTCTGTGGTTTGGCAGTCAATGCCCATTTCACGGAAATGACGTTTAACGGATTCCCAGGCACCGCGTGCGGTAATCCCCATCTTCTTGTGGTCATAACCGACTGAGCCACCAGAGGCAAACGCATCACCCAGCCAGAAGTTATACTCAGCAGAAATGCCGTTCGCGATATCAGAGAATGTCGCGGTTCCTTTATCGGCTGCAACAACTAAATACGGATCGTCTTCGTCATGACGCACAACATCTTTAGGCGGAATAATTTCGCCTTCAACAATGTTGTCAGTAATATCCAGCAATGCGCGAATGAAAGTTTTGTAGCACGCCTGCCCTTCTGCCATGAATCCTTCACGGTCTTCCGGTAGCGCCTTACAAATAAAGCCACCCTTTGCTCCGACCGGAACTATAACGGTGTTCTTCACTTGCTGGGCTTTGACCAAGCCTAAAATTTCAGTACGGAAGTCTTCACGTCTGTCGGACCAACGTAGGCCACCACGGGCTACCTTACCACCACGTAAGTGAACACCTTCAACACGCGGTGAGTAAACAAAAATTTCAAACTTCGGTAATGGTAACGGCATTTCCGGTACCATTTCCGGTAAAAACTTCAGTGAGATATAAGGTTTGTCTTTGCCACCTTCATCACTTTGGAAAAAGTTTGTTCTAAGCGCCGCGTCAATTAACTCGACGTAACGACGAATAATACGGTCATCATCTAAGTTAGCAACGTTATCCAGCTCAGTGTTGATACGCGTATGCAACGCCTCAAGCTTTTTATCAACGTCTTTTGTGCCAGGCTCAAACTTGGTGTAGAACATTTTTACAACCAATTTAGCCAGTAACGGGTATTTGCTGAACGTACTTTCAATGTAGCTTTGGCTGAAAGTGGTACCAATTTGACGCATGTACTTAGCCAGCATACGTAAAATGGTCGCTTGGCGGCCATTCATCCCGGCCCCTAGCACTAAACGGTTGAAGCCGTCGTCTTCAAGCTGCCCGTCCCATACTTTGGCAAAAGCATTCTGGAAGGTTTCGCGACTTTCTTCTAAATCAAGTGAACCAGCCGTATGAAGCATTTGGAAATCCAGCACCCAAAATACATTGCCGTCAGCTGCTTTTATTTGATACGGGCTTTCGCCAATGACACGCAAGCCAAAGTTCTCAAGCATTGGCAGCACGTCAGATAGATGAATCGGTTCGTCTTTATGGAATAGCTTTAAATGCAGATGTTTGCTGTCATCTTTTTCTTCCTGAGCTCGGTACAGCACCATACCCAGCTTGTGATCGTCGTCTAGCGACTCAAGCTGCTTAATATCTGAAATGGCCACCGATGGCAGAACATCTTCTTTGTAAGCGCGTGGGAACGCGGAAGAATAACGCTTATTGAGTCGTGTCGCCTGAGCTTCACCATACGTTGACTGCAGAATTCTTTCGAAGTTATCTTCCCAGGTGCGTGCTGCTTCAATCAAGTTTTGCTCCAAATCTTTCACGTTAATCATCTGATGACTATCGCTTAAGCGAACCGTATAGTGGGTTCTTGCCAGCGATGACTCGGAAAAATACGTTGTAAAATCAACATCGTATTCCGTTTTGAATGTTCTTGCTAAAATGCTTTGCGTACGCTCACGCAGTAAAGTGTTATAGCGTTCTTTAGGTACGTACACCATGCACGACATAAAACGACCAAAGATATCGCGACGCAAGAACACTCGCGTCATATCACGCTCTTGCATTTGCAGCACACCAAGTCCGACCTCTAATAAGTCGTCTTCCTCAGCCTGTACTATCTCGTCACGTGGATAGGTTTCCAAAATATTCAGTAACGCTTTAGCCGCATGAGACTGTGGCGCAAAACCTGACATTTCCAACACGCGCGAGATTTTTTCACTGACCAGGGGAATATCGGAGGTACTATTATTGTAGAAGCTGGCAGAGTAAAGCCCGATAAAACGGTGCTCGCCAATAACCTCGCCCTTTTCATTGAAACGTTTAATGCCAATATAGTCAGAGTACGCTGGGCGGTGAACTCTTGATTTAGAATTCGTCTTCGTCAGCAGTAACAATCGATCATTCTGGATGATTTCACGAGCATCTTCCGGCAGTGACGACACTAAGCGACCTTTATCACTGACCGAATTTTTCATTAAGCCAAGACTGGAATCTTTAATTTGTTTTAGCTCATAGTCGCCTTTTACCGGGCTGAGCTCGTATTTACGGTAACCGGTTAATGTGAAGTTGTCGTCAGCTAGCCATTTTAAAAACTTTTTCGCTTCATTTTTGTAGACATTATCGCCTGGGTAGAAATCGTTATCGAGCTCTTTAGCGACATCCTGTAAACGCTCACGCATGAGCTTCCAATCTTCCACCGCAAGGCTAATTTCTTCCATGACAGAAACCAGCTCTTTTTTCAGTGTTTTAATTTCGTCTTTGCTGGTTTGACGGTCAATTTCGATTAAAAATACGGTATCAACGTAGTTATCGTTACTACGTGTGCCCGGCTTCTGTAACTCTGTAACTTGATGACTCTTGTCGCGCTTGTGGCTAATCGGCATATGCAACAACAAGTGTGATGTTATGCCCAGACGCGATAACGCCATGCGAACTGAGTCCACCATAAATGGCATATCGCTTTGGATAATTTCGACGATAGTATGCGGCGATTCCCAACCGTCGTTCGGTACATCTGGGTTATAAACTTTTATGAGTGCTTTATCGCCCGGAGTATATTCGTTAAAGCTATGCCAAAGTCCTAAGACAGCACCGTACATATCGCTGTCGTGACGATTGGTTAAATCATCACTCGCTATATTTCGGTATAACCGTTTGGCAAAATCTGCAACTAAATGCGCCTGAGGAGCTGGAACTTTCTTATTTATCAATTCAACGACTTTTTCCAGTAAAACCGGAGATTGACTATCGACCAACGACATAATTACAGAGTCCTTGAGGTTGTTGGTGAAACGTCGCAGGCAAGCCAAATGCGGCCCGCGGCCAATGAATCTATGATTGATGTTATTGTCGGACATTTATCATAGGCTTTCAACGCTATTTCGCATTAAAAACCAGTGTTTAGACCAGATATTTCGGGGATTGAGAAATAACTATGTTATTTAACTGAATGGAAGTCTTTAGACACGACGTAAATCAACAAATTTTTGATTTTCATCGACTTGTAGGCAGAAGCGACCTCTTATGCCCTGGCTATCAATAAACTTTATAAAGCGGCCCGCGGGAATAGCGACCCGCGTGCCGTTATCAGTGGTTACAACGACCTGTTGAAAGCCCTTGTTATAGTAAACATCACAGTATTCCTGATAGCTCATGGACAGACTAAAGACATACTGGATGATCACGTTACTCGCCTACCTTAAATAATTATTCAGTTAGACAACTTTCGACTTTTTCAAACAAGTCGCTGGCTAAGTTTGGTAAAGACTGAATGCCTTTCAACTCAGCTTTCATTAGCTCTTGACGTTTTTCGTCATAGCGACGCCAGCTAACAAACGCAGACAATAAGCGTGACGCGACCTGAGGGTTAAAGTTATTCAATACTTTAATTTGCTCCGCTACCAGTTGGTACCCTTTACCGTCAGCTCGATGGAACTGCGCTTGGTTCTGTGTGAAAGCAGCCAGTAAGGAATAAACGCGGTTCGGATTTTTAATGCTGAAGTCTGGGTGCGACATGAGCTCAGTAAGCCGCTCGACGGTCGCTTCGTTATTGGCAACTGCTTGAGTACTAAACCACTTGTCCATCACCAGTTTTTCCCCACGCCACTGCTTATCAAAGGCCTCCAGGAATGTTTTCGACAGCGAATGATTTGACCAAACTACGGCCTGCAATGCCGCAAGCTGATCAGTCAGGTTGTCGGCCTGATTAAATTCATGCTCAATTAGGTCGTTATTGCCATCAGTTAATGCGAGATAACTCAAACAGACTTTCTTGAGTTGTCGCGCCGCAATGTCTTGTGCTGATAACTCATAAGGGTGTTTAGTTGCACACTTATTGTAAACACTAATAAAGTCTTCTTTTAACGCGTCAGCGAGCTCCTGTTTAAGCGTATCAAGGTTTTCGTTAATTCGCTCAACAGGTATCACACTAAAGCTTTCAGCAATGGTTGCAGGCGTTGGTAATGTTAACGCTAAAGCAATTAAAGCCGGGTCGCTGTCTCCAAGCAGTAAGTTTCGGCAAGACGTAACGGTTTGCTCATCTAACTCTACCGTTGTGTCACTTGATATCGACTGTTCAACCTTACGTGAAAATAGGGTTTGCGCAGCATCCCAACGACTAAATTCGTCCTGGCTATGAGCCATTAGAACACGTAATTCATCGTCACTGATGTCGCGCTTCACTTTCACCGGTGCCGAAAAGTTCTCAAACAGCGATAAAACAGGCTGTTCGGCAACATTTTCGAAGCTTAGCGTTAGCTCTTTATCTTTAAGGTGAATCAGCTGATCATCAGACAATTGTAACGGCTGCCCTTTTAAGGAATACGCTGACCATTTCACCGGAATATGGAATGGTGCCTTTTCGCTTTGCCCGGGCGTAGCAGGTGTTTCCTGCCGTAGGGTCATCGTTAATTTTTGCTGTTGTGCATCATAATCTTGCTCGACGGAAACGGTTGGAGTACCCGCTTGTGAATACCAGTTGCGGAAACAGCTAAAATCAGCACCATTGGCATCTTCCATCGCCGCCACAAAATCTTCGCAGGTAACGGCTTGTCCGTCAAAGCGCTCAAAGTAGAGTGCCATGCCCTTTTGAAAGCCCTCTTCGCCTAACAGGGTATGAATCATGCGAATGACTTCTGCGCCCTTGTTATACACAGTGACGGTATAAAAGTTGTTCATTTGAACGACTTTATCCGGGCGAATAGGATGCGCCATTGGACTTGCGTCTTCCGCAAACTGATGACTTCTAATGACCTTGACGTCATTAATACGATTGACTGCGCGAGAGCCTAAATCGGAACTAAACTCTTGATCACGAAAAACAGTTAAACCTTCTTTTAGTGACAACTGGAACCAGTCACGGCAAGTCACCCGGTTACCCGTCCAGTTATGAAAATATTCATGACCAATAACCGACTCAATGTTCAAAAAGTCCTGGTCTGTTGCAGTTTCTGGATTCGCCAATACGTATTTGGCATTAAAGACGTTTAAGCCTTTATTCTCCATAGCCCCCATATTAAAAAAGTCTACTGCAACGACCATATAAATATCGAGGTCATAAACCAAGTTAAAACGCTCTTCGTCCCATTTCATGGCATTTTTGAGCGACTCCATGGCGTGTGGGGCACGATGAAGGTTGCCTTTATCGACAAACAGCTGAAGCTCTACGTTTCTGCCATCTTTGGTTGTGAAAGCATCTTCCAGTAAGTCGAAGTTACCAGCCACTAAGGCAAACAAATAGCTGGGTTTCGGATGAGGGTCTTCCCAAACGGCTAGGTGTTTACCTCCTTCTATCTCACGATATTCAACGCGATTACCGTTTGATAGCAAGTATGGATAGCCTTCTTTATCGGCAATAACCGTTGTGCGGTATTTGGCTAGAACGTCGGGACGATCCATAAAGTAGCTAATGCGACGAAATCCTTCAGCCTCACATTGCGTACAGTAAGTTCCTTCGGCTAAATACAAACCTTCAAGCGCCTCATTGGCGCTTGGGTTAACGGTATTCTCAATGGTGAGTTCAAAGTTATCGAGCGCTGTTTCGAGTATCAATTGGTTATTTTCAACCTTCCAGTTTTCGGCCGGAACAACCTCATTATTCACTTTGACGCTATTCAGCGTTATGTCTTCGCCATCAAGCACCAACGGCTTACTGTGATTGCCTTGGCGCTCAACCTTCATGCCATTAGTGACCCGAGTATTTTCAGGGTGTAACTCAAAGGTCAAATCAACCGTTGAAATAGTAAATTCGGGTTGTTGATAATCTTTTCTATACTTCGCTTTCGGTAACTGTGTCATAACTTCCTTTCAGTACTGATTAGGCCGTTGCTTCTTTTGGCTCTGGCTTTTTATAAAGAATGGTCCATCCTGTGTAGGCAAACACGATAGCAATTAACGGTGTTAAGTAGTTGAAGAACGCAAAGATACCATACTCAAATGGGCTTACCGCAAGCACCGAGAACATATAAGCACCACAGGTATTCCATGGAATTAATGCTGACGTGATAGTACCACTGTCTTCTAACGTACGAGATAGCACGCGAGGATCAAGGTTACGACGCTCATACTCTTCCCGGAACATACGACCAGGCAAAACGATAGCCATATATTGGTCTGCGGTTAAAACGTTTGCGCCAAAGCAAGTAAACAGTGTTCCGGTAATCAATGAACCAACCGACTTGCTGGCTTTTAGCATGCCTCGAATAAAGCGCTCAAGCAGCCCTATTTTTTCCATAATAGCGCCGAACGTCATTGCGCTAAGAATGAGCCAAACGGTATTGAGCATGGACACCATGCCACCGCCACTTAGCAGAGAGTCCAGATTAGCACTGCCAGTACTAACAATAGTGCCATCGGACAGCGCGAGCCAAACCACCTTCAGAGAGGCTACCCAACCTTCTTCACCAGCAATTTGCGTCACCATCTCAGGCTGGAAAATAAGCGCCCAGGCACCGCCTAATAAAGCACCAAAGAATACGGTGGGTAATGCCGGTTTACGGGTTGCGGCTAAGTATAAGAGTATCGCAAGTGGTACCAGCATTTCCCAGCCAATGTTAAAGGTTGCCTGAAGCTGAGTTTGCATTTGCTCTAATCGCTGAAGGCTAACGTTAGTATCTGCGTTTAGACCGAGAATAAGGAAAATGATAACCGATATTACAAACGCCGGGCCGGCGGTGTATCCCATGTAACGAATATGCGCGAACAGCTCTGTACCGGCAACGGCGGGAGCCAGGTTTGTGGTATCAGAAAGTGGAGACATTTTATCACCAAAATATGCCCCTGAAACTATCGCACCTGCAGCAATAGCCGGTTCAAGCCCCATACCGGAAGCAACCCCCATCAATGCGACACCGATGGTCGCGGCTGTTGTCCATGAACTCCCAATTGAAAGCGCGACAATACCGCAAATAATACAACTGGCAGCATAAAACAGGCCGGGATTTAAAAGCTCTAGACCAAAATAGATAAGCGTCGGTACGGTACCCGACAACAGCCAAGTTCCAATTAATGAGCCAACCGCAAGAATGATTAGCATAGCGCCCAGCGCAACGGAAATACCTTCAGTAATACCCTCTTCTATTTGCGACCAACTAAAACCATTGCGGAAACCAATGATAACGGCAATGCCTGATGCAACTAATAGCGCAATTTGGTTAGGCCCATAAGACGAATCTTCCCCGAATAAATAAACGGATGAAGCCAGCATGACAATCAGCGCCATTAGTGGAACTAAAGCTTGGAATAAACTTGGTTGTTTTGTTGTATGACTCATTAATTTTTAACCTAAAGTTTTATAAAACCAATTAACTGCAAGAAAATAATAATAATGGCTACAGGCGCAATGTATTTAACGCACAACAACCAAACGTCAAAAATCGGTTTGTGGCTGTCTAATTCATTTTCGCTGTGCTCTCTCTTCATCACCCATCCAGCCAAAATAGCCAGTAACAGCCCACCTAATGGCAGTAAGATACTGGACGTCAAAAGGTCAATAATATCAAAAATTGAGTTAATAGGTTTACCCAGCCACTCACCGCTAAGTTGAGCCCATTCACTCCCTGCAAATGAGTGGATGGTTAGCTGCCCTAATAACCAAAGCACAAAACCGGAAACAAGCGTTGCTGGCCAGCGGCTTAAAGAGAACTTCTCTGCGACAAAAGCCACGGAAGACTCAATCATCGCGATAGCCGATGTAAAAGCCGCTATAACAAGCATAATGAAAAACACGGTACCAAGCAGCGTACCAGCCGGCATTTCCGCAAATGCCAAAGGTAACGTGGTGAAAATAAGACCGGGCCCCTCACTCGGGGTCAGTCCAAAGCCAAAGACCAAAGGAAATATCGCCAAGCCGGCCAGCAGCGCGACAATGGTATCGATAACGGCTATCCAGAGGCTGGTTTGTACTATCGACGTTTCACGGGGCAAGTAAGCCCCGTACATAATGACCACACCTGACGCTAAGCCTAATGTGAAGAACGAATGGCCTAAAGCAATCATTACGCCGTTTACCGACAGCTTGCTAAAGTCCGGCTCGAACATAAAGGTTATTGCAGCGGAAAAGTCGCCAATATTGCCTACGTATACGGCAATGCCGACAAGCAGCAAAATCATGGCTGGTAATAGAAAACGGACAGAGCGTTCCAAACCATTTTTTACGCCATTGCCAACGACTAAAACGGTGGCGACAATAATAAGGCTGTGCCATAACATCAATTCGCCTGGAGACGACAATAGCCCAGTGAAAACACTGCCCACCTGTTCGGCTGAAGCACCTTCAAATAACCCCTGGCCGGCTTTAAATACATAAGCTAACGCCCAGCCCGCGATGACGGCATAAAAACTCAGCACTAAATAGCCCGTCAGCATGCCTAACCAGCCAGCGCTTTGCCAGAAAGAGCTCCTTCCTGATTCTTGCGCGACCGACTTTGCCGCGTACCCCGGTGAGTGCCGACCTCGACGACCGATAATAACCTCGGCAATCATGATAGGGATGCCAATTCCCAGAATACATAGCAAGTAAATAAGAACGAAAGCACCGCCGCCGTTTTCTCCCATGACATACGGAAACTTCCATATGTTGCCCAGACCAACAGCGGCAGCGGAAGATGCGAGAATGAAACTTAGCCGGCTAGACCAGCGGCTTGAGATTGTCTGATTGTTTGTCATTGTTTTTTAGTTATTGTTGTTATTTTATTGAGTTATATCACAACCGCCTATGTTGTTGTCGGTTGCGTTAAAAAAATACCGCCAATTAAGGCGGTATTTAAATTATGCGTTAGCGACTAATTATTCGCTGCAAGTTCCTCGCCGTTAATGAAGTCCATCGCTACAAGCAGTGCCTGATCGAGGTAAGGGTCAACCTCAGTTACTTCTTCAGGGGCGTCTTCGATATCTTCAACAGGCTTCTTGCCCGCTCGTTTTAATCGGGCATTGACCCGTTCAAGCTGACGAGCTTTTTGCTCGTCTTCTTTGTTCTTACGATCTTCAGCTTCCAGGCTTACCCAGGTTTTATCTTTCTCTAAACGGTAACGTTCAATATCTTCAAAGATAAACGTAAACTCAGGCTCGCTTTCAATGCGTTTGTTTAAGCGAGTTTGAAGTAGCTCAACTTCGGAGTCGCCAACTCTATTGAGCGGTTTAAAGTCGGCCTTTTTAATTTTATCCCAGGGTAGCGCGTTGTCTTCTTTGCTTTCGCCCCACTCCGACGCTTCTACGAAAGACGGAAATACGATATCTGGTTGAACGCCTTTGAGTTGCGTACTGCCGCCATCTATACGGTAAAACTTTGCAATAGTGTACTGAACACTGCCTAGCGGCTCATCAAAAAAGTCAAAACGACGTGCCAAGCCACGATGTTGCTGAACCGTTCCTTTACCGAAGGTGTTTTCGCCCAATATAAGTGCACGCTCGTAGTCTTGCATTGCGGCTGCAAATATCTCAGAAGCCGATGCACTGTAACGGTCAACCATGACAAATAAGGGACCGGAATAGAATACTTTACCGTCTTTATCTTCGCTGACATCAACCCGTCCGCGCCCGTCACTGACCTGGACGACCGGCCCTTTATCAATAAATAACCCCGTTAAACCAATCGCTTCTGTTAAAGCGCCACCGCCGTTACCGCGCAAGTCAATAATCAAGCCTTCTACGTCCTCTGAGCGCATGTCATTTATCAGCTTTTTAACATCGGCTGTCAGGTTGTTATAGAAACCGGGTATTTCAATGACGCCCATCTTCTGGCCTTCGTAAATACCCTCTTCGATGGTTTTCACTTCCGCTTTTGCAGCACGGTCCTCCAATTTAACTTTGTCACGAGTAACCTTGACAACGTTAGGGGTTCCGCCCGCACCTTGACTGGCTTTCAACACCTGCAAACGCACCGTCGTGCCTTTAGGCCCTTTGATTAATTCAACCACATCGTCTAATCGCATGCCGATGATATCGACAAACTCTTCCTTGTCCTCACCTTCACCCTGCCCGACAGCAATAATTTTATCTTCCGGTGACAGCTTGCCTGTCTTGTCCGCCGGACCGCCTGGCACTAAGCTACGAATAACGGTGTAGTCATATTCCGACTGTAAAACGGCGCCAATTCCCTCAAGCTCGAGGTTCATGTTTTGTTTGAAACGCTCAGAGTTTGATGGCGACAAATAACTAGTGTGTGGTTCAACCGAACGCGCAAACGCATTCATTAGTGTCTGAAATACGTCTTCGCTCTTAGACTTGGTTAAACGATTAAGAGCACTGTTGTAGCGTTTACCCAAAGTTTCAACGATTTCAGGCCACTCTTTACCGGCTAGTTTTAAATTAAGCGCATCGTATTTAACACGGCTTTGCCAGAGATCATTAAGTTCTTTTTCTGTTGTTGCCCACTCCGCATCTTCACGATCGTAATAATACTTATCGCCCTCGACTGAAAAATCCATTGGCTTTTCGTCGTCCAGCAAAGAAAGCGCATAAGTATATCGATCAAAGCGACGCTCTAAACTGTTTTGATAAATATCGTAGGCAACATCGAGTTCACCGCTTTTCAACATGTCATCGAATAAGTGTTTGTATTCAGCGGCACTTTCAACATCGTCTTTCAGCAAAAATATTTTGCTGTAGTCTAGCATCTCAAAATAACGATCGTATATTTGCTCAGACAACTCGTTATCAAGCGTCATACCGCTATAGTGATAACGAGTAAAATAGGAGGTGATTCGTTCACTGGCTGTATCGTGTTGAGACTCTTGCTCTAATTCCGGCAACTCATCGACACTGTGTTTTGGGGGGATTGCGTAAGCCGTTGGTACAGCAACAGCTAACGCTAATAAATAACTTCTTACAGCCAAGTGTTTCATTCAATGCTCCTAAGCGCGTAAAAATATCTTATCCGCTTTTACTTTCATGCTGAGACCATTGGCCAGTTGAACTTGAACGTCGTTCTTATCCAGCTCAGTAATGGTTCCCGTCATAGGCTGATTTCCAGCCTTAACCTGTACTTGTTGACCTACAGACAGCTTGCTAAGTTCCACTTCTTCCAGTTTTAACTCAGGTTTGGGCTTTTTCTTGGCCGCTTTAGGCTTGCTGGGTTTCGCCGATTCAGTACTTTTCTTTTTCACCGGTGCTTTTGGCTTAGCAGTATTTTTTTCTTTTGCTTTCTGAGCGGCTTTTGCTTTTGACTCTTTTAATGACTCTTGTGCATGTTCCTGATGCTCTTCGGTCACTTTATCAGCTTCGTTACCGTCGAGATCAACACGAGCTTCCCCGGCTTTTATGCTGTAAAGGTAACGCCAGCTATTGGTGTAGTGACGAAGCGCCGTTCTTAAACGAGTTTTGCTGACTTTTTCATCGTCTTCTAAACGTTTTGCTAAGTCTTCAAAAATGCCTATTTTTAATGGCTTGGCATCACCTTTTAACGAAAAGCAGTTAGGGAACTGTTCTGCAAGGTAGGCAATAACGTCTTTGCTCTTCGTTAGTTTTTCCGGTTCAGTCATTCTGTTCTTCTTCCTGTTCTCGAACGTCGTCCATTAGGTTTTGAACGTATTCGTCCATTTCATCAAATGATAATTCTAAAAGAGCGGGTTCTTCTATCCAGTCATACAACGTACGACGAACCATCTCTTCTAATTGTTCTGTGTTATCGTCATCTGTGCGCAGCGCATTAATATGATGCAGCATTTCATTGATTTGATCCGCCGCTTCTTCTGCGTCGTCATCAAAAAACACGGCGTCTTCGCGCGTAACCAAATAGCTATGAATATCAAACTCAGCAAACATAAAGATTACTTCTGCCAGTTCAGGTTGCTACAAAAGTCAGCTATTTTTTGAAAGCCTGCAGCGTCTTCATGATCGAAGCGACCAATAGACGGGCTGTCTATATCGAGCACCGCCACTGTTTTTCCATTAACAACAATAGGCGCAACAATTTCACTGTTAGACGCTGAATCACACGCAATGTGCCCTTCGAATTCATGAACATTTTTAACGCACTGTGTCTGTTGGGTTTTAGCACCAACACCGCAAACGCCTTTTCCAAAGGGAATTCGCACACAAGCGACTTTGCCCTGGAATGGACCTAAAACAAGTTCTTCGTTTGAGTCAGCTAAATAAAAACCAAGCCAATTAATATCATCAATTGCGTCATACAAAAGAGCGGAAATATTAGAAAGGTTCGCAATGAGATTAGACTCACCTTCGGTAATAGCTTGAGCCTGGCGTAAAAGGTCGGAATACAACTGCGCTTTCATCATTTATTCAACTTAATTATCGAGCTTAAATCGGGCTATAGAAGCCGTGTCGTTGCCAGTACGAAACTGGTCTTTTAACTCACGTTTAGACTTAGAAATAATATTCCCATCCGGTCCAACCGTGTAGGCCTCGTCAGAATTAGCAAACTTTGCTTGATACGCCATCACTAACTGCAGCGAGTTTTCGCGTTGTTCCTCGGTCAGTTTATTCCCGTCCGGCCATTTGCCTGTTTCTACCGACTGCACCAAACGCTCATAGACCTCTGGTGTCATACTATTAATTAAGTCGTCAAACTGCATGAGTTATTGCTTCTTCTTTAAGAACATCAACTGTACTCGGTTTATAACAAACCATATTAAACCGACAACAATGCCGCCAATAGCAATGCTATAACCCCATGACAGCGGTTGTGGCTGTTGCATAAACAAATAGGTAAAAGCCGCTATGGCAATAATTAGAGCCAACATGGAACGGGATACCAGCTTGTCAGATTTTTCCTGCTTTAAGCGACGCCGTTCGCGCTCTATATCGTCCTTACTTTGTCCAGCTAAAACGAATTGGCAGTGGGGGCATTCTCTCGCCTTTGACGATATTCGCTTATTACAAGATGGGCATTTCGTTAACGCCATAATTTCATAACCTACCTCTTATGCAGTCCTTGCAATATAAGGCTTTTGCGCTGAATTTCAAGCAAAGTGAATAAGAAAATAAAAAAACGGCCAGCGATAACTGACCGTTTTAGAGAGCTCATAGCCTTTTATTTCTTCTTATCGGCATCTCCGAAGTCTTTCCAGTAAGACTTCACCGTTGACTTCATTTCTTTATGAAGCAGCAACATACCGAGTAAGTTAGGTAGGGTCATGAGTACAATAGCAACTGCTGACGCTGTCCAAACGAGCGTTGTATCCGCAAATGACGCCCAGAAGAAGCCCGCAACGTATAAAATGCGGTACGGCATAACACCTTTCTGGCCGACCAGATAGACAACCGCCCTGTCACCATAGTACGACCAGGCTATCGCTGTAGAAAACGCGAACATAAGTAACGTCAGCGGAATAATGTATTGTCCGTAATCACCGAAGTAACCGTTAGCAAAGGCCAATGAGGTTAAAGCTGCTGAGTGCACCAGTGACTTACCAACCACTTCGATGTCTTCTTTTATTAAGTTACCGTTCTTAATCTCAACGGTGCCGTTATAGGCATCTTCACCAGCAATAATAAAACGAACATCTTCTGCTACTGAGCGTGCATGCAAAATAGTGATTTCATCAGCTGTTTGCGCTTCACCATCAACCACTTCCAGCTTACCGGAGTAACGCTCAATTTCAGTATCACTGAAGCCGTTCAAGTACTTATAAAGCTCTTCACGGTCATCAGTATCAACATCATTGTACTGACCTACAATAAAGTCTAGGTCACTGCGGGCAAAGTTATTCTCATGCTTCTCGGTCCAAACCCCCGAAGATAAGATAACCAAACCGGTTAAAGTACAAATTAAAATGGTGTCCAGGAACGGCTCCAGAATTGAAACCAGACCTTCAGCAACCGGGTCTTTCGCTTTTGCTGATGCGTGCGCAATCGGTGCCGAACCCTGACCCGCCTCGTTCGAGAATAAGCCACGGTTAACGCCCCGGTTAAAGGCGTACGCAAAACTAGCGCCTAAGAAGCCACCAGCAGCCGCTGAGCCAGTAAAGGCATCTCTGAAAATAGAGACGAATGACTCACCAATGTTATCAATATTGAAGAAGATAACGCTTAAAGAGCCGATAACATAAAGAATCCCCATAATAGGAACAATCTTTGAAGTCACCGCCGCAATACGTTTAATACCGCCAATAATAACCATCGCTAACAGTATTGATAGAATAGCGCCTGTCCAGACCGGATCGATCTGGAAAGTCTGTTCCATTGACTGAGCAATGTTATTGATTTGCGGCATATTGCCCGTACCGAAAGAGCTAACAATAGTGGCAATAGCAAAGATAACGGCTAGCCATTTCATGTTTAGGCGACGATCCATGTAATACATAGGACCACCAGCCATAGTCCCATCTTCGGTTTTTACACGGTATTTATGCGATAAAGTCACCTCAACAAACTTTGTGGTCATGCCCAAGAATGCGGTCATCCACATCCAGAAAATAGCGGCTGGTCCACCTAAGAATATAGCCAGTGCAACCCCACCGATGTTACCGGTACCAACGGTACCGGACAGCGCCGTCGATAAAGCCTGGAAGTGACTGGTATCACCTTGTGAGTCTTTACGGTCAAATTTGCCCGCTAATACCCGCCATGCGTGTCTGAAGTATCTTACTTGTGGAAACCCAAGGTATAACGTAAAGAATAGACCCACACCAAGTAAGATAAACGGGAAATAGGCAGCAGAGCCTAAAAAACCGTCAATCCATAATAGAAAGTTATTGAGCGCTTCCAAGGAAGACCCCCTCTTGTTGTTATTATTGTTAATTCACTCTAGTTTTAACGCAATTTTGGTGATACTGCCAATATTGCGGTTAATACATCTTCACCTAAGCGATGCGAACGAGGAGCAGACCAGCCAAAATCTTCATCCGGCAAGTCAGCGTTATCTTTAAACGGCATTTCTAACGTATAAGAAAGGCATTTGAACTTCTCACCTACCGCCGAATTAGCAACCGTCATGTTTGCTTTACCCGGTTCATCCCGCTCGTAACCGTACTTGGTTTGGAACTCTGGCGTTGTGGTCAATAAAGCCGCTTTGAATGTGTCTTCCAAGTCTTTGTGGCGATCATCGTAAGAAGGAATACCCTCACATCCTGCAACAAAGTTATATGGCAAAGCTTCGTCACCATGCACATCCAAAAACATATCTACGCCAGTTTGCTCCATACGTTTTAGAACGTAGAAAACTTCCGGGCTTTTTTCCAAGCTGGGTTCCGCCCACTCGCGATTCAGGTTGGTACCTACTGCGTTTGTGCGCAAATGGCCACGGACACTACCGTCCGGGTTCATATTCGGAACAACGTAAAATACATTGTTGTCTAGCAGCTTACGAGCAACACCATCTTCGTCGTCCAATAAGCGTCCAATGAAACCTTCCATAAACCATTCAGCCATAGACTCGCCCGGATGCTGACGTGCGGTAACCCAAATAGTGTTTTTATGTTCTGCCGGCTCACCAATCACCAATAAGTTAAGCTCACGACCATCGATGGTTTCACCTAACAGCTCGTGGTAGCAATCGACAGATTGTTGAGCGGATTGAATCAAGTCCTGGTGACGTTCATAAGAATAAGGAACAAAGTATGCGTAATAAACGCTTTCTTGTTCCGGGGTGTGACGAATTGTGAGCTCTTTGCCATTGTAGTCTGTCGGTACCCGGAACCAGGTTTCGCGGTCATAAGACGCTAATGCCTGATAGCCGTCCCAGCCGTCAGGATAAGCTGAGCCAGCGGCATTTTCGATAACCATGACATGCTCAGTGCCTGCTTCGGCAAACAGTTTAAAATGGAACCACTGATAAAAGTCAGACTGATTGTCTTTATTAATTGCGAGACGGATGTTGTCGGCACTGTCCGCGCTGATAACCTGAATGTTGCCACTATCGAAATGAGCAGAAATACGCATAATTCACCTTTATTAAAGCAATACGGTACAACAAAAAAGCGCCCGGCGGGCGCTCTTTTAACGTTATTTAGGCAGATTCGGAACCTTAAGTCCCGCCATAGATTCTGCGACACGAACCACCTGACAGCTATAACCAAACTCGTTGTCATACCATACGTAAAGTACAGCACGGTCTTCGTCGACAATCGTTGCCTGCGAGTCTACAACGCCCGCATGGCGTGAACCAACCAAGTCAGAAGAGACAATTTCCGTTGATGCAGTATAGTCGATTTGGTTAACCAGCTCCGAGTGTAAAGCGGTGTCACGCAAAAAGTCATTTAACTCATCGCGAGATGTCGCTTTTTCTAAATTCAGGTTCATGATAGCCATCGATACGTTAGGCGTTGGAACACGAATAGCGTTCCCCGTAAGCTTGCCTGCCATTTCTGGCAATGCTTTGGCTACCGCTTTTGCTGCACCCGTCGAGGTGATAACCATGTTCAGCGGTGCTGAACGACCGCGGCGATCCGCTTTATGGTAGTTATCAATCAGGTTTTGGTCATTAGTGTATGAGTGAACGGTTTCAACGTGACCATTGCGAATACCGTATTTGTCATTTACGGCTTTTAGCACTGGCGTAATCGCATTAGTTGTGCAGCTTGCAGCTGAAACAATCGCATCGCCGTCTTCAATATCACCGTCGTTAACGCCAAATACGATGTTTTTGATATCGCCTTTTGACGGTGCTGTCAGTAATACTTTGCTGACACCTTTTGATTTCAGGTGCAGACCAAGACCGGCTTCGTCCTTCCAAATACCGGTGTTGTCGATAACAATCGCATTATTAATGCCGTATTGAGTATAGTCGACTTGATCTGGGCCGTCAGAATAGATGACTTTGATGTTGGTGCCATTGGCTTTAATGCTTTGGTTTTCATGATCAACCGTGATGGAGCCATTAAATTGACCATGGATAGAGTCACGACGTAGCAAGCTTGCACGTTTTTCCAAGTCACCGTCACGACCACCGCGAACAACCACGGCTCTTAAGCGCATTTTATTGTTAGCACCATTACGCTCAATAAGCTGGCGCGCTAATAAACGACCGATACGACCAAAGCCATAAAGAACAACGTCACGCGGCTCAATATCATCTTCTCTGTCAATAATATCGGCCAGCTCACGCTTCACATAGTCTTTAATTGACAAGTCGCCAGCTTTACCGCCAAACAGATAACCATAAGCCAACTTGCCTAAGTCAACGCGTGCTGGAGACAGTTTCAACTCAGCCATAGCTTCTAAAAATGGGAAGCTCTCACGTAAACGAATTTTTTGACCTTCGTAACGGCGAATTAAACGATGAGACTTAATGATATTAATGGTTGAAACGTTCAGCAGAGAACGTCCGTAAACAAGGATTTCAACTCCAAAGTTACGGTAAAGCTTGCCGAGAATCGGCTGCATTTGTTCTGCGTATTCCTGGCGTTCTTGCCAGCTTGCTAAAGTAGGATCTTGCTGGTTAGCATTCATATTGAGCCCTGTCCTCTGTACTTAATGTTCAGTGAGCGTGTTCAGTAAGCAAATAAAGTGCTACGCTTAAAAATCCGCAGTATTGTACTGAAAAGGTCGGCATGAAGCCAACTTTAAGAGAAAATCCGCTTTTAATGATACCGTAAACGGGTGACTATGATTAAAAAATACGCAGCTCTTATTGCTCTACTCCCTCTTGCGGGATGCTATGACAGTGCCCCTACCGTTCGGGAAATTTGTCAAAACACGCCTTCTATGTGCAGTGATTTAAACGATGATAACTGGTGTAACTCAGAGCGACGCCAGCTAATTTTCAGTCGTTACGGTGTCAGTCAAAACAAAACCCCGGAAAATCAGTATTACCTGATGCAGGACTTGCAGGAATACAGTAAATGTATCGAACTGGCGTCAACCATTGAGCACAAAAAACTAAAACAAAAACAGTCTAACCGTATTGAAGCGTATATAAATTCCCAGAAGAATATTAAAGCGCTCGCCAACGAAACCAGAAGCTCTGAACACCCGCTCTGGTTATATTGGCATTGGTCTAACCAAGGCAATGACGAGGCGCTTCAAAAACTATTAGCGATGGAAGGCTCTAAGCGTCTGCAAACGCCAGAACTGCAACTGGCGTTAGCGACTTACTACACGAAGCAAGATTCCGAGAAAACCTTCAAGCTGCTTTATAACGCACTTCGCTTATACAAAGAAGGTGACCGCATCAATCCGGAGATTCCTTCAACGCTCGTATCGATGTACCTTAAAGAAGGCGAAGCCGAAAAAGCCTACGTATGGTCACAAGTCGCCTGGCAACTGGGTCAGGAGAACCTCGACAAAAGCAGCATGAAAAATATCGTCACCGCATCGGAAGACGAATACGATAACTGGGACGAACAGGCTGAAGACATCGTTAACCAAATAAAAGAAGGCCGCTTTAAAGGTCGCTATTCGTCTTCGTAACGCATAGCGACCGAGTTAATGCAGTAGCGCTTGCCGGTTTCCGTCGGTCCGTCATCAAAGACATGACCCAGGTGTCCGTCGCAGCGGCTGCATAACACCTCAACTCTGACCATGCCGTGAGTGGTATCTTTTTCATAGCGAACGGCACCTTCAATCGCTGAATCAAAACTTGGCCACCCACAATGCGAGTCAAACTGAGTGTCGCCTGAAAATATTGCCTGCCCACACCCTGCGCAGCGATAAACTCCGTCTTTATCCGCCGTTATGTATTCGCCGGTGAATGGGCGCTCGGTACCTTTTTGTCTCAACACATAATACGCATCGTCTGATAGCTTATTTTTCCATTCATCATCAGATAGGTCTTTCCAGTCCTTCTCCGCCATAAGTCGCTCCTTATTTATTCGGTAAACAGGCGTTATGTCATACTACTGATATAAAGCCTATGCTAAAATTATTGTTACATATATTGTCATATTGCTGGAGTTAAGCATGCTTCGACGTACCAAAATTGTAACCACCCTTGGTCCTGCCACAGATTCAAAAGACACCCTACGGTCATTGATACAGGCAGGAGCCAATGTGGTTCGCCTTAATTTCTCTCATGGCAACGCAGATGATCATAAAAAACGGGCGTCTATGGTTCGCGAAATAGCTGCTGAGCTAAATGCCCATGTCGCTATTCTTGGCGACCTGCAAGGACCTAAAATTCGTATCGCTCGTTTTAAAAATGACTACGTTAATTTAAATGCGGGCGATCAGTTTACGCTGGATGCTGAAATGCCCAAAGACGCCGGTGACGAGCATGCCGTTGGTCTAGACTATAAGCAGCTACCAGAGGACGTTGCACCAGACGATATTCTCTTACTTGATGACGGTCGTTTACAGCTGAAAGTAACAGAAATTGAAGGCAGTAAAGTTCACACGGTCGTAACCATTGGCGGCACCCTGTCGAATAATAAAGGCATTAATCGTCAAGGCGGCGGACTTTCTGCGGCTGCATTAACGGAAAAAGACTTCGCTGACATAAAAACAGCGGCTGAAATTGGTGTCGACTATCTGGCGGTTTCATTCCCTCGTAGTGGCGACGATATTAACCAGGCTCGTCATTTGCTTCGTAATGCCGGTGGTAAAGGGCTACTTTGCGCAAAAATAGAACGCGCGGAAGCTGTTGCCAGTGAACATGCGTTGGACGATATTATTCGCGCTTCGGATGCCGTTATGGTTGCTCGTGGTGACTTAGGGGTAGAAATTGGTGACGCTCAGTTGGTGGGTAAACAAAAGCTTATTATTTCCCGTGCGCGCCAGTTAAATCGTGTTGTTATTACGGCAACACAAATGATGGAATCGATGATAGAAAACCCAATGCCGACGCGAGCCGAGGTGATGGACGTTGCCAACGCCGTGCTTGATGGTACCGATGCGGTTATGTTGTCTGCGGAAACAGCCGCGGGGAAACACCCGATTGCCACAGTTAAAGCCATGGCAGAAATATGTCTCGGCGCCGAAACTCACCCTTCAGCCAAGCTGGATCATAAAGATCTGGAGGAAGTTTTCTCGAGCATCACTGAAGCCACTGCGATGTCTGCAATGTATGCGGCAACACATTTAAGTGGCGTCGCCGCTATTGTCGCACTAACGGAGTCTGGCTTTACGGCAAAGCTGATGTCACGTATTACCTCGCACTTGCCCATTTTTTCATTATCGCGTCATGCTGAAAGTCGCAATAAGTCGGCCATGTATCGCGGTGTTTACCCTATTAATTTTGACTCAACCAAAACCGAAAACCCTATTCTTGAAGCCGTAGCGGTTTTGAAGTCTCAAGGCCACTTAAAAACCGGTGACTTGGTTATTTTGACTCACGGTGACGTCATGGAGACCGTTGGGTCAAGCAATACCTGTAAGATTATTGAAGTGAGCTAGCCTTTAAAGTCTTCGGTAATATCATCGAGAAGGTCGATGTACTCATCGGCCTTTGCAACCGCCGCCTTACGTTGTTTGTCAGATAAGCTTACATACATATTCCACAAAAACGTATTTCTCGCGTCGCTACTTTGCTCTATCTTTTCCTGAAGTGCTTCAGAACGCAATTGCTTAGGGTTCTGGATAAGAGCACTCAACTTATTAATATCGGTTGGTTCAGTCAGCAGCACCGTTTCAAATTCTGTTAACCACATTGCCCGATAATTCAGCCAGTCTTCCTGTATTGAGGGACTGTTCGAAACCCAGTCACGCAGCAGCTTATCTTGTTGCTCAGTCAAGTCACCAATAATATCTTCCAGATCACTTTCAACTTCGTTCGCGCGTTCAAGTTGCCGCAAAATGGGGTTTTCGGACTGCTTTTCTTCAAATTTCTCAAAACGGTCCTGTTGTTTTTCTTCAATTCTTTCAACGAGTTGTTGCTTTTGTGTAACTGATAACTGATTGATGAGTGCCGTTTCAGCCGCGGCTCTGTCCAGTAAGTTTTGCCAAAAGCCGAGAAGCGTTCGCTCAAATTCAACAATATCGGATTTTTCTAAGGTTTTGTTATTTACCTTTTGACGCAAGTTGAACAGCGCCTCGCGGTATTTTGGAATTTGTGTGCGGGCATGCCATAAGTGGAGTTCATCGACTTTCTTTGCAAGCGTTTCTTCCTGCTCACTATTTAATTCTACGTATTCTTTTACCCGCCACTCAACCAGAGTATCCGCAAACTGATAACCGATATTAGCGGTACAACCGGATAGCATCAGTAAAACCAACAGAGTAAAACCGAGATAGCGCATAGTCGCCGCCTTTTACTGACCTAAAATCAGTTGTTTAATTTTGTCCTTGTAACTGCGACTCACCTTCAGTTGCTGACCATTTTTTAACCGCAAATGGTATTCACCGTTTTGTTGATTGCACAGCTTCTCGACTTGATTAACATTAACAATAGCAGAGCGGTGTACACGTTGGAATAACTGCGGGCTCAACTCTCTTTCCAGCTCTTTCATAGTGCGCCGCAGAATATAGGTATCCTCATTCGCATGGATACACATATAGTCGCCAGCAGCATCAATCCATTTAATATCCTTAATGGCGACCCGTGTAATTTCGCCACTGTCTTTAATGGCAATGTGCTCGGGATATTGGTTTGTTGCTATGTCTCCCCCCTCAGACAGTGTTTTCAGGAGATCCTCTGCGTTTTGACCTGTTACTTCCGCCACCAGGCCAACAAGCTTTTCATGGTGCTCGGCGTCGAGTGTATTGTTCTCCGCAATAACACGCTCTACACACTCTCTGAGACGCTCGTCATCTACAGGCTTTAACAGGTAATCGAGTGCTCTGACTTCAAACGCTTTAATGGCGTACTCGTCATAAGCAGTAACAAAGACAACGGCCGGCAAGTCGCCGCCCTGCTCTTTAACTGCTTTTAATACCTCGAAGCCATTAAGTCCGGGCATTTGTATATCAAGAAATAGCAAATCCGGTTTGTCTTTTACAATAACGTCCACTGCCGCACGGCTTGTTGGGCACTCAGCCATTAGCTCTAGCTCTTCAAATGCCTCCAGGCGCACTGACAGCCCTTTTCGTGCTAAAGGCTCATCGTCAACCACAAGCGTTTTTAAGCGTTGACTCATACTTTCTCCAGTGTTTCAAAAGGTATAACCATGGTGACACAAAGGCCAGAGCCTTCATTCCTGCTCATATTAAATGTAAAACTGTTGCCATACAGCGACTTTAGGCGTTGTTGAGTGTTGTTCAGACCGACCCCTTCCTTTCTGAATAATTTATTGGGATCTGATTCAAGCTCCGGACCGTTGTCACAAATAATAATTTCTAAATCGTCGCCCACTTTTCGCGAGCGAATCGTTATTTTACCAACGCCCTCGACCTGGGCTATTGCGTACTTAATTGAGTTTTCAATTAGTGGCTGACAAATTAAGCTGGGTACCAAAGCCTGCTTAGTTTCTTCGTCCAGACTGATATCAACTTCCAGCTGTTCGTCAAAGCGAACCTTTTCAATATCCAGATACAGCAAAAGCGCATCAATCTCTTTTTCTAAAGGCACTTTTTTAATCGGGTCATTGTCGAGTGAAAAGCGTAAGAATCGACTCAACTTATTAACCATCTTGTTGGCTTTGTCTGAGTCTTTTATCAGAATAAGCGTTGATATTGCATTGAGTGTATTAAACAGAAAATGCGGGTTGAGCTGGTAACGCAGCATTTTCAATTGTGCCTGATGAGCCATAGACGACGCCAACAATGCTTTCTGCTTTTCCTCCTGCAGCATCTGGTAATACTTGATACCAAAATACAGACCGCTCCAGCTTAAAATAATATAAAATTTCGCCAGGCTGTTTTTTAAATAAAAGAATGGGCTGTCAGGCCTGAACCCAAACTTATAAATCTCCCAGTAAGTTGCGTTATCAATGATGGCCCAAAGCACTGAGATAACATAAGACGCAACGATAGCAATAAGCACCATCAACGGTGGTGCCATTTCCCATATTCTGCGATAAAAGTATCGCAAAGGGATCGTTAGAAGAAAGCCGGCATACGCGCCGAGAATAATAATGAGCGTGTAAATATCGCGCATTTCATGCATCAGTGAGCCAATATAATTCACCAACGCATAGCCAATCCAACCACCCGCTTGTAACAGCCAGAAGAATCGATTTCTATTTTCCATCAGCATTTGCCACTGATTCAGCAACTGCTTCATGCGTTACCTGACGCCTCTAATTTAGACAGCTCTTCAATGTCAACTAAGCTTCCGGAAAACAACGCATTCACTTCGTCTTTCTGGTTGCCTAAAAACTGTAAACCCAGTTCATAGTGGTCATTTCGCTTCACCTGACGAACAATGGCTTTTAACGTCACTTGACGATTATTCTTTTGTTCAATAACTAAGTCGACTTTACTGCCGTTTTCCCACAGTACTTTGTCATTATCCTGAGGTAGCTCATGTTTAACCCGGCAACCGGTTTCCGACACATCCAAGACATGACCTTTTAAGGAAACCTTAGCCCCTTCGGTAGACTGTCCTTCAACAACGGTTGGTAAAAACGCATCAAAACGGCGACCTTTTCGAATAACACGGTACTCAACCTCGTTAGGCCAACGAATAAACAGCATCTTCGTTGGGTGTGAAACGATGTAATTGATGTCACTCCGAAAGGCACAAATTTCCCCATTTCCCGCTTCTAACACAAATCGCACTACGACGGGAATCGCTTCCTCGATATAGTCCCGTAAGTCACTGTATTTTCTTGCATCCGGCATATTAAGAATAAGCCAGCGATCTTTTAAGGCGCCGATGAACTCAGTAAAAAACCGTGCGGGCACGTTTGAATTAGTCAGTTGTACTTCAATTCTTTGTCCGGGAACGAGTTCAGTGATTTTTTTGGTGCTCATACGGGTCTCGTGCTAGCTGTCTGTATGCTACTATGATCGCTAGATGTCAGTCAGTGTCAAGCAAAGGAGACGCTCTTGATCGCTTACGATATAACACCTATCGATTTACATGGTCACCTGTTCGAAGTCATTCTGACCATTGATGCTCCCGAGCCAGAGCTGGAGTTGTGGTTACCTAACTGGATTCCGGGCAGTTACTTAATCCGGGACTTCTCCAAACACATTATCGGTTTGTATGCTGAGTCAAACGGAAAGCCTGTCCCGGTCACACAAATCACCAAGAACCGCTGGCAACTTAAAAACGCTGCTGTTAATGAAGTTACGGTGAAGTATCAGGTGTACGCGTGGGACCTCTCCGTACGCTCAGCCTATTTAGATCAGCTACAAGGGTTCTTTAATAATACCAGTTTGTGTCTTGCTGTCGTTGGGCAAGAAGATGAACGCTGCCAACTGACTCTGCACCCACCCGTTGAACGATTTAACTGGAAAGTCGCGACCGGTATGCCGAGGGTATCCGGGCAGCCTCATTCATGGGGAACTTTCGAAGCAGAAAACTACGACGCACTTATCGACTATCCGTTTTTGATAGGTGACTTAACCATTGAAGAATTTATTGCGCACGGCATTAAACACTCTTTGGTATTAAGCGGCCGCCACTTTGCCGACACCTCCAAAATCTGCTCTGATTTAGCGCGCATCTGCGAAACTCAAATATCGATGTTTGGAGAAGCTCCCTTTAAGTCCTACACCTTTCTGACTATGGTTGTTGGTGAGGGCTTTGGCGGGCTCGAACACCGTAACTCCACCGCCCTTCTATGCAGCCGAAAGAGCCTTATTGGCGAGCATGACCACGAGGTTAATGACGATTATCAAACCTTTTTGAGTCTTTGTTGCCATGAGTATTTCCATAGCTGGAATGTGAAAACACTAAAACCTAAAGCGTTTATTCCTTATCAGCTGGACAAAGAAAGCTATACCGAACAGCTCTGGTTTTATGAAGGCATGACATCATACTTTGATGACTACCTCTTACACGCCAGCGGCATAGTCAGCGCCGAGCAATACTTAAACGTGCTGTCCGAAACCTTAGCTCGGGTCGAGCGTGGCGCCGGTCAGTACCAACAAAGCGTGACAGAGTCTAGTTACCTGACCTGGACGAAGTTCTATCAGCAAAACGAAAATGCGCCGAACAGCATTGTCAGCTATTACGCTAAAGGTGCGCTTTTAGCGCTAAGTCTGGATTTAATGTTGCGCTTACAAAGCAGCCATTCGTTGACGCTGGCGCACGTGATGAAAAAACTTTGGCATGAATTTGGCAAAACCGGCGTGGGTACTGCCGATGACACCGTTCTGAATGTGCTGGACAGTTATTCAGGTATTGATATTGCCGACTTTTTGCGAGAGCAGCTTTACGCTAAAGAAAGTTTACCGTTAGAGAGTTTACTCAATCAGTTTGGGCTGCAAATAACACGATCGGTCCCCTCGGATGACAACTCGCTAAAAGCCTCCGACGAGTCCGCATCGGTCAGCTTAGGCGCGAAGTACAAAGCGTCCTCTGCTGGCTTAGAACTCATGAGTGTGTATCACGACGAAACCGCCTACAACGCGGGACTTTCGGCCAATGATCGCATTATTGCCATCGACCATCTGCAAGTAACTGACGCGACGGTTAAGTCTGTATTATCACGCTATCGTCCGGGAGAAAAAGTAACCGTCCATGCGTTTCGCCGTGACGAATTGTTAACCCTGGACTTAATTTGGGAAGAGCCAACGCCAGCTTGCTGGAAGCTGTCAATAAAAGACGCCAGCAAATTGAATGGTTGGCTAACACCAGAGAGTTAATCTTCGTATAATTGGGGGAGCAATGCCGGATCTAACCGGGTGTTTCCCCAGTTAACCCGCCAATCTAAATGAGGGCCAGTTGCTCGTCCGGTGGCCCCCACCTCACCAATAACCTCACCTTGCTTTACTGTATCGCCAGCTTCCACGTGCAACTTACTTAGGTGCAAATAAGTGGTGTTTACCTTGTAGCCGTGCTCAATAATGATAGTACCGCCTGAGTAAAATAAATCGGGCTCCGCTAACACCACTTTACCTGTCCATGGCGCTGTTACCGGTGTGCCGGTAGGTACCGCTATATCTTCACCATAATGCGGGTTACGAGGCTCGCCATTAAAAATACGCTGGCTGCCATAAACCCCACTAATGCGACCTTCAGCCGGCTTCGCTATTGGTGTCAGAAAATGCTTATTTTGAGACGCTTTTTGTCTTGCCAGCCATACCTTTTCAGCTTCTTTGCGGGCACGTTTGATTTGCTCGGGATCAGGCGTCACTGTTTTTTGCGGAACACCGTCCACACGATCAATATCGTATTCCCGTTCACTGAGTGTAAGGGTTTTAGTGCGGGTCTCTCCGTTGGCGGAAACGATTAACTCGTGCTCTAGCTTTGCTTTACGTCCAAAACCAAAGACAAAATAACCGTTATCGGTTACGTCAACGGGTTCACCATTTAAAGTCACTTCTGCCCCCGCAACCGTTTTACCTAAATGCAGGGCTCCTTGAGTGAAAGGCCCTTTTATTTCAAGTGGCAAAGAGTTGCTGGCAAAGACGGAAGCCGACGCTATTAGACCAATCAATAGCCCCCAAATACGCAGTTTAAGCATAAGCAATAGCTCCTTTACCAACACCCTCATAGGCTCTGACTTCAATCGACTTGCCAACGTAGTCTTGGCTTATTGTCGACGCCAAATACTGCGCAATACACTCGACCGTCGAATCATTCTTTATTACGTAGTTTTCGCTGCGCGGCAACAACAGTTCAAACAGCCCCTGAATTGAGGTATAGCTATAAGCAATATGTGTACTCTCATCGACAGACCCGGCGGCTTTCGACAGCGTCATTTCACTAAACTCGACAATATCTTCTTCCGTGCCAACGTAGATGTCTTCCCACTTGTCGCACCACTGTTTTTCCAATGCCGGCTGGCGAATGCCATCAATAAATATCTGCAGCTTCGACCGGTGCCCGTGAGCAATGCGCTGACAGTTGCCATCATGCTTTTTCAAACCGTGTGTGTAGTGGTAATAAAACCCATCAATTTGCTCAGGACGCAGGGTTAACTTCAACCCTTCCACATTGACCGGCAGTTCTTGCTTTATTACCGCTTTAACGTAATCCGTTACGGTATCAATGTTTACCGTATCGGCATCAATAAACGCGAACGAGTCAGACGGGCAAAATAAGTGTATTGACCGCGAACTATCGCGATTAAAATCAACCCAATAAGAGCTGTCATCGTCATTGTGAGTGACTTTCGTGTAGGAGTGCTCAACAGGAATCAGTAACTTATGGTCAACGGAGTCATCGATAATGGCTTTCACCTGCTTTTTGACCTTACCAAAGTCGAGCACCATCGACTGCTCGTTCAAGTTTCCGTCCAGAATAATATCGACAATCCAGCTTTCACCAACAATACCGCGCTGCGGACAAAGGTAAGAGCAATCGATAACGGTAAGGTCATTCACAAATAACTGCATATAAACGGTGACTCATTCAGTTCTTTAAAATTTTACTCAGTATAACCCGAAAGCACGGCTCAGATAAGCTCGATAAGTAAAAACCATTCCCATAACAATTTCGCCGACAACAGAATGAGTGCCAGCCCCATTGCTCGATCAACCCAGTGACTATAACGCCAGACGCGTTTGAAAATGACAGGCTGAGTCAGTAGCCAGGTTAAAAATAAAAACCAGGTTCCGGTTGCTATGACCAAATACACTCCATAACCAAACTTAATTGAAAATGGTGTGTCGGGTGAAATAATGGTGGTAAAGAGCGTTAGGAAAAACAATGTCGCTTTGACATTTAAGCCATTGGTAATAAAACCCACAATGAAAGCTTTACGTTTTCTCGGTTGTATTGACTCAAACTCATCGCCGGACATAGACGTTCTCGGCTTCGCTTTTATCGCCTGCGTACCAATAAAACCCAGATACAACGCACCAATAACCAGCAGCGTCTGATATAACCATGGCGTTTGGTGAATAATAAGGGCGACGCCCACTAATGAATACGCAACATGAATAATAATGCCAGCGGCTATACCGAGCGCAACCAAATACCCCGCTTTACGGCCAAAGCTCAAACTATAACGAGACACTACCGCAAAATCGGGGCCGGGGCTTGCTACCGCAAATAAATGAATGATGGCTATTGTTAAAAACTCATTCCAATAAGACAATGTGAGCTTCCTTGTTTTCTATTAACTTACCTGCGAGAATTAGAGTTACATTTTGTTAATTATAAATGCTAAATAATTAATATGAAAAAAACCAAATTTCCATCACTGAATGCACTCAGAGTGTTCGATGTTGCTGCCAGATGTGGTTCGTTCAAGCAAGCTGCACAGCAGCTCGGCGTCACTCAATCTGCGGTTACCCGACAAATTCAAGCGCTTGAAGAGCAGCTCGACATGCGACTTTTTCAGCGCGATAACCGAGTACACTCATTAACTCCGGTAGCGCTTGAGTTAGCTCCTCAAATTGAACAAATCTTTGATCAACTCGAACGTGCTATAGAGCGTACCCGAAGTGTCAGCGACAACACAACAACACAACTAACGGTCGCTATTAGTTCCGAGCGTTTTCGCTTCTGGCTCGCCGATAAACTTGAGGACTTCCACTCTCTTTATCCGCATATTCAATTAAACTTTGCACGTTGCGCTGACTATTTCTCAGGTGAGCATGTCGCCGATATGGTATCAGCCGTGCAACACCAAAGCTGGGACATTGCAATAGGCTATGGCTCAATAAACGACAAGCACCTACAAAGCCAACGTTTATCGAAAACACAACTGGTGCCGGTCTCGAGCCTCTCGACCAATGACACGCCTTTCCAGCAAAATTGGATAATTAACCCTGACAACCCTGGGCACTTAAAGCTGACGGAACATTACCAGTCAAAACTTAAAAACCAACGCATTATACACTGTGACGACTTTTATATGTCTCTGGACTTAGCTCAAACAGAAAAGGCGGTCACCTTAGTTGACAGCAGCTTGCTGACAACGCAATTTTCACATTTAACCCCTTTCAGAGAATATGCTCAAACAACTAAGTCACCACTCTCAGTATTTTATAAAAAGCGCAAACGCCAGTCTGTTGCTCTTGTCGCTTTTATCAAATGGTTACAGTTAATTAATCAATAAATTATTTTACATACAGTCATGACTGTATGTAAAATAAGGGCACTTTTTTCACCAACCAGTAAGAGAGCGACATGTTAAGACGTCTTTCGCTTTTAAGTGCCGTATTATTATCAAGTAGTTTCGCGCCAGCTTCTGCGCTGGCTGATGAAATAAGCTATACCGCTTCCTATTCAACCGATCAGTTTCGCGGCGCGCGTGTCGCCTACCGGTTTACCGACATCCCGCTAGAAATGCCCGGCTTTTTTGGCTCGCCTAAGCTGTATGTGGATATGGGGATAAATCATTGGCAAGACTCGAATGATACATCAGATAACATTACCGCATTTACCGTTAGCCCTGTTGTTTCTTGGCATATCGCCGGCTCAGAACGCCCGCTTTACTTAGAAGCAGGCATTGGCGGCAGTTATTTCGACAAGACGAGTCTTGGAAACAGAAACCTTTCGACCAAATTCCAATTTGAAGATCGCATTTCATTGTCCTGGCAGTTCAGTAAAAACTCTGACGCCCGCATTGACTTTGGCTATACTCATTACTCTAATGGTGACATTAAGCGCCCTAACGACGGCCTTGATTTCTTCTGGCTCAGTTGGGTTCACCCTTTTTAAAGCACAAAGGTCTTTATGAGCAGCGACACGCCTTCACGAGATAGAGTGTATCAGGTATCCAGTAACAGAGAGAGCGCCTCTCATAAACTCCGGTATGTTGAGGGCTCTGCACCTGACACCGACGAGTGCCGGCTTTGTGTGGGTTCGTTGCCTCAGGCGAACAAAAGCGATCCCCTTGTGACGGTGCAGATTGCTACCTCCGAGGATATCGCCCGAATCGCTTTTTTTGAAAAACAGCTTTACGACAAAGACGCCTACTCCAGCTTGTTCTTTTATCAAGCCCTGCGCCAATGGCCGAAGGGCTTTTTAACCATAAAAAGTGACGAAAAAGTCGCCGGTTACAGCCTTGTCGTGCCGCTCGATGGCGGCCGGGCAACTTTAATGTCTTTGCTTATTGGTAAAAGCTTTCAAGGTCAGGGGCTCGGTCAGGTTTTGCTGGAGCAGGCGATAGAATCGGCCACAGCAGATCAATGGCATGAGCTGGAACTAAGCGTCTCTCCCGACAATGCGCCAGCAATAAAGTTATACAAGCGAGCTGGCTTTCAGTCTGTTAACACCGTTAAGGACTATCTCGGTCCGGGCGAAGACCGTCTCATTATGCGCCGAACACTTTAATCCCTCTCTGGTGAGCTATGGCGTCTCTCGACTTATTTGCAGGTGAGAATAACGATGTGACTCGGTTTAGCGAACGCGCCTACCTACTTCACGGCTATGTAGAACGTGATGCCAACGCTATTTTAGAGCAGCTTCGGGAAGTCATTAAACAGTCACCACTACGGCAATTCGTTACTCCCGGTGGCGGAAAAATGTCAGTACGCACCAGCAGCTGTGGCGACTTTGGCTGGATAACCGATCGCAAAGGCTATCGTTATACAGACACCGATACAATAACCGGGGAGCCCTGGCCTGCTATGCCCGCAGAGTTAAAAGAACTTGCCGAAACGGCTGCCAAGGAATGCGGCTTCGAATCATTTTCTCCCAATGCCTGTTTAATTAACGTTTACCACCCAGGCGCTGCTATGGGACTTCATCAGGACAAAGACGAGTCCGACTTCTCACAACCTATTGTTTCATTCTCCCTGGGCTTGCCTGCCACCTTTTTATGGGGCGGGCTAAAGCGCGGTGGCAGCCCACATAAAATTACGTTACAACATGGGGACGTTCTGGTTTGGGGCGGACCCGATCGCTTACGATACCACGGAGTTAAAAAGTTGGCGGATGGTCAACATCCCTTGACCGGGAATGTGCGTGTTAATTTAACGTTTAGGGTAAGGTAAATGCCGAACACCAGTTCCAGAGTTTATCGATTACTGGCCATTACCGGCAGCGCTGTGCTGACGCCTGTTCTGTTTATTGGTATTGCGTTATTAATAGTCCTGTCGATAGCCGACCGTGAATTGGCAAAAGCCGGTATCGAGGACTGGTCGATAAGTATAGGCTCGCTGTCCAGGGAGCGAGTGGTCATTGAGCAGTTGAACGTGACAATGAACGAATTACCGTCATCTTTCACTTCTAACTCGAATGCCACACCGATTACCATTAAAGAGCTACTTAACACGCCGATACCAAGCTGGCTGCCTAAGGTTATCGTTATTAAACACATAACGTTGAAAGGCGAGTTATTTAAGCAGTACGCGCCAATTAACGGTGAACTTAAATTGAATACCAAACACCAAAACGTCAGTTTAAACCTATTTCAGCCTGAAACACTCATCGTTACTTTATCTCGCATTAATTCGACGTTATCAGCCGATATCACCCACGATCTAGGAAACCTCAACGTCAATTATGGCTTTTCTACCGGGCAATGGGACATAAATGGGTCAGCAAAGGTACCGACAAAGTATCTTGCTCAGGCAGCTGGGTTTGTAAAAAGTGAACAGATTGCCTTATCACTCAGCGCTGACGGCTCTCTTTCCCCAGAGACTGAAATGACAGGTGCAGAAAGCCTCATTAGCGCCATTTCCGGTAAACTCACTGTCAGTTTACAACAGCCCATTAATGTCACTTCACCGGGTGTTGCTTCTGTTGAGACATTGGTCTCCAAAGGCGATGTGGGACTTGACTTTAATCGTGGCGTTATCGAAAACTACGCTCTAAAGCTTAGTGGCGAGCTCACTCAGTGGCCTTCCCTACCTTTAGAAATAAGCTCGGTGAAGTGGCAATTTGCCAGCCAGGATACTCTGACACTTGAACCATTAAACTATCAGCAGCTGTTCAGTAAAACCGAATGGCCGGTTCAACTCAGTTTGGCCGTTGAGGGAGAAGATATCAGTGGTGCTCAGCTAACGATGGCTGGTCACGTTATGCAACGCGACGCACAGTTTGTTCGGCTCAGCCTCCCTAAAACAAGGTTAACCGCCGACAAGATCATAACAACTAGTATCGATGCCTTGGATCCACTAACGCTTGGTTCATTGACTAAGTTAGCCTTAAACACCGATATAATGGTCGAACACGACCAGGTCATGTTTAGCTCAGAACAACTGTCTTCGCTTTATATTCAATCGCAGTTTGCTAACGCCAACTTTTTAATTCCGACGTTTTCCGCCGCTATCCCTTTTGCTTCGCCCGACGAGGCAACCGTAAAACTCTCAACGAAAGTGAATAGTGTCGCTATAAAAGTTGAAGAGTTTGAAAGCTTAAAGCCTAAACTCTCGCATAGAATTCAATACAAAGGCGGCAGCATTAACACCCAGGGAACCATTGAATTAGCGCGAGGTGCTAGCCTAAATCACCACAGCACACTGACACCAACACAAGACCTAACCTCTAATGTCGATATAAACCTTAACGATTTAACGCAAACAGCGCTACAGGAACAGTTGTCACCGCTATTACAAAACACCCTGCCACTGCTCACGTTAGACAAAGGCAACGCTACGGTTAGCTTGAAATTGTCAGGAAACTTAAAGACAGGCCAATGGAGAATTAATGAAGGAGAAGTCGATTTAAATAACGTTAATGCAATATACGACACAACGTCCGTGACCAATGCGAACTTACACGCTACCTTTACTGCCAATTCAGAGCATTTAAGCCTTCAACAGGCGAATTTGTCTCTAGCCAGTATCCAACAGGGCTTCACCATTGGTCCAGTTAGCGCCAAACTCGCTGCGCAGGTTCCTTATAGAAACCTGCAAAACAGCACGATGACTCTCAAAAACCATAGCATTAAAGCGTTGGGGGCTCCGTCCGAATCCCTGAACAAATCTATGATTTCTCTGAACCATTGCGTATTCCCGTTGTTTTCGAGCGTATTAACTTAGGCGAACTGATGCGCCAATACCCTACTAATAGAATCGCTATTGACGGTGAGGTATCGGGAATCATTCCTCTGCTCTGGGACTCTCAGCAATTAACGGTAGAAAAAGGCTACTTAAGTGCCTTAGCACCCGGTGGTCACCTTAAAGTTGATTCGTCTGCGCTTCGCTCAGCCGTTGGTAGCAACCCGAGCTTAAAAACACTTGCCAGCGTACTGGAAGACTTTTACTACCAAGAGCTGTCAAGCGTTGTTGGCTATGACGAAAACGGTGAGCTAACCTTAGAATTACAGCTCAATGGTTATAATCCGGCTGTTGAGAATGGTCGTAAGGTAAAATTAAACGTCACATTAGAAGAAGACTTGCCCGCGTTAATAAAAGGCATACAACTGAGTAATAGCGTGAGTGATGTTATTCGTAAACGGATCCAGCAACGGGTCAATTAACCAGAGGACGATATGAGATATCTGCTAGTCATTACAGCATCTGCGCTGCTTATGTCCGCCTGTACGCCAACAGTTCAGGTGGCGGCTCCAAAAGAGCCGATAACCATTAATTTGAACGTAAAAATTGAGCACGAAATTTACGTCAAAGTCGACAAAGCACTCGACAACGTTATTTCAGAATCGAGCGGTTTATTTTAATTTTCAAAGGATTGTGACATGAAAAAACTAACAATTAGCGCATTTGTCGCCCTACTCTCTATTTCGGGTATGACTGTGTCGACAGCAAGTTACGCGCAGGAAATGACCTTACAAGAAGCGATGGAACAGCTGTCAGCAGCCAAAGATAAAGGTTGGGTTGGCGAACAACCTAATGGTTATTTGGGTGTTGTGGCGTCTTCATTACAGGCAAAGCAAATAGCAGAACAAATAAATGAAGCCAGACGTCAGGAGTACGCCCGCATAGCAGAAGAAAACGACATTGCCGTTGCTGATGTTGAGCTACTGGCTGGCAAACGCGCCATTGAACGCACACAGTCAGGACATTACGTGAAAGTTGATGGCCAGTGGAAGAAGAAGCCTTAGTGCTTCTTTTTTCAGCTAAGATATAAATCGGAATTGGTGCCCGGGGCCGGACTTGAACCGGCACGCTGTTACCAGCGAGGGATTTTAAATCCCTTGTGTCTACCAATTCCACCACCCGGGCACTACATAGAAGTGTTCTCGAATAATGGAGGCGGGTCCCGGAGTCGAACCGAGATCCACGGATTTGCAATCCGCTGCATAGCCATTCTGCCAACCCGCCAGAATTTGGAGCGGGAAACGAGATTCGAACTCGCGACCCCAACCTTGGCAAGGTTGTGCTCTACCAGCTGAGCTATTCCCGCACCGTCATCTGCCGAGGCATTCTACTGTTTAATCTTTTTCAGTCAATGACTTTTTATCAAATTTATGACTGTTTGCGCAAATTTACGGCAAAGCTGCTAATTTCTAGTCAATTCCTTGCTGGCGCCACGCAAATATTCCCACATTGACCACACAGTCAAAACGAAAGCGCCATAGAATAAAACAATAGAAATCCAGAAAATATAGATATTCGCGTTCCAAATTAAACCAATAAGCGCAACCATTTGCGCAATGGTTTTCAACTTACCCAAATTTGATACGGCCACTTTCCCACGATTGCCACTTTGTGCCATCCACTCGCGCAATGCACTAACAATTAACTCTCGGCAAATCATAGTCAACGCAGGTATCGTTATATAAGCGGCGTTAAAGTCTTCAACTATCACCACCAACGCAGCCACCACCATGGCTTTATCGGCTACGGGATCTAAAAACTCACCGAATTTAGTGAACTGATTAAAACGACGCGCAATAAAGCCATCCAACGCATCCGTAATAGCCGCCAACCAGAAAATAAACGCTGCCCAAAAGCGTGCATCTTCAAAGGGCAAGTAAAACACCACCAGAAACACCGGAATTAAAAGAATCCGGAAGCTGGTCAAAATATTAGGGATATTCCACTTCATTATCCGCTGTTTCCTTATTTGGTTTTACTCATCCCGGAACGAGTAATAAATTTTTTCCGCCATGGCCTGGCTAATACCAGGTACGCTAGAAAGTTTACTAATACTAGCGTTTTTTACCTCTTGTAATCCACCCAGATTTTTCAAAAGCGTTTGTCGACGTTTAGCACCAATACCTTCTATTTGCTCCAATGTCGATGTTTTCTGTACTTTCGCCCGTTTCTGACGGTGTCCGGTTATTGCAAAACGGTGAGACTCGTCACGAATATGCTGAATTAAATGCAACGCACTGGCGTCTTTATTCAGCGCAATGGTCTCGTGGCTGCCGGCCATAATGAGCGTCTCGAGCCCCGGCTTGCGAGACTCGCCTTTAGCAACCCCTATCAGCATGGGGGCGTCACTGCCCCAATCTTCAAAGTACTTTTCAGCTTGGGATAGCTGCCCTTTGCCACCGTCAATAAAGAGAATATCGGGTATGTTGCCCTGCTCTCGGGCTTTGTCATAGCGCTTCGCCAATGCTTTCGCCATCGCTGCATAGTCATCGCCTGGCGTAATTCCAGTAATGTTGTAGCGCCTGTAGTCAGACTTTTTCGGTCCGTTTTGGTCAAACACCACGCAAGAAGCGACCGTTTGCTGGCCCATGGTATGGCTGATATCAAAACACTCCATACGCTGAATCGGAACGCCAAAATCCAGCACCTGCTGTAACGCCGACGTACGTCGGTTCATGGTGCTTTGCTGGTTCAGACGGCTTTCCAACGCATTCACGGCATTTTTAGCGGCAAGCTGTTGATACTGCTTGCGTTCACCACGAACCTTGTTCTGCATTTTAACCGAGCGATTCAGCGCCTGACCCATCACTTGGGCTAATACTTCATCAGGCTCTACCGTATCTGGCAAGATAATTTCGCGTGGTGTTTTTCGACCCGCATTGTCGGAAAGGTAAAACTGCAGTAAGAATGCACGCAAAACTTCCTCGTCACTCGTATCCGCTGGCACTTTAGGAAAGTAACTGCGACTCCCTTGCAAATGATTGTCCCGAATGAACATCATTTGAATAGTTGTCATGCCGTTACCACGAGCCATACCGATAACGTCAAGCTCTTGTTGGGCCCCAGTAACCGAGTTTCGCTCCTGAGTTTTACGAAGTGCCGCTATTTGATCTCGAAAGCGAGCCGCTTTTTCAAACTCCAGCGCTTCACTGGCCTGCTCCATCTTAGTTACGAGCTCATCAATAACCTGCTGGTTCTTGCCATTGAGAAAATGCTTAGCCAGTTGAACTTGCTCGTTGTACTCGTCATTGGTGCACTTGCTTACGCAAGGCGCCAGGCAGCGCTTAAGCTGATACTGCAGACATGGCCTCGTACGAGCACGATAATAGGAGTCCTGACATTGACGAATGGGAAACAGCTTCTGCATTAAGTTCAGGCTTTCGCGAACCGCGCTGCCATTCGGAAAAGGCCCGAAGTAATCGCCCTTCTCGCGCCGCGCACCGCGGTGGAACCCTAACCTTGGGTGCTCATGGGAGGTCAAAATAATATAAGGGTAAGACTTGTCGTCACGCAATAAAACGTTGTAACGCGGGTGGTACTTTTTAATGAAACTGTTTTCAAGAATCAGTGCGTCAGCTTCCGTGTCGGTGACAGTAACATCCATTGACACTATTTGCTTCACCAGCACTTGCGTTTTAACAGCATCGACCTTTTCGCGGAAGTAACTGGACACCCGCTTTTTAAGATCCTTCGCTTTACCAACATAAATAACGTCACCCGACTCATCATACATGCGGTAAACACCCGGTTGATGAGTCAGGTTCCGAAGAAAGTCTTTGTAATTAAAGGTTATTGAATTGCTGTCTGTCATTACCTTCAAACTGGATTAGGTCAACAAGACCCGATTGAATTGCCATATGTGACAATTGTACATCACCATCAATGCCAAGTTTAGAGAAAATGCGGTAACGAAAGGTATTAATTGTTTTACTGCTGATGCATAAATGCTTCGCTATTTCTCGAACGCGAATACCTCGACTCAGCATTTGCGCGACTTGCAGCTCTCTTTCCGATAGAGAGTCAACCATATCTTGTTTGTGGCGACTGCGAGGGTTTCTCGCTAAGTATTCAGCAACGGGAGCTGCCACATAAATACTACCGGTTTTCAGCATCTTGAGCGCTTGCACTAACTCTTTACTGTTCGATGACTCCAGTAAATAGCCATCGACCTGGCTCACACTGCATTGAAAATTGAGAATGTCCTGCTGGCTCCTGCCCCACACAATGAGCTGTAAGTCGACATGACGCCTTTTTATGCGCCGCCAGTGCTCAACCGTTGCAACGCCTGATAGCTGACTACTGAGAATAACCAGTGCATCGTCGTACTTATAGCAGCATTGTCTCAGCTCGTTCATAGAACTAACCACTTCAATTTGTGTATGAAAATGCTGCTGTATTACCGTTTCCATACCGGCACTGGTAATCGGGTTGGGTATTGCCAAAATAATACGGTTCATTAGCCACGTTCCTTATCGCGTATTGGTAATATGATTGTCCTTAAATTGATGAACTCGTACCGCTTTATCCGAATTCGGGAGCGAATATTCAACAGTTTGTTAACGATTGGCAAATGGCTTTTACAAACCTTTACGGTAACGCGTAAATTTGCACGGTTCCTACGTCAACAACTTTAACTCTGAGTTTATACACAACACGGTTGGCGTGGGCTTTATCTGCGTGACTGGTCTAATATGTCCCACAAATAACAGGCTAAATAAGTCCGGTAAGGCGAGGCTCTTTCGGGAATAATCAATACATCTTGCTCTTTAAGCTGACCTATGGCTTTTCTTAGCGAGGAGTCCTGAATAGGAAATAAGTCTTCATGTGCAAAATGAAACATCGCGAGTATTGACGCTGTCCAGGGACCAATCCCTTTTAACTTCGTCACATCTTTCAATAATTCTTCTGAGGACATACTCGCCCAGCTTGCAATTCTTTCCGGCTCGGTTTGCTGACAGTGAGCAACGCTTTGAATTGCGGCAGCTTTCGTGCGACTCACTCCGCAATTTAGTAGGTTATCGGCTGGTAAATAAGCAATCGACTGTAAGCCTAACGACTTTGCTTCTTTCTCAGTGCGTTCAATGATTGTTGCAGACGCTTTCAATGACAGCATTTGCCGAATAATAATTCTCGGTAAAGCGTCAATGACTGGAGTATTTGAAGGCTTAAGCGGCGCTCTTTCCGTCAATTGTAACAACACCAAATCGAAGCCTGGTTGAGTATCGATAAGGTGTTGCTTGATAGACTGAGCAGTTGTTTGCATAGAGTTAAGCAAATACAGTGAAGGTTTGACGGCTTATGGCTAGGAGTTCGCCTTTTTCTGACCAGAGGCCTGCTCGACTGTGCCCGTAACCATTTTCAGCATGCTCAATAAACGCTTCGTACTGATACCAGTTGTGAGTATTGAAGTTTTCCAGTGGCTTATCCGGAAACTCTATAGTCCAGGTCAATGAAGACGCCGGTGCCGGCTGCTTTAAGTGCGGCAATACAGCTGGTGGCCAGGCATCGACTAAAGCGAGAATAGCGGCAATGGTCAGCTGTTGTTGCTCTTGTCTAAAACGCACCCACCCGCCAAAGGTTCTGCCCGGTTGCCCACTAAACGGCATGCCACCGGAGGTAATGCGGTAGTCAAAGTTCTTAGCAAACTCAGGAACAATATCGGCTTCCGGCAGGCCGGGCCCATCGTTAGTCGTCTTTAAGTCAGGCGGATTTTCTCCGCTGACAGACACTGACGATTCGCGCCCCTTACCCAGGCTCGCTAACCCTGCAAGCATGACGTCATCGTTTTGCGTTAACTCAACGACCACTTGCAAAACTGAGGACCCCTGGCGCAACACCCGATAATTTAGCGTTGCATCTCCCGGTGCTGCCGGGGCAACAAAAGAAATAGCAAAGCTACGCAGGTGATAATCCTTCGGGAATTGCTGCAATAAGAACTGTGCTGCTATTGCTGCACTAAAACCACCAAAAAGCGCTCGCCCTTGTGCCCAACCTTCAGGCAGACTTATCGTTTGGTTGTTCTTGTCACTTTCTATTAACGCTAACGTCTCATGAAATTGCATGGTGCTTCCCTGTTAAACAGCTGTTTGAATTAACTATTAAGAATACCAATTATCACCATAATGACAAAGGATGATGTTAATAGCACAAAATAAACCATGCCAGATATGAGGTATTTTACCGCGGTGAGGGGCCAGCTCTGCTGATAAAAGCGCTTCTGAGTAATAAATAGGTAGACAAAAATCCAAATAATGAACAAATCAGTGACCCAATCACCGATGGTCGCAACCCAGTTCCAACCAGCAACGCCAATAAGCGGTGATACGGCCTGACTTATGATGGTAACTAGTGTTAACGTCAACAGCATAAAGGCATGCGTATGAAGCGCCACCGTCAAATGTTCGAGGTAATAGCGGTGCCCAAATAGGTAAATAAGTTTTAAGAACAACGCCCAGAACGGCAGCATAAGTAACATCATTTGAGGGGTCATCGAAATGATCTTTTTCGTAAACTGTGCTGGGTTATCAGCTAATTGCCTTAGCTTTATTTCCAGTTCAACTTCTTCAGCCTCACTGAGAAAGGGAATGTCGGTGTCATCTAAAGAAAGCCGTAAAGGTTCAGAAGGCTCTGCGCTGCTTACTACCAATCCTTTTGCCTCATCCGGCAACGATGCCTGCACATCTTGCTGAACTTGGTTAACGCGCTCGATGTCTTCTGGTGTCGGTGGTCTGATATCGATATCAATTAACGACGTCATCACCATAAAAGCAATTAATGAGATAAAGAAATAGAGTCTTAATGGTGGTACGTAAGAGGCGTGGCGACCTTGAACGAATTCCAGTGACAAAAAGCCCGGATTAAGAAAAAGCCCGCGAAGCGTTCGGTAAAAGCGTGAATCCCAGTGACCTATTTCACCAAACAAGTCGCCGACAACAGCAAAAATACTCCGCATATATTGCTTATCTTGCTGACCGCATCGGTGGCAATACTCTCCCTGGAGTTCTGTATCGCAATTCTTACAAAGGTTTTGGGTCGAGATGTTCATGACAAATTCCGTTTTTGATAAATATATCAGCAATTAAGGAATTGTCGAATGAAGCACTTACTGACGAGAAACAAAAAAGCCCAACTCGATGAGCTGGGCTTTTTTGTTTAAATTTGGCGGAGAGGGAGGGATTCGAACCCCCGGTGGGTATGAACCCACGCCTGATTTCAAGTCAGGTGCATTCAACCGAGCTCTGCCACCTCTCCGAATTGTTGTTTTCAATGACTGTGTCGTTGAGAACGATGCGAATATTAAAGACCTAAATTCCGCTTGTAAAGTAAAAATTTAAATAAAGGTACTGTTTGGGCGTTTATTAGACAAACTGTCTACTTTTTACTGGAAATTACTGCCCTAACCCCCCATTTATGCTGTAGTATTCAGGAAACTTTTTTAATAATAAAGCGTCTTAACAGACAGTCGTTCAACACGGAGAAATCTATGAACAATCGCAGTCAGGTATATGTCGGTCAGAATGAATCGGCTCTGGCCGTCAATAAGGTACTACGTAACACTTACACGTTATTAGCAATGACATTAGCCTTTAGTGCTGTTGTTGCCGCTATTAGCAGTGCAATGAACTGGCCACACCCAGGGTTGATTTTAACTCTGGTTGGTTATTTTGGTCTGCTGTTTGGTGTTTATAAAACCAAAGACAGCGCTATGGGCTTGGTTTTCACCTTCGCTCTGACAGGCTTCCTGGGATACACCTTAGGTCCAATTATTAATATGGCTCTATCAATGCCAGGCGGCGGCGAAATGGTTGCTACGGCCCTAGGCGGTACCGCACTTACTTTCTTTGCGACCTCAGCTTATGTTCTGACGACGAAGAAAGACATGTCAAAACTGGGCGGTTTAGTCACAGCTGGTATTATCATGGTTATCGTTGCGGCTATCGCTAACCTGTTCTTCCAAATGCCAGCACTGCACTTAGCATTGTCAGCCATCATGATTCCGCTAATGGCTATGCTGATTATGTGGCAAACCAGCGACATTATTAACGGTGGCGAACGCAACTACATACTGGCGACCGTTACCTTGTATGTGTCTATTTATAACTTATTCGTCAATTTGCTAACATTACTGATGGCATTTGGCGGCGACGAGTAATCGTCATTTACACATAATGTAATGCGCCCCGCAATGCGGGGCGTTTTTGTATCTAAGCTATTAACGGGTGGAAAGTGTGGCTAAATTCACTCTTATTGTTCAAAGCTCGGCATCGAATCAGAAGCGTTCATTGGATGCTCTGACCTTTGCAAAAAGCGCCCTTAAGAAAGGACATGAAATAGCGTGCCTATTCTTCTATCGCCAAGCGGTTGATCACGCTATTGCGCAAACATCCGCAGAAAATGAGGCGTTGATTCAGCAATGGAGTGATTTTAAAAACCAGTCAGGCATTCCCTTGGTCGTTTGCCATACCGTGGCTGAGCGTATGGGTATCGATAAGTTTCATCCTAGCTTTGAAGCGACAGGACTCACCGCCCTATCCAAAGCCATAGCCACTAGTGACCGGACGTTACAATTTTAGCCCCATGAAAAAAATAGCCATAGTACAAAGCAGTAATAATCCAGATACAGCTACCGAAGCGCTAGATGTGGCCCTCGCACTGGCAAGCTTTGATACTCCAGTGCAGCTTATTCTTATTGATGATGCTGCCGACGTGTTACTAAGCTCACCATCAAAACGCTACGCCATGTTGGACTTATTAGACGCTGAGCCTATTGCGATATGTGCAAGCCAAGAGTTTGATGTTGACGCCCTACCAGTCAATATTGAGGCTATCGGGATTACCGAGGAAGAGTTAAAACAATACCTGAATCAGTTCGACGAGGTACTGCAGTTCTCATGAAAACTTTGCATTGGATACGGGACAATTCACTGTCAGCATGGTTAGAAATGCATAGCCACCTGCTTGAGCAAGAAGATGCTTTTTTAGTGTCAGAAAGCGCTTTAGGAACCCTTCCTGACAGTTCCCCTGTATTGCAGACTATTTATGCGCGTAAAAGTGATATTGAAAACTCAAAAGCGACCGTACCTAATTACCTTGTGTTAAAATCCGACGCAGAGTGGGTTGAGCTGGTACTCAGCTTTCAACAACAAGTTACCTGGTAATAGCATGATTGAATTTAACGGTAAAACATACGAAACCGACAAGCACGAGTATTTAGCCAATATTGATGACTGGAATGAAGAGCTGGCTCTGCATATTGCGGAGCTTGAAAGCATTGATATGACACCGGCACACTGGGAAGTTGTCAATTTTGTACAAGACTTTTACCGAGAATTCGATACCAGTCCGGCTATGCGTGTTCTGGTAAAAGCCATGAAGAAGCAACTGGGAGAAGAGAAAGGCAACAGTCGCTATTTGTATAAACTATTCCCCAAAGGCCCAGCTAAGCAGGCCACACGCATTGCGGGCCTGCCGAAACCAGCTAAATGTATTTAGGGCTTTAGCTCTTAATAACGTCAATACCACCCATGTAAGTGCGCAGTACTTCAGGAACGACTATTGAACCATCTTCCTGCTGATAATTTTCCAGCACAGCAACTAATGCACGGCCTACTGCTAAACCTGAGCCGTTCAATGTGTGCATAAGCTCCGGTTTTTTCGCGCCCTTACGACGGAAACGAGCCTGCATACGACGTGCCTGAAAGTCCTGCATATTTGAGCAAGAGCTGATTTCACGGTACGCCTGTTGGGCTGGTAGCCATACTTCTAAGTCGTAAGTTTTAGCGGCGCCAAAGCCCATATCACCCGTACACAGTAAAACTTTACGGTACGGTAATTCCAGTTTCTGCAGAACCGTTTCAGCATGCCCGGTCAACTGCTCTAATGCATCCATTGACTCTTCCGGTTTTACTAACCAAACCAACTCGACTTTATCAAACTGATGCTGACGGATAAGGCCACGGGTATCTCGACCATGAGAACCCGCTTCGCTGCGGAAACAAGGCGTATGCGCCGTGAACTTAAGCGGTAATTCGTCTTCATCAGCTATCTCGTCACGATACAAATTCGTTAACGGGACTTCGGCCGTTGGAATCAGTGACATTGGAATTTGGTCTTGCGATTCACCCTCAATGTGGAATAAGTCTTTACCAAATTTCGGTAACTGCCCTGTTCCCAGCAAAGAATCCTGATTCACCATATAAGGCACGTAGGTTTCTAGATAACCGTGCTCTTGTGTGTGCAAATCCAACATGAACTGAGTCAGTGCACGATGCAGACGAGCAATGCCACCTCGCATAACAACAAAGCGCGCACCGGTTAATTTCGCTGCAGCTTCAAAGTCCATCCCTTTGGCTAACGCTTCGCCAAGATCAACGTGATCTTTTACTTCAAAGTCGAACGACTTAGGTTCGCCCCAGGTCAGTACTTCTTGGTTTTTACTTTCGTCTTCACCTTGCGGCACTTCGTCTGCCGGAAGATTAGGGACACCCATAATAATGTCGTTAAGTTCCTGCTGAATGGCTTTAAGTTCTTCTTTCGCGCTATCCAGCTGGTCACCTAAATCGCTCACCGCATCGAGTAACGGCTGTATATCTTCACCCGCTGCTTTCGCTTTACCAATCGCTTTGGAGCGACTGTTACGTTCAGCCTGAAGTTGTTCAGTACGTACCTGTACCTCTTTACGTTGCTCTTCAAGCTTGCTGAGTTTAGCAACGTCTAAGTCGAAGCCTCTTTTAGCAAGTGCTTTTGCGGTATTGTCTAATTCCTCACGGAAGTATTTAGCGTCTAGCATGAGTGTCCTATTTAACCGTTGTTGAGTACAACATCATTGCTGCAACAACAGCAGCAATACAGATAATTACGTTTAAGCCTATGTGTAAGGCGGCTTTTAGCATTTCGCCCTGGCTGGCCAGCGTTACAACCTCAACCGAAAAAGTTGAAAAGGTTGTAAATGCGCCTAAAACGCCAACACCAAGGAATAAGCGGGTTGTCTCTGACACGGATTGTTGTTGTCCATATGCCAATAACAGCCCCAGTAAAAAAGAGCCTAATATGTTAACGGTCAGCGTCGCAAAAGGGAATGCCCGCAGCCCAATTGATTGCATTGCAAGGCCAATAGCGTAACGTCCCGAGGCACCAACAGCACCACCAGCGGCTACGCAGAAAAAATGCAGCAATAAGTTATTCATCGGGTTCTCTTTTCCAGTCTGACTTAGCGTCCATATCCTGCAGCCAGCGCAATTTTTCCTGCAACTTAATTTCTAAGCCTCGAGGTTCGGGTTGATAAAACGTCATTTCCGCGAGTTCTGACGGTAAATAACGCTCACCGGGTACATACGCATTCGGGTAGTTGTGCGCATATTGATAGTCAGCCCCGTAGCCTTGCTCTTTATGCACTTTAGTGGGTGCATTGCGTAAATGCTCAGGTACCGGAGCGTCGCTGTGTTCTTTTGCTGTCCGCATCGCGCTTTTAAAGGCATTGTACACCGCGTTACTTTTAGCAGCACAAGCACAATAAATAACGGCCTGAGCTATGGCTCTTTCGCCTTCTGCCGGGCCTACTCTGTGATACGTATCCCAGGCATTTAACGCTAACTGCAAGGCTCTTGGGTCGGCATTACCAATATCTTCAGAGGCTATGGCCAGTAGCCTGCGCGCAATCACCAGAGCATCACCACCACCCGTTAATAACCGAGCGTACCAATATAAAGCGCCATCGGGAGAAGAGCCTCGTACCGATTTATGAAACGCCGATAGAATATCGTAATAATGGTCACCTTGATGATCGAATGCGGTGGCCTTTTCGCCAATAGCGGCGGTAATTAACTCAGGCGTAATAGGCTGACTGCTACTTTCAACAAAGTCGGCCACTACTTCAAGGTAATTCAGCAACCGGCGAGCGTCACCACCCGCTAAGTCCAACAGCTTTGCCCGAGCTTCACCTTCTAACCTTAATCCACGCTGACCCAGGCCTCGCTCTGTATCTTCCAGCGCTCGTTTTAAGGCCAGCTCAAGGTCTGCTTTTGAAAGCCCCTGCAAGCGATACACCCGTGCACGTGATAACAACGCATTGTTTAATTCAAAGCCGGGGTTTTCTGTCGTCGCACCAACAAACACAATGGTGCCGTCTTCAATATGTGGTAAAAATGCGTCCTGCTGGCTTTTATTAAAACGGTGCACCTCGTCGACAAACAAAATCGTTCGGCGCCCCTGCTGTTGGGCAACCTGCTTTGCTTCCTCAATGGCTTTTCTTATATCTTTTACACCGGAAGTAACCGCACTTATGCGACTAACAGTGGCATTGGCGGTGGTAGCAATGAGCTCAGCTAAGGTGGTTTTACCGGTCCCCGGAGGCCCCCAGAGAATCATTGAGTGCAAATGACCTTGTTCAACCGCAACTCGCAGCGGCTTCCCCGGTGCTAATAAATGCTGTTGCCCGACATACTCTTCAATGGTTTGCGGACGCATGCGCGCCGCAAGAGGTTTGAAATCTGGCTGAAAATCTAGATCAAGACTGGCCACAACAATTAGCTTTGATCGTCCACATCGACACCAGCTGGCACTTTGAATGTGAATTGCTGGTCGTCAATTTGAGTATTTAATGCCACGTCGTTCAATATCAGTTCAGTACGCTCGCCATGCGCCTGTATCATTGTTATTTCTTTAAGCTTATTGCCATCGAAAGCCAACTCTAACTGGCTGTTATCGTTGTTATGTTTAACAAGATAGCGCTCATCAGTATAAGTTACCGAGTAGTTCTGCCATTGGTTGGTGTTACTGTCCAATACTAACAGCAACGGACTGTTATCAACCATGTCCTGTTGCGCATAAATAGTGACCTGATCAACGAACGGGTTGTAATACCAAACCTTCTCTCCGTTTGCGACCATCACCGTTTCATCGGGGCGCATTGTGTGCCAATACAAGTTCGCCGGGCGCTTTAACGTCATAGTACCACTTAAACTTTGCAGTACATTGCCCTGCTCGTCTTTCACTTGCTGTTCGAACTCTGCCGATAAACTTTGAGTTTGCTCTAATAGCTGCTGCAGCTCTTGTTTATCCGAGTTATTGTCGCTGGCAAATACATTCATTGATACCGCCATAACGGCGGCGAACCATACTGCTTTCATGAATTAATCCCTTGGTGGTTTAGGTGCCAGAACATCGCGCTGGCCGTTATTACCTGCACTACTTACGACACCGCTCATTTCCATTTGTTCTACAATGCGTGCAGCGCGGTTATAACCAATACGGAATTTTCGCTGAACACTCGACACCGACACTCGTTGCGTCTCTGTAACGAAAGCAACAGCTTCGTCATAAAGCGGGTCTGACTCGGCGTCGTCCATTTCCTGTTGCTCGCCCGGCAATAACGCCTCTTCGCCTTGATCACCTGAGAGGATTTCTTCCAGGTAGTTAGGACGACCGCGCTTCTTCCAGTCTTTCACCACGGCATGCACTTCATGGTCATCAACAAAAGCGCCGTGCACTCGTATTGGTGAACCACTGCCTGGTGGTAAGTAAAGCATATCACCCTGCCCTAACAATTGGTCAGCGCCGGGCTGATCCAGAATAGTACGAGAGTCGACTTTTGATGACACCTGAAACGCAATACGCGTTGGAATATTCGCTTTAATTAAACCGGTAATAACGTCAACCGACGGACGCTGCGTTGCCAAAATAAGATGAATGCCTGCTGCACGTGCTTTTTGTGCTATACGGGCAATAAGCTCTTCGACTTTTTTACCGACAATCATCATCATGTCGGCAAATTCATCGATAACCACAACAATGTTAGGTAATTTCTCTAACACCGGGGGGAGCTCATCCATCGAATCGCCCGGTTTCCAAATAGGGTCACGCAGCGGCTCCCCTGCTTCCTCTGCCGCTTTTACCTTCGCGTTATAGCCTTTTAGGTTACGTACCCCTAGGGCTGACATCAGCTTATAGCGGCGTTCCATTTCTCCGACACACCAACGCAGCGCATTGGCCGCATCTTTCATATCAGTAACCACTTCCGTCAATAAGTGTGGAATGCCTTCATAAACTGACAGTTCCAGCATCTTGGGGTCTATCATAATCAGACGAACGTCTTCCGGTGTGCTCTTGTAAAGCAAGCTTAGAATCATGACGTTCACACCCACCGATTTACCCGAACCGGTCGTACCCGCAACCAATAAGTGCGGCATTTTAGCCAAGTCGACAACCACGGACTTGCCGGCAATGTCTTTACCGAGAATCATTGTCAGCGGCGACTGACTATTACCAAATTGGTCACTATTGATAACTTCGCTCAGCTGCACAATTTCACGGTGCTTATTCGGTAACTCCAGCCCCACGTATGACTTCCCGGGGATAACCTCAACCACGCGCACAGCAACAGCCGACAAGGTACGAGCAATGTCTTTAGCCAGGTTAGAAATTTTTGATACTTTAACGCCTGGTGCTAAGTCGAGCTCAAAACGAGTAATGACCGGTCCCGGCTGAACATGCGCTACGCGAACATCGACACCAAAGTCTTTTAAAACGGTTTCAACCGTTCGTGATACTTGGTCAAGTTCGTCCTGCGTAATAGGGTTTTCTTTTTTATTAGGACGGTCCAGCAACTCAATTGACGGCAACGGTGGTAACACCTCGGGGTCAACATCGCTTTCTGCCACTTCTGGCTCGTCACTTTTATCGTCCTGCTTTACGGCTTTCGACTGACGCTTACGTTCGGCGGCCTCTTTGCTAAAACGTGGTGCTTTTTCTTCTTCCACCGGTTCTTCTTCGTCGACCGCACTAATTGACGGCAAGCTTAATACAGGCTCTTGCTTATCTGCGCCGAATAAATCACTGGTGAGCGATTTTGTCTCGTTGTCTTCGTTATCAGTTAAAGCCTCCGTGGTGTTCTCTTCTGACTCACTCTCATCATCGTTATTGTCGCGCTTTTGCCAGGTCTGTTTAATTCTGTCGACCAACCACAAAACGCCGACAATGGCCCATTCGCCCAGTTTATCCGCTACGTGTAACCAACTAATGCCGGTAACCAACGTAATACCGGTAAAGAAGAACGTCAGTAACAATAAAGTACTGCCCACAAAATTCAGATATGGCAGCAGAGACGCAGCGATGACATCGCCGATAACGCCACCGGCAGAAAAATAATAAATATCATCAAAGTTAATGGAAGAAAGCGCAGAAGCGCCAATAAGCGCTAATAACGCACCTATCATCCGAAGGCTGACCGCCAAATAATCCATTTCCAGTAAATGGTAGGTTTTGCGGAACAACAAATAACCTAAGCCCGCAAAGCCAAAGGGAATAAGGTATGCAACAAAACCAAATGCAAACAACAGGACATCAGACACCCAGGCACCAACCGCACCACCGGCATTATGAATACTGCCCTCATAGCCTGTTTGCGACCAACTAGGGTCGGCCGGGTTAAAGCTAACTAAGGACAAGAAAATAAAAATAGCTAAAGCACCGCTAATAAGCAGTCCGGCTTCTAGAACTCTCTGTACACCTGTCATTATTCTGTTGTAGCGCCTTCGTTAGTTATTGTTTTAATAATCGCATGATTGTAGCGAATGTCAGCCCTAATGTTACCCCTTTACTAATACTTTATTTTCTTGTTTGACCTCTTCCATCACCACATAAGTGCGGGATTCATCAACCCCCGGCATCATTAGCAACGTTTCACCGAGTAGCTTTCTGTAGGCCCGCATATCGGGCACACGAGCTTTAATCAGGAAGTCGAAGTCTCCGGCCACCAAATGACATTCCAATATTTCATCGGTTTTACGTGCCGCTTCACTAAACTCGGCAAAGGCATCGGCCGACGTTCGAGTGAGTGTGATTTCCACGAACACCATCAGGTTAGCCCCTAATTTAGCAGGGTTTATTTTGGCATGATAGCTTTCAATGACCTGCTCACGCTCCAGCTTGCGAACTCGTTCCAAACACGCGGTTTGACTGAGCCCGACCCGCTTCGCCAATTCCACATTAGACATGCGCCCGTCCTCTTGCAGCAAGCGCAGGATCTTCCTGTCTATTTTATCAACAGTGATTTCTGTGGGGATTTCAGCATTAAACATAATAAATCTCGAAAAATTAGCTTATTTATAGAATATCACACTAAAAAATAACTTAAAAAAAGTAACTCATGCACTTAGTTTTACGTCTATAATTTGCGCCAAATTATTTCACCGAAAACCGTTAACTAAGTAAGAGGCAGACAATGCTAATTGGTGTACCAAAAGAGATTAAAAACCACGAATATCGCATCGGCTTAACCCCAGCTGCGGTTCGCGAATACGTTGAGAACGGTCACGACGTTATTATTGAAAATAATGGTGGCGCTGCAATCGGTTTTACTAACGAACAATATACTGAGGCAGGCGCAAGCATTGTCGATACGCCTGAAGAAATTTTTGAACGCGCTGACATGATTGTTAAGGTAAAAGAACCTCAGCCAAATGAGTGCAAAATGCTGCGCGAAGGCCAAATTCTTTATACCTTCTTGCACTTAGCCCCTGATCCAACTCAAACCGAGTTATTAGGTAAGGCTGGCTGTACGGCTATTGCTTATGAAACAGTTACTGACAACCGCAATGGTTTACCGCTGTTAGCACCAATGAGCGAAGTTGCTGGCCGTATGTCTATTCAGGCGGGTGCACACTACTTAGAAAAAGCACACGGCGGCAGCGGTACTTTGTTAGGCGGCGTACCAGGCGTTGCTCCGGGTAAAGTATTAATTATTGGCGGTGGTGTTGTCGGTACTAACGCAGCCAAAATGGCGATTGGTCTTGGCGCAGAAGTCACTATTTTGGACCGTTCACTGCCTCGTCTGCGTGAACTGGACGATATTTTCGCCGGTCGCGTACAAACCGTTTATTCAACCGTTGATGCTATCGACAAATATTCACGTGAAGCAGATTTAGTCGTTGGCGCGGTACTGATTCCAGGCGCGGCGGCTCCTAAGCTACTCACTCGTGAGAACATCAAAAACATGAAGCCAGGCTCTGTATTGGTTGATGTGGCTATCGATCAGGGCGGTTGTTTTGAAACGTCAAAAGCGACGACTCACCAAGACCCAGTTTATGTCATTGATGATGTGGTTCACTACTGTGTTGCAAACATGCCGGGCGGCGTGGCTCGTACCTCAACTATCGCGCTGAATAATGCGACCTTGCCTTATGGTATTGCGTTAGCCAACAAGGGCGTGAAAGCAATGCTGGAGAACGATCACTTGCTGAAGGGCCTGAACATGCACAAAGGTAAAATCACCTACAAAGCGATTCACGATGACTTAGGTGAACAGCTAGGCCTTGACTATCAAGATCCGCGTGAAGCGTTACAGGGTTAACAGATCCCAAACGACTCAGAGGCTTCTAAAAAGCCCTGGTGAATGCGTTCACCGGGGCTTTTTTATAACTTATTCATCATCGGTCTGCGCCTGAATTTCAAACTCACCATTGCCTGTTTCCTGAATCCATAATTCAATCGGCTGACAACAGACTTGGCAATCAACAATTTGGTGTTGCCCAAGATCATTAATCGGATCAACCTCTAAAGAGTTCGGTGCCATGCAGTATGGACAACCAAAAGTAGTTTCATGTGTTAACGACATAAGACTCTCTTTATGACTAAATAATCAAATCAACATGCGGGTAGTTCGTTTTAAAAAATTCGCGAACCGAATCCACCTGCTGAATGGGAAAGATATGAGAATGACTGATGTGATAATTAAATGGAAATTGCAAAATCCCATAATGTTTGTTGTATTCACCCAACGCCACACGTTTTAATTTGCATGCTGGCACCTGTTCCAGACCCACTTGCAAGTTCTCCCCTCGCACAGCTAGCAGCGACATAATGTTTTTAACCTCATTATGCTCATCTGATACGAGTAAAAATTTTTCCGGTGCATACAAAAAGCTGCATAACATAATTGCCGCCCCCAAATAATAGGGCCATGATTCCCAAAAGTAGAAAACAGCTGTAATGATTACAGTAATTAACGCAGCGCGATAACCTAACGGTACGTTTGCGGTCCATCGCCTTATACTCTCGAACATGTTTAACTTACCCTCGCTTTTTTATTTTTGACTTGTTCCACAGGCTTGCAAACCCTACAATCAGTCCCCATACACTACTTATCTTACATTAAAAGAATAAAAGCAGTCAGGAGTTATCAATGGCAGACGCCAAGCATTGCAAGTTATTAATTTTAGGTTCGGGTCCTGCGGGCTATACCGCAGCAGTCTACGCAGCTCGCGCTAATTTAGACCCGGTCATGGTGACCGGTATGCAACAAGGTGGTCAGTTAACCACCACCACCGACGTTGAAAACTGGCCTGGCGACGCCGAAGGTTTAACCGGCCCTGACCTGATGGTTCGCATGCAGCAGCACGCAGAGCGCTTCAACACTGAAATTGTGTTTGACCATATCAACAGCGTCGATTTCTCCAAGCGCCCTTTCCAACTGAAAGGTGATGTGGGTGAATATACAGCGGACTCAGTGATTATCAGTACTGGCGCATCAGCGAAATATTTAGGTTTAGACTCTGAAGAAGCGTTTATGGGCAAAGGCGTGTCAGCCTGTGCAACGTGTGACGGCTTCTTTTATAAAAAACAGAAGGTCTGTGTTGTTGGTGGTGGTAATACGGCGGTAGAGGAAGCCCTTTACTTGTCCAACATTGCCAGCGAAGTTCACGTTATTCACCGTCGCGATACGTTCCGTGCTGAGAAAATTTTGGTTGATCGCCTGCACGAAAAAGAGAAAAACGGCAATATCATCTTCCACTTGAACAAAACCTTAGACGAAGTTTTAGGTGACGATGCAGGTGTTACTGGTGTCCGCATTAAGGACACACAAACCGGCGGCACTGAAGAGCTGGGCGTCGCAGGCTGTTTTATTGCCATTGGCCACCAGCCAAATACCGGCATTTTTGACGGTCAGCTGGAAATGCAGAATGGTTACATCAGTGTTCAAAGTGGTTTAGAGGGTAACGCAACGGCGACCAGCGTGCCAGGCGTATTCGCAGCCGGTGACGTTATGGACCATGTCTACCGTCAGGCTATTACGTCTGCCGGCACTGGTTGTATGGCAGCGCTCGATGCTGAACGCTATCTGGATGCGTTAACGAAGTCCTGATACAACAGTGATCGTTCAGCTTGATCCATTATCGATAAGCTTCCCTCCTGCAGCGACAGCACTTCACGAGCCAAACGGGCTGCTCGCTGTCGGAGGTGACTTATCGGCTGAACGGTTACTGTACGCTTATCAAAACGGTATTTTCCCGTGGTTTTCAAACAACGACCCGATTTTATGGTGGTCACCCAACCCCCGCGCTGTATTTTATCCTGACCAAATTCACGTTAGCCGCTCATTAGCTAAGGCCGCTCGCCAAAAACCCTGGCGGGTGACTATAAACAACCGCTTCGCTGACGTTATCGATGCTTGTGCTCGCCTACGCGCAGACAAAGAGGGCACCTGGATAACCGACGAAATGATGAACGCTTATCTAAATCTGCACAACTTGGGTCACGCTCATTCTGTCGAGGTGTGGTTGGACGAACACTTGGTTGGCGGTTTGTACGGCGTTTCAATTGGCCAAACATTCTGCGGAGAAAGTATGTTTCATACCGCCACCAACGCGTCAAAAATTGCGTTAATGCGGTTTGCAAACGCTTTTCATCGTGACGGCGGACAGCTCATTGACTGCCAGGTCGGGAACCCTCATTTATTCTCACTAGGTGCACATGAGCTTTCTCGTGAGCGCTTCTTGGTAAAATTACACTCCTCGCAGACATCGGCGATGCCTAGTCAGTTCTGGATACCAAGACAGCTAGAATCCTCCGGGAGCCCCACATGCAGTTCGGATTAACCCATGAGTCAAACTGCAACTATCTTAAGGACAAGCAAGAACGCCTGATTGTTGCGGTTCCTGAAGAACAACAACGGCTAAACCCTGAAGCTTACGAGTACTTTATGGCAAACGGCTTCAGACGCAGCCATAACGATGTCTACCGTCCGCATTGTCGATTATGCAGTGCGTGTGAGTCACTGCGAGTCATCGTGAACGAGTTTACGGCCAGTAAAAACCAGAAACGCATCGCGAACAAAAATAAAGACTTGTTCTTTACGATAGTGACAGAGCCAACCGACGAACACAGTCGTTTATTTTGCGAGTTTATCGAGCAGCGTCATGCTGACGGAGAGATGTACCCGCCTGATCCTGACAACTTCTGGCGGTGGGTATCCTGTGACTGGATGACACCACTTATTTTTGAGTGGCGAGACCACGAAGGAAAATTGTTGGCGGTCTCAGTGGCCGATCAAACTCCGAATGCGCTGTCAGCTGTTTACACGTTTTTTGATCCAACCGCTCACAAGCGTTCATTAGGTACCTATGCCATTTTACAGTTAATTGAATACAGTCGTCAGCAAGAGCTTGAGTATTTGTATCTGGGGTATCAAATCGATGCCTGCAATAAGATGAATTACAAAACTCGTTTTGCCCCATATGAACGACTGGTTGGCAATCATTGGAAAAAAGCGCTAAAATCGCACACACTTTAGGCTACTAACAGAAATCAGAGGATTTTAATGGCGAAAGAAGACAATATTGAGATGCAGGGAACGGTTCTGGAAACGCTTCCCAACACTATGTTCCGCGTAGAATTGGAAAATGGTCACGTGGTTACTGCACACATCTCTGGTAAAATGCGTAAACACTACATCCGCATCTTAACCGGCGACACAGTAACGGTTCAGTTGACTCCATACGACCTAACTAAAGGCCGCATCGTCTTCCGCGCACGTTAATCCGTTCGGGGTTAAGGCCGGTTCAACCGAACCGGCCTTAAGCACTGCTTCTAACTCTCCACCGTTTCGCTGTTGCTGTCGTAATCAAACTTCAGCTCGCCTTTATCAGACACACTCACTTTGACACTGCCGCCTTTGGACAGCTGACCAAACAGAATTTCGTTCGCTAACGGCTTCTTCAAGTGCTCTTGAATTACGCGGCTCATTGGACGCGCGCCCATTTCCTTATCGTAACCTTTTTCAGCTATCCAGGCATGCGCACTCGGATCGACTTCCAACGACACGCCTTTTTTATCTAGCTGAGCCTGTAATTCGCAAATAAACTTGTCGACGACTTGCTCCAATACTTCCGGTGTTAGATGGTTAAACCAAACAACACCATCTAAGCGGTTACGAAACTCTGGCGTGAACGTTTTATTAATTTCCGCCATGGCATCGTGGCTGTGATCCTGTTGTTTAAAGCCAATGGATTTTCTGACGGTTTCGCGAACACCGGCGTTGGTCGTCATGACAATAATGACATTTCGGAAGTCCGCTTTACGGCCGTTATTATCAGTCAACGTACCATTGTCCATCACCTGAAGCAGAATATTAAAGACATCCGGATGTGCTTTTTCCAACTCGTCCAGTAACAGAACACAATGCGGGTTCTTAATAACCGCGTCGGTCAACAATCCACCCTGCTCATAACCCACATAACCTGGAGGAGCGCCAATTAAACGACTGACCGCATGGCGTTCCATGTACTCGGACATATCGAAACGAAGTAACTCTATACCCATAGCTTTCGCTAATTGTTGAGTGACCTCAGTCTTACCGACGCCAGTAGGCCCTGCAAATAAGAACGAACCAATAGGCTGATTCTCGTTCGCCAAACCGGATCGGGACAAGCGAATAGACGCCGTTAACTTATCAATGGCTTCATCTTGGCCGAACACGACCATCTTCAAGTTACGATCCAACTGTTTCAGTGTTTCCTGATCAGACTGAGAGACCGATTGCTCGGGTACACGAGCAATTTTTGCAATAATCGTCTCAATGTCAGAAACGCCCACCGTTTTACGGCGTTTTGATGGCGGCAACAAACGTTGGGAAGCACCCGCCTCGTCCATTACATCAATGGCTTTGTCTGGCAGATGACGTTCATTAATATATTTAGCCGACAGCTCTGCCGCCGCTTTTATCGCTGGCTGCGTATAACGAATGCCATGATGGCTTTCGTAACGATCTTTCAAGCCCATCAGAATTTTAGTCGTGTCTTCAACCGACGGCTCTACTACGTCCACTTTCTGGAATCGGCGCACCAACGCCCGATCTTTCTCGAAGACATTCTTAAACTCGTTATACGTTGTCGAACCAATACATTTCAGCTGACCACTCGATAATAACGGTTTAATGAGGTTTGACGCATCCAGTACACCGCCGCTGGCGGCACCTGCGCCAATAATGGTATGAATTTCATCAATAAACAGAATAGCGTGCTCTTGCTTTTGCAGCTCTTTCAATAAGAGCTTAAAGCGTTTTTCAAAATCGCCCCGGTATTTAGTACCGGCCAGCAAGTCGCCCATATCCAATGAGTAAATTTTTGCGTCCAGCAAAATCTCCGGCACATCACCTTTGACAATACGATACGCCAAACCTTCAGCAATGGCCGTTTTACCCACCCCCGCTTCACCAACCAATAAAGGGTTATTCTTGCGACGACGGCAAAGTATTTGCGCACAGCGTTCTACTTCAAAGTCACGACCAATTAACGGATCAATCTTGCCTTCTTTGGCTTGCTCATTCAGGTTAGTACAGAACTTTTGTAAATAACTCTGCTGTTCTTCCTGCTGAGTTTCAATAGTTTCGTCTTCCAGCGACTCTTCCGCAGGCTCTTCGTCAATTCGTGAAATGCCGTGCGAGATATAATTCACAATATCCAGACGAGTAATGTCGTGTTTGTTCAGTAAATACACCGCCTGCGACTCTTGCTCACTGAAAATGGCGACTAATACGTTAGCCCCGGTAACTTCCGCGTTACCCGATGACTGCACATGAAAAACCGCACGCTGCAGAACACGTTGAAAGCCTAACGTCGGCTGTGTGTCCGGTTCTTCTTCGTCAGGTCCAAATAGCGGAGTGCTGCGGTCAATATAGCTCAACAGCTCTTCTTTAAGCTGCTGGAAATTAGCCCCACAAGCACGCAGCGCTTTCGACGCATCGGGGTTATCCAGAAGCGCCACCAATAAATGTTCAACAGTCATAAGCTCATGACTGCGCTCTCGTGCCAGCCGAAACGCATCATTCAACGTCAGTTCAAGGGCCTTGTTCAACATACACCACTCCTTACCGTCTCACTCACTTACTCTTGCTCCATTGTGCATAACAATGGGTGTTGATTTTCGCGAGCGTACTGGTTGACTTGTACTACTTTTGTTTCGGCGATTTCCGCAGAATAAACACCGCAAACGGCCTTTCCTTTATAATGTACCTGCAACATCGTATCTGTTGCTCTTTCCTGATCCATCTTAAAAAATTTCATCAACACTTCAATCACAAAATCCATGGGTGTGTAGTCATCATTATTTAAAATGACTTTATACATGGACGGTGGCTTGAGCTCTTGCTTTTCCTCTGTGTCGCTAAGATGTTGTTGGTCAAATTGACTCATTTGTTAACAACCTATCATAAATTGTAGTCTAAAAATTCGTAATTACTTGCAAAAACCCACTCAAAATTTTAACAACAGAGCGCATTTTTTAACCAAAAAAGCTTGACTATTAACTCATGTCACCTAGAGTTAAAGATGGTGTTTGAACAGCTTAATTTCAAGTTAACACCTTTAATAATAATAAACATAGTCTGTTGCAAAAGAAGGAAGTAGATGTATGGCTACCGGAAAAGTCAAATGGTTCAATAATTCGAAGGGCTTCGGCTTTATCGAGAGCGAAGACCGCGAAGGCGATATCTTTGCACATTACTCAACCATTGAAATGGAAGGTTATCGCACTCTGAAAGCTGGACAGCCTGTCGAGTTCGAACTAGAGGAAGGCCCTAAAGGTTTGCACGCCTCCAACATTGTTCCCGGTTCCACAGAAAAATAACCGAGGTAACTTTAACAAAATAAAGGCGCGGACTCTTCATCTGCGCCTTTATTTTTAGTTCTCACTATCCCTAACTATTAATGAACTTAACTATCAATACCAAAGTAGCGCCGTAATTGATCACGCAAATTTGGCGGTGTTCCATTAATAGTCAACGTATCGGTTGCTGGATCATAATGAACTCGCTCTCCCAGAACCGTGTGATCAAAACCGACACTGACACCACCACCTTGGCCCTGAAACTTAACCAGCTTTCTCAGCGTCGATTTATCAGCTGGAAAGTCATCGGCAATTTCCTTTTCTCGCTGCTCAGCAAACTCTTTAGAAAACATTTCAAAAGAGTTGTCTGACGGGTACTGCTCAGCGAATTGCTCCGACAAGTCCTTAATTTTGACCGAGTCACCCTGCTTCCATTGTTCATCACAATATTCATACGCCGTTTTACTCAAAGCCTGACGCTGCTCAGCTTCCAGACCCGATTGTTTCGCGTATTCCTGAACGGTATCCACCAGCTGCTGAGTCTGTTCTTTGGTATTCACACGCTCAGTACAACCTAAAAAGTCCAGGAAAAAGTCAGATACTTTGCGTCCTGCGCGCCCTTTTATGAAAGAAATATAGCGCTCGGCATCTGGAGCAGTTCGCCATTCGGTCAAATCAATGCGGGCCGCCAACTGCACTTTACTTATGTCTAACTGTGAGGAGCGATCGACCCCTAAGTCCGGGCTGATAGTCACGCCTTCTTTTACCGGCAGAAAACAAACCAACAAGTACTCTGAACTCAAATGCTGATAACGGGTAATCAGTAAAAATCCGGCTTCCAGCAGGTTATAACTTTGCAGCTGCTCTAATAGTAGCTTGGCCGACTGCTGACTGAACTCGACAAAGTCGAGCGCTTTGTCATACCAGGACTTCAGTTGCTCAGGAAACGGGCTGGCATCGCCCTCGTCGTTTTCGGTCAGAAAACTGGCGTAACCTTTAGCTGGTTTACTGGTATAAACGTCAGTTAGCTCGACCAGTAAATCATGCAATTGCTCATCTTCGTTCAGCGCTGAAGGTGCTAGCCGCAACCCAACCTGACCGTCATTTTGATAAAACTGGTGAATAATACTTTCTTCAATTCGCAATTGCATATCAGGGACTATCCTTGCTGTTTTGCTGTGTTACTATAAGCGGATTGTAACACGAGACTGGTAAACAATGGGAAAGGACCAACGCGGAAAATACCAACGCCGGGACAAAATAGCGCGACTGATTAGCTGGGGGCATTGGTTCACATTTGCCAACATTATTCTGTGTTTATTTGTTGGTTTACTCTATGTCGAAGCGTCACCAGAGTCATCTACCGCTATTGGTACTTTGTATATGCTGGTCAGCTGGTTGGGGCATTTCGCTTTCCTGCCATTCGTATTCTTCATTATTCTCATATTCCCATTCTGTCTTATTATTCCTTACTCCAAGGTATTGCGCGGCTTAGCTGCGTTAGTCGCCTCGTTTGGACTTATCGCACTTATTGCCGACGCCTTATTTTTCAGACAGTACGGTTACCACTTAAACACCTACTCTCTGGCTCAAATGACCAAAGACGCTGAAGCGGTATTTACCGGTGCTAGCTTTGTCATTATTTCCGCCGTGCTTTTAGGCTTCTTGCTCATTGTCGGTATCGAATTGCTGCTTGCTAACCTTGCCTGGAAACGCTTGAGTGACTTGCAGCGGAAAAAAATAGGTGCGCCGGCAACGGCGGTATTTGTTCTGTGCTTTTTTGTGAGTCATAGCGTTCACGTATGGGCAGACGCCTCCTTATATACCCCCATTACTCAACAGGACGATATGTTTCCTTTGTCTTACCCCACAACCGCCAAGACATTAATGGCCAAACACGGGGTTATTGACGTAGAAAGCTATCAGGCACGCCAACAAATGCTTATGGCGACCGATAAAATTAAATTGAAGTATCCTAAGCAACCGCTTTTATGCTCTAAGAAAGACTTTGAACAAACAGCGACTATTATTCTGTTTGAAGAGTACGCGCAAGACATTAGCGCAGTATTGGCTACCACTTCTTTACGAGAAACTGAGGTCAGCATGTTAGCTCACCCGAAACAAGAAGGTGGCTTATTCCAGTTTTTATACGGACTTCCTGACTTTTATCAAGACACAATAGAGCGTCAGAAAGTCGCCCCTGCGTATTTAAAACCATTGAATGACTTTAATATCGAAATGAATTGGTACACCAGTGACAGTTGGCAAGAAAGTCTTTCATTGTCACAGTTTGCCAGCGAATTTGAACCACAAAGCCTCAACAGCTTTAATGGCCGCGATAATCAACGTATCAATGTCATATTACTGACCGCTAATGATACCAAGCAGTTAACCCACATTCTGAAGAAAGCAAAACAGCATCAGGTGCTCGTAAGTTACCTGTCACCTGAAAATAAAACCGAGTTACTGGGGAAAGAACAGTTCGCGCTAGAAAATATGACAGTGCCTTTATGGCAATTGAACATGCCGTTACCGACGCAACCTATTGCCGGTCTTATGGATATTATTCCAACCGTTTTGGATGACAGAATCTCGTGCGCCGGCTCGTTTAATAACTACACAAACGGCGAAAGTTTACGCGAACAAAAAGACAGATGGCCACTGATAGAAACCTACAGCCCTTATATTGTCATATACGACAAAGCTGAAATAACCATTTTGGATAACAGCGGACAGTTTAACGTATACAGCAGCCCTGAATTCGTTTTGAAGAAAGGTGACGAGCCACCGGTTCCGGTATTAATTGATGCGTTAAAAGATCTCAAACGCTTTACTGAAACACCAGATACAGCAAATTGATGAAAATAGAAGCAGTTGAGCACCAAACAGACCGCTGAGGCTTGCGTAATACGTCAAATACAGTAAGATAGCTTCCCTCGGTCGGCGTGTAGCGCAGCCTGGTAGCGCACTGTCATGGGGTGTCAGGGGTCGGAGGTTCAAATCCTCTCACGCCGACCAATTCTTCTTAGTTTAATCTCTTTTATATCAGAACCTTACAAACTCTCTTTTAAAATTCCATGTTTCACTAATATTGTCTCTCAGAGTGAAATGTTGCTCTCGTGTCGCGTTTTAAAAGTTACTTCAGATTAGAATTTATCGTGTATAAAGTTACTTGGATGTGTTTCCCCTGTATTGTCAGTATCGTCACTAAGATTCTCTACTAGCTCTTAAATTGAAAGGGTTATAGACTGATTCGTTGCTAATTATGAAAGTATTATTGGGTATTAATCCCCTCCCCCCACTATAAGGCAACTGGATTTGGCTTTTTCTCAGAACTACATATTTTAGAATTTTTAAGGTAAGGTATCTTTAGTCTAGGAGACTGAGAGGATTTTATGGAACTTGACTTTACCTTGTTTGAAATTGGTTACGGTGCCTTCTTTATTGCTGTTGGTATTCTGTGTATCGGGTTAACCTCGTTATGGTTTCTCGCTGCAAAGCTTGACAGAAAAGAAGCGGATAAAAGTTAATCCTGTTGGCTGACCAAGCATTTGCTCGACACCTCATCGTTTTCTCAAACACAACTACTTTAAGTTTTAGCATTAGATATTTGTCTAATTCTATAGTAACCAGATTTCATCACAGTGATCTCAATATCACAAACCTTATGAGCCTTTGTTGAGGGGTTACAAATCAAATACCAAACCCAGATGTTAGACTTCTTTAGACCTAGGTTTCTTAATGTTTGGTTCGCCAATCCAGAAGCCTCAGAAACATTTTTTAATCGTACCTTATGAACAGGAATACCTTGCTTTTGAATGCTAGATATAGCTTCAACAACCTTATGCATTGATTCTTTTCTAATTTTCTTTGATACATACCGAGCATGTTCCGCTCTATTCCTTTTACTTGGTTTTCTCTTTTTTACTAAGTGCCCAGTAGATACACCTGTACCTTTAGTGAAGTTCTTAATGAACTCCCCTGAGCTTGCCTGATAACGCTTAATCATAACCGTAGACATGTAGTTTAAAAGCGTTCCCGGTGGTAGCTTAATTGAACTCCTATTGATCTTAATAATAAGCTCTTTAATTAAGTTACGTGGGCATGCCAGCTGTTTTAAGCAAACAACAACCGAGTAAGCAACTAGATCTCGAAAACCAACTTTTACTCTTTTTCCTTTCAGAAGAATAGGAATTACAAAGTTCGCATATTTCAAGCACCATTTCTGGTGGTTACTTAAGCTCTCAGGAACATGAAAATAGTTTCGGCAGAAGTCCTCAGACGAAATTAGCGAAGGTTTGAAGTTCTTGTTGTAGACTCTAGGTACGGTCTTTTGAGTATCTTTTATACCTAACTGCGCTATCAAGCTCCCAAGCGTTCTTCTCTCTCTTCTTTTATTATTACGATATGCCTTGCATGCTGTGTGATATTTAATGTTTATCGTCCCAGGAAGACGCATCACTCCTCTAGGGCTTTTATTAGCTTTATCATCGACAAACAGCTCTCTATCAATACATAGAGCGAAAAATAGGCTATTAAGTCGCTCTTTTAACATAAACCAAAGTTTTACATTTTTGGAAGTTGCCTCTTCTGTTTTGAAAAGCCAGTAAAAATGTAATCCTCCGGAGCCAGACTCCACAGTTAAATCTGGTTCAGGTATGTTTTCATCTCTACCTAAAGCAGTATAGAGAGAGTTGTGTATACGAGCCGTTTCAATTAACGTGAGTCTCCTTTCCAACTTTTTATCTCGAACATCGAGGTCAACCCAAACGCAACATAGCTCAGACAACCTCGCAATCCTTGAAATAGGAGCGCTAAAAAAACCATTAGGAGTGAAGAAAACTTCTTCTCCTAAAAAATCATCATCTTCTACGTCTAGATTTCCATAAACCGCTTCACGGAATGATTTTTTAGTCAAAGACCTAATGTTTTTCGAGTTCACCGAACCGAACAAAGTGCTATTTTTAACTTTAAAGCTTATCTCTTTTTCTACATGTTTCTTTAATTTGTCAGCGTATAAACTCCTCACGTCCCTGTGAGCTTTGGTTTCGTAACCAACTACCGAACTAAAGAAGTCCGGCAGAGAGACCTCTGAAAAAGTTGAGTTAATTCTCATGCTCGCTTGTTCTTTGCAATGAAGTCTCTGAGATCATCCAGTAAAAAGAAAGTCTTAGAGCTTCCCGGTATGCGTTTAGCAGGGGGCAATACCTTATCTGCTTCTTCAACCCGACCCGCATCTAAGTGCATTTCACGAACTTTTTGCCAGCGCCTCAAGGTCTTACGGCTTATATTGAAGTACTTCTCACATACGTCTTGTGCGCTTATTAGCTGCATTGAATTTTTAGCTTTGCTCATGACTATCTCCTATAGAATTTCAACGTCGTCTAAATGATTTAAAAAGTGACTAATATCTTGAACACTAAACCTTACTGTCCCTCCTCCGTATAAATAAATTGGTGATGGGCAACATCTCTTGGCATCAGATTTATGCCCAATACGATATAGCCTGTTGTAATCCCTCATCATTCGCTCTACTGACGAAACCGATGTGTTTAACCTTTCAGCTAACTGAACTTTTTTGAGTAATGTAATGTCTTCCATTCTTTCCTCCATTTGTTGGACGGATATATCTTATCCAGAAGATCTATGCCCTCCAAAAATCGGAGAAATTTTTGGTGCGGGTTTTTTTATGAGTTTTTTAAGCGAAAAAATAGAACTATTTTTAATTCGCATCGTCCCTACTTTTCGGTAGGGACGATGCGCAGCATATTCGTGAAAGCCGCTTCAACAGCGGGTTTCACGAAAAATAATTAAGGGGATGGGCAAGTGATCAGAGAGGTTTATAGTTCTTATTGACACTTTTTTGATGTCACAGGTTAAAACTACGAGTAAGGGAAACTCGATAAAATTATGGTGAAAATTGGGAGAAAGCCTAAATATTTATAAAATATGCGGACATGTCCGCATTTGAAATCTTAGTAACTCGTTTCAAGTTCTTGCATCAAGAAAACTATCAAGCGGGCTACAAATATCGCAGCTAATGAGGCAACAAGATCGATGCGGACATGTCCGCAACCTTTTTATATTGAAAAGCTTCCTGGTACCTATCATCTAACTCAATCCAACCAACCTGATAAACACTATTCCTGCTGTTCTTTTAACCGACATAAAAAACAATGAAAGGTTTTCTATCAAAATTTTTCAGTAAATAATCAAAGGGCTCTTCTTGAGCTCTCTTTTTTAATCCAAACCAGAGTCAACCCCCTCTCCAATCGGAACCCATTCTATCTCCCCGTCAGCGGAGACTCTTCTGACCATTTCAGGAGACGAATCTGAGAGCGATTCATTATCCTCAACTTCCGGGGCATCATCCATTACAAACGTTTCAAAAACCGCGGCTAAAAACTTACCAAAAAGCTCCATTCCTATTCTCCTTTTGCGGACATGTCCGCATACTTTTATGTTTTCAACCTACTTCGCAACAGCTGGTTATTCAAGTCGAATTAACTGTTAAACGCTTTTTTCAATGACCGTTAGTGAAGTACCTCCTTCTGTATCAATTGACCGTGTAATAATCTCTCGTGCCGCTCGCCTATCATTTACGTCAGCAAATAATAAAGAATACTCGACATGCAAAGCTTTATTCTGAGTGATTGTTACTAGCGCTTGATCAAGAACTCCCTTTGTCTTCGACGGTAATTTTAACAACTCTTTCTTTTGATATTTTTTATGATATGTAGCTGTTAATTCCTTACTATCAATGTATAGTTGAATTATATACTTAACTATACGTTCTTTATGAGATTAATTAAGGCAACAACAGACTTCCGACTACACGGGCACTCCTACGAAGACTTCCCTTTGATTGTTGACTCTGAAATGAATCTGGTGAGAGAAGCTCATCAGTTTTTAATCTACTTTTGCATTACGAGAGGAAGGGTCGAAAGTAAAAATACATGGTGGCGGTACGGACAGGATCTCTATGACTACTTTGGTTACCTGGAAGGAAGCGGCTTAGATTGGCGTTCACGATTAGCTACTTCTCAGCACTCGGTAATTGCTGCTTATCGAGACTGGTCGGTAAGCCTCGGACTATCGTCTAAAACTATCAATGGACGTTTAAGAACTATTATTCAATTTTATCAGTTTGCTTATAGAAAGCACTGGGTTGAGTGTGTGCCTTATGACATTGAAACGGTTGTTATTAATAAGCAAAAAGGTTTTTGGGCTCATACCGATAAGTCAGGTAATCAGAAGAGCACTGCCAATGTGATGCTGAAAGAGAAAGTAGCTGCTTTGCAGATTTTGACGAAACAAGAAGTCAAGACTTTAATGAATCACCCTTGTTTTATCTCTCAGCATTTAATTTATAGGTTAGCCCTTCAAACCGGAATGCGTAAAGAAGAGCTGCTCACTTTTCCGGATAGCTATATTCAAGACCCAAAGGCAAAGCGTGGCAAGGCGATAGTGCCCGTGGTTCTGCGCTCTAAAGACATGGTAGTTAAAAGTGGCCAAGGCGGTACAAAAGGCAATAAAGAGCGCACCATACATATCCCGATAGGTTTGTATGAGCAACTTTGGCAATACAAGCTTCATGAGCGAAATCATCTGCTTATGATAAATGAAGTCAGCGACCAGAAGGCTTTACTATTGAACCGGTTTGGTCAACCGTATTCGGTTAAAGGCACAATACTTAATAACGAATTGAAAAAGATTGTTGGGCGGAAAGAGGTTAGCTTGCACAAGCTACGTCACACCTACGCTACGTTTAAGCTGTATGGATTAGGAAACAACCCGAATTATCGTGGAGACCCGCTGGTTTATGTTCAAGACCGCTTAGGGCACTCAAGTATTATCACCACCCAAGTTTATCTGCATTACCTTGAAGATCTAGAAGGTGACTTGATGACTGAATATGAGCAGGATATTGACCTAATCTGTGAAGAAGCGAAGGCTTTAGCATGAAAAAGCGCAAAAACTTTAAACAAGCCCTATCAGCACCGGTCAAAGACCAAGATGGTGTATTGATGACGATGCCTATTTTAAAGTCCGGTATCCCTGAAAATAAAGTCCTATCCTTGCCGAAAAATTATAGTTCTCTTAGAAGTTACGACTTTACCAAGTACTATGGGCGAGGCTTTGACGCCATTACCAACGCCATGCAGCAAACCATTGACATCATGTTGTCTGAGTCAGTCGTAGAGCCGAGCACGATATCAGGTTATTGCAGAAGTGGATTCAAATACTTTGCCGACTATTTAAAGATTTATACTCAGGCACTAGGTCGGGATTTAACACTGTCAGATGTGAACGTTGAGTTGATTGAGTGTTACATTCAACATATGAAGTTGCATACCCCTAACAGTGTGAGTGCTAGAACCCAATACACCCACATAAAATCTATTTTAGTCAAAATGCAGCAAATAGGGTGGCTTGAACGTTTCGATTTCCCCAAAAACCCCTTTCCGAACTCCAATCGAAAGAAAAAGGGACAACCTGCTTTTTCTAAAGCTGAGCGTAAACGTTTGGTTCACGCGCTTCGCGTCGATGTGAACCATATCCTTGAAAAAAGTCAGCCACTGACGAGTTATGAGCTAACCATTTTTATAATGGCAATTGCGCTTCGCAGCGGAATGAACACCACCCCGCTTTTGGAGATGACCACCGACTCAATCCAAGCACATCCACTCAAGGATAACCGCAAACTACTGGTTCTTTATAAGCGTCGTGGAAATGCGACTCACATCCAGAGTATTCGTCGCTCATCTAGTGTAGAGAACGTGCAAACGGTTCTGGCAGATGTTGCGGTTATGGTTCAGCATATTATTGAAATGAACCAATCGGTGCGAGTGCAAAGCGGTACGGATTTAGTGTTTACTTATCGTCCAGACGCGAACAGTAATTATGTTGAAATCACCACTTTAGAAGCTACTAGACTATCTCATAATATCCTAAAGTGGGTCAAAAAAAAGGGACTTAAAAACGACAATGGAGACCCACTGAAAGTCAATGTTTCACGCTTTAGAAAGACCTTTGAAAACCGAATATGGGAGCTCTCCGGTGGTGACCCTTTTGTGACCGCCGCACTGTCTAACCATACAGTTAAAGTGTCGCAAACCCACTATCTCAAAGCCCCAAAAGAAGCAGAAAAAAACTTCAACTATATGGGCAAGGTGCGTACCGAAGAGTTACTTATTAATGTTGAGGTTGTTGAAAACAACACGCCCGTGTCCAAATGCTCAGACTCCTCAAAGCGTTTAGACGAGCATGGAAAAAAAATCTACTGCACCAACTTTCTCAGCTGTGTTCGCTGTCGAAATATGGTGGTAACAAAAGAAGACTTATATCGCCTGTTCTCGTTCTACTGGTTAATTGTGCATGAGCGTGACCAAGTTGGAGCGAAGCGTTGGAGTCGATATTTTGCGCATATAATTCGTATCATTGACAGAGACATTGCCTCCCAGTTTGATGAAGTGTATGTGCAAACCATCAAAGCTGAAGCACACGTCAATCCTCATTCGGCATGGAAGCATCGCAGTCAGTTAGAGGAGGTCGCATGAGCCAAGTCCTGGCTATCAGTGCTATCGATTATTGTCGACCTAAAAAATTGCATGAAATGGATAATGCCCAGCTTCTGGCCTTGCCTGTATCGTCTTACCAGCTTCCCGATGGGACGTATCAGGTTATCAGTCAATATCGAGATAATACCTGGCGGTTAGAAGATGGGCGCTTTCCATCGAATGTAAAAGATTGCCGAAAAAAACTCCGTTTCTATACCCTACCGAGTCAGTTTGTCGATGCAGTAAAATTCGCCCTAAAGCACTATGATATTAAGCACAGCCCATCAGGGTTTACTTTGTGTAATGCTTTCATATTTTTAGAACCCTTTCTGAATTATTTATCCATCATTAATGTGAAAAGCACCGCAGCGATAACCGCTCTGCATTGTGCAAACTATGTTCATCAATGCAAGCAAACCATCTCTAAAAAGACCCAAAAGCCTCTGTCTAAAAGTGCACTAATGCAGAGGTTTTCAGCGGTTGAACGTCTTTATCACAATCTCAATGGCACGCAATGGGCATTTGAGCACCCCTGGGTTGATAGTTCAGCAGGTTACCTCGCCGGCACAATGGGGCAAGGTAAGCGAATTGCCAAAACCAAAATCATACCTGATGGTGAGCTAAAGGTTTTAATTAACCATTGCAATAAGGTTTTAAATCAGGCGAGTGACCTGATAAAGCTTCAAGCAGAAATAGCGCGCGAAAGAGGTGTGTTGGTTAAGACCATTAATTCGGAAACGAGTATAATGAATGCCATCAGCAATCGTTTTCTCAAACCCAAAGGCTACACCGGGCTGAGAGAATTTAACAGCTCACACGAAAGTATTCCCGATGCAACAGCCATCATTATTCTGACATTCAGTGGTATTCGCGCTCACGAACTATGCGCTATTGAAACCGATGCGTATCGAATTGAAGATAATGACGAGGATATCTATTATTGGTTGAAGTCCCACTCCAGAAAAACCGGTGAAGGCTATACCGAGTGGCTGGTGCCGGAGATTGTGATCAAAGCGATTGAAGTACAAAAGGCCTATGTCAAACCATTTCAGGAGCGGTTATTACACGAGCAATCGACATTATTAAAAGAAGACCCGCATGACCCACGTGGATTAAAAATTGAACGGTTCAAACATCATCTTTTTTTAACTAGTTCACCGAGCCAGGGCAACCAGGTGAATGTGATTACTGGCAGTGCTCTTTATAAGCGTTTAAAAGCTCTTGGTAATGTATTAAAAGTGAAGGGATTGACCGCTCACCGCTTTAGACGCACCTTTGCTGTCTATGTGGCCCGATCGGCTTATGGGGACTTACGCTACCTTAAGCAACATTTTAAGCATTGGGGAATGGATATGACCTTACTCTATTCTGCAAATAATAGCCAAGACGAAGAGCTCTATGATGAGATTGCGATACAGATAAAAAATTACAAAGTCGCTCGCGTTGAAGAATTTTTAGATGAGGATACGATCATTACAGGCGGGCTTGCTAATAAGCTCATTTCATATCGTTCAAGCAATGAAGCGGTGAAAACCTTTGATAGCCGTGCAAAAATGGCAGAGCATATTTCAGATACCGTTCATTTACGTTCAACGGGACATTCGTGGTGTACATCTGATAACGCAGGATGCGGTGGCCGGTCGTTAATAGAGGGAACTGCCTGTGTCGATTGTTCGGAGTCCATTATTGAGAAAAATCGCCATGGTGCGTATTTCAAAGGTGTCTACATGCAACAAATAGAGCTAAGGCAGATAGATGATATAGGTGAGGCAGGAAAACAACGTGTAGAGCGAGACATTGAGCGTTGTGAACGTGTGTTAAAGGATATTGGTCTGTGGGATGAAGTGAAAAAGGTATTGTCTAATGGTTAGTTCAACCGAAAAAGAACTCCAGAACGCTCTAAAGCGCCTCAAACATGGCAGACCTAAGGTGGTCGATAAAAAACGCAAAATTAGCATCTCTGCGCTTGCAGAAGAAGCAGGCGTCTCGGACTCTGCTATTCATAACCGTTATCCAGAAATAGCAGCAAAGGTACGCGAAATCACCGGTAAAGCGCATAAGGTTCAACGGGATGAAAAAAATGAAAAGCTAAAGTCTGAGAAAACGAAGAACAGAGAGCTTAGAGAATACATAGAGCAGCTTGAATCAGACATATGTAAATTGACTTCTATTAACGCCACGCTGAATAATGAAAATGCTCAGTTAAAAGCTGAATTGAGAAGCGGTAACGTTGTAAAAATTGGCAACGGAGTAAGTTAAATTATTTTGTCTATTTGCTGATTAAAGCCGCCGTCATCTGTTTTAAGCGCCAAGTTAAATACGACCTGACTGATGATTGATTGTGGCATATTATAATTGCGACTAAACGCTTTTACATCCCAACCGTTTGCAAGCGCTCGTTCGTATTGTTTTTGGATATTCCCAACAATTGTATTTGCAGCATGAATTCGGGTTACACCAGATCGCAGATAGAATGCAGCAGCATCCTTTGCCGCGCGCCATATGAAATTATAGACTTGAGCGACTGAAAATTTTTCGAGAGCACTATTCAAAACTAACTTCGTCTTCTCCCCCACTTTAAAGCTTAGATAATGCTCTTCTATAACGTGGTCTAGATATTCCAAGCATTCTAGTAGACAAAGCTCTTGGCAGATTTCTTTTACTGACTCGTACTCGCTGTCTATGTATTCCATTTCCTCAAACTTTTTCTCAATCCTAGTTATAACCTTTGAGAGTGAATCATCATCTTTGAGCGGTACTTCCCATGCGACTTGATCGAGGTAAAATTCGAGCCCTCCATCTTCATTTAGCTCTAATGCATCTAAAGGCGAAAGAGGGCTAATAGCTATAACTCCTTCTCGATACAGGTGCTTGACTATTTTGATGTCGAAATCAAATTGAGGACTAAGTAAGCCCTTTTGACGAACGCTGAGGGGACTAATCTCTGTTAAGTTTTCATTTGCTGAATATCTGACTAAAGCCAAGAAAAAAGTAGCACTCATAAATCCGATTTCATCAGTATTTAGCGGATTTAATAAGGCTGTTTTAAGAGATCTCCCAAGCAGTTCACGTTTCTTTTCATCTAATGAAAGTTCTCTTTCCACACTACAGTAACTGCATTCCCAACTGAGATTAGGTTTACTTGCTTGATACTCACTTCGGGATGCAAACTTCCTTGGTTTTTTGCATACGCAGCATAGAGTTTTGGGTGAGTACGTTACACAGGAACTTTTGACTATCTTTGTTATATCTGATTGTTTGACTCCGAACATTTTGGCTACTTCAGAAACTTTGAGCAAAAATTTACCCTCGTCGGTAACCTCCCAGTAAAGTCTGCATAGCTCTTCATGGTTAGAGTCGTAAATGTCTAAGTGAAGGTGCTCCATGTCGCTTCCAAGGTAATTTAACAATGTTTTAGCTGGACCTCGTCAGGCTTTGAGCTATGAAAACTAGATTACCGTGTAATGCCAACAAATCCAACAGCCGCTTTCGGGCGTTGCTGAACTTCGGTTTCGTGCCAACAGCGGACGTTAACGTTTGAACCATGCATCAGAGCTTATTCCATTCGTTTGACTCAGGAAGTTTATCAAGCGCTTTTTTACTGGCGAAGAAACGAGTAAGTCCGCAGTCGACACACACAACCACTCTGAACTTGGCGCTCGAAAGAAAAGAGCCCAGTCCTGGCAGATAGTTGGGGGCATAGCCGCCTCCAGACGAGATATCCTTGCTGAGGTACAAGTTTGAGCGTCCACATTCCGGACAAGTAGAATCATTACTCATGAATACTCCTCGATGGTAAAACGTGATATTCGTCAACACTTTCCCTGCGTCAGACCTACCATAGCAATCTTTAACCTAGTATGCGATTTAGTAAATCGAACTTCTGCTCCTCGCTCAAAGCGGACAGACTTTAAAACGTTTCCTGACTGAAGTTTGTTTGCTTGGCTCTGGGTTTTATAGCAATCTAGAAGTCATAAAAATCAGTTAGGACTTAGACGGCACCCATGAGCTTCACGAATAAAGTCAATGCGATAAAGCGTAGGCTATCAAAATTTACTAGGTCCTCTCTCATCGAAAATTTAATGAAGAGGTTGCACTCGCCAGATTCATCATTTGTAGAGGAAGCGAGCCTCCCTTGGTTAAGCTGTATCATGCTGGAGTTCATATTAGAAGTAGATGAAGCGCGAGGCGCCCGAAACGCAGACTCCAGGAAGGTATCAGAGTTGCTAAACGACTTATGGGAGCTTCAAAATGAGGCTCTCCAATTTCAAGATGATAAAAACATACTGCTCACAATGCGTCCTTTCATGATTCAGCAATTGCGGTTTCAATCAGGTCAGGTTACTCACCTCTATTTTCTATCTCGAATGCGACTTATCTTAATGGATTACAACACAAGTCCGAAACCGATTCAGGCTTTCGAAAAAAATACAGGTATAAAGCTTAAGGATTTCTTCACGCTCTCCCTATTTTTCGCTGTAATTTTCAGCAACATTTTAGAAAAAAAACAAAGCAAAATTACGTATGAGTTCATTTTAACTAAGCTTTACCCAAGCTATAGCTTGGATACCCTTGCTAGATTTCTAAGTATGGTGGGAGGTGATTTTGAGACATTGTCAAAAATAGTGAGGTCTAGAAAAGCACATGCTGGGCCTGCGCGCCCCGAAAGGTATTTCTCGGAGTCATTACTTTTTGATAAGCCGCTTTTACTACTTCCGTCAGGAATATCAACAACTCATTCCTACATTGCATGTATTGGTTTATGTGAGTTTGTCCTGCGAACTTTAAAGAGTTGTGATAACAGCGGTAATGTCTTTAGAAAACCGTTTAGTATGGCGTTTGAAAAGTACATCAACCAACTGTTTATTGAATACGACCTTAACGTAGTTCCAGAGCACGTATTGAAAGGTAAGTATGACGAGGATATGAAAAACAATAAAGTCGTTGATTTTTTTTACAGTACTGATGATAAAAATCTATTCGTCGACGCAAAGTCCGTTGAACCCAAACAAGAAGTTTTATCGACACAAGAGCCTAGGCGCATAAAGGAGAGGCTAAGAGATCACCTGATAGGGGCTTTAGTTCAAGCTCAAGTTTGTGCCTCTACTCTAGAGCAGTCAGGCTACGAAAACATAGTTTCAAGGTCACGTCGCTACATACTAGTTATCAGCCATCAAGACTTTTTTGTTGGAAGCGGTCTACGTCTTCGCAACTTACTTGGAAATGATTATGGACCGACAATTGATGAAGCGATCGGCGATGAATTTGAATTAGAGAATGTGTTCTATATTGCTATAGCAGAGTTTGAAGGTCTCATGAAATTGTTGCAAAACAGTCAAAAGACAATTTTCGACTTTTTAGATTTTTGCAAAGAGCGTGAGGCTGAGCAGTTTTTATTCGATATGAGGCAGTATATCAGTGAGTTTGGGCAAGTACTGGAACTAGAAAATCCCTCGCCGATAGGTAGCGAACAAGTACAAGAGTCGTTTGATTTTACATATGAAGACCTAAAATCAGTTTGGAAATACAGCTCTGACTACTGGCGTAAGAAGGGAAAGGTAGATCCTTTACTAGCAACAAACGAATTCATTAGTGTAAGCAGATATTTTAGAAATGTACTTTTGATGTCCAAATGACATGAAAAATAATAAGGTATAAAACTAAACTTTGATTACTCTTAAGCTGATGTATCAAATAACATTTAGCATGAAGTGGGCAGTCTGCTATGAGCGAGGATCGGACCGTAGGATTTTTGACTAACTGAACTGGCTACTCGCCTTCCTGTCATTAGTAAGTGCGGGCGCGAATCAACCACGAAACAATTATCCTATCCCTGCGTTATTGTACGTTTTGTTATTGAGCTGTGTATTTAAGTAGTTTACTGTCAATGACATAACGAAAACAAAAGTTAGCTCAGTTGGTTAGCGAGCCGGGTAATTCATAACAAATCAAGGCACTGGAACACAGCAAGCTGTACCTCTGTTTCAGACGTTAGGCATATCAAACGAGGGAATCATAGATGGCAAAAGTTGGTTGGAACGATTTTGTCGGAAAACACTCAAAGAGAATTACTTTCATAGCTAGGGTTTCGGCTAGCCTCCCGAAAGGTCAAGAGCTTGATAAAAATGGTAGAAAGCTTCCTACACCATACGCCCTATTTGTTGAGTGGTGCAAAGCCTATCTGACCGGAGAGTGGGCAGCAACGAAGGTTAGTGGTGGGTTTTTATTAAGCGTTTCTACAAATGAAGACGCTAAAGCCATACAGGATGAATTTAAAATAATTGGGGAAGCTAAGCGCACTCCAGCAGGGAAAAGTACTTACCCAATTGGGTATAGAGATTCACAATATGGAGCCCTTGCAGGTGACCTAGGGTATGTCTTGTGAGCATGCCTAACAAAGTCATTACATTCATTCCCTTCGGTCACCGGACCTCGTTTCGCTCGGCCGTTTATGGCGGGCGTTAGAAGTATATGAACACTGAAGAACTTATTGACAGCCTTCTATATGAAGAAGAAAGCACCACTCTTGATTTCAAGTCTGAGCAATATAAGTTTGTGAAGGCTCAGGACTCGGAAAAGGCTGAATTCCTAAAAGATATTGTTGCGTTCGCAAATGCCTGGAGGCGTTCAGATGCGTATATACTTATCGGAGTCAAAGAGATAAAAGGAGGAAAATCTTTAGTTGAGGGGATTTCTGATGATCTTGATGATGCTCAATTGCAGCAGTTTGTTCAGTCAAAAATCAATAAGCCAGTACATTTTTCCTACCTAACCACAGAAGTGGAAGGTAAGAAAGTAGCCCTCATTACGATACCCGTTCAAGGCAGGCCAATTTTTCTTAAAAAGGATTTTTCTAGTCTCAAGGCTAACACTGTTTATGTCAGGAGGGGATCATCCACTTCGATTGCACTTCCAGACGAAATAGCAAGTATGGGCTCAAGCGACAATAGTGAGGTAAAAAAATCACCGAAACTAGAGGCTTTTATTGTTAGTGGTGAGCATGATGAAATACAACTAGATAGTATCGAACAGTCAGTAATACTTGCAAACATTCCAGGAAAAGACGAGTTTCCGAAATATGGAGAGCCCGCTTATCCAACCCAATTTCGCCCACTTGCGATAACGTCTTCTCTTTTAGGAGGTAAAAACAAAGGGTATTACTCTGAATTCGCAGAGTACTTCAGGCAGATGCAATCGTTTTTTGCCCTAAAAATCGGGGTGAAAAATGACGGGAATTTGGTTGCTCGAGATGTAAGAGTAGTAGTGGACTTCCAAGGATTACCAGAAGGCAGTGCTGTTTTTCATGAGCGTCAATTACCGGATCGCCCAAAAGCAGAAACTGACATTCCATATTTACATAATTTAAATATGTCGCCTGCCATTTATTATTTAAGCATAAAGACTATCCCTGAAGGTTATCGTGCCAATTTTGACTTTGGGAAGCTGCAGTCTAAAGATTCTCTAGTATGCTCTGAACATCTATGCCTTAAGATCTCGCGGTCATGCCAAATATCAGCAAGTGTAACTATATATTCTGATGATCTTGAAATTCCTGAAAAGTTGAATTTGATGATTAATGTTAATGCTGAAGCGAAGAACTACTCAGTTAGTGAACTAATGGAGTTGGCCGAGTGATTTCTAACAAGGCGCTTAGCTTAGGTTTTCGGGTCTCTGCTGTTCGCTCATTGCTGACCTTCGGCTTTGTGCCAAGAAGGGACGTTAGCACAGCATTCAGCGGCTTTTCCGCTGCAATGATTTGTAATGCACCTTGTCTATGTAAAAGGCGCCTGAGTTATAGGTAATCCCTACTGCCCTTGCTTCGGAGTACTTGGCTTTATCAAAATAAAGAGGCTCACTATCTACGCATATTTTAATCACCGCATCGCCGTTATAGTTTCCACTCCCCACATAGGCTGCCACGCGATTTCGAAGGTGTATAGTGCCCTGGTGATCTAGCACAGCGGTTCGGGAATATAACTTTATCGGTAACGTTTCTGTAATCCATTTTACTTGTTCTGGATAAAACATTATCTCTACGTCTACGGGTGAACCGTCGGCAGGAACATCCAAGGATTTTTCAAAAACAAATGACGCCTTGTTTTCATTGTGGAATTCGAAGCCCATTTTTTCCCAAAAAGGAATAGACGATTCGGGGTTACACTCGATGGAAACAGCCACTTTGCCATTGCTGATAGCACATTGCATTGCATATTCTACAAGCCCTTTTCCAATCCCCTTCTTTCTAAAGTCTTCACGAACCTCGAGTATGCCAAAATTTCCCCATATATAGGCAACCGGCTCATCCTCGATAGTGGCGACGAAGAGCTGATGGTCGTCATGAACTTGCTGCGTTAATTCCCAATTGCATAAAAATGAGCCATGCACATCCCGGTGGGCGTGCTCTAAAAGCCATGAATATATTGCTTCCAAATCATGTTCAGTCGCCAATCTAAATGATAAACCTGACTCTCTCATTTTCCAGCCTCAATGGTTCTAAGTTTCATTGCATAACCTCTCAATCATCCGACACGGTATCGTTTAACTGCATTGGGTTGTTAGCTTCATTCATTAATGTTTTTACGAAAGACTTTGCGCCACCAAAACTGAAGGTAATGTTTCTATTACCGAAAAACTTTTTCCAATGACTCTCTAATTCCTCTCTTTCTTCTGATTCACGGTAGTCAACAATGTGAATCTTTGCGTTTTTCCTTGTCATCCTTGACAGAAGCTGTCGCATTTCAAAGTCCGCGTAAGGCAGTGAATAACCGATAAAAACTATCTCATCAGCTTCAGAAAGCTCTATACCAGCATTTTGCCAAATAATTCGATATTGAGGATTAGATAAATCCTTTAAATATGTAGGCATTATCAAGTTGGCAGCTAGGGTATGGTTGCCTCCTTCTTCTGGAAAGTTTCTATCGCAATGTCGGCATGAAGTTGGGTTATCATAATTTATCATTGCCTCCTTGCTTGAGAACTTTGAATAAAGCCTAGAGCATCGAGGACATTGCAACCAATTCAGTGAACCATGCAGCTTTAGCAATTTAACATTAAATCCTCCTTGCCCCAGTTTTTCTAACCCTGGCTTTACCGTACCATCATTCTCATCTTTCGAGCTTATGTAACAACAGTAATCGACTACGCCGTCATATTCCGGGTTACTCTGAAGAGTCTTATAAATTGAATTATCAAGAAGAATGTCCCAATTAGTACTTATCACACTTACTGGATCTTTTCTTCTATAGTTAACGTCTGCGCGCACTGAAGATTTCTTGGTTAAGAATTCGGCAAATTCATTTATATAATCTTTCGATTTATCAGTTTTATTCAATAATATTTGAATCGTCTTTCCAACAACATAGAAAACCGATTCACGGACTTTCATTATTTTATCTAAACCAATTCCTCTGAATTGAGAGCTTTCACCTAAGCACCTATCTAAAGGGGTAAAAATATCTTCCAAATCTACGCTAGCGAATTTATCTTCGGATATATTAAGCTGCTCCTTGAGGAAGCCGGTAAATTCCGAGAATTTAGCATCATCATAGTAATTTCGATGTTCCTGACGCAGCTTAAAGGCTTCACGGATAATTTCAGCTTGAGTAGGACCGCCTGCATCAATCGAAAACCCCGCACCTAAGACATATACAGTTTTCATAATTTCCCTTAACGCTATCTACAGTAGAGAGCCAACGCTCAGCCAGCAAATGGGGCGCAGCGAAATTTCTCCGCTGCAGCAGCTTGTTGGCGACGCCCACTTATCTTGCTTAACTATCACTATTCGCGTCCCTACCTTCGGGCACTACACCCCCCAAAAAAAATCAACGACTGTGCCAGGAAAAAGAACCCTGAGGCTATTGTTAGCTTTGTTCCTGCCTAAGTCGCGTTGCGGCATGAAAATCTCTACCTGTTCCCGAATTTTGGGCTGAATCCCAGACAATACATACTCAATGAAATCCTCTAACACTGAAATGTCTTGAGACACTTTGTGAATACCGGATGATTCAATTTATACATTCACAGACTGCGCCCACATTGAACGGTACTCCCTGAAAACAGGGACCTTACCGTTGAAGAAGACTTCATTGAATGGTTAGGCCTTACTTTTTCACGAAGCCCAAGTGTAGGGCTTTTGTTTCCTCAACAACAAGCTGTAGACATTCGGATAGTTCATCTTCAAGGTAGAAAAACTCGCCATGCTTCTCCTGAACGACTTCTTTGTTGTATTCAGAGCCTGTTACGATGATGAGAGACTCATGCGCCACATGGTTCCTTTGCGCTCTGAGCTTGTTCAAGCGCTTCAGGAGTTCTTTGTTGCCGTTTAGCTTGCCGAAAACATTTAACAGCCTTTCGAGGGGAAAGTTCTCAACGTCTGATATCGAATAATCAAAGTGCATACGACCATTCAGAGATAAGTCGATAAACTCATAGGCTCGCCCTATATAGAGCTTAAGCGTCAGCTCCAGTAACTGGAAATTACTGAGAATACGCAATGTCATTTCTTTGTATGATTCGCGCACATCAATCATTTCGGTTCCTAAGAGTGTATTGTACCGATCGTGTGAGATCAGCTCCCTTGCAAGCTACATTACCTTGTAAGGTCAGAAAATCCAATGTCCTCTTTTGGCACATAGCAGGCTTTCGACTTTCATTAGATGCGTACATTTGATCTGTAATCCTCGGTTCCAACTGAACTCTTACAACACGATATCTAGCAAGTCGGTGGCGACTCAGTCGAGCGGAAATTAAGTTAATGAAGAAGCAAAAAAATAGAGGTTCTTAAAGTCATGAAAAAACAAGTAAAGTCTTACTTTAATCAGAAGTCAAATATTTCAATGACTTACATAAAAGTAAGTCTTACAATGATTGTATAATTTGTGCGGACATGTCCGCATAAAAAAGGTTGATGCTCTTAAGTCAATAAGCTAAGTTAATAGCATAATCACAAAAGACGCTCGGGCTGTCGCAATCACCACAAGGAGAAACAAATACTAAAAAACGCCCGAACCTTCCAAATAATATCGTTAAGATATTTCGGCTAGCTAGCCGCTTGAGTAATTACCCCTGTTTATCTTAGATAGCTTTAAAGGTGCGCCTTTATAGCGGGGTTTAAAACTCACCTACTACTGACATTACTCAATATTCGGGCTTTTCTTTCTTTTTTATTTAGGAGCCCATATGAGCAAACTTGGATATACACTGAATCAACTAATAAAAAAGCAGCGAGGCGGATCGTTCGCTACTCGTTCAGCTTCAAAGAGAATTCTAAACTTAGTAGCTAAAGAGCTTATTGAAAAAGGATACAAGATAAAAAGTCCTGATCAGCTCAAACCAAAGCACATAGAATACTTGGTGACTAAGTGGCGTCAAAATGAGCTCTCAGCAGCCACCATAAAAAACAGAATGGCTGAGCTTCGCTGGCTCAGTGCACAAATAGGTAAACCTAATATCGTCCATCGCACGAATGACGCATACTCAATAAGTCGTAGGGTCTTCGTTGGGGCGAATAAAGCGCACAACCTGGACATGTCCAAGCTTCAAAGTATTCAGGATATACCAACAAGATACTCCTTACTGCTCCAATCACACTTTGGACTTCGAAAAGCTGAATGCATCCACTTTAATGCAGCATACGCTGATAAAGAGGAGCACATTTATCTAAAAAGCACATGGACTAAAGGAGGCAAAGCCCGTTCTGTTCCTATAAAAACTCAAGGGCAGCGAGATTTGCTCAACGAAATTAAGGCAAAGTTCGGCTCTAAGTCGCTAATAGCTGACAACCGTAACTTTAAAGAACAAATGAAAGTTTATGAGTACGAAACATGTCGTGTAGGTTTAAATAGAAACCACGGATTACGACACCATTACGCCCAAAATCGATTTGAAGACATTAGCGGCTACAGTTGTCCCCACCGAGGTGGAAAATCCAGACGAGAAATGTCACCGGATGAGAAAGGGGTTGATAACAAATTTCGCAGGCAATTAAGCAGAGAGCTAGGACATGAGCGAATACAGATTACAGCTATGTATATTGGATCGTAAAGCTAAATGAACTTTCAGATTTTTCTCAAAAATTTTTTGTTTCAAAAGGCAGGCAGCTAAAAATAGCTCCCCCTCAAAAAGGTCGTTTTGTGCCACGAACAGACGTTAACGTCTAGCTCACCGGAAAAATTGCTCGCTAAGCGCCAAGTTTTTCCGGTGCAGTTATTTGTTAGGTGATATAGCTTCATAAAAGCTATCTGACATTTGGTTACTATTGTCTACCAGCATCACTCCTGAGTCATCTTTTTTAAGAGCATATTCGATCAAACGAATTCTCTTTGGGCCAACTTTTCCACTGTTAGTTATGTAAGCCCGATATTCTTCATGAAGTTCAACACAAACTGAACGAATATTTTTTTCGTAAAAGTACTTATACTTCGTATGCTTATCAGAGGGGAAGTTATCCCGATAGTGAACATTAAACTCAGGGTAAAAATATTTAATCAAGGTTCCTTCAATTACTGTTTTCCAATCTTCTTTTGGAACGTCCTCTAACAGCCCATTTCCGGGCATCCAGTCACTCCTAGAATCATCACTTGCTATTTCCGGGAGCATCATCACCCTAGCAAACGGTGGCTGAAATGACATTAACTTAACAATTACTTCTTTTTCCGGTCTATTTGATATTATGTCATTTGCGACTTTGCTGATTTTTTCATGCACGTCAAATCTCAGATAAGGTCCGTCTGTAATTTCTGTTTGTCCTATATACATAACTTTAATATTAAGAAGGTCCTCAAGATGTTTGTGCCACCCCATTTCGGAACCAACCATTTCAAGAAATATAAAAACAGTTTCAAACCCTTGTTCACTGCCATTACTATCGTGAATAACAACAGACTTCCCACGGATTTCCATCGAAACTGTGACACCCTCATGAGTAGCCTGCATGAATAGCTCGTATTCTTTCCAATCAAATTCATTTATCTGCTTGGAGACAACAAACCTAATATAGTCCTTTGTGTTAACAACTGATTCTGGCTTTATTCTTAAACGATTAAACTCACACACTTGATAGTGTGTGAAAGGCTTAACTTTATTTATTTCAACTATTTCTTTACGTTTAAGCTGATTGGGCTCGGCCAAACAAATGAAATCCAATACTGTGTTAAATGAAACTAACATGTTTTTCCTTGTTTCAAGTAGATAGCCGTCTAGCGTCTGGCTCAAGCGCTCGTTCTGAGCCAGCGGAACAAACAGGCCCCGCTAACATATTCGTTAAATTGAAAAAAATGATTTCCTATCGCTGGTTTTATGCAAATCGAAATACGCAATATGATGAACTTTGCTTTCCACTTTTTCTGAACATAACTGAAAGGGAAACGGTTCCAAATAAAATTCACCTACAACTCCTGTGAAATCTTTTTCATAACAATCTTGGAGTACCTTTAGGTTCGTGGAAGGGAAGCTGTTTTTGAATTCTTTGTTAAACTCAGGTTGAAAATAACGGATCATAGCTGCCTCATATAGAGAGACCCTTTCCTTCTCATCAGTACCGAAAAGTTTGTCTAATCCTGACCGTATACGCAGGCCTCCGGAATCCTTGATTTCCGCTCTGGGATTGAACTGAGTAACAATTTGATTGTTGGGCTGTACCTGCACTAGCAAAGCCCGCAACTGATATCCATCAGGAACACCGCGTAGCGATATTTTTTGAAGTGTTTCGTGGCTTAATAGTCGATCGAGAGCATTTCTTGAACCGTCTTTTCCGTATGCTTGGCCTATATACTTGACGTTAAATTCCATATTCCTTAGGTGCCCCAATTGAAGCACCACTTGCTCATCGTTAGGCCAAAAAGTGTTTCCTTCTGCGTCCTGAAGAAAAACACGGTCACCATCTTCTTTCAGCTCTGCTCCATGTGGTGCTTGCCATTTTAACTCGTGGTTTTCTCCAAGGACTGAGTAGCTAGTTGTCAAAATATTATCTTCAAGCGACTCTGCCAGCAGGCTTATGGAAGGTGCATAACCGATCATGTAGATGTGGCAAGCGTCGATGATTTCTTTATGCTGTTCGAGCATATCGGACTCATAGATTGCCCATGCAGGAAGGCTAACGTAGCTATATGCGTACATGCTAATGGCATGCTCGACATCAAACTTTCTGTTAGAAAATGGATCGCGTGAGGAGTTTTTATCGGACACTTGCGGACCTTCCTTTCAGAGTTTCTTTTAGAATCCAGTGTATGTTCAATTTAACGCTTGCAGCACACGCGCCCACGGAATGGAACCGAAGACGCAATGTAGTGGGCGTCGCAATGCCTGTACTTGTGATAGCTGCTCAAGGCGAAACCATTTTACAAGTCAGCTTCCCCAACTCAAAAACCATATACTGATTCCCAAACAGATTCCGATCACGAAGACTGATAAGGTCAGGGGAATTTTGTCTCTAAAAAAACTAAATTGTTTTTGCTCATTTACCCAATCTATCTGGTGCTGCCAAAAAAACTTATAATGAGCATACCAATCGCTAAGCATTATTTGTTTACTTTGGCACAATGAATAATATTCAGCCTGAAACGCAGATAATTGATTTTCCAGCTCCGTGATATCTTTTTCATCAGCGCTCTTTGCTTTTCGATAAAGATTTCCAAGTTTATTGTATAGCTTTGTCAATGCTATTCCAGATACCTCATACTCTAACTTATTGCTATCATAAAGTGATATATACAACCCAACGATGCCTAGAATTATAAAAGAAGCGGAAAGAAATTTGGTCGACAAACCATCAAACGCAAGTGCATAAATGCCAAAAGCCATTGAAAAAAAACTTATAAATCCAGGAGTTTTCTCGACTATGTCATATGTGGAAAAATGCTTTTTTGCACCAAACCCAACATTATAACCAGTCTCAGCGATAGCTTTTAATAATTCATCTTTTTTCATAGTTTTTTTCACTGAATGGGAACATCAATTCTGTCTTTGGCTACAACAACACCATTTTTAATAGCATAACACTCTACAACGTGCTCACCTCTAAAGTCTGTACTTTCCTTCCTCTTATTGTAGCCTTCGTCCGAAAAAATTTGACCACGGATGCAATCTTTTCTCTTAGCCTCAGCCCCTCTATTCAAAACCTTCCATTTTATTAAATATGGCTCTGGCACACTACAATACTTCACTGTGAATAGTAATTTTTTATTTGCCAGTAGTGGTATCGCCTTTGCTAGCATGTGTGTTAAATAGTGCTCTCTGAAACCGCGCTGTGAAACTTCGCACTCCAAAGTCATTGAATACCGAATATCGACGGGATATTGGTCTTCAATAAACTGCTCGGTATCACGCCAAGCTTTTTGACTTTTCGCTGCAGATTCTTGAACCTTCTGGGTCTTGCCGGGGAAGGGACGGCCATAAACTTTCTTCCATTTGTTATTGGCGCTATCCGAATCACCGGCTTCGATAGCGCTTAAGCAAAGCTGATATGCTTTTTTAGCTTTCCTTTGAAATTTACTTTTTACTTTGACGTTCTGGCCGCTGCCAAGAGCTTTATAATGGCTTTGATCAGGCAAATCGGACAGGTATTTGAAAAAGTCTCGGCCCATCCAATCATAATACAAGTAACTTCTACCATCGTAGTCAGATGTAGAGTTAAGAAAATTATGTGCTAAAGTATCAATAAGCAGGCCCCCTATTCCTACTCCGTGCTTGTTTTTCCATGCCCTAGCCATCTTACACAATCGCCGTAGATTTCTATTTTTTTGCTCGACGAACTCTTTCATTGCTCGTATTTCTTCGCGAGGCTTGGTGATCGACCAGCGACCACCGTTATACGTATCTGGGTACTTAAAACTTCCATCTTCCTGTTCGAAAACTGGCTGCACTTCTATGTGAAAGTTTTGGTAAGTTGCAGTTACTACCAGCCTATCGACGCGTACATCTGTTTTCGGGTATCTAGCCTTGATCGCATCCTTTGCGTCGGTCAGTAATTTTGATTGGCCGCCACTCTTATATTTATCCCATTGACCTGCTGGCATAATATACAACATATCTAAATCGGAAACGCCTTTAATGGCTGTCCAGCGGCCGTAAGAGCCTACCTGTAAGCTATTGTTGGTCTTTGATTCTGAGTCCCTAAACTTTTTATTGAGACTGGATGTAATTTCACCGTAACGTGAACTGATAGTGTCAGCATTATCAACTCTCAGATTATTCAGAAAATCAGAAAACATTTCAGCTACAGCCATAGAGAACTCTACATTGATATTTAAGAAATTGTTTGGGTCTGACGCTTACATTGAGCCTATAACGCCCCAAACAGAGGCAAATAATTGTTGACTAAAATTAGCGACGCAGGAGCAAAAAGCCAACAATTACTTGCCCTGCTGGTTTGGCTTGTTAACGGTACTACCTGAAGCCTTTGCATTATCTAATAACTTACCTACCAACAGCGCCGACAGGTCAGAAGTAGGATAACCAGGCAACGGACTCTGAACCGAACCGTTATTTGAAGCTCCACTTTTAACATTGAAGGCATCAACAGTTAGTGAAGAAATAATTTGGTCTATAGCTCTTTCATCAAAAGACTGAGCGATATTTAAACGAGCAAATGCCAATTTATAGTGCTCATACTTTGATATTTCGGTTAAATGATACCTGTGAAGAGCCATTAGCACTCCAAAAGCTACAACACAGAATGCAGATAGAGTTAAAGTAGAACTTGTTGATGCCGCATCAGGGCCAACCCCATAGCTGGGGTATATAACCATTCCACCAAAAATTAATGCTGCTAAGGAAAACATGAAGTGCAATTGTGATCTCATTTGATGGTGCTTGAGTCGCTCAGAGCAAAAACCTAAAGCACCATCTATTCCTGATATATTTCCGTTACTCATTTGTACTCCATGGTACTGCTAACATCTATGGACGCTCCCAATTGTGCAAGTAAAATATCGAAGCCAAAAGAGTGTGTTGCAGCCATCTATCCGGGCTCTTGATGTCGATTATTCGACGGCCCCTGACGGTATTCGCGAACTGGGGCCTAATCATTTGAACGCTCTTTTTAGAGCTATGTTAGGTTCAGGTTTACCCAGTGACGATGTCATCTCTTTGCCTTCTACTTTTTACCTGCGCAACACGGTTGCGAGCTGTTTAACAGGAGTATGACTCCTGATACTTTGTTCCTTTACTTAATAACGCCCACACAATTCTTGCTAATTTATTGGCCAGCGCCACTATCACAACATTCTTATGTCGTCGGCAGAGTAAATCTCTGAGCCACCGGCTTACTGTGCGTTTCGGGTTCAAGTGACGGATAACCGCTCTGGCACCGTGTATCAACATACTGCGTAGGTAACTATCACCGCGCTTACTGATGCCCTGTAGTTTGCTTTTACCACCACTCGAATGCTGTTTAGGTACAAGACCTAACCAGGCAGCGAACGCTCTGCCGTTACTAAAACTCTTAATATCACCGAAACTGGCCACCAGCGCGGACGCCGTTAACGGGCCGATACCCGGCACTTCACCCAGTCTTTTACAATCTTCCGCGCTACTGGAGTTTCCGTGAATTTCTGACTCCAGAAGCGCTATGTGCTCGTCCGTTTCCCAAAGCCTAGAAACCATCACATGAATATGCCGTCGCAATAGCTCGGGGAGTTGTGATTCAACGGCGCCATATTCTTCTTTAAGCCAACTCCTGAACTTATGAAGACCGACTGGTGCTATCACGCCGAACTCACCCATCATTGCACGTAGCCGGTTAACCAGCGATGTTCGATCCCGAACCAATCCTCTTCTGTCACGATGCAGAAGCATAAGAGCTTGCTGCTCAACTGATTTTATCGCGACAAAACGCATGCTGGGTCGCACGACCGCTTCACAAATAGCATCCGCATCAGTTGCGTCGTTTTTATTCGTCTTCACATAAGGCTTAACGTACTGCGGCGGCATAAGTTTAACTTCATGCCCTAACTGCTCTATCTCTCTCGCCCAATAGTGAGAACTACTGCATGCTTCCATTCCTACAATACATTTGGGAATATTAGCCAGCATAGGTAAAATCTTAGCTCTACTAACCGAACGGTTGAACAAGCGCTTACCCGAATTATTAGCGGCGCAGACCTGAAACACGTTCTTAGCTAAATCAATTCCAATTACCGATATAACTTTGTCCATTTCGCTCTCCTCAAAACCCTGTTCTTAACGGAACAAGTTTAGTGGACTTTTAGAGGGGAGCGTCCATACCATTATTTGTATATTGCGCGTGCCCACTTTGTCACCCATTAAATTGGTCGGTACCTAGCTTTAAGTTACTGAGCTAAAAAGATTCCAACCATGAAACGCCATAAATCAGCAAAACTAATTTGAGCATGATCAACTAAACTCTAACAAGCGCAGACTACCCAACTGTGATTTTTTATAATGTCATTGACAGTAAACGACTTAAATACATAGCACAATAACAAAACGCGCAATATTGCAGAGATAAGTATGCCATTCCTGATTCTCACCTCCCGCTCTTACTAATAAGAGAGAGGTGAATAAACAGTTGAGTTAGGCAAAAATCCTAACCCTAGCTCATCGCGGTCTGACTGCCTAATCCCAAAAGTGAAGGTTATCGCCCGAAATAACCGGTATGGTTCAGCTAATCCGGCGGCATAGGCACTTAGTTTATTGACTTGTTCGATTATGTAAAAACATAGACTAGCCAAACAATTTCCATAATTAGAAGAATAAAATAAATAAAGTACTCAAGGAAGCTGTGGAAAAGCGCTACAGGGACCCTATACCATCGTTTTTGAAATGAATCAGTCCATTGCGCTTTAACATGGTAGTAATCAACTGGCTTGTGGTTATCGTATTTAGCCAGCACACGCTCATACATAGCTTGAAGGTCATCGTAATTCTGTTCGGTATGGAGAGTGGTGTTATCTAAGTTCTTTTTAACCTTCATGAGCAAGCTGTGAAGCTCTCTTCCGCAATCATGGAACTTTTCGGATCGAATACCGAAATCGCTTTTACTTAAAGCTGTGGAAACTACCAAAATAGTAATACTGAAAAATATAGACATGAGATCTAGAGACTGTCCGTTAATGGAAGTGTTTATCTCTAAGGCCCTCACTAATGATACGAAAATAAGTCCCAGCGAAAAAAATATAACAATCGCGAGAGATAAAATATTATGGCGCCGCATGCGATTGCTAGCATTGAATCTACAACTAGCCGTTTTATCTATACGCTTATAAATTTCTTCAAAAGTGTCTTTCAACTGTTTTCCTAAAATATCTAATGACAAAGTACACCCGCGGGTTTGGCATTTTGTGATCTCCAGTTAACCCATTTTAATGGAAACCTAACCTAAGTCATGGTTCCATGACTGGGGGAGAGCTCATGCAGTATAAATCCTAAGAATTTAATTAACGCTATTTCAGCAAATCAGGCCACTTAGATTTATCACTCCCAAAAATTCTCTTAAGTTCTTTTTCCGACTCTTCACTTTGAACTGCCTCGCCTCTCTCTAAAGAGCTTAGATAAAACTCATAGTGCTCGTTCGACTTCCTACTGTAAAGTGCTTCTAGATCAGCAACTTTTTCCCTCTTGGCACACAACCGAACCTTATCAAATATCTCTGAAAGTAAAAGGTGGCAATAAGCGTCTTGAATCATGTCGTTTTGGTGCGAAAATGCCTTTTGACGAACAGCAATAGCCACAGGAATGAGCTTACTTGAAATATACGTTTCTAATTCAGGAAAACGTCCTGCCTTTTGAAAGTAAGGTATGATTTTCACACATATGGCAGAATGATCTAGATTGTAATTGGGTAAATCACCAATCAATTCATCTAAGATCCTAATGGCATTATCAAATTTCTTGTGTCGCGCGAACTCGCTGGCTTCTTTTACTTTAGCCGATAGTTCGATATCCTTTTTACTGTGTTCCATTCAGTAGTATCCTATCGCTGATATTACCATCCGAGTAAAATTAGCCCTCTTGTGCCTGTTAAATAACTTTAATTGAGTTGTTTAACTCTCGCAACAACACTCCATTAAAAGTCCGCCTTGAGCGAGCAGCAGGCTACTCATAGAATCTCAATTTTCTCGGCCCTCCCCTCAAGGGAAACCTTCGATTTTCTTTGTCAGTGTAATTTTTAGCTAAAAATATCGCCCAACTCTTTCCATACGGTCGAAACACTCAACAGGCAATTCAGTTAAATAGTGGGCTGCCCTATCTTTATATTGATTGGAATATCATCTATAGCCTGACTATATTTAATTCACCAGTAAACCTATCGCTATTTGACTGTGGGGAAACTGCCGTGGATAAAATTAATACGCCCGACATAGAGTCTAAACTCAAAGAGGAAATCGATGAAAGTACAGTTTTAGTTGTCGAAGATAATGATGTTGATTTTTCAGTCGTAGACAGGGCGTTAACTGATTACTGCAAGATAGAGCGCTGTCACTCGACCGAGGAGGCTATAAAGAAGGTTTTTAACATTGAACCTCATATAATAATTATCGACTACCACCTTCCCAACAAGAATGGTATCGAGCTGTGTACTGAACTTCGTGACTACAACCGTTTTGAGTCAACTCCTATCCTCATGGTTACAGGTGACGAGCACGCTACTCTCGAGTTGGACTTTTGGAACGCAGGTTGCAGTGACTTTGTGAAAAAACCGTTTAACCCAACAACCTTAATCAAGCGTGTAGAGCATCACCTAAAATATCAAAAAATGCTCGACCGTTATCGCAATGAAGCAATGATTGACTCCCTGACAAAGGTATTCAACCGGCGATACTTAGAATCAGTGACAAAGCAACTTTATGCTCGCCTCGAAAGCCCTCAGGTTTCTGCGTTGATGGTGGATGTGGATTGGTTCAAACGATACAACGATACATACGGTCACCTCGCCGGAGATTCGGTATTGGTGAGAGTGGCCGATGCCCTAACAAAGTGCTTGGAGCGCTCGACAGACTTTGTCACAAGACTCGGCGGAGAGGAGTTTGCCATTGTCCTCCCAAACACTGACGACGTAGGAGCGAATGTGATAGCGAATAGAGTGATAAAATCGGTGGAAAGTTTGAATATAGCTCATAACGAGTCTCCATTTGAAAAAGTAACCGTGTCCGTCGGCGGTGTGACACATCAGCACCCTCCCAAAGACTGGCAAGCGTTAGTTGACGAAGCCGACTCAAATTTATATTTAGCGAAAGGCAATGGACGAAATCAGTTTGTATGTAGTTCATCCATTTGATAGCGGAGGGCTAAGTTTGGAAACTAATTAAGGGTATTGAGGCGCTGCTGATTTGCTAATTTTGACTAAGGAGCGGATAAATCACAGTGAGTGTAAGAACACAAGAATATGAATGAACGCTCATAGAGCGGCGCTCTAGAATGAGACAAGTACTTCTTAAAAATACGTCCTCAGTTTAAAGAGCTTAATTTAATTTTTGATTGCCTAGAAATCTGAGCTTGCTAGATTAGAGCTTTAATCAAATGATTTTCCGATTGAGTCTGCAATGAAAAAGAATATTTTACGTTATCTAGAATGGTACCACTGGTTAGTTGTAGCTCTATCGTTGGCCCTGACTCTCACAGCATGGCAGGTGACAAAAATACAAGCCGAAGAAAAGGCCTATAATCGATTTAAGTTTCAATCAGATCAAGTTATCGAGCTCATAAATGAGCGCATGGCTAAGTATGAAGAAGCCTTGTGGGCAGGTGTCGCCATGTTACACGTAATGCCTGACTCGGTAACACGAGCACAGTGGAACACCTTCGCCGCGTCTTTAAATATTGAGCAGCGGTTTCCTGGCATTAATGGTATTGGCGTTATTCACTATGTTCCCCTAGATAAGCAAGATAGCTATATATCTTGGCAAACACAAAGCTTCGAGGGATTTGCACCGTATCCCGACCATAATCAAAGTGAATGGTGGCCGATATCCTATATTGAGCCAGAGTCAGCAAACTCTAAAGCTGTAGGGCTCGATATGGCACATGAAGAAAACCGCTATACCGCGGCTTTGAAAGCACGATATGAGCGAGTGACTCAGATGACAGGCCCGATAACACTCGTTCAAGACCAAAGAAAAACGCCTGGTTTTTTGCTGTTCGCACCTTGGTATAGCGACTCTATTCCTCCTTACTATGGAGACTCAGAGTCGGGCTTTGCTGGTTTGGTTTATGCTCCGTTTATCGTTGAGAGATTAATGGGGGGGACTTTAAGTAACTTCAACGACTTAATTGGTTTCTCCATCTATGACGGGGAAGACAAGTTGTATGAGGATATCTCAGTCAAAGTTGGTGATTTCAGCCCCATGTTCAGTGAGTCAAGAAACATCGATATGTACGGTAGAACCTGGACATTTAACCTAAGGTCTTCCCCTGAATTTACTTCTCAAACAGAAACTTCAGAGCCCAAACTAATCTTAGTGACAGGTGTCGTTATCGATGTCCTATTAATCGCTTTATTTATTGCTTTATCCCGAACGAAAAATAAGGCAACGGAGTTAGCCGAGCGCACAACTCGACACTTGAAAAAGCGCAAAGATGAGCTAGAAAAAACCAAGAGTAAATTGCTTAAACAAAATGAGGAGCTGGTGGAGGCAAACAAAGAGCTCGATAGATTTGCCTTTGTGGCATCACACGATCTCAAGGCTCCCCTTAGAGGAGTGGCGCAGTTAAGTGAGTGGATTGAAAGTGATAAAGAAAACAGTTTGTCAGCTACATCCAAGGAATACTTCTCTTTATTAAGAAGCCGCATATTGAGACTGGAACGCCTTCTTAATGCACTGCTTCAATATTCTCGGGTCGATAAGAAGCAACAACCTGAAGAGGTTATTGATTTCGAAGCGCTTGTTGAGGAAACATTCAACTTAAATTCGCCTCCGAAAGGTTTTCGACTCGAGCTTGATAGCAATATTGGTGAGCTAGTGACAGATAAAGAGTCATTGAGTCGTGTCTTAGGAAATATTATCAACAACTCGGTCAAACACCACGATAAAGAGAACGGTACCGTGTCGGTATCAAGCACTTATACTGACAAAGGAGTGGAGATTAGGGTGAGCGACGATGGACCTGGAGTTGCAGAAGAGTTTAAGGAAAAGGTATTTGAGCTTTTCCATACATTAAGGCCTAGAGATGAAGTAGAAGGAAGTGGTCTAGGATTAGCAATTGTACGTAAGATAGTGGAGAAAAGAGGCGGTAGCTGCCAAATAGAGCAGAATCTCCCGCGGGGGGTTACCTTCGTGATTCACTGGGTAATCGCTCGTTAATAATCTGACAAAGCCTGTAAGGGATTAACAGAAACAAACAGGAAGAGCACATGAACGTTTTAATCGTAGATGATGATGTCGTCGATCGCATGGCAACGAAAAGAGTTCTACAAGACTCTGCTTTGGCAATTGACTCGATAACTGAGGCGACGACCGCCACCGAGGGGTTGGACTATGCCACAACAGACAATTACGATTTGATACTTCTCGATTACCAACTTCCACCATCGAACGGAATCGAAGTTCTGCGTGAACTCAGGGGAAGCAATGAATCTTCCTCTGCGATTGTCATGGTAAGTCACAGTAACGATGAGGAGTTAGCAGTCCGTTGTGTCGAAGCAGGAGCGCAAGACTTCTTGATGAAGGGAGAGGTTACTGCGTCTCGGTTAAAGCGCTCTATATTGCTGGCTAAAGAGCGCTACGAACTCGAGCAGCAAGTAAAAAAAAGCCACAACCAGTTGAGAAAGCTAGCTGAAGAGGATTCTTTAACCGGGCTTAGTAATCGCTACTACTTTGATGAATCGCTCAAACATGCCATCCCGAGAGCGAAGAGAGAAAACTCTAATCTCGTCTTGATTATGATTGACCTTGATAGATTCAAAAGCATCAACGACACCTTAGGACACTTAGCTGGGGATGAGTTATTAAAGCAAGTTGCTCGAAGGCTCAAAACCCCATTGCGAGCCGATGACAGACTGTGTCGCCTCGGGGGAGATGAATTTGCAATTTTGGTTGAGTCCCTTACCCACGCAAGTCACATTCGTTTGCTGGTCGACCGTCTGTTAGAAACCTTAGCTGAGCCTTTTGTTATTGAGGGGGAAACAATCCGCGTATCCGCGAGTATCGGAGTAGCGACGTTTCCGCTATGTGGCGAAACCGCTGTCGAGCTCATGAAGGGAGCAGATGTTGCGATGTATCGTGCAAAGGAGGCTGGTCGCAACCAGGCTCAGTATTATTCAAGAAACTTTCACGAGCAAATTGAAAAGCGAGCCCGTTTAGAAACAGACTTATCAAAAGCTATTGATGACGACCAATTTATTCTTCACTACCAACCTCAAGTCGATGTCGATGGGAAGCGGCTTGTCGGAATTGAAGCGTTGATTCGGTGGCAACATCCGCAGTTAGGGATGATTTCCCCGGATGAGTTCATTCCAATCGCTGAAGAGTCGAATTTTATTAATGAGCTTGGCCGATGGGTTATCCGTACTGCCTGTGCGCAATTCAGCCATTGGTTGGAGCGTTTTAATACAGCAGAAATTCATTTCTCAGTCGCGGTTAACCTATCAGCTAAGCAATTAAAGGATAAAGGGTTAATAGATTACTGCAGAGATTGTATTGAGCATTACAAGATCCCACCAAAGCGATTTGAACTTGAGCTAACCGAGAGTAACTTAGTGAGCAGCCTTGATGCGGTGGATACGCTCAATGAACTAGCTGAGATAGGCGTCGAGCTTGCATTAGATGACTTTGGTACTGGCTACTCTTCATTATCGCACTTGAAAGCTTACCCTTTCTCGATTTTAAAAATCGATAAGTCATTTGTTCAATCGGCTAAGCCAGGGCAAGATGAGTGCATGCTTAAAGCGGTTTGCGCTTTCGCGAAATCACTTAATTATAAAACGGTGGCTGAGGGCATTGAGACCGAGCAGCAGCACAAACTTTGCGCCGAACTAAATATTGATCGGCTTCAGGGGTATTATTTTGGACGGCCATCGGAAGTCGATGTGATTGAACAAAAATGGTTAGCGTAGGTTGCTTTTAGTTTTCAGATTAAGTGGTGGGCGGCTAATATGGAAGATATTGATACTCTTAATGAGGATCTAGATAGCTCGTCATTTCTCTCTTTGGTGTTTAACACCATTCCGGGGCTGGCGTTCGTAAAAAATGAATCATTTGAAATCGTAAAAGCCAACACGGCTTTTTTGAACCTTTACCCAGACGATGTAAGAGACTCAGTGATTGGCTCAACGACGGTTGAGTCATACTCTAAAGAAGACAGGGACGCATTTCTTCATCATGACAAAATAGCCTTTAAAGATGGCTATAGCGAGACGGTGGAAACAATCTTTTTTCCTGATGGGAAAGTAAGAACACTTTTGACAAAGAAAAAACGATTTAGAGCCGACAGCGGAAAATTTTATATACTTGGCATTGCGACCGATATTACTCGACAAGAAGAGGCCATTCGGCAATTAGAGGAATCTAACAAAGATCTCAAGAGTTTTACTCAAATTGCCTCTCATGATCTAAAAGCACCACTGGCTGCTATAGAACAGGTGGTGACATGGATAAACAACGAATATGCCAGTTCATTTTCCCCCGAAGTAAAAGCGTACTTTGAAATTATCAAAGTTCGAGCAAAAAGACTTCAAAAACTGCTCAATGACTTACTAATGTATAGCACGATGAGCCAGGTATCTCATGACTATGAGACAATCAACCTCAAGGGTTTCGCGAAGGATATCTTGAACATGAGTGCGTCTAACGGGGCATTTACTCTTCATGTTGACGATGAAATTATAAGGATGCCAGTTAAGGAGTTTGAAATAGTGCTCCGCAATTTATTTTCTAATGCGGTGAAACATCATGATACTGGTCAAGGGAATATTTGGTTAACGGTTAAAGATAGTAATCACGGTTATCTATTCACTGTTGCCGACGATGGCCCGGGAATTCCTCAAAAGCATAGCCAGAATATATTTGAAATGTTTTCTCGATTGAAATCTCAGGATGAGGTTGAAGGAAGTGGTATCGGTTTATCAATCGTTAGAAGAATTCTAGAGAAGTTTGGAGGAAGTGTCGAGTTAGCTCCAAGTGACAAGGGAGCTAGATTCGAAATTTATTGGCCTAAAGAAATGGCTGAGTAAAGGAACTACTAGTGTGAACTGAATAGATAGACTAGTATCGACTTCCTAAAGGTGATCCCCATTCAAATACTTATGGTAGAGGCACGCCGATTTTATTAGCGTTTGCAGTAGAGGATAAGGATCTTGCTTTAGTTGACCCAATTATTTATGAGTTTATATGTCCGCTCTTGGCACAAACCGGACTGCCAGACCTAATTAGAGAATAAGAACACCACATAAAATTGAGTATAACCCAAACTTGTCCTATATAAGTTCATGGCATTCCGCCACCTCTTCTATTAGAAGATCATTACTAGAAGGACTTATTCGAATGAGCATAAAACCAGGACCTAAGCCACGGAAAGAGGACAGGACTCGAGATAAAAGGCGTCGTGTAACACCAGAAAATCAACCTAAACACCCTCCCCTGAAACCCCATAAGCATGAAAAATAGAAATAAGTTAAAAGGCTCTTAAACAGAGCCTTTCTCATCGACTTTGAATAGACAATCCAAGTCTTTTGTTGAACCTGCAAAGCTTTTAGCCAAGATCTCAATTAAACCAAATCACTAAAAAGAGATCCCCAATACGACAAAGCCTCTTTCATTTCATCAAAGTAATCATGCTGATCGTACACCCTCTCCATACCACTTAAAGAATGCCCTAATATTTTTTCCGCGCAAGCAGGGCTAAAAGCATTATATCGACCTGATGAACTATCGCTTTTCACTGAAATCAAATGACTACGAATGGAACGCCTTATGTCGTGAGGCTGAAATTCCGGTACCTGAACTTTTCCTTGCTTTCTAATTCGGTTTAAACTTCTATTCAGCGTCTTAGTATCCATATGGCTAATGCTTTTAACCGCTGACACCGAATCTCTTTTTGCAGGGAATACAAATTCGCTTTTGAGTAAAGCACTATGACTTTCCTGATCTCGAAAAGCTTTCAATAGCTCGTCTGACATCGGGACTTTCTGGTAAACAACTTCATCTCTGGTACTGTGTTTTTCATTAACTGCGTACCAAACTCGCTTTTCAAAATCCACATCACTCCATTTAGCTGTTATGGCCGCCCCGCTCCTTACTCCACTTAATAGAATAACCTTAAAACAATTGAAGTTCTGAATTGACATTCCTGCACTTAAAAAGACTTCTAAGGCTGTTCTAAGCTCATCTACGCTTGGCGTTCTGCGTCGCGGAGTGTATTTAGCGTAGGTTGATTTAGACGCACCCTCAAGAGGGTTAAAGTCCATACAGCCTATTGCAACGCCGTAACTAAACATCTGCTTCAACAACGCAAGTGTTTTGCCAGCTTGGCTTTTAGCGCCCCTATCTAATATTGGGCTAAAGACATCTTCATGAAGCTGGTGTCGGGTAATATTAGTAAGTAGTACATGCCCTACTCGTGGCAATATATCCTTATTGAAGCTAGCTTCAACAATCTCTGGACGCTTTCTCCCCAAAATCTTATTTCTGAAAAATTCGGAGTAAAGCTTTCCAACTGTCCAGGCATCACTTCCTGACGATAGCTTTTCTCGTTCAACCTGAATATCAATGCCATTCCTTACTTTCTCCAGGTTTTCTCTAGCCATGCTTTTAGCGGTTTCAATATCAATTTCAGGCATTCCACCTATTCGATAATTAACCGACTTTACTGGTTTCGTTTTCGTTCTGTAGTAAAGGTAGAACGCTTTGGATCTAACACCGTGCTTATTTACTCTGCCGAGTCGAACATGAAATCCGGGGATTTCAGGGTCATTTATTCTGGTTACCTCTTCAGAAACTTTATTCAAAAGGTGCTTAGTCAGTTTCTTAGTTATTGTAGTGGTTTGCGCGGTTGCCGCTAATGACGGAGTAATTTGATTCTCGGAGCTTCTATGTTGCACACCCATTTTAAAATCCTCAAGTTATGTTTCACCTGTGTTGCAACAGTTAATGCGGAGCCTTTCTAAGGGACATTTACCTTAGAATAGAGACAACGTAAAAACCGTTGCAAAGCGAGCAAAAACACTAACTTAATCAGGAGGTTACTTGTAGAGGACAAACTTCTTTAAACTGGGACAATTGAAAAAATTTAATGGGTTTTCACTTGAGAATTGTCATGGGGTGTCAGGGGTCGGAGGTTCAAATCCTCTCACGCCGACCAATTCTTCCTTTAACTGTCTCCCTGAAGCAAGCCCAATTGTTCATTCAATGGCGCAACCACTCGCCAGTATCCGCCTCGTGCTGAGCCAACTCGCTTTAATTGTCCACGAGACTTTAATTTGGCTAGGTGTTTTTCAACGGCACGATCAGAAATTCCGAGTATTTCCGATAATCGTGCGGCACTCCACTCCGGATGCTCCTGCAGTAGTACTAAAATATTTTCGCGTGTGGTGAAATAAGGCTTTATTCCCTTGAAATGCACATTCACCGAACCAATAACCGAACTTAAATCCGAACTTTTTAGTGAACCTGATTGCTCACTTTGATCTTTCGCTGCTTTTTCAACCCCATCAAGAAGTTCATCAAAGGCTTCATCTAAGCGCTGTAATACGAACTCAACCATAATACTGAGATCATTATTACCAATTGACGCTCTCAAACAATCGTAATATTCACCACGCCGCTCTTTCAATTTACTTTCAAAGTTAAGCCAACGCAGCAGAACGTGCCACTGCCCCAGTATTAAACTGACCCAGAGATGACCAATACTGCTATTACCTACCGAAAATGGTTGAATGAATTCATACTGGCGTAAGAATACCGCCGCTTTGACCAGAGGGTGATCATTGGCTTGCTCCAGCCACGCCAATAACGCGCGAAGCTGTCTAGCAACCTGCCCAGCTGGGGCTGTGGTATGAACCAACTTGTTGTACTGGTAAATGCCCATACCTGCAGAGCGATAACGCCCAGCTTCAGGAGAGAACGCGGCATAAATACTCCGGTGAGCGTCTTGAATACTTTCCTCCGAGCTCAGGCGCCAGCGCGAACAGGACTCATAAGCTTCATCTAAGGAAACCCCTGTCAACTGTGAAGCATTCAGGTCCATACCAATAGACGCATTTAGCTTTTTCTGACACGTCGCTTTACTTAATTTTTTCTGTTCAGCACCTGAATACTCAAGCAAGCACTCCAAATACCCTAGTTTATGACTGACTTGCGCCACTAAATTAACGCTTTTTGTCGACAAGACACCTTCAGTATTTACCATTATTCTACCGCCACTACCCTATTTCGCCCATTTTCTTTAGCGTCATACAGGGCATCATCAACGCGTTTAACCAGCGACGCTCTGGACTCGCCGCCTTTATAAAAAGTAACGCCAAAGCTTGCAGTCACGACACCAACATCATCAAAAGTTGCAGCCTCAAGGCGCTGTCGCAGTCGCTCAGCGAGCGCAACAGTGGCTTCTAAATCAGAATGCTTTGCGACAATCATGAATTCCTCACCACCCCAGCGACCAAAGTCATCGGTGTCCCTCAACTCTTTTTCAAGCAGCTTAGATAAGCCTATTAGCACGGCATCGCCGGCATCGTGACCATAATTGTCGTTAACGTCTTTAAAGTTGTCGATATCAAAAAGGATAACACCCAACTCATGGCTGTAACGTTTCGCCGCACTGATTTGCTCATCAAGCACATATTCCATGTGGTAGCGATTCCAAATTTGGGTCAGTGCGTCGGTATGAACCAAGTGCTCCAGTTTGTCATTGGCCGCGCTGAGCTGTTCATTCAATATTTCTACCTCGTAGGCGGATAAGGCGATAGCCAAGTCTTCGGCTAAACTAATGGCCGCTTTTCGTTCACTATCGAGCCACAGCGATGACTGCCCTTTTATGGTTTCTTTCCAGCTTTCAAAAGACGTACGCGGTGACATTACGGCCTTACCTTTATAATGTTCGATCGTGTCTTTATTGGGTCTTCCCGCCCATTCAAGCTCTTCTATTTGCTCTGGGCGAAAGAACATCAACCACCCCTGCTGACTGCTGGACCCAGCCGGCAAAGCGATAGCCATAACCCCTCTCAAAGCGGTTTCTTCAAAGTACTCGGCAACCTCTGAGTCCATTACGTTCCGGGAAACAAAAGTGCCTACCAGCCGACACTTCTTATTCAACCATTTTTTAAATGCCAGAATACGCTCATCCGGCAGTTCAGCACCGCACTTCAGTACGTTATTTCCATAGGCGAGCGCAACGAGGTTCCCCCTAAACAATTCCAGCCATTTGTTGCCTTCTCTTTCAAATAACGCCTTAGGCTCATTAATTTCCTGATTGTCACTAATTAAAGCGCCGCGCGTATTTTCAATGGCTTCGAAAAACGCAGCCGTCTCATATTGCTGCTGTAAAATCAGCCTCTGGCTCGCAAGCGTCACTAACGCCTGCGCTGCATGACGCTGTTGAATATTTAACGGGTGTGCTTCAAGTCCGTGGCAGGACAACAGTCCCCATAATTTTTCTTCCTGAAATATCGCAATCGACAACGAACTGTGAAGCCCCATATTTTGCATATACGTCAGGTGGATCGGTGAAACTGCTCGCAATACTCCTTTGGTTAGATCCAACGACCGTTTATCTTCGTGGGCTATAATACCAGCTGGCTTTTGAGTTGAATTAACAATGCTTCTCAAAGGGTTTTTGCTGTACAGCTCTCGTACCTGCTTGGGTATATCCGACGCAGGAAAGCGTTGATGCAAATAACGACGAATGGTGGACTGCTTGCACAGCTCAGCAATTACCTGACCATTCCACTCTTCATCGAACTTATACACCATCACACGCTCAAAACCGATAATCTCGCCGATACTTTTCGTCAACGCATTTAAAGTCTCATCAAGAGAGTTTGAAAACCGAATTTGCTCCTGATGCGCTTGTAACTCTGACAAGAAACTTGAGCTAAGACGCCCAACTAAAGGCTCAACTTCAACGCATATAGAGTCACCAGAGGCATACATGGTGCAATAAACATCGTTATTATTGATTTCATCGTCAAAACCCACCGAGTCAGAAGCTAACTGACGCAACCTCAATAAGTGCTCTTTCCAACTGGATTTCAGGTAATCGGGCGCACTGTGTCCAAGCAAATGCTCCGCGGAAACTCCCAGAAGCGCTTCAATATTTTCACTGCAATGGGTCAATACCTCAAAATTATTATTGAACGCTAGAAAATAACCGTGCGGTTGAATGGCATCAGGCGTGTGCACTGGCTCAGTCGCACAGTTTTCCATCGCTTGTTGCAGTTGTTCTTTAGTCAGTTCGGTCAATGCCGTACTCCCGGTTAGCGCTGTATAGACCTGTCCCCGTAGAGCTGCATTCGAGCAGTAACTCGAACGCATGAGTTGCTCCTAGGCAAATACTATCAATTGCCTCAGGATTAAATGACTGTTTTTCTAACCACCCAATATAGTCTGACCACGTGTTCTTTCTATAAAAACTAAAGTAGCTCAGGGCGCTGGCTTTAGCAATGAAATCCTGCTTTTGCAGCCGCTTATACAGGAGCTTTCCTCCAAGAGTCGATCCTTCGATAACATAAGCAGCGCCAATCGCCTCGTTATAAGTCAAATCAGTTGGCTCTATTGTCGGATGAATCAAACCATTTAATGACGCTAAATCAGCTTCGACACACCATAGGCGGCGCTGATACCGGTATTTGTTCTCCGATAGATGGAATGCTATTGAGGGTTCAAGCGTTGACAGGAAGTAGTGCAAATTTTTCAATGCGCTGACGTACTGATCGTAACTTACCGTTGCTTTCATTAGGTCACTAAAACCGGATTCTCGTTCAAGCTGACTGTGCAGTTTTTGAGTCTTTGTTCTAAGCTCAGTTAGTACAGGGAATGACACCAGCAACTTCTCCTAATCATTTGGCGTTTTTGACCGATATCAATAATGGATACGTCACCGGCAAGCAAATAGTTCGTATTAATTGAGGTAAGCATGAATTTGCAAAATAAATTAACCCTGAGCATGGCCATTGCCTTAACAACGCTACTCGTTATCGCCCTCGGTATTTCTACTTACATGATGCGCTCACTGATTGAAGAGCGAGTCATCGAGCAGGAATTACCCGCTACCTTAGGTGAAATAAGAGGTGAAATCAGCGAGCTGATTAATACCCCCATCTTAGTTTCACAAGAAATTGCCAACAATCAATACCTTATTAATGCGTTAAAAAACGACAACAGTAAACAGGTTCAGGACGACATCACACAGTACCTGAATCGCATCTATACCAATAGAAACGCTGTTGCCGCCTTTGCAGTCAGTACCCGAAGCCGAAACTACTACACCGCAGATGGTATCTTAAAGCAAGTCTCCCCGTCGGTAGAACGCGATGACTGGTTTTACAACTTTGTCGAAAGTGACGACGAGCAAGCATTGAATTTTGACGTTGATGAAAATTCTGGCACGCCGACAGTCTTTGTGAACGTCCGCATTAGCGACAATGGTGAAACTTTAGGTGTGGGTGGTATTGGGCAAAGTTTGAAAGCATTACAAGACGCCATTGCGAACTTTCAGGTGGGTCAGACGGGTATCGCTTACCTCGTTAACGAAAGTGGCAAAATTCAGGTACACCCGTCTATTAATGACTTTAGAAGTCTCTCTTCAGAAGTAGACGCTGACGTCGCCAATCAAATGTTGAGCAACTCCGAATTCGAAGCTGGCTACAGTTCTCACGGAGGTGAAGACTGGATTGTTGCCAGCACTGACCTGCCTAACACCAACTGGCGCATTATTATTGAAATGCCAGAGTCTGAGCTATATTCCGGCCTCAACCAGACCATTACCGCCATTGTTATTCTCAGTATCGTTATTGGCACAGCCTTTGTTGTAGGTAGCTGGTTCTACGCTAAGAAAATTGTTCGCCCTATTAAATATGTGGCCAAAAACCTTAATCGTATGTCCAACGAGGGCGGCGACTTGACGCAACGACTGGATATTGACAGCAATGACGAGATTGGTGACTTAGCAAAAGGGTTCAATGCGTTTGTGGCAAACCTGGGCAGTATCATTACCCACGTTCGCAATACCGCGTATGAAGTCAATGAAAAAGTCACGTCCATTGATAAATCGATGACGCAAATTGACGGTTTATCGAATGAGCAGGAAAACAAAACAGACCAAGTCGCGGTTGCTATGAATGAAATGGAAACCACGGTTCGTGAGATTGCTGAAAATGCGAACCAAACCGCCAGCCATGCGTCAGAATCTCGTTCGACAACCGAGCAGAATCAAGAGCAGTTGCGCCAAGCGGTCAATACCATGCATGAGTTGTCCGACTCGATGCAAAAAGCAGCTAGCTCGGTAGAGAACCTGGCCAACGACGTCGAAAGCATTGTGACCGTCATTGATACCATTGAGGGTATTTCGGAGCAAACCAACCTACTTGCGCTGAACGCGGCAATTGAGTCAGCCCGGGCAGGTGAAGCGGGTCGTGGTTTTGCGGTTGTTGCTGATGAGGTCAGAACCTTGTCACAGCGAACCAGTCAATCAACGGAAGAAATTCGCCAGAAAATAACGCGTTTACAAGATGGCTCCCGCAATGCAGTTTCAGCAATGGAGCATAATCGTAAACAAGCGCAAAGCACCAGTGAAAAACTCAGCGATGCGGATAATAAACTGAATGAACTTGTGAACTTAATTCAGGAAACAGCGGATATGAGCACGCAAATAGCGACCGCAACAGAAGAGCAAGCGTCAGTGAGTCAGGATGTCGCGGCTAATATCCAGTCCATTGCTGATTTTGCGACACAAGTATCGACAGCTGTTCGCGAAAGCCATAGCGAGTGCGAGCAAATGTCGTCACTGGCTGATAGCCTTCGCAAACAACTGGAACAGTTTAAAACGTAATGTCGGCAAACAACTCTTGCAGCCGCGCCACTTCTTTATCAGAAAGCGGCTGCATTGGTTTTTTGCCCCATACCGGATCAGGCCAGGAAACGTCACTAATAAACCGCGCAATATGATGAATATGCAGTTGTGGTACTCTATTCCCCAATGCCGCCACATTGAGTTTATCGGGCTTGTATTCAGCCTTTAGCCAATGACTTAAAAACGAACTTTCGTGCAAAAATTGCAGTTGCTGCTCTTCATTCAGGTCACAGATTTCGCGGGCATCTTCCACTCGTGGAATGAGCAGAAACCAAGGATACTGAGCGTCATCCATTACCCTCACCTGACACAATGGCCAGTCCGTTAAAAAATAACTGTCTTCGAGCAGTGGTTTTGCAATCGGAAATTCGCTCATCAATCACTCCTTTTGAATGTTTTACGCCTCAATATCATCTAAAAACTGAGAAAACAACTCAGTAACTTTAGGTAGCGTCGTAATTAAACGATGGTCATCATTCAGTATATGCAATTCTGTTGAATGCTGCTTTGCGAAGCGCCAGCTATTTTCGACGGGCACTATATCGTCCTGCCAACCATGCACAACTGTCGTCCGTTTAGGTACTGTCACCGCATCAAAGTCCACATTACCACCTAAGTAAAAAGCCGGTGCCAGAACAAACAGTCCCTTGCAGGCCAAAAATTCGGAACAAGCTGTGGCCACGTACCCACCCATGCTGGAGCCAACTAAAACAACAGAACCATCAACTAATGTTAATTTTTCTCGAAGTTTATTAACACGATTATCAACATCATCAATGCCCTGATAATCGATACTGGCTACCTTAAACCCTTTACTTTCAGCAATCTTGGCCATTTCTTTGATTTTAGTTCCCCATGGGCCACTTTCCTTACCATGACTAAAAACAACATTCATATATCAAAGCCCTATATTTTTTGTTTAACTTACGCTAAAACTAAGAGTATGGATTCAGCTAAAAAGCACAGTGCGCATAGGAGATGATTATGCCTATAAAAAACGGTTTCTCGCTACTTGCGTTAGTACCCGCTTTATCGGGTGCCCTCCTGTCGGCAAGCGCTGTGGCGAACAACGATATTACCTGGGGCGTTAACTCGGCACCACCTTTTCATATTTACGATGGTGAATACAAAGACGCTGGCGTTTGCGATGCGTTGGTCAGTGCGTTTCAACAAGAATTACCCCAACATGTCCATAATATAAGAAAGCTTCCGTCACGACGCATCACCATGATAATGAAACGCAACAAGAACCTGTGCTTTCCCTGCGTCATTAAAAACAGCGCTTATAACACCACTTTTCTCTACAGTGATACGACACACAAATATGCCCCACATGGGGTGATCACCGATCGCGACACCGGTCAGTACATCACCGCCAAATATGGTTACCCGATTCAGTTTGAACAGCTTGCGAAAGACACTGATTTACGGTTTGGACAACCGGATGAACGGCGCTATGGAAAATTACAGCCATTTATCGACGACTACCTGCTTAATGCCAGTAATTTCAGTTTCATTAGCGGACAACAATCGCATGTTAATGTCCTGGCCATGATACTCAACGACCGTATTGACTACACCGTCGACTACGAAATGGTTAAAACCTACTATCAACGCACCCACGACGACGGTGATAAACTCAGCTTTATTCCGATAGCAGAATACGCCGGCGAGGTCATAGAGGGCGCTGTTGGCTGTACACGAAACGAATGGGGTAAACGCACCATAGAAACTCTGAACAGCGCTATTAGCTCGGTGCAAAGCAATTCAGAGTTTCAACGGGCGTTAGAGCGTTGGTTAGGTCCAAACCGACCGCGTTAATGTGGCCACTTTAACCGAAACGCTTTTCCAAATATTGGTTGATATCATCAGACTCATACATCCAGGTAGTTGAGCCGTCATCTTCACTAATACGTAAACAAGGCACTTTCACCTTACCGCCGCCCTGCTCCAAATCCGCTCTGTGAGTCTTATCATGCTGGGCATCACGGGTTTCAATAGGTAGTGACAAACGCGCAATGGTTTTGCGGACCTTTATACAAAATGGACAGGTTTTAAATTGGTATAACGCCAGGCTTTTACATTGTTCGTCCACTTTACTCTGCTCTTCTGCACTGCGATCAACACCCTTTGGCGTTGTCAGCTTTTCGCCAATTATCATGAACGGCATTAAAATAAGACGAACCAAGCGGAAGAAATAACGAATAACGATACGCATAAATCGAAAACTCAACTAATGGTAAATTAAGACCGACAGCTTAGCACATATCAGCCTCTTGCTTAACGCGCGTTTAATATCTCACCGGCAATCTCCAAGCTTCTTAAACGAGCCTTATGGTCGTACGCATGGCAGGTTACAATGAGCTCATCAATACTGGTTTCCTCGATAAACTGATTCATATGACGACTGACCGTGTCTTTGGTACCTACGGCAGTATAAGTGAGCGCATGGTTTGCGCCGGCAATTTCCTGAGGTGAGCCAACACGACTAATATCATAAACTGGTGCTTTCAATTTACCTGGCATTCCCCGCCTAAGCGCAATAAATTGTTGCTGCATAGAGGTCATCATCTGCCTTGCGTCGTTTCCTGTGTCGGCAGCAAATACGTTCATCGCGGCGGCAGCGTAAGGCTTATCTAAATATTGTGACGGTTTAAAGTTGTCCCGGTACGCTTTTAATGCATGATGCAAATAATCCGGCGCGAAGTGAGAGGCAAAGGCGTAAGGCAGCCCTAAATGGGCAGCCAATTGTGCGCCAAAGGTACTTGAGCCTAGTAACCAAACGGGTATCTTCTGCCCATAACCCGGCACCGCTTTTATGACATCGGCGGGCTGAGCCTCAGCAAGGTAACTCAGCAGTTCTTGTACATCGCGCGGAAAGTTTTCCGCATCATTTGGGCTACGGCGTAAGGCTCGTAGTGTCGCGCCATCCGTGCCCGGCGCTCTGCCTAATCCTAAATCCACTCGCCCCGGGTATAGCGCATCTAGAGTGCCAAACTGCTCTGCCACTATAAAAGGTGCATGGTTCGGCAACATGATTCCGGCCGATCCCACTCTGATACGCTCTGTTTTACTGGCGACATAACTTAATGCCACCGCCGTTGCGGCTGACGCTATGCCCTCCATATTGTGGTGCTCTGCCATCCAGAAACGGGAGTAACCCCATTTTTCAGCGTGCCGGGCTAAATCAGCCGAGTTTTGCAATGCCTGAGCAACGGTTCCCTCTTCAGTCACCGGCGCTAAATCCAATAATGAATATTTCATAACCACTCAAAGCAATAACTGATACCTCTTATATTGGCGTTGCCTGTTTAAATTCAAGAGGCGGCTTTGCGCTTTGTTGGACGTCGTCAGGCCAGACACTGGTTTGCACTTTAGCAATGTGGTTTTCCTGCATTAGAAACATCACTACTCGCGACTGACCAATACCACCACCTACCGTTAATGGCAACTTCCCCTCTAGCAAAGAGCGATGCCAGGGCAACGTTGCTTTAGACGGTACATGGCTCAACTCTAATTGTCGTTGCAATGATTTCTTATCCACTCGAATTCCCATCGACGAAAGCTCCAACGCATCATCAATAGCCTCATGCCATACCAATAAGTCGCCGTTTAGTCCCGTTTCACCTGTCTCGGCTATGCTGCTCCAGTCATCGTAATCAGGTGCCCGCATATCATGAGGTTTGCCATCACTTAAACGAGCTCCAATACCAATAATAAATACGGCGCCTTGCGTTTGGGTAATGGCTCGCTCGCGCTGCTTCGGGCTGAGTTCCGGATATTGCTGAGCCAAGGTTTCGCTGTGAATAAAATAAACCTTTTTTGGTAACGCTGTCCCGACAGAGCGAATGTCAGGAATACGCTCGATAGTGTTCAGCAACGCTGAATAGATAAGCCCAACCGTGTGTTTCAAGTAGCCAACACTTCGTTGTTTATCAGTGATGACTTTTTCCCAGTCCCATTGATCGACATAAACGGAGTGCTTTTGCCCCAGTATTTCCTCATCCGGACGTAACGCCGTCATATGCGTTAAAATGCCTTCACCTTCGCTAAAGCCATACTCACCTAATACTTGTCGCTTCCACTTCGCTAACGAATGCACCACTTCGTAGGTTTTATTCGGAATCGCTTTTATGGACACTTTGACGGACTGCTCCTTTCCTGAAAGATCATCCTGCACGCCGGTTCCGCACTCGCTTAGTAACGGCGCCTGAACCTCAGCTAGGTTGAGCGCCTCAGCCAGTTCCTGGGTAAATTGCGCTTTAATTTGTCGAATGAGTTGCTGTCGTTTTAAAAATGAATATTTCATAAGTATCTCCCGCCGTTTGTTAACTTATTAACACTAAAAAACGACAGGCATTCAACAGGTAAAAATAAAATTAGCGTTTCACTGTGAATAATTTAAAATTAAACCCAATATATTCATTAAAACGTTAACGCATCATGAAAAAAGCAACGCAAAATTATCAAATCGACAATTTGGACAAAAATATACTGTCAGAATTATTAGCCGACGCTCGCAAAGCCTACAGCGACATCGCTAAGCGCTACAAAGTGAGCCCCGCAACCATTCATGTTCGTGTCGAAAAGATGCGCGCCGCAGGCATTATTGACGGTACACATTTGCTGGTTAACTCAAAAGCATTGGGTTATGAAGTATGCTGCTTTATTGGTATTACTTTGCGTCAGGCCGGTGATTATCCGGCTGCTATCGCTAAGCTTGAAAAGTTAGAGGAAGTCATCGAGGCACACTACACCACCGGTCAGTACAATGTGTTTATCAAAATACTGACCCGCTCAATTGACGACTTACAGCATATTCTGATTAACCGCATTCAAGCCATACCAGAAATACAGTCAACAGAAACATTAATTTCGTTACAACAGCCAATAAAACGTGACTTGCAGCCTTAATCTGTCTAGTCATTTACCTCAGGAATGAAACGAAACACCGAAAAAGAAGCGCTTATCTACCAGTATCTGTTAGGGTAAAGTCACTCATAATAGTCACTAGAATAAGAAGGAAGCCCGTATGTTACGAAAGTGCATTCGTTACGTCAGTGCGCTCACAGTCGCTATCGTTGCGGTACCATCGATAGTCTCTGCCGAGAACTTGTCGTACTACTTACCCTCGGATGTCAGCTATGACGAAAGCATAACCAAGCCTAAAGAAGCGCTGGGTTATAACGTTGGCGACTGGCACGCTCGCCCAGAGCAGATTGTTAACTACATGAAGCTACTGGCGGAAGAGTCTGATCGCATTACCATTGAAGAAACGGGACGAACTCATGAGCAGCGCCCGTTAGTCTTGCTAACGGTGACGTCACCGGATAACCACAAAAACATTGAAGACGTCCGCAAGCGTCACTTAGCGGCGGCTGATACCTCTCGCGATGCCGATCCTAACAACACGCCCTTAGTCTTATACATGGGCTACAGTATTCACGGTGACGAGTCCAGTGGCAGTAATGCGGCTATTTTATTGGCTTATTACCTGGCGGCAGCGCAAGGCGAAGCTATTGACGCTGTATTAAACGATTCAGTGGTGCTTTTAGACCCGGCATTCAACCCAGACGGCTTGGCGCGTTTTGCGCAATGGGCAAACCAGCATAAAAGCCAAAACCTGGTCGCAGACCCACAAAGTCGTGAACACGTACAGCCGTTTGTTCGTGGCCGCGTGAATCACTACTGGTTTGATCTGAACCGTGACTGGTTGCTGTTGCAACACCCTGAGTCACGAGCTCGAATCGCTAACTTCCAGAAATGGAAGCCAAACGTGCTCACCGATTACCACGAAATGGGCACTAACAGCACTTACTTCTTTCAGCCAGGCATCCCGTCACGGAAAAACCCGCTGACACCGGATGAGAATGTACGTTTGACCGAGATATTAGCAGCAGAGCATGCGGACTCGCTGGATGATATTGGTAGCCTTTATTATACCGAAGAGTCATTCGATGATTTCTATTACGGTAAAGGTTCAACCTACCCTGATATTCAGGGTGCCGTTGGTATTTTATTTGAGCAGGCATCAAGTCGTGGACACCTGCAGGATTCCGTAAACGGTGAAGTGGCCTTCCCATTCACGATTCGCAATCAGTTTGTTGCCTCACTTAGCACCATTTACGGCGCTCATAAAAGCAAAGCTCGCTTTATTCGTTTTCAGGAGCAAGCGTACGACAATGCACTGGAAGCAGCCGCTAGCCAAAACTTCGATGGTTATCTGGTTGGCGATGCAACAGACGCTTCACGCCTGCAAGGCTTCGTTGATATTTTGAAACAGCACGGAATCGAAGGCTATCGCATTGAAAAGGACATCGAAAAAGACGGTGAAGTGTACAAAGCTGGCCAAAGCTACTTCATTCCAGCGAAGCAAGACCAGTTTGGCTTAATTCAGGGTATCTTCAGCACTCGCAAAGACTTCCCCGACAACACTTTCTACGATGTGTCAGGCTGGACCTTAGCGCACGCGTTCAACTTACCGTTTACGACCCACCGGGGTCGCATCCAAATTGCAGACAACGCATGGGATGCGCCGGTTCAACAGCAAACGACATTGGAAGACGCCTACGCTTATGCTTTCAACTGGGACAACTACAATGCACCGGCGCTGTTACAAAGCTTGCTTGAAAACAACATTCACGCTCGTCAATCAACCAAGTCATTTGCCGTAAAAGCTCAGGGGCAACGTAAAACTTTTGAGCCGGGTGCGGTTATTGTGCCTAAGGCGTACCAGAACAAAGAGTGGCATCAGGTGCAGCGCATTTTAGCCACCCTGGCAAAAGAGCACAAAGTGGCGGTTACCTCAATTAGCACAGGCCTGACACCTGAAGGCGTCGATTTAGGCAGCCGTAACATTCAGCCGGTCGAAAAGCCGAGCGTGATGATGATGACTGGTGACGGCGTTAACCTATACGAAGCTGGCGAAGCTTGGTACTACCTGGATCGCCATGTGGGTATTCCGCTTTCGATGGTCGATACCGATCGCCTCTCACGTGTTGATTTAATCCGCTATTCCCACATTATTATGGTCGATGGCTGGTACAACAGTTACCTTTCAGATGACATCAAAGAGAAGCTAAAACAGTGGGTTCAGCAAGGTGGCGTCCTTATTGGTCAACGTGGCGGCGCTGAATGGCTGTCAAACAATGGTTTGCTGCACGCTCGCTATGTGGACAGCGAGGTGTTTCAAAATGCGTTCAAACAGGACGGCCTGACCTACCAGGAGCGAGATGACTTCTACGCAGAGCAACGTATTGCCGGCGCTATTTTCTCGATGGACGTAGACACTTCACACCCGTTGTTCTATGGCTTCCCGCGCGAAAATATGCCGGTATTCAAAAGCTCATTAGAAGCATTTGAAACACCAGAGTCACCTTTTGTGTCTGTTGCTAAATACAGCAACAAACTCTTACTGAGTGGCTATGCAGACGAGCGCAACCGCGACATTCTGAAAGGTAAAACCAACATTGCGGCACATCGCTTTGGTGACGGTCATGTTATTGCTTTCACGGATAACGTAAACTTCCGTGCTTATTTCTGGGGCACAGCAAAACTGTTGAGCAATGCGATTTACCTAGGCGATCGCATCGACGTTTACGCACAACCGCTAAAAGATAAAGCAGCAGCGGATGAGGAAGCTGCGGCGCAATCACACTAAGGTCTGCATAGAACCTTAAAGTCAGACACTGCCTGGTATTCCAGGCAGTGTCTTTTATCTCTTCCCTATCATCCTTCTTTCCTCACAACCTTTACATTTTCTTTGCTGGCAAAGCGTAAATTCCTGGTCTACCTTAACTAGTGACACTTAAAATCTCATAAAAAAGAGGTGCTTATGTTACGTTGGGTATTAATCTTTTTAGTCGTCGCTGTCATCGCAGCGATATTTGGTTTTGGTGGAATTGCAGGTGCCGCTGCTGAAATCGCCAAAATCATTTTCTATATCTTTATTATTCTGTTTGCGATATCTCTGGTTGTTCGCCTCATGAGAGGATCGGGAAGGTAATTAAGGGGTTAGACAAACAATTAGACATTGGTCGAATGCACACTATTATTGAATATGCGCTACACTAGCGCACTGTATTTGATCAATGTCATTCTAACCCAATAACAACGAGGCTAACGCCATGAACGCTATCGTCATGATGCTTTTAGGTTTAGGCGCAATGTTTCTCGGTTATGTGTTTTACTCAAAATTCATTGCCGAAAAAATCTTTAAGCTTGATCCTAATTTTAAAACCCCCGCCCATGAACTCGAAGACGGCGTCGACTTTGTTCCGACCAATAAATACGTACTTTGGGGTCACCATTTTACTTCTGTTGCAGGTGCTGCTCCTATCATCGGACCAGCAATTGCGGTTATCTGGGGCTGGGTTCCCGCATTTTTGTGGGTCGTTTTTGGTACGATTTTCTTCGCGGGTGTTCATGACGCTGGCGCCATTTGGGCAAGTAACCGCAACAAAGCTAAGTCTATCGGTAATTTAACTGGTGATGTTGTTGGGAAACGCTCGCAGACATTATTTATGATTGTCATTTTCCTGGTATTGCTAATGGTTAACGCCGTATTTGCCACCGCAATTTCAGGTTTGCTGATTAAATTCTCAAGCTCCGTTGTGCCGGTATGGGGGGCCATCTTTGTTGCGCTCATTATCGGTCAAATCATTTTCCGCAAGTGGATGGGGCTTGGCATGATTTCCGTGCTTGGTGTCATCGCTTTGTACGTACTAATTTGGATTGGACCATCAGTGCCTCTGGAGTTACCTGAGACCGTTATGGGTGTCAGCGATAATGCGCAATGGGTACTTATTCTGTTTGGTTACGCGGCTATTGCTTCGTTACTGCCAGTTTGGGTGCTGTTACAACCACGTGACTACATTAACGGTCTGCAACTATTTATTGGCCTGATTCTTCTTTACGGCGCCACCCTACTCTTGGGGCCTGAGATTTCTGCTCCGGCGTTTAACACCAATACGCCTGAAGGCACGCCATCCATGCTGCCGTTGCTTTTTGTTACCATTGCCTGTGGTGCAATTTCCGGTTTCCACGGTTTGGTGGCTTCAGGAACCACCTCTAAGCAGCTGGACAAAGAAACGGACGCACGCTTTGTTGGTTATTTCGGCGCTATCGGTGAAGGCTCGCTGTCACTGGCAACCATTATTGCAGCTACCGCAGGTTTTGCGACACTGGCTGACTGGGAAGCCGTCTACTCGTCATTTGGTCAAGGCGGTGTTTCGGCATTCGTTGAAGGTGGTGCCAACATTATTAGTCAGGGTATTGGTCTGGAAGCCGATATTGCTGAAACATTATTGACCGTCATGGCGGTGTTATTTGCCGGTACGACAATGGACACCGGTCTTCGTCTGCAGCGCTATATTTTCCAGGAGTGGGGAGGTCTATACAACATTCGCTGGATGCAAAAAGCCTTGCCTGCCACCTTACTAGCCGTCGGTTCATGTTTATTGCTAGCCTTCGGAGCCGGCGGAGCTGACGGTACAGGCGGTCTGGTCATTTGGCCTCTGTTTGGTACGACTAACCAGCTACTTGCCGGGCTCACACTGTTGGTGATTACCGTTATGTTGGTACGTTTAGGCCGTCCAATGTATTACACCTTATTGCCGCTTATTTTCTTATTAATAATGACGGTATTCGCGCTTATCGTTCAGCTGAAAGGCTTCTACGATAAAGGCGACTGGTTCCTGTTATCTCTTGACCTTGTGGTTCTTGTAGCAGCTATCTGGATTGCTCTGGAAGCAAGTGCCAGCTTGTCGAAGATTAAGAAGGAACAAAAAGCTGAGAAAAGTAACGGGTAATTGATATGAGCATGAACATTCATTCGGTAAAACGATGGTTCAGCCGAGCGGGCGAATTGGTCAACGAGTTTTATAACGCCCCCTACCGCTCTGCCATCGCTCGCGCTAAACGCGACGAAGATGACTTGTTCATGCTCTTAGTTTACTCCGAGATAATGGGCGTGCCGAATCCGGCCGCTTATTACACATTAGAATTACAACCGTTAATGCTCGAACGCTTTCACGAATGGCACAAAAGAATGGGGATGGAGCACTCACCGCTTGACCACTTCCGTTGCTGCTAGTCGATTTTTTCACCCTCCACTAAAGAGCTCGTTGTATGCAGTTATCCAGTAAAAAAATCTTACTTGTTGGCGGCAAAGGGGGTGTTGGCAAGACAACAGTCTCGTCCGCGCTTTCCATGTTAGCTGCGAAGAACGGCAAAAAAGTGCTACTGGTATCCACTGACCCGGCTCACAGCCTGTCCGATGTCTTCAATATGGATATCGGTGATCGTTTGCACCACGTTTCTGACAACCTCACGGTTATGGAGATTGATCCTGATAAAGAAGTGAAAGAGCACATTGCTCGTGTTAGCTCGCAAATGAAGCGTTTTACCAACCCCGACCTATTTCCTGAAATTGAACGGCAAATGCGATTGACACAGCAGTCACCGGGTGCGCAGGAAGCCGCTATGCTCGAACGCATTTGCAACATTATTGACCAGGCCGAGCAAGACTACGATTTGCTCATATTTGATACTGCGCCGACCGGCCATACATTACGTTTATTATCGCTCCCCGAAGCTATGGCAGCCTGGACACAAGGCATGCTGCGTTCGCAAAAGCGCTCAGAAGAATTCGACAGTGTGTTAGAGCATTTGTCACCGAAAGCCGGTAAGGACATTAATAACCCTATGGCGAACCCGTCTGACAACGCCAGTGACGGAATGTCGGATAAAACCAAAGCGATTACCGAACAACTACTCAATCGACAGCGTCTTTTTCAACGTACTCGCCGACTGTTACAAGACCCGAATTATACCGGCATTTTGTTCGTGCTAACGCCTGAGCGTTTGCCAATTAACGAAACTCAACGTGCCTTACTGTCACTGACTGATGAAAAACTACCGGTTTCAGGAGTGGTCGTGAATCGTATCTTACCTGAGTCAGCAGACGGTGGTTTTCTGGCGAAGCGTAAAGAACAAGAGCGAGCCTATCTAGAGACTATTGAGCAGACGTTTGCTCGGTGGCCTAATTTCAGACTTTATCTGCAAGAAGAAGATATTCAAGGTGTCGATGCCCTTTCCGCATTTGCCAAAGAGCTAGAACAAAGTGGCTTTTCTGCCTAAACCTTTCTAATTTCTTTCATCGCAGAGTCATCGTTATGACCTAAACTGCGTATATATAACTATTTAACCTCAAGAATAAGGAGTAGACGATGCGTGCTGTCGGATACCAACGATCTCTTCCTATTGATGACCCTAAGTCTTTAGAGGACATTGAAATTGACAAACCAACAGCGGGTAACCATGACTTATTGGTCAAAGTGAAAGCCGTTTCCGTTAACCCAGTTGACACTAAAATCAGAATGCGCGCGGAGCCAGAGTCCGGTCATAAAGTTATTGGTTGGGACGCTGTTGGCGAAGTGGTTGAAACAGGTAGCAAGGTGAAAGGCTTTAGCGCCGGTGACCGTGTCTGGTATGCCGGCGACTTAACACGCCCCGGCTGTAACGCAGAGTATCAAGCCGTTGATTACCGTATTGCCTCACACGCACCTAGCACTTTAGATGATACTCAAGCGGCGGCTATGCCACTAACGACTATTACGGCCTGGGAGCTGCTCTTTGACCGTTTACAGATTGATGCGCCCTCACCTCACGAGAAGCGTAACTTACTCATTATAGGTGGTGCCGGCGGTGTTGGTTCAATACTTACGCAATTGGCGGTACAACTGACAAACGCTACGGTTATCGCAACCGCTTCCCGTCCTGAGTCTCAACAGTGGGTGAAAGCCTTGGGCGCACACCATGTTATCGATCACAGCAAGCCGCTGGGTGAGCAAATTGAAAATCTCAATATTGGCCAGGTAACCGATGTGGCCTGTTTAACGCACAGCGAGCAGTATTTCGAACAAAGCATGGACTTTATCGCCCCCAAGGTCGCTTTAGCTTAATTGATGATCCCGCAGAGCCTTTGGATGTCCGCTTATTGAAACAGAAGAGCATCAGTTTGCATTGGGAATTCATGTATACCCGTTCGATGTTCACAACCGCCGACATGATAAAGCAGCAAGAACTGTTGCAATCGGTAGCGAATTTAGTCGACAACCATCAGATACGCTCGACGCTAGGCCAGAATCTTGGCTCAATGAATACAGAAAACTTGAAACAGGCGCATGCGGCGTTAGAAACGCATAAAACGATAGGCAAAATCGTCTTAACCGTCGAGGAATAGTTTTACAAACATACATGAATGTATGTATAATTCTGCGGTACTTAAAAATAGACCAGCTAGAGGTATTTTGATGAAAAAGCGCTTTCAAATTGCGCCGTTATTTGCAGCGGGTATTTTAGCGTCTGCCGTCCTTAGTGGCTGTGGTGACGCGCCGCAGCAGAGCCAGCAGCAACAGACTCCACAGGTCGAAGTGATAACGGTTCAACCAGAGTCTCTTGAGCTCAGCACTCAGTTGCCTGGCCGTACTGCCGCGTTTCGCGTTGCAGAAGTTCGCCCACAGGTCAGCGGTGTTTTACTAGAACGCACCTTTGAAGAAGGTACTTTTGTCGAGAAAGGTCAACAGTTGTATCAAATTGACCCGGCAACTTACGAAGCAGAATTAGCCAGTGCCAAAGCGGAAGTACAACGGGCAAAAGCGGTTTTACGCAGCTCAGAGCTTCGCTATAACCGTTTTCAGGAGCTTATCGAAGAAAACGCGGTCAGTCAGGACGAGTTTGACAGTGCCGAAGCCACTTATCTACAAAATAAAGCGGCGGTGGCATTAGCCGAAGCACAACTTAAAAACGCTCGTATCAACCTTGAATATACCAAGGTCAATGCCCCTATTAACGGTATTATTGGTCGTTCAAACTTTACCGAAGGTGCTTTAGTGACAGCTTCACAGCAAGAACCTCTGGTTACTATCAATCAGCTTGACCCTATTTACGTAGACATTAGCCAATCCAGCAAACAATTCATGCAACTTCAGGCTGACATCCAGTCCGGTCGAATTGAAGCGAATGAATCAGGCAATGCGCCGGTTCGTTTAGAGCTAAACGGTTTAGACTTTAACCAGCAAGGCGAGCTGCTGTTTTCAGAAGTCAGCGTTGAGGAAGATACTGGTGCAATTTTATTAAGAGCTGTCTTCCCGAACCCGGACAAAACCTTATATCCCGGTATGTTTGTTAGAGCGGCAGTCAGTGAAGGTACTATTAACACGGCTCTCCTACTACCACAAAAGGCCGTCACCCGTGATCCGCGTGGTCGCCCTTACGTCATGCTGGTTAACGACAAAAACCAAGTCGAGCAGCGCATGATAACGACCGAACGAGCCATTGGCAGTGACTGGCTGATCAGCAGCGGTGTTAAAGAAGGTGACACCATTATTGTGTCTGGCCTTCAAAAAGTTCGTCCAGGCGCGACAGTCCAAATTACAAACTCTGCCTCTAATGAACAGCAGTAAAGGATTCATCAATGGCTAAGTTTTTTATTAATCGCCCCATATTTGCCTGGGTTATCGCGCTATTAGTCATGATGGCAGGTGCTATCGCGACCATTCAGTTACCGGTAGCTCAGTACCCTACTATTGCGCCTCCGGCCGTAGAAATACAAGTTAACTACCCCGGCGCAAACGCTGAAACCGTTTCCGATACGGTTACTAAAGTGATTGAGCAGAATATGACAGGTATCGATAACCTGCTCTATTTCTCGTCGCAAAGTAACTTTGGTAACGCGACTATCAGCTTGACCTTTGCCTCTGGCACTGACCCTGACATTGCTCAGGTTCAGGTTCAGAATAAGCTCTCCCAGGCCACGCCTCAGCTTCCTCAGGAAGTTCAGGCGCAAGGTATAACCGTCAGTAAGTCCAGTAGCTCCTTCCTTATGGTTTTAGCCTTGGTTGCGACTGATGATCGTTATAATCAAACCGATTTAAGTGACTATATCGCCTCAAACATCCAGGATCCTATTGCCCGTACAACCGGCGTTGGTAATGTGCAACTGTTTGGTGCGCCTTACGCTATGCGCATTTGGGTTGACCCTTCAGCGTTAGTTAACTATGGCATGACCATGGACGACTTGAAGTCGTCAATTCGCGCACAGAACGCGCAGGTGGCAGCGGGTGAACTTGGCGGGACTCCGGCTGTTGACGGTCAACAGCTGAACGCTACGATTATTGCGCAAACACGCTTATCAGAAGCGTCGGAATTTGAGAATATTACTCTGAAAGTCATGCCAGACGGTTCTCAAGTGCGCTTGAAGGACGTAGCACGCGTTGAGAAAGGCGCTGAAAACTACTCAATTGAAGCGAACTATAACGGTAAGCCAGCAACCGGTTTAGCAATTAATCTGCAAACTGGCGCCAATGCACTGGAAACCGCTGAAGCGGTTAACGCTCGTATAGAAGAGCTGCAAGCGTTCTTCCCCGATGGCATGAAAATGGTAACGGCCTATGACACCACGCCGTTTATCAAAATCTCCATTTCGGAAGTGGCTCAGGTATTAATAGAAGCGATTATTCTCGTATTCCTATTAATGTTCGTTTTCTTACAAAACCTGCGGGCAACGCTTATCCCGACGCTGGCTATACCTGTCGTTATTCTTGGTACCATGGGCGTTATGGCACTGGCTGGTTTTTCTATCAACACGCTAACCATGTTCGGCATGGTGTTATCGATAGGTCTTCTGGTGGATGATGCCATCGTTGTCGTCGAGAACGTCGAGCGATTGATGTCAGAAGAAGGCTTGTCACCTAAACAGGCAACCATTAAGTCGATGGGACAAATTACCGGCGCATTGATAGCCATTGGTGTCGTCATGGCAGCCGTATTCGCGCCTATGGCGTTCTTCCCCGGCTCAACTGGTGCCGTTTACCGACAGTTCTCACTGACAATTATTACTTCTATGGGTCTGTCTGTACTTGTCGCAATTATTTTCTCACCAGCATTGTGTGCAACCCTGTTAAAGCCGGTCAAACACGACAAAAATGAAGGCTGGGGACCACTGGGCTGGTTTAACCGTGCCCTGGAAAAGTGGACGGTTAAGTACACCAACTCTGTCGGTTATATATTACGCCGGACGATGCGTTTCGGGCTTATTTATTTAGGTATTATTGGCGTATTGATTTTCTTATTCACGCGCCTGCCGGCCGCATTCCTACCGGATGAAGACCGTGGTGTTTTCTTAACGCAAATGCAGCTTCCTGTTGGATCAACGCTGCAGCAATCAGTAGACACCATGGACAAAATTGAGAACTATTATCTCAATCAGGAAGACGCCGTCCAGTCGGTATTCTCAGTGGTTGGCTTTAGCTTTTCTGGCCGTAGTCAGGCCAACGGTATCGCGTTTGTTCGCTTGAAAGATTGGAGCGAACGTGACGAGAGCCAGAGCGTCGAAGCTGTGATTGGTCGGGCTTTTGGGTTCTTCGCCGGTATTAAAGAAGCCATGATCTTCGCTTTTAACCTTCCACCAATTCCGGAACTTGGTGTAGCCAGTGGTTTCAACCTGTTCCTGCAAGATCGTGGCAATATAGGTCACGCAGGTCTTATTGAAGCGCGTAACCAGCTACTGGGCATGGCCTCTCAAAGCGATAAATTAGTACAGGTTCGTCCTAACGGTCTGCCTGATGCGCCACAGCTGCGCATTGATATCGACTTTGAAAAAGCACAAGCGCTGGGCTTAACGATTGCCGGTATTAACGACACTTTAAGTACGGCCTGGGGCTCTGCCTATGTCAACGACTTTATCGACCGTGGTCGAGTGAAAAAAGTTTACATACAAGGGGAAGCTGACGATCGCATGCTACCTGAGGATATCAACGAATGGTACGTGCGCAACAACCAGGGCGATATGGTGCCGTTTAGCTCTTTCGCAAGCTGGGAATGGACGTATGGTCCACAACGTGTCGAAAGTTATAACGGTGTCGCAGCACTTGAAATACAAGGTCAGGCAGCGCCTGGTATCAGTACCGGCGAAGCCATGACCGAAATTGAAAACCTTATTGCTCAATTGCCACCAGGTATTGGCTTTGAATGGACGGGTATCTCATTGCAAGAGCGTCAATCGGGTAACTTTGCGCCGATACTCTACACCGTCTCTATTGTCGTTGTCTTCCTATTCCTGGCAGCACTGTACGAAAGTTGGTCAATTCCATTCTCCGTCATGCTGGTTGTGCCTTTGGGTATTTTGGGGGCGGTAATCGCCGTGATGCTACGAGGCATTTCCAACGACGTGTACTTCCAGGTCGGTCTGTTAACGACTGTCGGGGTATCGGCACGTAACGCCATACTCATTGTTGAGTTTGCCAAAGACTTACAGGCTCAGGGCAAAGAACTGCTCGACGCCACAATGGAAGCGGTTAGATTGCGTCTACGCCCTATTCTAATGACCTCACTGGCATTTATCTTCGGCGTTATGCCATTAGCGTTAAGTGATGGTGCCGGTGCTGCCAGTCGTAACGCTATTGGTACCGGGGTGATTGGCGGTATGATAGGCGGAACGGTACTGGCAATCTTCTTTGTACCGCTATTCTTCTACGTGGTGAGAAAAATCTTCCCACCGAAAGAAGCGGAAGAATAGTCAAGGTCCGGCAACCAACAATAAACTGCCATAAAAAAACCGGAGCGCTAGCAGCTCCGGTTTTCTTTTATGCGAAACAAATTGCACTAACGTTTTGTTTCGTCGTCATCTTTTACTTCATATTCACCGTCAATAACCGAACCATCTGAATAATCACTTTGATGATTTTTCTGCTGACGATAACTTTCCTGCTGTTCATATTGGCGTTGTTGACTTTGATAATGTTGTTTCGCTTGTTTACGCATACGCCACACTTGCTTGATGGTATGACGCTGACGCCAAAGCACAGGAATCATTAACAACACTAAAATTCCGGCAATCACTAAACCGAAAGCTAACCCTAAGCCAACAATAACAATCAGCAGTAATAACCCAAGAATTCGGGTAAGCCAGTTTCCTGAGGTCGGTGAACCTCCGGTTCGGCTGTTTTGTCCGCCTTGGCTAAAACGTATATAAAGCTTATCTCGTTTATCTGTCATAACGACTCCTACAACTCTCCATCAGTTAAGACAACAAGACAGAATATCTGTTCCAGCCAAGTCATCTACGGTTTTACTTGCGCATATCTTCAGTCGCTTTACGAGCAGCTTCAAATTCATTACCCGGTGCCCACTTCGGCCACTCACGTGAATTCGCTAACTCTTTACCAACCGAATAAAATAACGACATATCCTGCTGTACGCCGCGTAAATCCCAGTTTTCATCAAACTCGTCAGCAGGCTTATGGTAAGCATCGCGATTAAAAATAGCACGCTGCTCTTCGCCCCACTCACGTCCTTTCGTGAAGTGATCATTCCCGCCTTTTGCATACAGCATTGGCACACCTTTCTTCGCCAGGTTGAAATGATCAGAGCGATAGAAAAAGCCTTTTTCCGGTGTCGGCTCTGGTGATATATATCTATCTTGGGTCTCTACGTAAGGTTTCAAGTAATCATCCATATTTGAGTTACCGTAACCCACAACCACCATGTCTTTCATTGGACCGTAAACATTCATCACATCCATGTTAATACCGCCGACAGCTTTGCCCAATGGTAGCAACGGGTTGTTGGCATACCAGGCCGAGCCTAATAGACCACTCTCTTCGGCACCCACTGCGGCAAAAACAATTGAGCGCTCAGGACGAGGTTCTTTCGAGAACTCTTCTGCCATAGCCATCAATGCAGCCGTACCTGATGCGTTGTCTTGCGCACCATTATAAATAGGATCATCTTCGCGCACCGGATCCATACCTAAATGGTCATGATGCGCCATATAAATAACGTGCTCTTCGGGGTACTTAGTGCCTTCAATGTAACCAATAACGTTGTTAGTATTTAAGTATTCATACTTGTTATTGATGGTCATGGACGCCTGGATACCCAGCGGCTGAGGCTTAAACTTACCGCTAATGGCCTGCTCTTTCATTTGCTCAACATTTTTGCCAACAGATGCAAACAAGGCATTGGCGCTTTCTTCAGTAATCCAGCCTTCAACAGCGGCGCGATCCATATTTTTATTGTCGCGCTTTAAGTCAAATTTTACAGGTGAACCACCCGCTACAACGCCCCAACCGTAACCAGCAGGACCTGTTTCGTGAATGACAAAAGCAGCTTTTGCCCCCTGGCGCGCCGCTTCTTCATACTTGTATGTCCAGCGGCCGTAGTAAGTCATCGCGTTCCCATTAAAAAGTTCCGGGTCGCCTGTTGCATAGCCCGGATCATTGACAAACATCACCACGGTTTTGCCTTCTACGTCCAGCCCCTCGTAGTCATTCCAGTCATATTCCGGTGCGACAATACCGTAACCCACAAAAACAACATCGCTGTTATCTAAGCTCACTTCTTCAACAACACGAGGCGTCCACGCCATCATCTCTGTGCGATATTGCATAGGCTCCGGAGCTGCCTCACCCGAGAAACTCAGCGAGCTGACTTTATAAGGCATTAATTTAACCAGCGGCAGTGGCTGGCGATACGAGTTATTCTCTTCGTCGTATGGCTTTAAACCCCACTCGCGGAAATGGTTTTCAATAAAGCTTACCGCTTTCTCACCGCCTTCTGATGCCGGCGCACGACCTTCGAACTCATCTGACGCCAAGGTTTTTAGATAATTTTTATAATTAGGGTTAAATGCGGAATCTTTAATATCAGCAGTCGCCTTTTCAGTCGGCTTAGCTTCTTCATTTGCCGGCCCACAGCCGGTTAATACGGTAAGGCCAATCAGACCTGCTAGTGCGTATTTCATTGCATCTCCTTTTATTTGTTTATTATTTCTTGTTGTTACACGAACCGTTTTCATCAGCTAAGTAAATACGGTCGCCCAAGCGCACATTGTGCTCTTCGAAAAAACCAGCATTCACTTCTAATACACTCCAATACGGTTTACCCGGCGAGTAACTTCTGCATTGGTTTGGATCGTTGCTACCACAAGGTCTCATCGTAAAAGTTTTGACGATTTTTCCTTGTTTGTCTAAATACGCAATGTCGAGAGGAATTAAGGTTTGGTACATCCAAAAACCACCGTAGCCTGGTCGTTTATGATCGTATCGAAAAAGCATCCCCTCATATTTTCCTAAATATTCTCGTTGCATTAGCCCACGAGCCTGCTGAGCCTGAGTATCGGCCAGTTCAACCAACAGAGGTGATTGAACGCCTTCCAGGCAAGCCACGGCTCTGTCAAACTGCTGAGGTGCTGGTACTGACCACTGCTGAGACCATGCCGATACCGACACCAAGGCCAGTATAGCCATTAAACCCGTGCTGATACGTCCCATGATGTATTCCCTTTTTAAATGAGCTAGACGTTATTTATTGATTTTGTCCTATCACAGCGCTAACCGCAATGTTCATTAACTTGAACACGACAGCTCAGCAGGAGGTTGCCCCGACTCCGGAGGGACAACCCAGCGAGTGTTTTTATGTTTTTCCTCAAATGGAGTCATCAGTGCGTTAATATACTCGTTAAGAGCCTCATCACTTCCTTGTTCAGCCTGCTCAATAACGTATTGAGCATGATGAGTACGTAAAATCACCAGTGGATTTACTTGCTTCATTGTGTTCGTATCGGGCTTATTCGCAACGGCTTCTGTGTAATCATTCAGCCAGCTCTGCCCGTTTTCCTTTATTCGCTGGGCGATTTCTCCTAAATTGCCGCTCAGTGACTGCCAATTACCTTCCAATACGGCGCCCAAAGCCCGGTAGCTTAGGTTATAGTCAAGCTGATAAGTTTCCAAGAGCATTAGCCAGCCACTGATTAACGACCAACAAGTGTCATTGTTAGAGACATCGGTGAGTCCGAGTCGTTGCTTCATAACGTTTAAAAAGGTTTCTCTTAGCACGGGTTCATAACCTTCCAGTACATTATTAACAGACTGGTCGTCTGCAAATCCCCCTAACGCATGAGCAAGTCGTTTCAAGTTCCATAAGCCCACACCAGGCTGTTGCATAAAACCATAGCGCCCCGCGTGATCAGTATGATTAAAAATATGGCCAGGCTTATAGTCGTCGAAGAAGGCATAGGGACCATAGTCAAACGTTTCTCCGGCCAGACTCATGTTGTCCGTATTCATCACGCCATGCACAAAACCGTAAGCCTGCCACTTTGCTATCATCTCAGCGGTAGCTTTGACCACATGGCGGAATTGTTCAGATACCGATTTGTCTGCTGCGCCAGGCCATATCGACTCAATACTGTGTTGCCACAAGCGCTTGGCACTGTCTTCTAAGTTTCGGTAAAGGCAATGTTCAAAATGGCCAAAGCGAATGTGCGTGCGAGCAACCCGAACCAGCATAGCGCCGGGCTCGACGGTCTCTCGTTGAATTTGACCTTCAGTCGAGACTAACGCCAGCGCTCGCGTCGTTGGAATACCAAGCGCATAAAAGGCTTCACTGGCAAGCAGTTCACGAATGGATGAGCGCAAAACCGCTCGGCCATCGCCTCCGCGGCTATAAGGCGTTGGCCCAGCACCTTTAACATGTAAGTCATAGAGAGCATCCGGCGCCTGTACCTGCCCGACAAGGAGCCCTCGCCCATCACCTAAATAAGGGTTAAAGTGACCAAACTGATGTCCTGCGTATTTCTGCGCGACGGGTTTAGTACCTGGCCAGTCTTTGTTACCTGAAACCCAATCCACTAAGGCTCCCGGCACACTGTCACCACCACTCAACGCCTTCCACAAAGTGTCATTTACCCAACGTAAGCGGCCTTTGCCGTCAGGTTGTATTGACTGAGCATGGCTCAGCTCAGGGAACTTATCAGCGAATTGATTATCGAAACGTAGTGGCATACATCCTCCTGATGTATCTATTGTTACACAGTAGACGAGGCTTGCATAACCAACAAAGAATCAGCTAAGGTGCGCTAAAAGACAATAACAGCACGGCCTTGGCAGTAAAAGGAGCCACATGCAACTTCAATCTTTAAGATGTATCACCGCGATTGGCGGCGGGCACGGTCTGGGTCGTGTACTTTCAACGTTGTCTTTTATGAAGCATAAGCTGGTTGGTATTGTTGCAACAACAGACAATGGCGGTGCCACCGGGCTTCTCAGAGCCTCTCAGCACTGTATTGCCTGGGGCGATATTCGTAACTGCCTGTCACAACTGGTTGAGCAGCCGTTGGCTGCCGAAGTTCTTAACTATCGTTTTGACTCGGATTCGGCGCTAAAAGGCCATAATTTAGGTAACTTACTGCTCTATACACTGGATCAGTTAAGCGCGCGCCCGCTCGATGGCATTCAGCTTTTAAGCCGACTGCTTAATGTCGACAACCGCATTCTTCCTATGTCGGAATGCCCCACGGATCTTATCGCAACCACTAGTGACGGCATTCAATGTCACGGTGAAATTCATATCGACAAACTGCCCAGCATGCCTCACAAACTCGAGCTTTCTGGTCAGGTTAAAGCCACCCCTGAGGCTGTTCGCCATATTAAAAACAGTCAGCTCATTCTTATAGGACCGGGCAGTTTTATGACCTCCGTCATGCCACCGCTATTAGTGCCGGAAATTTGTGAGGCGCTGAAAAACACTCGAGCGAAGATCGTATTTATTGATAATTTGGTCGACGAGCATGGCCCTGCGGGCGAGTTATCACTAGCAGAAAAACTGGAATTTATGAAATTTGAATTAGGCCAGCAGGTAGTTGACCTAATTTTGAGTAACAAGCAAGAAAAGGGTTTACCAGTACCTGTTATTGGCGGCCTGACAAGCGACACCGACGTTCATTATCGTCATAATACCAACAGCCTGCTGAATACCTTAGAGCAGGCGGCACACCAGCTTCTGGTGGAAAGCGCTTAACCGCCGTCGGCAGAAATGCGTGACGCAACCGCGCCGTGCTGATCTTTGTATTTAGCGTCATCCCTTTTATTATATGGGCGCGCACATTCCTGCCCTAACGGCTCGAAGCTGATGGCGCCAATTTTCATTCCAGGACGCAACGCCAACGGCAGTTTCCCGCTGTTGTAAAATTCAAGAACAATCTGCCCTGACCAACCCGGATCAATGCGGTGAGCCGTAACGTGCACCATTAATCCTAAGCGCGCCAATGAGGAACGACCATCAAGCCAACCGACCATGTCAGCAGGAAGCTGAATAGACTCATGCGTGACCGCTAACGCAAACTCGCCGGGATGGATGAAAAACGCCTGACCATCTTTGAGTTTAATTTCATCACTCATGACCTCATGGATGGCCGCCTCAATCGCTTCCCGAGAGCCGCTGATGTCAATAAATGGCGCGGCGTGATCCTGCAGAACCCGAAATTCATTACCTAGATGGATATCCAGGGTAACACCTGAAATATCCGTCACCTTAGGCGCCGGTGTTACCCCTATTTTTCCTTCCGCTAAATGTTGTTCGATTTCGGTATCGGTTAAGCGCATTCTTATTCACCTGTGACTGTTGTCTTTATCTTTTGTCTAGCGCGTACTATAGCGAATTTTTCCGCTGATAATAGAGCTCGGCAGCAACATATTGTGCCGACTCCAGAATTAATTGACTTAACTTGTGCTCTGGCTGTTTTAACAGTAATGGTTCATTACCGTCCAGACTGTCGCGTAGCTCTGTCGACAGCGGCCATTGCCCCAGCACCGGCAGCTTATTTTCTTCGGCAATAGCAACACCGCCACCCTCACCAAACACGGGATCTTCATGCCCACAACTCGGACACTGATAATAACTCATGTTTTCCAGCACGCCTATCATCGGAATGTTCAGTTTATTAAACATGGCAATGCCTTTTTCAGCGTCTCGTAACGCCACCGACTGGGGCGTTGTCACCACAACCGCACCGGTTACCGGCAGTTTTTGAGCCATAGTTAGCTGAATATCGCCAGTGCCCGGCGGCATATCGACAATCAGATAATCGAGATTGGGCCATGCAGTGTCTTTGTAGAGCTGCTGCAAGGCGCCACTGGCCATTGGACCACGCCAAATTGTGGCGTCTTTTTCATCCACCAAATAGCCCAGTGAATGCACGTAAATACCATGGCGCTCCATGGGAACCATCTTGTTATTTGCGGTTAGCTCAGGTTCTTTATGAGCTTTACCCAGCATGGTTGGTATAGACGGTCCGTAAATATCGGCATCTAACAAGCCCACTTTGGCTCCCAGCTGACTGAGTGCGAGCGCCAAATTAACGCTAACAGACGACTTACCAACACCGCCTTTGCCCGACGACACCACAATGACATTACCAGTAGTTAACGGCAAATCGGGCTGCGAATTTTTAAGCTTTTCAACTTGGCTGTTTATTTCCCACTCAAACCCGGCCAGCTCGCCTTGCTCGTTTAATGACGTTAACAGCGGCTCACCAGCTGCAAAAGGCACATTCAGCACTCGAGTATTACCAGAGCCAGTTACCCACTCATTCGGTATGCCGTTCGGAAATATTCTGTCGAAAAAAGTTGCCATTGGACGTCCTGTTGTAGCTGTGTATCGAGCATAGGCTATGGTAACATGAGTCACAGTAACTTTGGGTTTGACTTAAATTAATTAACGAATACGGAAGCATAATTTCGCATGAGCCAATCCGCACGAAAAATTCTAGTGACCAATGCATTACCATACGCTAACGGACCTATTCATATAGGCCACATGTTGGGCTACATTCAGGCCGATATCTGGGTACGTTTCCAGAAACTAAGAGGCCATGAATGTCACTTCATGTGCGCCGATGACGCGCACGGCACCCCCATTATGCTGAAAGCTCAGCAAATGGGTATTACGCCGGAACAAATGATAGGCGATATGCAGCGCTCACACGAAGCGGACTTCAGCGACTTTTTGGTGGGCTTTGACCACTACTACAGCACCCACAGTGACGAAAACAAAGAGCTGGCCGAAACGATTTATAACCGTCTCGATAAGGCAGGACATATAAAAACCGAAGTTATCGAGCAGTTGTATGACCCGCAAAAAGAAATGTTTCTGCCCGACCGTTTTGTTAAAGGGGACTGCCCTGACTGTGGTGCGGAAGACCAATACGGCGATAACTGTGACGTTTGCGGCGCAACTTACGCCCCCACAGACTTAAAGAATCCGAAGTCTGTTGTCTCTGGCGCAGAACCCGAACTGCGTAAATCAGAACATTACTTCTTCGATTTACCCGCGTTTGGCGACATGCTGAAAAGCTGGACACGCTCTGGCTCGCTGCAAAATGAAATGGCCAATAAACTTAACGAATGGTTTGAGCAAGGCTTGCAGCGTTGGGATATTTCCCGTGACGCCCCCTATTTCGGTTTTAAAATTCCGGGTACCGAAAACAAATATTTCTACGTTTGGCTGGATGCGCCAATTGGCTACATGAGTAGCTTTAAAAACTACTGTGATACAACCGGCAAGGCTGACTGGGACACCTACTGGCAAGCCAACAGCGAGGCAGAGCTGTATCACTTTATTGGCAAAGACATTATCTATTTCCATAGCTTGTTCTGGCCAGCCATGCTGAAAGGTGCCGACTTCCGTCAACCGACTAACGTCTGGGCGCACGGTTTTATTACCGTTAACGGCACTAAAATGTCGAAATCGAAAGGTACCTTTATAAAAGCAAGAACCTACCTCGATCACTTAGATCCTGAGTATTTGCGCTATTATTTTGCCGCCAAATTAACGAGCCGTATTGATGATTTAGACCTGAACCTGACGGATTTCGCGCAACGCGTGAACTCGGACTTAGTCGGTAAAGTCATAAATATAGCCAGCCGCTGCGCTGGTTTTATTCAGAAGAAGTTTGACGGCAAACTGTCCTCTAGTGTCGCTGACTCAGCACTACTGGAAGACTTTCAAACAGCAGGCTCAGATATTGCTGAGCTTTATGAAAAGCGTGAGTTTTCAAGAGCGATGCGCGACATAATGGCGCTGGCTGATCGCGCCAACCAGTACATTGCAGACAAAGAACCCTGGCAGCTTATTAAGAAAGAAGGTGCCGAGCAGGAAGTTCATGAAATTTGCTCGTTAGGTATTAACTTATTCCGTGTTTTGATGGTTTACCTAACGCCGGTACTGCCAAAGCTTTCAGCAGACGTTCAACACTTCCTGAATGACACCTTCACTTGGGAAAGTCATAAAACCGCATTGACTGACCACCCAATTAACAAATTTAAAGCGCTAATGCAGCGCATTGACATGAAAGACATTGACGCCATGATTGAAGATTCAAAACAGCAACAACCACAAGCGCCAGAGCAGCCGGCAGTGGCAAACGATGAATTAAAGAAAGAGCCTCTCGCCGATGAAATTTCGTTTGATGAATTTGCCAAAGTTGACCTGCGTGTGGCACTCATTGCAAACGCTGAACACGTTGAAGGTGCAGACAAGCTACTTAAGTTAACGTTGGACTTGGGGGGCGAGCAGCGTCAGGTTTTTGCGGGCATTAAGTCGGCTTATAAGCCTGAAGAGCTGATTGGTCAGCACACTGTTATGGTGGCTAATTTAGCGCCGAGAAAAATGCGCTTTGGTATGTCTGAAGGCATGGTATTAGCAGCAGGCCCTGGAAAAGATGAGATCTACATTCTTAACCCTCACGAAGGCGCAAAACCTGGCATGAGAGTAATGTAGTCACTGTCGATTAATCCATTGAGATAATTCGACAACCTAGCAAATAATCGCCGCTGTTGTTGTCCAGTCTTTGGCTGTGAACGACTTCAGCGGTTGCTTTTAACGAGGGTACCCCGCCACTAGAAACGATAGCCACTGATAGTTGCTGGCCTTTTTCCAGTTCAACCGGTACTTCCAACGACAGTCCTTCCGCACTTAAATCTAAACACACCGCATCAAGAGAGTGTTCTTCGCCAGATTTATCAAAGCTGACTTTCGCATCGGCGTTTATCGACATTCTCATAAAGTTTCGATTGTCATTCGACTCAAGCATGAGTTTCCTTAACTGTTATTAAAGTGTAAATGTCACTTCAGTTTTAGCACGCTTTGGCCGATAAAAAAACATTATCGGATAACAAGGAACCGTCATCATGGTTGAGGCCAAATTTTCAATAGGACAACTGGTAACCCATTCAATTTACGGATATCGCGGTGTTATTATTGACGCCGACCCCGAGTTTACCCTGTCTGACAGTTGGTATGAGAAAATGGCAACTACCAAGCCTTCCAAACAACAGCCTTGGTATCATATCCTGGTGAATAATTCTTCAATACAAACGTATGTTAGTGAAAGCAGCCTGGATGTCGATTTGTCAGAGCAGGAAATTCAACACCCCATGATAGACTTGGTATTTTGCGGCAAGTCACACGGACAGTACAAACTCGCCGAAAACCTCAACTAAAGTTGCTCCTTTTCAGCGCTATGGTTACCATTAAGTAACACTAAGACACAAGGAATTGGGCATGGCTGAAGAAACCCTTTTTTCGAAAATTATAAACCGTGAAATCCCGGCGGATATCGTCTACGAAGACGAGAGCGCGCTTGCCTTTAAGGACATTAACCCACAGGCACCGGTACATTTTTTGATTATTCCGAAAGAGCCCATCGCAACCGTTAACGACATTGACGAAGACAATGCGCATTTAGTGGGACATTTGTATGTGGTTGCGTCGAAGCTTGCTGCTCAATACGGCGTTGCCGACGACGGGTATCGTTTAGTCATGAACTGTAATGAGCACGGCGGCCAGTCCGTTTATCATATTCACCTGCACTTGTTAGCAGGCAAACCACTTGGCTGGCCACCGTACACGGACACCCCGAAGCAGGGCTAAATCAAGGACGGTATCTGGGGTCAAGAATTCTATCGACTAACCAGCTATCGCCGTTTTCAATGAGTACAACATCGCGGCTGTCTTTGTTGTACTCACCTTTGTATTCACCTTCAAACAGCACTGTCGCGCGAAGTTCATCTGAATGGTTGAGATAGTCACCCAGTGAATCACTGACTACTTCCAACTCTACTTTGTCGTAATAACGCCCCAGCACATAGCGCTGTACCGAGCTGACAGCCGCGTAGTGGTTAATCAGATCAACCATGCGTGGCGATGCAAAACGCTTGGCTTTCTCTAAGTCTCGCTCTTCATAAATCGCCTGATAAAATCCCTGAATGACTTCTGTTGGCGTTGCTGTATTTAAATCCACCGCTTCTTCGTCACTACAGCCCGCAAGGCTTATTAAAGCGCCAACCATTAATAGACCACTTAACAGTTTTTTCATTTTATTCTCCCTTTGCGATACCTTCCCTGCGTGGGTCAGCTGCGCCAATTAATTTGCCACTGTCAGTTATGGTTATACCATGCAAACCACTATTTAAATCAAGTACTTTGACGTTATGCCCTCGAGCTTCAAGCGCCTCTTTTAAGTTGCTGATGTCGCGCCCTTTCTCGAGCGATGTATAGTCATTTCGGTTGGTCACATGCCCCAGGTTGACAGCGTCCTGAATATCCATATTCCAGTCCAGAAGTCCCACCAGACTTTGAGTCACATAATTAATAATGCGACTACCGCCGGGTGAGCCTATGGCGTGCACCACCTGTTTACCTTCTTCATTAAGCACGATAGCCGGTGCCATAGAGCTACGCGGCCGCTTACCCGGCTCCACTCGATTGGCATACTTTTTCTCACCATCACCGGGGGCTAAGGAAAAGTCAGTCAGTTGGTTATTCAGCAAAAAGCCTCTCACCATAACGGTTGAGCCAAAGCCCATCTCAATACTGGTGGTCATCGACACCACATTACCTTCATCATCCACGATAGAAACATGACTGGTATTTGGCAATTCGTAAGCAATGTCCTGCTGGTATTTAGGCAGCAATTCGGTACCCGGTTGCGCTTTGCCTAAATCCAAATCAGTAATCAGCTTTGCCCGCTGAGCTAAGTAATTTTTATTCAGCATCGCCTCAACCGGAACTTCCACAAAGTCAGTATCAGCTATCCATTGGTTTCGATCCGCAAACGCTAACTTAGACGCTTGCGTAAACAGATGAACAAACTCTTCACTGTTCGGCTCTAAATTGCCAATTTCAAAGTTTTCCAACATACCTAAGGTTTGTTGCGTAGTAATACCGCCCGAGCTTGGTGGCCCCATACCGCAAACCTGATAAGCACGGTATTCGCTGCAGACCGGCTCACGCAGTTTCGCTTCGTAATTTGCCAAGTCATCTAAGGCTAACACGCCCGGTTCAATTGAGCTGTTTTGTACTGCCTCGACAATGTCTTTTGCTATTTCGCCTTGGTAGAAGACATCAACGCCTTGCGAGGCGATCAAACTCAGGCTATTGGCGTAGTCTTCATTTTTCAAAACTTGACCTGCTTTTAGCGGCTCACCGTTTGGAAAAAAGTAGTCACTAGCTACCGGCATTTTCTTAACACCGGGATTAATCTCCAGCTCGACCAATTTAGCAAGACGCGGCGATACCTCAAAACCTTGTTCCGCCAGCTTAATCGTGTCGTCAAACAAGCTGCCCCACTCTTTTTCACCCCACTTAGAATGGGCTAGCTCAAGCCCTCTCAAAATACCCGGGGTACCGACAGAGCGTCCACCAACAACGGCATCTATCCACTTAGCTGGTTTGCCGTTTTCATCCAGAAACAATGCTTCCGTCGCCGCCATTGGTGCTGTTTCCCGAGCATCAATGGAATACAGCTTTTTAGCCTCATTGTCCCAATATAAAATAAAGGCACCGCCACCAATACCGGACGACTGCGGTTCAACAAGACCCAGCATTGCCTGAACTGCAATAGCCGCATCCACCGCTGAGCCCCCTGCCTTTAAAACGTTATAGCCAGCCTCAACCGCATGCGGGTTGGCTGCTGCAACCATAAACTCGTCAGCTTTTACGGATTGTTTTTGTTGAAAGCCAGTCGCCGCCTCGGGCTCACGAACCTCCTGCTGTTGGGGTTGGCAGGCGCTAACAGCTAGTAACGCCGCCGCTAAAGCAGTAATGCGATATTTCATATAACCTCATTCATATTCACATTTAATTCCCCTATCATACGAAGCTGAGTTTGCCCACGCAATGAAAAGGAAGTTGGATGCACTATTTAAATCGATACTGGGTTGGTCTGGTTCTCATTTTAGCCATTTCTTGTTTTTTACAGCTTATGCCCGATTGGCATCAACAGCTCACATTCCACAGTGAAACCGTTATGTCACAGGGCTGGCCGCTAATTACCACCCACTTTATTCATTTAAACTGGACCCATGCCTTATTTAACTTTGCCGGGCTAGCATTGATTGTGGTTATTTGGCGGGAGTACTGGAATACGCGCTGGCTCGTCAATGCATTACTATTGAGTTCGGCTGCCACATCTCTCATTTTGTGGCTGCTGCCCTTTACGGTTATTTTTGTGGGTCTGTCCGGCGTACTGCACGGACTATTAGGCTATTGCTTAATTAAAGACATAAAAGCCGGAAAAAAGTGGATGTGGCTCATTGTTATTGCTCTCATCGGCAAAGTGGTTGTTGAGCTTTTAGGTTGGCAGCCCGACCATTTCGTGGGCCAGCACGTCAGCGTCATTCATGCAGCAGGGCTATTAACCGCTTTATTACTTTATAAACTAGAACGGCGCCGTATTAGCGACGCCGTTCCCCATAAAGATTAAGCGTTTTCGCTTACTTCAGGTTTTCCTCGAACAGTTTGAAAATACGACGGTATTCGTTCAGCCAGCTTTCTGGCTGACGGAAACCGTGTGGTTCAACCGGGTAAATAGCCGTTTCCCAGTCATCTTTCTTCAGTTCGATTAAACGTTGTACTAAGCGCACACTGTCCTGGAAAAACACGTTGTCATCAATCATTGGCGAGTTAATGAGCAACGCATCTTCAAGTCCTTCTGCGAAGTAGATCGGTGAGCTTTGGCGGTACGCAATGGTATCGTCCTGCGGCAGGTTCAGAATGTTGGACGTATAACCGACATTGTAGTGAGCCCAGTCCGTTACCGGTCGTAATGCAGAGCCAGCCTCAAACAGTCCGGGTTCTTTAAACAGCGCCATAAAGGTTAAGAAGCCACCATAGGAACCACCGTAGGTGCCAAGGCGGTCACCATCAACATTCAGGTTAGTTTCCAGGTAGCTCGCCACGTCGACTAAATCTTCTACTTCCGGCGTGCCCATTTGACGATAAATAGCCGTACGCCAGTCGCGTCCGTAACCTTTCGAGCCACGGTAATCAAGATCTGCAACCACGTAGCCGTGCTTGTTCAGCAGGCTATGGAACATAAACTCACGGAAGTAACCAGACCAGCCCATGTGCGCATTTTGCAAGTAGCCCGCACCGTGGATAAACACGACTGCTGGGTACTCCTCTGCACGCTCGGCATCAAAACCTTCCGGCGTGTATATACGCGTATAAATAGGTTCATCAACATGGCTAGACTCTACTCCGACAACGTCCGGCGCTGTCCAGTCAATGCTTAAGAACTTCTCAGACACCGTCTGGGTCATGCGCTCAGGTGCATCGCTGACGTTAGCCTCTTTATGATAAAGCTCCGGCGGCATCAATGGCGTTGAGTGCGTCAGAATCAGCTCGTCTGCTTGCGGGCTCAACTCAAACGCGGTCATACCATCTAAATCGGTCATAGCTTCCGGCTCACCGCTACCATCGGTTTTTACTCGGTAAACTTCGTAAATACCGGGGTGCTCAATGTTCGCCTGAAAATACAGGTACTCAGCGTCGTTGCTTAACTCCGCCGTTTCGACGACATAGTTGCCTTCAGTGAGCTGCTGAGTGTCGCCATTCAACGATTTAACATACAGATGCGAATAGCCATCGGCTTCAGACATAAACCATAAGCTACTGTCGTTTAACCAGCCAAACTCGTTATGGGTGTAGTTAATCCAGGCGTCATCGTGCAGGCGATCCTGTGGCACTAATTTTTTGCCGGCAAAATCAACAGTCACAATCCAGCGATCTTTGTTGTCCCAGGCTTCCAGCATCACAGCCAACTCAGTGCCGTTTTCATTCCACTGAATCGCACCGTTTTCCCAGCCCCAGTCAGCCATCAAGTGAATAGGACGTGGCTTTTCTTCTGACTCATAGCTTTCGCCACGAGCCTCGTGGTTCTCCCGCTTAACATCTGCCAGAACGTCTTCATTCCAGCCCGGCAATGTATTGTAAGTCAGTGCTGTATCTGTGTGGTTCTCTAAATCCAGAATCACTAACTGATCTTCATCCGGTTGAGCATCAGCGACACGGCGACGAACGCGTTCGCTGGAAACACGGCCATCTTCGTTAATATAATTTGGCATGATATCGCCGTCTTCACGCCACTTATTAGGCTCGCTAATAGCGGCAATAATTTTGTCGCCACGGGGCGACAATCGCGCCTGGACCAGTTCTTTTGACTTATCTAAATAAAACGGCTTAGGTGCCAGGCTCGAGTTCTGCGACTGCAGCTGCTGTTGGCGTTCAAAACTCTCTTCAGCTGCTTTACGCTCTTTCTGAACGTACTGAATAAGCTGCTGCTCTTCTTTTGCTAAGTAGTCTTTTGGCTCTTCATTCGCTTTTGGCGCATCTTCAAATTTAATCGAGGCTACCTGACGCGTCAGACCGGAGTTAACGTCAACCACATAAAAGTCATTGCCTTGCTGATAGCTTAAAGAGCCATCCGTCATGGCTTGTAAGTTATGCTGACGGGCTTCGTCGCGGGTCAGTTGCTTAACACTACCGTCGCCAAAGCGAGCAAACACGTTACCTTCGTAAGTGTAGGACAGCCAATTACCAGCAACCGATTGCTCTTTTTCATCGGCCACGTAAAGATGATAGTCCGACAGTGCCACTTTAGAGGCTTCGCCTTCAGCATTGTTGATAATCATCAGGTCGCGAATGTCACTGCCTTCGCGCTTCTGATAAAACAGAATATGCTCACCGTCCATGCTCCAAAAAGCATTTTCCGGGAAGCGACCCATCCAGTCAGGGTCAGCCATAATCTGTTCCATGGTAAGTTCTGCAGTGCCTTGTGCGGAAGCTAGCGGGTCAGCACTTAACGTTTGTACCTGTGGCGCCGTTGCATTGGTTGTGTTTGCGGTTTCATTTGCAGGGGTTGTAGATGCGCAAGAGGCGGCCATTAATGCCGCCCCTATTGCCATCACTAGACGTGATTTGACCATTTAGTTATTCCTTATTGTGCGTCTGGCTGATTCTCTGGGCGTGCTTGTTGTACCGCATTTAATTCTTGTAAGCGGTCATGCACTGCCACCAGCGTTGGGTAGTTATCTAACGGTACCTTAAAACGCTCGGCATTGTACACTTGAGGCAACAAGCAGATATCCGCTAATGTTACCGAATCTCCATAGCAATAATCACCCGCTGTTTCGGTCAGGCGCTGTTCAAATGCGGTGAAACTCTGATGAACCCAATGATGAATCCAGTCATTGCGCTGTTCGTCACTGCAATTCAGTTCACCAGTAAGGTATTTCAGCACCCGCAAGTTTGTGACCGGCTGTAACTCACACGCCAAGTCATAGGCTAAAGCCCTTGCGCGGGCCTTATCAACGGTAGCACTTGGCAATAGCGGATGTTGCTCATAGCGTTCATCCAAGTACTCAATAATGGCTAACGATTGATTCAGCGTGACTTTGTCATCGACAAATGTTGGCACTAAGCCCGCTGGGTTTAACTTACGGTATTCTGGAGTATGTTGCTCGCCGCCGTCTTTAACCAAGTGAACCGGATGGTACTCAAATTCAAGTTCTTTTAAATAAAGCGCCAGCCTGACACGAAAACTGGCGCTAGAGCGCCAGTATCCATAGAGCTTCATCATTCTGAAGGTCCTTTATATTCCACCACTTTCTGATCAATCGCGCCGAAGATAGACTCACCATCGGCATCTTGCATTTCCATGTGAATAGTATCGCCAAACTTCATGAATTCCGTTGTTGGCTTACCATCACGAATGGTTTCGATCATGCGGACTTCAGCGATACAACTGTACCCAACACCGCCTTCTTCAATTGACGTGCCGTGGTCTGTGCCCTGCTTGTTCGACACCGTTCCCGACCCAATAATAGCACCAGCACCCAAGTTACGAGTTTTAGCGGCATGCGCAACCAACTGACCAAAATCGAAAGTCATGTCTTCGCCTGCGTTTGGCTTGCCGAACGGCTTGCCGTTATATTCTGACAACAGCGGTAAGTGAACTTTACTGTCCTTCCAGGCACTGCCCAGCTCGTCCGGTGTTACCGCCACAGGCGAGAACGCAGACGATGGTTTACTCTGGAAAAAGCCAAAGCCTTTACCCAGCTCGCCCGGAATCAAGCCACGTAGTGATACGTCATTCACCAGCATCAATAATTTAATATGACTAGACGCTGACTTGGCATCAATGCCCATGGGCACGTCGTCAGTGATAACAGCAATTTCGCCTTCAAAATCAATGCCCCACTCGGTGCTGCCCATCTGAATTTCATCATGTGGACCTAAGAAGTCATCCGAGCCACCTTGATACATCAGTGGATCTTCCCAGAAGCTTGGCGGCATTTCGGCGCCACGCGCACGGCGAACCAACTCGACGTGGTTAACATAAGCACTACCGTCGGCCCACTGATACGCCCGAGGGAGCGGTGATTCGCACATAACCTGTTCAAAGGTTACTTCACCATCAACATTACCCTTATTGAGCTGCGTGTAAACCTCGTTCAGCTTTGACTCTACGTCATCCCAGTTATCAATGGCTTCTTGCATACAGGACGCAATAGCCGGTACGGCAACCGCTCGGGTTAAGTCTTTGCTGACTACCATTAACTGGCCGTCACGCGTTCCATTTCTATAAGTGGCTAATTTCATAAGTTGTTATTTCTCCTGCCAACTGTAGACATAATCTGGATTTTCAACTTTCATCGCAGCGTCACTCATTTCCAGAGCGTCGCGCGTATCCAGCATGACTGCGACTTCGTCAGTGAATTTCTTTTTGTGTTCCCGGCCCGCCTTGAAAGCTTTCGGGTGTGGGCCATGGGTAAACCCTGCGGGATGGAAGGTTACCATACCACGGTCAATATTATCGCGGCTAAAGAAGTCGCCTTCGTGGTAGAACAACACTTCATCATAGTCGTCGTTATTGTGGTAGAACGGCACTTTCAGTGCGCCAGGGTCAGACTCAATAGGTCTTGGCACAAAGGTGCAGACCACAAAACGTTCAGCAACAAAAGTTGTGTGTGCTGACGGTGGTAAGTGGTACCGGTGACTCATTAATGGCCGTATGTCACGCCAGTTCAAACGCACCGGTGCTAAGTCACCATGCCAGCCAATAGCATCCAACGGATTATACGGATAAGTAATAACGCTGACTTGCTGGTGACGCTTAACATACACTTTCCAGCTGTCTTCGCTGTACTGTGCTTTAAACTCGTCATCAATGGCGGGCGTATCCAAAACCGCTGGGTCGAATACCGCATGGTTACCGACAATGCCCTTCTCTGGCAGCTGATACGAACCATTGGTGGTTTCAATCATCAGCAGTTCCATTTTCTCGTCGGGCTCTAAGCGCCAGTTTGTCGAGCGCGGCACTAAGAAGTAGTCACCTTTAACCAGGTGAATATGGCCATAGTCGCAATACAAATGACCGCTGCCTTCATGCACAAACAACAGGTCATCGCCGTCGGCATTGCGCACCAAATACTGCATATTTTCAGTACAGTGCCAAATACGGAACTTACAACTGCTGTTTGACAGCAAGTCCGGCGTCAACCACGGATTTTCCGGCGCTTGCTCGGTAAGCTGATTAAAGTCGAAGGCACGTGGTTTAAGCGGACCTTCCCATTCCGACCAACCGGTCGGCGCATGTTGATGATGGAAGTGTGTCGCAGGGCCGAAAAAGCCGCTGCGACCCGCTTCGCGCTCATAAATGGCCTGCTCCGGAAAGTCAGCATGGGCTTGTCGTGACGACGTCCCTTCCTGCTTCGGGAAGCTGATCCATTTACGCATCGTCTAGTACTCCTCGGCGAATTTGGTCTTCTTCAATGCTCTCAAACAGCGCTTTAAAGTTACCTTCACCAAAGCCTTCGTTACCTTTACGTTGAATGATCTCGAAAAATACCGGACCTATCACAGTTTGCGTGAAAATTTGCAGCAAAATACCGTCTTTCATTGGCGCACCGTCAATAAGAATACGCTGCTTACGCAGTGCGTCGACGTTTTCGTCATGACCTTCAACACGCTCGTCGATTTTCTCGTAGTACGTGTCTGGCGTGTCCATGAACTCCATACCGATTGAGCGTAAGTCTTCAACGGTTTTGTAGATGTTGTCAGACGTCAGTGCAATGTGCTGAATGCCTTCGCCTTTGTATTCGCGCAGGTATTCTTCAATTTGAGACTTGTCGTCGTGCGACTCGTTAATAGGAATACGAATTTTGCCGCAAGGTGCGGTCATTGCACGGCTTAGAAGACCTGTCAGCTTACCTTCAATGTCGAAATAACGGATTTCACGGAAGTTACCAATGCGCTCATAAAAGCCTGCCCAGGTATCCATGTTGCCGCGGAAAACATTATGCGTCAGGTGATCAATTTCATAAAGACCTGCCGCATGCTCTTTCATTTTGCCTTCCCAGTTGTCGTAGAAGTCAAAATGTTGCTTATAAATTTCATTGTTTTCATAGTTATCAATGAAGTAAAGCGCACTTTCACCAATACCAAAAACCGCTGGAATGTTTTCAACAACACCTTTGTCTTCAGGGAAAGCTTTAGCGCCGTTCTCTAAAGAGTGCGTTAATGCGTGGTTAGCATCTTTAACACGCCATGCCATGCCACATACGCTCGGACCGTGATCTTTTGCAAAGTCTTCAGCCTGACCGCCTGGCTCCGCATTTACCACAAAGTTAATGTCGTTTTGCTTGAATAACCACGCTTGTTTTGACTTATGCTTTGCTACTTCAGTAAAACCAAGCTTATCGAATAAATCTTTTAATGCGTCAATGCCTTTTTGATCCGGAGCTGTGTACTCAACGAATTCAAAACCGTCTGTATTTAGGGGATTGGTGACTTGCTCTGACATTATTACTTCCTCTTGTTATTCGTTTATTAACCCTAAGACTGTAGCCGTAAAGGTGCTAACAATGCGAATTAAGAGAAGAAATAGTGTCAGTTGAACAAAAGTGTTTTATTGTAAAGTAATTATTACAGGATAAATCCTTGCTTTGCATCACGGTTTATCCTGCTATTGGCGTAAACTTAAATGTACAAGCTAGCTTTTTTGGCACTTTAAGTTTACGAGTTAAGTTTCCGTCTTAGGTTTTCTAGGACGTCCTTTGCGCTGCTTGCCTATACCGTAATCCCGCAACTTATTGGCAACGGCAGTATGAGAGAGTCCTAAGCGCTTCGCTAACTGCCGGGTACTTGGGTAATTCGGGTACAGTCGCTTCATGATATGACTTTCAAACTGGCGTAACGCTTCTTCCAGGCTAATATCCTCAATATCTACCGCCAGACGCTCGTCGTTTCTTTCCAGTTCCGGCAAACGAATATCTGCAGGCTCCAGAGTCTGCCCTTCCAACATGGAAACAGAGCGGAACATGGTATTTTCTAACTGACGAACATTGCCCGGCCAATGATAATTTTTCAGGCGATCTTTCGCCGTTCGACTAATTTGGACCTGGCTTCGCCCGAGTTTTTTACACGCTTGTGCGACAAAGTGTTCAGCGAGTAAAACAATATCCGCTTTACGCTCACGTAATGGCGGCACCGTTAGCGCTAAAACATTTAAACGATAGTACAGGTCTTCCCGGAAATCACCGTTCTCAACCAGCTCGAAAAGGTTACCCTGAGCCGTACAAATGACTCGTACATCGACACTGACTTCCTGCTCTTCGCCGATACGGCGAAATACACCGTCCTCCAGAAAGCGCAGTAATTTTGCCTGAAGGCCAATCGACATTTCACCCACAGAATCAAGCAACACGGTTCCGCCGGCGGCTTGCTCAAGCACTCCGGTTTTCTTAGCGCTTTGGGCACTAATACTGCCTTCCGCATGACCAAACAGTTCACTCTCCGCAACATTATCGGGCAGTGCAGCACAATTAATAGCTAGAAAGGGTTGCTCATGGCGCGGGCTGGCCAAGTGGCAAGCTTTTGCGAGCAACTCTTTGCCCACCCCTGTTTCCCCCTCCAATAACAAGGGCGCATCCAGCTCCGCCATACGTTGGGCGTCGCTAATGACTCGTTTCATCGCAGGTGTTTCAGTAAGCAGGCGATCAAAGGCCGCTTTATTACTGGCTTGCTGCCAGTTTTCGGTAACGGGTTCCGACTTGCAGGTCATCACGGCGCCCGCAAAGACTTCCGTCCCCTCCTCGTCATTAACCCAAATCGGTAGCAATTGCGCGTAATATTGATCACTGCCTATGGTTACGGCTTCGTAGATTGGCATTTTGGGTTGTTTATCGAGCCAGCGTTGTAGTGCAATTCCCTGCACAAACTGTGAAAGAGGCTCACCTTTAAGCACGTCATGACTGTCCGAGAGCAGCTTCAAACCCGCGTCGTTAATAATATCGATAACGCCTTTGGTGTCTATGGACAGAACCGGATCCGGTAACGTAGAAAGCAGCAGATTAAACTCGTAATGCTCTCGTTCAAACGGCATGTATGGAATGGTTTTTACGTCGATAACATTAGGAATACGACGGATTTGCGGCATTAAATGACGAAAATCATCGAAGTCCAGCTCAGGAAAGTTAAGAAAGATTTTTCCTTTAGGGTCAACTTCAATGCCACGTAGGTCTATTTCGTGATCACGCAGAATCTGCAGGACATCCTGACAAATACCAAGCCTATCATCACAGGTAATTTCTAGCCGCATAACACCTTGCTTTACCGTCTAAATGTAAAGCAAATGATACACCAAAGACGCGCATTTAAAAACAAAAAACCCCGAGCGCGTTCACTTGGGGTTTTAACATCGATTGATTAAACGCAGTTACTTAGGCGTCGACTACTTTGTCGGTTTTCGCCGCCATAATAAAGTCGTTTTTGTGCAGACCATTAATCGAGTGAGTCCACCACGTTACGGTGACTTTGCCCCACTCAGTAGTAATTTCAGGGTGGTGCTTTTCTTCTTCCGCAATTTCACCAACACGGTTAGTGAACGCCAAAGCCTGCTTAAAGTTTTTAAACTTGTATTCGCGCTGCAACATCATCACACCGTCATTCGTGACCGGTGTCCAATCAGGGATTTCACGCATTAACTCTTTTAGCTCGTCATCACTCACTTTAGGTGCGTCAGCGTGACAAGCTTCACAACGTTCTTGATCTAATTGTGCCATTAAACTTACTCCTCGTTGTTCTTTATTTTGGCAAAACTAAGCTGCATCTTTTGGCGGGAACTTCGGTTCAAATAAGCCAAGTTCCATCGCTTCATGAACCAGTGACATGATATCCATGTCAGAAATTTCAAACAGCTCATCAACACTCTCTATGGTATAGTAAATGGGCTGAATAATATCAATCCGGTACGGTGTTCTTAACGCATCAAGCGCTTTTAACGGTTTCCGCTCCGGTTTATCGCTGTTCACTGCATACTCAGTCTCCGCCGGCGATGACAAGATACCACCACCATAAATACGCGTGCCTTCTTTGGTTTGTAATAACCCAAATTCAACCGTAAACCAGTAAAGGCGAGCCAAATAGACACGTTCTTTCGGCGTTGCTGCATAACCGAGTTTACCGTACTGGTGCGTAAAGTGAGCGAATGCTGGATTCGTTAACAGCGGACAGTGACCAAATATCTCATGAAAGATATCCGGCTCTTGCAAGTAATCAAACTCTTCGCGAGTTCGGATAAAAGTCGCAACCGGGAATTGTTTATTCGCCAACAGACGGAAAAACTCATCGAACGGAATAAGCGCCGGTACCGCAGCAACCTGCCACCCCGTTTCCCGCTCCAGAACCTCATTCAGTTCGTGCAGTTGCGGTAAGCGATCTTTCGGTAAGTTGAGTAATTCAAGTCCCTTCATATACTCGTCACAAGCTTTACCCGGAATGCATTCTAGCTGACGTTCAACGAGATCTTTCCATATCGCGTTTTCTTCGTCAGTCCAGTGAATAATACCGTTTTCGTCCGGTTGCTTCGATACGTATTGACTTTCTTTACCCATAATTCAACCTTGTTGCTTCCTCATTAAATTTTGATAGTTATTGTTATTATTAGTTCAGAATCACGCTGACTGTTGCCACTGCGCTTTACACGCATCCAACGCTTGCTCAATGTCAGCGATAATATCGTCTGCGGCCTCTAAGCCGACAGCGATACGAATTAAGGTGTCGGAGATGCCTGCTTTCGCCCTCGCTTCCGGCGTATAAGGCGAATGTGTCATCGACGCCGGGTGCTGAATCAGCGTTTCAGCATCCCCTAAACTCACGGCGAGTTTTATCATTCGCAGCTGATCCAGAAAGTAACGCGCCATGGCTTCATCGCCATCCAGTTCAAACGCAATAACCGCTCCGTTCGCTTTCATTTGGTGACCCATCAGCTTCTGAGCATTATGATCAGGCGCCCCTGGGAAGTAGATGGTCTTTACGTCGCTGCGCTGAGTTAAAAATTCATACACCTTATTGGCGTTTTCGCAGTGTCGCTGCATGCGTACGTCGAGCGTCTTTAAACCACGCAAAATAAGCCAAGCGTCATGTGGACTCATGGTAGCGCCCATATCTTTTAATGTCGTACCTTTAATTGTCGCTATATCTTCGGCACTTCCGCATACAATGCCTGCAACGACATCACCATGACCATTAAGAAACTTCGTCGCACTATGAACCACAATATCGGCACCGTGCTGTTTCGGCTGCTGCAATAGCGGGGTCATAAAGGTGTTGTCGACAATCAGTCGAATGTCTTTGTCTTTTATAACCGCATGTACAGCATCAATATCCACTGTTTTTAAATGCGGGTTCGCGGGTGTTTCTAAAAACACCAGACGCGTGTTGTCTTTAATGCTAGATGCTAAGAGCTCGGTATCCGTTAAGTCGATAAAGTCAGCATGCACACCAAAACGCTCGAACAGCTCGCTAAACAACGCAAAACTGCAACCATAAATCGCATCAGATACAATAATATGATCGCCAGCTTTCACAAACGCCATGGTGGTTGCCGCTATCGCTCCCATGCCAGTGGCGGCAGCCGCAGCGGCTTCATAGCCCTCTAACTCAGCCATGCGTTGCTCAAGTTCGTTGGTGGTCGGGTTGCCTAAGCGACTGTAAATATAGCCTTCTTCCTCTCCGGCGAAACGGCGTGAGCCCTGCTCTGAAGAGGAAAAAGCAAAGGTTGATGTTTGGTATAACGGACTGCTCAGCGCACCATGAGGGTCGTCATGGTTCGCACCAGCATGAATCACCTGAGTTGCAGGTTGCCACTTATTATTAGAATGATTGTGGTTGCTCTTGGCAGACATACAAATTGCACTCGTTTGTCAGTAAAATGTTAACGAGCAACAGAGTGCAACGAGCAACCCAATATTGGCAATCTTTGCGCTATCTCAAACCTTTTACAAAGTGTAACGCTAGTTTTCCACTTTACTCTCCGGCGTCTTTACACCCTTAGAAAATTGGGCTTTATACAGCGATGGAAGAACGCCTTTTAATTGGCGCAGCAAGTCTTTTTGAAGCTGCCCATATCCTGGCTTTTTGGTGTGCTGAAATGACAGCGGCCGGCACAGCGACATTACTTGATAACCCAGTCTTGCTGTTAAAAGACCCGCACCCAGCCCCTGCCCGGCACGTACGGAAAGTTTCGTTATCAGTTCAGCGCTCACCCATTGTGTGCCTAAATCGACAGCAGCCTCACTTATTCCTGAATAGGCGATATTCGCCAACACTTGCCGCCATAACCGAATACGCGCTAAGTATCCTAGTTTCACGCCGTAAAGTCCGGCAATACGATGAATCATGCGCTGATTACGCCATAAAATAATCAGCATATCTAAGACCGCAAAGGGGCTGACTGCTATCATAGCAGCCGCTTCCGCGGACCAACGGCTGATAAGTCGGCTGGCTTGTTGGTCAACGCGACTTAAAATATCGCATTCAAATCGTTCACGCTTTTCACTGTCAGACCAGTAGGGCTGGTAGATCTGCATCCAGCGTTCTTCTAAATCAGGATGATCCAGCAGCTTCAATTGTTGTTCAATACTTTCTGTACCCTGACTCTGAGCGTGCCAGCGACGTTTTAACTGGCGAAGCTGCCAGAATTCTTTGACAAAAAAGCCGACAAGCAAACCCAGTATTAATGTAAAACCAGCACTCCATAGCGTCCCCAATACCCAACTTTGCTGCCATGATTCAATAATAGCCAGCACGAGCTCAATAATTCCGGCAACCGATGCCAAGACAACGCCCAGCAGCAACCAACGTCCCCACCGACGCAGTTGTCTCTCGAACTTAGTCTGCATTTGCACCGTTGATAGCACGTCGCCCGTTTCATCAACAGATTCGGTATTTGCTCGTGGCTCTGCGTCCTCGTCCACGGAATAATAAGTGAGCTCGCGATGTTTGCTCATCGTAATTTATCTCCAATGACAGCATTCAGCAGTTTATCTAAACGAATATGCGGCAACGGCGAATCGGCCAGCGTAAAGTTTGGAAGAAAATGTGGATAGACATAGCCTTGTTGCCAATCATCTTTCGCAGGTAAGCGACCCGGAACATGAGGGGCGCCGACACGAACTAACGCACCTGATTCATCAATTCCTTCAAGCACATTCGTACCGTTTTTAAGCTGCTTCCACTGGCTCGTGGACACGCCTGCAACGCTGAATAATTCAAAAGGAATACGTTCAAACTGAAGTTGTTGTCTTCCCTCCAATGTCAGTGCGTTGAGCAACCCAGTTAACTTTGTATGATCACTCGGAATAATACTGTCTGTCTTCGTCGCCACAAAGGCCACTTTATCAATCTGCGGCGAAAACAAGCGTTTTAACAGACTGTTCTGACCGTAGTTAAAGCTTTGCATGATTTCAGTCAACGCCAGCTTCAATTCGTCAAAATGAGACTCGCCCCCCTCAAGTGCCCCCAGCACATCGACCAGTATTAACTGTCGGTTAAAATGCCTGAAGTAGTTTTGATAAAAAGGTTTGATAACGTGTTCTTTATAATACTCAAACTTCTGTTCTAACAAACCTTGCCATGCGTTGGGTATGGGTTGCTTTAATGGCCATGGGAAAAAGTCCAGAGACGGCGTTCCCTCTAGCTCTCCGGGTAACACTAAACGCCCCGGCTGCAAAAGCTTCAGTCCTCGTGTTTTACACTCAGATAAGTACGCTCGGTAGGCACTGGCAACTATTTTCAACTGATTTTCGGCGTTGTCTTCTGTGGCGACTTCACTCAGCTCATAGAGCTTTTTTAACCACACTTCAGCCATCTCTTGTCGAGGCGTTGAGTCAATCAGTGTGCGTTGCTTTTCGGACCATTGCCTGTACGTGAGCGACAACAAAGGTAAATCAAGCAGCCACTCGCCCGGATAATCAATAATATCGACCGTCAGGCGACGCTCATCCAGCACTCTACCGGCAATTCCCCGTTCTGGGTGGTACTTCAGCTCCACCCGAATTTCACTGACATCACGGGTCGACGCCGGCCACTTTCCCTGTGCGCTGGTCAGGCACTCCACTGCCTTTTCATAGTCAAAGCGCGGAGTATCCCAATTAGGGCTGGTGTGCAGCCGGCAACCGATAAGCCTTTGATGTTGGCGTACATTGAAATAAGGCAGGTTTTGCGACTCATTGGCATACAGCAACTGCTCTAAGACACCGGTTATTAATGCGGTTTTACCGGCACCACTTAAGCCTGTTACGGCCAACTTAATATGACGATCAAACCCGCGATGGATAAGATCGCGGGTCTGGCTTTTAAACTGCTTGATACGGCTCACAGACGATTAAATTCTCGCTGAAGGTTATAGTGATTGGAGGTTACGTACTTTTCCATCGATTGCAACTGTGCCTCCAACTCATCGAACTCACGCTTTATGTCATGTATGGCGTCTCTTGGTGGCTCACCGCCTTGCCAAACTCTGGTTTTAACGTCGACTCGGTGCGAGTTCATATCGGGCTTTTTTTTGTCGAGAATCAACCACCCTGCTAAATACAACACAAAGAAAAAGCCTGATGCAAAGATTAACCCAGTAAAGAATACGACTCGTACTAACCAAGGCTCAATATTGAGGTAGTCCCCTAAGCCAGCGCAAACACCAGCTATTTTGCCTTTTTCTGCATCACGAGTCAGCTCCCTGCGTGACTTGGAAATACTCATTGTCTGTCCCTCCAGCCTGGTGAGTCAGCATCCAGAATGCGTTCAAGCGTCTGCACGCGCTCACGAATACGTTTCGCCTGGTCGGCTAAGAGCGCAAGTGACTCGCGCTCTTCCTCATTCAGCCCCTGGTTCATTTGGCGTTTGCTGCGGTAATGCAAGATTATCCAAATTGGCGCAACAATCAGTACAAACAGAATCAGCGGCGCAACTAACATCCCGAAAATAGCTTCAATATCCATCTTGATTTGCCTATTTATTCAGAGTCTTTAGACGACTTTGATTTCATGCGAGCGCGCAGAGCTTCCAACTCTTCATCAACTTTGCCTTCATTTTCCAATTCAGCAAACTCGTCGCGCAAGCTGCGTTTACCCATATCATAAGACTCTACTTGTGCTTCTAAGTCATCAATTTTTGCCTCGTAGCGGTCAAAACGCTGCATGGCATCATCTACTTTAGAGCTATCGACCTGTTTTTTCACCTGTAATCGGCTACTTGCAGTCTTCTGACGCATAAGGATTGCTTTTTGACGCGACTTAGCATCAGCCAGTTTTTCTTGAAGCTGCGCAATTTCATCGTTCAGTTTATCCAGCGACTCATCAACACGCTGCATTTCATTCTGTAACGCATCAACATTATCCTGCGCGCGGCTTTTTTCAATCAGCGCCTGGCGAGCTAAGTCTTCGCGTTCCTTACTTAAAGCAAGCTCCGCTTTCGCTTCCCAGTCCGCGACTTCTTTTTCCATGCGCTCCTGTTGGCGTTGAATATCTTTTTTCTCAGCTAACAGTCGAGCTGATGTTGAACGAACTTCAACCAATGTGTCTTCCATTTCCTGGATAATCAGACGCACCATTTTTTGCGGATCTTCGGCTTTATCTAATAACGCATTGATATTAGAGTTCACGATATCGCTAAAACGTGAAAAAATACCCATAATAAATTACCTCTTACATAGCTAATGATTTATTCGCTCATACATTATTCAAGTATCGAGCCAACTTTTAAAAAATTAGTAATCAGCTGAATATTAAGGTTTTTTATATTTTGTGACAGAGTCGGGTATTGCCTCGGTTCGTGAAATAGACTAATAATTAGCAAAAATAACTATAATTAAGGCTCAGTCGATGAGTAACTCGCGTCCGTCAGACAATTTAATTGGCCAATCCAACAGCTTTGTTGAAGTTCTGGAGCAGGTTTCGCAAATAGCTCCGCTGAATAAGCCCGTACTTATCATTGGTGAACGCGGTACCGGTAAAGAACTCATAGCAGCGCGTTGTCATTACCTATCGCAACGCTGGCAGCAACAATACCTAACGCTCAACTGCGCAGCCTTAAACGAAAATTTATTAGACAGCGAGCTGTTCGGGCACGAGGCCGGCGCGTTTACCGGCGCAGCTAAGCGTCATGAAGGGCGTTTTGAAAGAGCCGATGGTGGCTCTTTATTTTTAGATGAGCTGGCGAACACATCATTACGAGTTCAGGAAAAGCTGTTGCGCGTCATCGAATACGGTCAATTTGAACGTGTCGGAGGACGTCAGCCGGTAAAAGTCGATACTCGCTTAATTGCGGCAACCAATGAAGATTTACCGACGCTTGCAGCGCAAGGTGAGTTCCGCTCTGATTTACTCGACCGTTTAGCCTTCGACGTTATAACACTGCCTCCGCTTAGAGAGCGACGTGAAGACATTATGTTGTTAGCGGAGCATTTTGCGGTGTCTATGGCTCGGGAAATGGAATTAGAATTGTTCAGTGGTTTTACCGAAAAAGCGCGTAAAATCATGCTGAATTATGATTGGCCCGGCAACGTTCGGGAGCTTAAAAATACGGTGGAACGGAGCCTTTACCGCTTAGGCAATGGTCATGTTCCTATCAATGATATTGTCTTGGATCCGTTTGACAGCCCATTTCGTCCCGGCGTTTCAGCAACGGCACGCACAGCTTCTTCGTCAGCGCTGAGCTCAGCATCTGAAGCGCCTGGCGATGCTAATGACTCAAAAGTCACTTCTGTATTAAAAGCCGATGAGCCGGTCGAATTTAAGCAGCTGTCGCAGGACTATGAAAAAGAATTACTCAAACAAGCGCTGCGTCTATCGCAGTTTAATCAAAAAAAGACAGCATCTTATCTTGGTTTAACCTATCATCAGCTCAGAGGCTATTTAAAGAAATACCAACTGCTGGACGGGGCAGCCGCAAATAATGACTAAAGCGCTTTCTTTACTCATTTCCGCAACAACGATATTACTTGCTGGCTGCGAGCCTGGTACAGAAGAAGTGACGCCATTATCAGAAGGCATTATTTATTGCTCTGAGGGCAACCCTGACACTTTCAACCCACAGCTCATCACATCGGGCACGACTGTTGATGCGACCGCCGCCCAACTTTATGACCGACTGATTGACTACGACGCTGAAAAGCAAACCTTTGTACCAGCGCTCGCCAAGCGCTGGGAGCCGCTCGACAACGGCACCCGTTATCGCTTCTATCTGCGTGAAGACGTCAAGTTTCACTCAACCGATTACTTTTCACCAACCCGTGACTTTAACGCAGAAGACGTTCGCTTTAGCTTTAACCGCTGGCTTGATGAAACCAGCCTTTATCACAACGTCGGTGGCGGCAGCTATCCATTCTTTAGCGCTACCGGTCTGGATAAACTGATTCAGAAGGTTATCAAAGTCGATAAAATGACAGTCGACATCGTGCTGAATAACGCCGATAGCTCCTTTTTGGCAAATTTGGCTACCGACTTTGCGATTATTCTCTCAGCGGAATATGCACAACAACTCTCGGTAAAAGACGTACCCTATCTAATTGACTTAAAGCCGATAGGCACCGGGCCTTATCGTTTCGAAAGCTTCCGCAAAGATGTGTTGATACGCTACACAAAGCACCCTGAATATTGGCGGGAGGGTCCGGGTATTGAGCAGCTTGTTTACTCAATTACCCCTAACGCCAACAAGCGAATGCTGAAGTTAGTGACCGGCGAATGTGATGTTATTCCCTACCCGCTAATCAGTGAGCTTCAAGCGCTCAATCGCGACGATATTGTGGTCACAAATGAAGTAAGCCCTAATGTCTCTTTTTGGGCTTTCAATACAAAAAAGCCACCGTTTGATGACCCGTTAGTTCGACAGGCGCTTAGTCATGCTATTAACCGCCAGGCGATTATTGACACTATTTATTACGGTAACGCAGAGCTGGCACGCTCAATATTACCCCCAACATCCTGGGCTTACGACAACCAGGGCATTCAATACGGCTACGACCCCGAAAAAGCCAGAAAGCTACTTGAAGAAGCCGGATATGAGCAATTAACTATTAATATCTGGGCAATGCCGGTACAACGGGTTTACAACCCTAATGCACGCCGCATGGCTGAACTCATGCAGTCAGATCTTGCCCAGATTGGCGTCAATGCACGTATTGTCTCTTATGAGTGGAATACCTTCAGACGACGCTTGTCACGGGGCGAGCACGATACCGTTTTAATCGGTTGGTACGCTGATAACGCTGACCCTGATAACTTCTTCAGGCCACTGCTAAGCTGCGCTGCCGTCGCTACCGGAGGAAATCGCGCCAACTGGTGTCATCCAGGCTTTGATGAGTTGCTCTACGAAGCCATATCAACCACTGATGCCGCAGAGCGAAAAGCGTTGTATCAAAGTGCACAACACATTCTGAATCAACAATTACCCCTTTTGCCTATTGCTCACTCACGTCGCTATCAGGCGCAGAAAAAAACGGTTCGCGGTGTGCAGTTACCGCCGTATGGCGGCATTAACTTTCGTTTAGCCACCAAAGTGACACCGGCTGAGGAGAGCGCCCAATGATTCGTTACCTTAGCAGCCGTTTATTTGTCTTTATTATCGCGTTCTTTTTGCTGACGGTATTCACCTTCTCATTGAACTTCTTCTTCCCTGGCGACGCACTCACTAACATGACTGGGGTACGGACTTTTAGTGATTACTACCCGATCCTATCGGAGGCCAGAGGCACGGATAAAAACATTGCCTTACAATACATTAATTACATGCAGCACCTTCTCTCCGGCAATTGGGGAGCGTCATTGAGTTCAGGTGACTATGTCTTTAAACAGGCGTACCAACACCTCTTCGCATCGCTCGAACTCATTATTGGCGCATTGATTCTGGCGGTTATTATTGGCGTACCTAGTGGCGTTTTGGCCGCCACTCAGTTTCGAGGGCCCATTGACAAAAGCGTCATCAGCCTGGCAATGGCCGGCTATTCAATCCCCGTCTTCTGGCTTGCTCAGCTACTGATTTTATTTTTCGCCGTCAAACTAGACTGGCTGCCTATAACCGGACAAATAAACCCGCTGTATGGCATTGCGCCTAAATCCGGAGCCATTTTGTTTGATATCGCATTGAGTGACTCGGACTATAAAGCAGCGGCCTTTCAGGATGCACTCAACCACTTGATTCTGCCAGTCATTATATTATCGATAATGCCAATGATGCTGCTGCTAAGGCTGATGCGTAATGCCACTCAGGAAATGCTACAAAAACCCTATGTGAAAGCGGCAAGAGCACGTGGTCTGAATGAGTTTCAGGTCTTATTAAAACACGCTGTGCCCAACGCAACGCAATCGGTTTTGCAGCAAGTACCACTGATTTTCAGTCTTCTACTCAGTAACAGTATTGTTATTGAGTCCATATTTAACTGGCCCGGCATAGGCAACTGGCTGGTACGAGCGATATTCGAAAGGGACTTTCCGGTCATACAGGCCTGTGTACTTATCATCGCCTTTACCATTTTACTGTTTAACTTAATCGTGGATCTCTATCGTGGATGGCGATTCCCTATTGTAAGGCACGAATAACATGCCGCATATTAACCTTTACTACAAAGACGAGAACCCAAGCCCGCTGACGTTAGTATGGCGGCGTTTTAATCAGCGTCTGCTGTCCATGACGGCATTGTACATACTGCTGGCAATGATTCTCGTGGTTATTTTCTCGCCCCTACTTGCGCCATATAGCACCTCCATGCAGTTTGCTAACGCAGTGTCTTTGCCGCCATCCTGGACGGATCAAGGCAATATTCAGTTCCTTATGGGAACCGATGATTTGGGTCGGGACATGTTGTCTCGGTTGCTCATTGGCAGTATTTACAGTTTAGGACTGCCTATTCTTATGGTCGCCAGTTCATCGATCGTTGGCATGATTATCGGCGCTGTGTTGGGCATTGACCGCACCATTAAATATCAAACATTTTCGCGGGTATTTGACACCCTGCTGTCTATTCCGTCTTTTTTAATGGCGCTTATCATCATTGCAATACTGGGCACCGGATTATTTAACGTTGCGCTGGCCATTACGTTGTCATTGATACCGCAGTTTATTTTCGTGACCCGCAACGCCGTGCATCAGGAATGGCAAAAAGACTATGTCACCGCTTCACGCCTTAACGGTTGCTCTAAACGCTATCTATTGTATCGGGTGATTTTGCCTAATATAACGCCCATATTGGTCATGCAACTGACGGTGTCTTTATCGGTTGCCATTATGGATATTGCGGCACTAAGCTTCCTCGGTCTTGGCATACAGTCCCCAACGCCTGAATGGGGCAGCATGCTTGCCCGCAGCTTGGACGAAGTTTATTTATCGCCTTGGTCAATGGTGTTGCCGGGCGTTACCCTATTCATCACGATAATGTCGATAAATATTGTCGGCGACAGCTTACGCCGCGCGCTCAGCGAAAGGGTGAACAGTTAATGCAGTTACTTGATATCCGCAATTTAACCGTTGAAATGAAAACGCCGCACGGCATCGTCCGGGTGTTAGATAAAGTGAACTTACAACTTGGTAAAGGCGAAATTCACAGTCTTGTCGGCGAGTCCGGTTCGGGTAAAAGCCTGCTGGCAAAAGCCATTGTTGGTTTTGCCAACCCGAACTGGGATGTAACTGCGGATAGGCTTTGGTGGAATGGGCAGGACTTATTAGCAATGACCACCAAACAACGCCGCGCCATTACCGGCCGTGACATGGCGATGATTTTTCAAGACCCCTATTCCTATTTAGACCCAAACAGTACTGTCGAACAGCAAATTGTTGAAGCCATTCCTGAGGGCGACGTGCGCGGTACCTTTATGAGACGCCGTGTGGACAGAAAAACACGTGTTAAACGATTATTGCACCGCGTAGGTATTCGCGATCACGAGTCAGTTATTGATAGTTACCCATTTGAGCTTTCACAAGGGGTCGCACAAAAAGTCAGTATCGCTATTGCCATCGCTCACCGCCCTCGTCTTCTTATTGCGGACGAACCAACCACAGCAATGGAGCCATCGACAAAACTACAAATTCATCGGTTGTTAGCCCGGCTGGCGGTTAGCCAAGATATGTCAGTGCTGCTCATATCGCAGGATTTAACCTCAATTTTGCCCGAAACCAAACAGTTGACCTTGTTGTATTGTGGTCAGCTCATGGAAACCGGGCCAGCAGAAGCGCTCATAACGAACCCTGCTCACCCTTACACTGACTCAATGTTAAGAATGTCACTACAAACTCAGCAGGAGCTGCCCCATAAAGCGCGTTTGCCAACTCTGCCCGGAGCTATTCCTACATTACGTCACATGCCCATTGGCTGCCGACTCGGACCGCGTTGTCCTTATGCTCAAAAGCAGTGCGTTAAAGCGCCTCTGGCAACACACCAACAACAGCGGGTTTTTCATTGTCACTTCCCACTTGTGGAGCCTGAATCATGAGCCATCTACTGGAAGTGAAAAATTTGGGGAAAACCTACCGCCCTCGCAAAGCGTGGCCATGGAGCAAAAAATCCGTGGCGATTGAGCCTTTGTCTTTTCATATTGAGGCTGGCGAAACACTGGCGGTAATGGGCGAGACAGGCTCTGGTAAATCAACACTGGCTAAGATCATTGCCGGCGTTGATAGCCCCAGCTCAGGCGAGCTCTGGTTAAATGGGCAAAAGCTCCATAACCAGCATTATCAGCAGCGTTGTCATAATATTCGAATGATTTTCCAGGACAGCGAAAACTCATTGAATACGCATTTGACGCTTCGTAAACAACTCGAAGAGCCGTTAAAATTTAATACGGACTTAACTGCGCAAGAACGCAATGAAAAAATCGACATTGCGCTGCGTCGCGTAGGAATGCTGACTGAACACGGTGAATTTTATCCGCATATGCTGTCGAGCGGTCAAAAGCAGCGTGTTTGTATTGCTCGGGCTATCATTCTGGAGCCTCAGATTGTCGTTGCCGATGAAGCCTTGGTTGGACTCGACCCATCCGTTAGAGCTCAAATTATTAACCTTATGCTCAATCTCCAGCAAGATATGGGTATTTCGTATATTTTAGTGACCCATTCACCGCAAATCGTGAAACACATTGCTGATAAGATATTAATTTTATATCGTGGTAAAATGATCGTGTTTGATAAAACAGACATAGTACTAGGTGATGATCAGCAACCTTATGTTCATCAGTTGCTGCATGACCACTTAAATAAGCAGATTAAATTCAAAAGCGACAAAGCAAAAAAGATCGCTGACTAAAAACCAAAACAACAGGAGTTTAATGTGGAAACAGGTACTCTGATATCACTAGCAGCGTATTTTATCGTCATGCTAGGTATTGGTCTTTACGCCTACAAAAAGTCAACTGACTCAGTATCAGGTTACATGCTAGGTGGTCGAGGCCTCGGTCCTGGCGTTACCGCGTTATCTGCGGGTGCATCTGACATGAGTGGTTGGATGCTGATGGGCTTACCCGGTGCAATTTATGTCTCAGGTGTCTCGCAGCTGTGGATTGCAGTGGGTCTGGTCATTGGCGCGTATCTTAACTACGTTATCGTAGCACCGCGTTTAAGAACCTATACCGAAGTCGCAAACGACTCCATCACGATTCCCGATTACTTTGCGAACCGCTTTAATGATAAAGGCCGCAGACTGCGTATATTCTCGTCTGTGGTTATTATTATCTTCTTTACTCTCTACACTTCAGCCAGTCTGGTTGCCGGAGGTAAGCTGTTCGACAGCTCATTCGGCATGGACTACACCACAGGCCTCTGGGTAACAGCCGGTGTGGTATGTGCTTACACCCTGTTCGGCGGTTTCTTAGCGGTAAGCATGACGGACTTTGTTCAAGGCTGCATTATGTTCGTCGCTCTGGTTCTGGTGCCTATTGTCGCCTTTGCAGAGCTCGGTGGATACAGCAGTGTTGTGGGCCAAGTCGGTGAGATTAACCCTGACTTCCTGGCATTCTTTAAGGATGGGGCAACCGGCGAAATACTGGGTACCTTAGGTATTATCTCGCTGCTTGCATGGGGCCTTGGTTATTTTGGTCAGCCGCACATTATTGTGCGTTTCATGGCGATTCGCTCAGTCAGTGATGTGAAAGCCGCACGCCGCATTGGTATCTCGTGGATGACGGTATCTATTATCGGTGCTATGGCAACAGGCTTCGTCGGCATTGCCTATGTTGCGGAAACCAAAATGAGTTTGCCGGATGCTGAAACTATTTTCATTATTTTCTCGCAGTTCTTATTCCACCCATTAATTGGTGGTTTCCTGCTGGCGGCAATTCTGGCAGCCATTATGAGTACCATTTCTTCACAGCTACTGGTTAGCTCGAGCTCGCTGACGGAAGACTTTTATAAAGCCTTCTTACGTAAAGACGCGAGTGAAAAAGAGCTGGTATTCGTCGGTCGTATGTCTGTATTGGCGGTTTCATTAGTGGCTATTTGGTTAGCGTGGAACCCAGAGAACACCATTCTAAGCCTGGTTAGTAACGCATGGGCCGGCTTCGGCGCCGCATTTGGTCCTGTGGTTATTCTGAGTCTGTTCTGGAAACGCATGAACCGTAATGGTGCTCTTGCTGGTATGTTGGCAGGTGCTATTACAGTGCTATTCTGGATTTACGGTCCAACTTTCGGTGGCGAACAGCTATCTGCTTACGTCTACGAAATTGTACCAGGCTTCATCTTATCTACACTGGCTATCATCATTTTCAGCAAAGTCACTGCTGAACCAGAGAAAGAGCTACAAGATAAGTTCGAAGAAATGGAAAGCGTTATCGATGATTACTATCACGGTGACAAAAAAGGCTAAATAACAACAGGCCTTAAACCTATAAAAAGACCAGCCTATCGTGCTGGTCTTTTTTGTTTCTAACTGTCGGTCTATAGTGAATACAACACAGTTAACAAGGTAAACACTATGGCACGATTGAATATTATCGCTTCAGCCGCTCTCGCTTTTACATGCGCGGCGTCTACCCTACCCGCTGCGGCCAGTGACCGTATAACAGGTCATCACTTTGCCACTCGCTCGGAAGCTATGGCACCAACGGCAATGGCGGCGACGAGTCAACCGTTAGCCACTCAAGTCGCACTGGATATTATGCAGGAAGGCGGAAATGCGATTGATGCCGCCATTGCAGCCAACGCAGTACTCGGCTTAGTTGAACCGACCGGAAATGGTATAGGTGGTGATTTATTTGCCATTGTATGGGATGCCGAATCAGAAAAACTCTATGGACTCAATGCCTCAGGCCGTTCTCCAAAAAGTTTGTCGCTGAAGTACTTTAAAGAAAACGGCTATGAGTCAATTCCTCCTCGTGGCGTACTACCGCTATCGGTTCCTGGTGCCGTCGATGGCTGGTTTGAACTTCATGACCGTTTCGGTCAATTGGACATGAAGAACGTGCTGCAACCGGCTATTAACTACGCAGAGTCCGGCTTTCCGGTGACTGAAGTTATTGCCTACTACATGGATCGAAACGCCGCAGTACTCGCTGACCAACCCGGGTTCGCTGACGTGTTTATGAAAGACGGCGACGTCCCTGAAAAAGGCGAGCGCTTTAAAAACCCCGACTTAGCTAACACTTACAAACTGTTGGCCAATAAAGGTCGTGACGCATTCTATAAAGGCGAAATTGCCCGTACTATCGACGAGTTTGTCGAGAAACACGGGGGCTTTCTGTCATACGAAGATTTAGCAGAGCATGAATCGACTTGGGTTAACCCTGTTTCTACTAATTATCGCGGATATAATCTTTGGGAGTTACCTCCTAACACCCAAGGTATAGCAGCGCAGCAAATACTCAATATACTTGAGCAATATGACCTGAGTGCCATGGGCTTTGACAGTCCTGAGTATATTCATCATTTTGTCGAGGCTAAGAAGCTAGCATTTGAGGATCGTGCAAAATACTATTCTGATCCAGCATTTCACGATGTGCCGGTAGAAGGTTTATTAGATAAAGGTTACGCCAAGGAGCGCGCTGAACTCATTAACCCAAACAAAGCAGGCCGCTCATACGAGCCGGGTAATCCACCGACAGAAGGCGATACCATTTATTTAACAACCGCTGACAAAGACGGCAATATGGTCTCGCTCATTCAAAGTAACTACCGGGGGATGGGCTCAGGAGTGACACCAACAGGCCTAGGCTTTGTTTTGCAGAACCGCGGCGAACTGTTTGCACTGGATGCGAATCATCGCAATGTGTTTAAACCAGGCAAACGCCCTTTCCACACCATCATTCCCGCTTTTGTGACCAAAGACGGGAAACCATTAATGAGTTACGGCGTTATGGGCGGCGCCACACAACCTCAAATGCATGCACAAATTCTTATTAACATGATTGATTTTGGCATGAACCTGCAAGAAGCCGGCGATGCGCCTCGCATTCTGCATACAGGTTCAAGCCAGCCAACTGGCTCTGTCATGTCCGACGGCGGTGTTGTCAGTCTGGAAAACGGCTTCTCTAAGAACACTCGACGCGAACTGATAAAAATGGGACATACGCTGCAGGAAGCAGTCGGTCCTTATGGCGGCTATCAGGCTATTTGGAAAGACCACGAACAGGATGTTTATATTGGCGCCTCTGAAAGCCGCAAAGACGGGCACGCAGCTGGCTATTAAAGAACACGTTTAAAAGTTTGGGCGCCGCTTAACCGCGGCGCTCTCGGTATAACTCAATTTCATCCATGATCAAATCACGCATCCGTGTAGTCGTGTCATAACCAATATCAATCGCTTCCTGCCCACGATAAAACTCCATAATACCGATGTGGCCAAGTTTGGGCTGCACTAAAATATCCGGCGGATCGCCCGCCATACGAGCCTTAGTAATACGCTCCTGCATAATATCAATAGAACTTGCCATGACACTAAACATACCTGGAGCTTTATGCCCATTACTTTTAAAACGCTCTTTAAAGCTATCTAAGTATTCTTTACTGCCCGACCACAGGTTATCGAAAAAGCCATTATCGTCTTCCGCATGTCTTTCTATTTCCGCTTTTTCCTTCTCAAGTTGTTCAGCCTCTGTTTGCGGCGGAATACTGCGACCTCTTTTCTCTACCGCCCGGGAGTTCAACTGAGAGTTCAAATGCACGGCTATAACAAAGTCAGCACCCAAGGCGCGACACAGGGACACTGGAACAGGGTTAACCAGTCCACCATCAATTAACCAGCGCCCGTCAAACGCTTTGGGAGAGAGAACGCCCGGCATAGCGCAGGAAGCTCTCGATGCGTCGTATAAATCCCCTTTACGTAACCAAATTTCACGGCCACTGTAGAGGTCTGTTGCCACCGCACCATAAGTAATAGGCAGGTCTTCAATATTTCGTTGACCGAACTCCTCCCGAGCATGGTTAAATACTTTTTCACCGCCAATAATGCCGCCCTGATTAAAGCCAAAGTCCAGTAGGTTGAAAACTTCCCAGCGACTCATGCCCTGCACCCATTGCTCTATTTCAGCCAGGCGGCCAGACGCATAACCCGCTCCAACTAGTGAGCCAATGGAGGTACCTGCCACCATATTAATGCGCACACCCATTTCTTCGAGGGCTTTAATAACCCCAATATGTGACCAACCACGAGCCGCTCCAGAGCCTAGAGCTAATGCAACTTTCACTTCCGACATGTGATTTTTCCCACTTTTTTAATTTGTTTAAGTATCGTACTATGATTACTGAGTTTTCAACAACCTACCTGAGCTATCTATGCCCTGGACTGACCGTCAAGTTAACACATCAAGCACGCGACCCAATGACACCCGTACCCCATTCCAGCGAGATAAAGCCAGAATATTGCATAGCGCAGCATTTAGACGGCTGCAGGCAAAAACTCAGGTTATGTACGTGGGTATGCACGACTTTCCAAGAACTCGCTTAACCCACTCATTAGAGGCTAGCCAAATTGGAGCAAGCCTTATTGTTCATTTAAGTCACCGGCACCCTGAGCTTTCAGCGTCTCTTGAGTTCTCAGAACCATTATTAGAGTCTCTGTGCTTAGCGCATGACATTGGACATCCGCCTTTTGGACATGGCGGTGAAATTGCTTTGAACTACATGATGCGCAATAACGGTGGCTTTGAGGGTAACGGCCAAACTTTCCGTATAGTCACCAAACTTGAAGCCTACACGCCAGAGCATGGCATGAATTTGACCCGTCGTACTTTACTCGGGCTATTGAAATACCCTGTTCTAGCCAGCCAGGTTCGCTGCGAACAATTACCTGAAGATGTCAGTAACTTTAAGCATTTACCGACCCGGCAATGGTTACCCCCTAAAGCCTTATATAACGATGACACAGCCCAATTAGACTGGGTGCTTGCCCCATTATCGACTAGTGACAAACAAGCCTTTCAGTCACTTTCAGCAGAGCCACAAACCACTAAACACGGCCGCAGCGCTTTAAAAAGCGTTGATGCGTCTATTATGGAAGCAGCCGATGATATTGCCTATGGTGTACATGACCTAGAAGACGCCATAGTTGTTGGTCTTATTCAGCGTGAGCACTGGATGAAGTATATGTTTGACAGGTTGCAGTCTTTAGAAAGCGCTCTGTCTGGCTTTAACGCTGAATCACTGACTCATGCACTGTTTTCTGATGATCATTATGAACGCAAAGGCGCCATTGGTAGTTTGGTCAACCGCCTGGTTACTTCCGCAACCTTGATAAAAACAGACAACGACTTTGAATGTCCGTTGTTACAGTATCAAGTTGCACTTGGAGATGCCGAGAAGCAGCTGCTTAATGCATTAAAAGAATTCATTTTCAAGTGGGTTATTCGCAAACCTGAAATGCAGGCGCAGGAGTTTAAAGGGCAGCAAATAGTCATGGAGCTATTTGATGTGCTTTCTGTCGAGCCAGAAAGACTGCTTCCAGCAAATACTCGCTTACGCTACCTGCACGAGCAAGAGCATGGAAACAATGCCCCTCGGGTTATTTCAGATTACTTATCCGGCATGACCGACGCTTATGCGGCAAAACTGTATCAACAACTCTTTGCAATAAATCCCTCAATTTAAAAGGCCCCGGATACATCCAGGGCCTTTTTACTTTCATCATTAACAATTCAACTTACAAAACATTGTCATCGCTTGGCTCTGGAGAGTTTTCTGCTTCTTTTGCAGCCGCTCTCTCTGCTTCACGATCTTCTTTTGTTTTCTTTTCAGGCTTAGACAGCAAGAGTTCACGTATTCTGCTTTCCAATTCATCCGCTATTTTAGGGTTTTCTTGCAAGAACTTCATTGAGTTTGCTTTGCCCTGGCCAATTTTATCGCCTTTATAGCTGTACCAAGCCCCCGCTTTATCAACCATCTTGTGTTTAACACCCAAGTCAATCAACTCACCCTCTTTAGAGATGCCCTTACCATACAAAATTTGGAAGTTTGCTTCTTTAAACGGAGGTGCAACCTTGTTCTTAACCACTTTCACACGAGTTTCGTTACCGACAACTTCATCACCTTCTTTCAAAGCACCCGTACGGCGAATATCCAAACGAACAGAGGAATAAAATTTCAGTGCGTTACCACCGGTTGTGGTTTCCGGGTTACCGAACATCACACCAATTTTCATACGAATCTGGTTGATGAAAATACACATGGTGTTCGACTTTTTAATATTTGACGTTAATTTACGAAGCGCTTGTGACATTAAACGAGCCTGCAAGCCAACATGACTATCACCCATTTCGCCTTCTATCTCGGCCTTAGGTGTTAAGGCAGCTACCGAGTCAACAATCACAACGTCAACAGCACCGGAACGAACCAACATATCGCAAATTTCCAGTGCTTGCTCTCCCGTATCAGGCTGAGACACAAGCAAGTCATCTACGTTAACGCCTAGAGCTTCAGCGTAGATAGGATCGAGTGCGTGCTCGGCATCAACAAAAGCGCAGGTTTTCCCCATTTTTTGGGCTTCAGCAATAACCTCTAAAGTCATTGTCGTTTTACCACTAGACTCCGGTCCGTAAATTTCTATCACTCGTCCAAAAGGTAAACCACCAATGCCAAGAGCAATATCTAGCCCTAAAGAACCTGTTGAAACAGAGGCAATATCCAACGTCTGGTTGTCACCCAACCGCATGATAGATCCTTTACCAAATTGACGTTCAATTTGCCCGAGCGCTGCATCCAACGCTTTTTGACGATCATTGCTCATTTTAAGCTCCGCATTAATTACTGGTTTTATACACAGTATACTGTACGTTTTTACAGTATCAAGTGTTCATTAAAAAGTTTTATAAAGTGACAGCTAACTTACTGTAATCAAAACTGATTTATTGCCTTCGTTAGGACTTCATCGATGGTTTGGCTTCTCACCTTTTGTCTATTCCCCGCGAACGTTTGCGACCAAACCTCCTCGCAACCGGGTCCAACTAAAGCCATCCAAACCAGTCCCACCGGCTTCTCGACAGTACCACCGCCGGGCCCTGCCACACCACTGACCGCAATAGCCCAGGACGTATTGCATTGAGCCTGGGCGCCAAGTGCCATTTGTTTCACACACTCCGCTGACACAGCCCCATCTTTTTCAAGCGTTCTCTGACTCACATTCAGTAGCTGTCGCTTCAGGTCGTTAGTATAGGTGATTAATCCGCCATTAAACCAAGCAGAACTTCCCGCCACTTCCGTAATAGCGTATCCTATTCCCCCTCCGGTACAGGACTCTGCAGTGGCAATTGTTTGCTGTTTTTCCAACAAGCATTGACCGAGCTGTTCCGCGAGTTCTAAGGTTTGCGGCGTAATAACTGTGGTTGTTACCATAACATTGGCTCCAGATAAAAATAACTCAACTATGCCTGATTTTTCTGAAAAACATATCCAATCACATACCCCAATGATGCAGCAATACTTACGTATAAAAGCGCAACATACGGACATGCTTTTATTCTATCGTATGGGGGATTTTTATGAGCTATTTTTCGACGACGCAAAACGTTCAGCAGAACTTCTCGATATTTCGCTGACCGCTCGCGGACAAAGCAACGGCGAGCCCATTCCAATGGCCGGCGTTCCCTACCACGCGGTTGAAAACTATTTAGCGCGACTCGTCAATTTAGGTGAGTCTGTCGCTATTTGTGAGCAAATTGGCGACCCTGCCACGAGCAAAGGGCCTGTCGAACGCAAGGTCGTTCGCATTGTTACGCCGGGTACAGTAACCGATGAGTCGCTACTGACCGAACGACAACAAAAACTGTTAGTCGCTATATCGGCCTTGAAAGACGACCTGTATGCAATTTCTAGTCTAGAGCTTAGCAGCGGACGTTTTTGGTTAACGCAAGCTAACTCCCACGAACAACTTGCCGCAGAAATGCAACGTCTGGAACCGGCCGAGTTGCTGTATCCCGATACCATGTCACTGGCCGGATTACCGCTTGCTAAGGCGAACTGCAAACGCCGTCCAACCTGGGAGTTTGAACAAACAACCGCATTCGAATTATTAACTCGACAGTTCGCTACGCAGCACTTGGAAGGTTTTGGGCTTAAAGCTGACGAACCAACACTAGGCGCGGCAGGGGCTATTCTTCACTATGTAAAAGAAACTCAGCGCTCGGCGTTACCGCATATCCAGTCGATTGTTACAGAGCACCCTAGTGATGCCCTTATTCTAGATGCAGCTACTCGCCGTAACCTTGAATTACAACAAAGCCTGGGCGACGCTAACACACATTTATCGGCAGTATTGGATAAAACAGCCTCGGCCATGGGCAGCCGCCAGTTTCAACGTTGGCTACAGCGCCCAATTCGAAATCAGTACGCCTTAAATAAACGCTACGATGCGGTTGCAGCCCTATTGGAAAATAACGCTTACGAGCCTTTGCAAACCAGCCTGAAGTCGCTATCAGACATTGAGCGTATCGTTGCACGGGTTGGCTTAAGAACCGCCCGCCCTAAAGACTTTGCCCGTTTAAGAGACAGTCTGAAGCAGCTGCCTGATATTAAAAGCCAATTAAAGCACCGAAGCCTCAACCAATTGAACGAGGCTATTTTGCTTTTCCCTGAAGTGGTTGATCGCTTAGAGCGTGCTGTTATCGATAATCCGCCTTTATTGATTAGAGATGGCGGCGTTATTGCCGAAGGCTACGACAGTGAGCTGGATGACCTGCGGGATCTAGCCACCGGGGCCACCGACTACCTTCATCAGCTGGAGCAGCGGGAGCGCCAACAAACCGGTATTACGACCTTAAAGGTCGGTTATAACAAGGTGCATGGCTATTTTATTGAAGTGAGCCGGCAAAACGCGGAATTAGTGCCTGATCATTACCAACGACGCCAAACATTAAAAAATACAGAGCGTTACATTGTGCCTGAGCTTAAAGAGCATGAGGACAAGGTTCTTAACGCACAAGCGCGATCACTGGCAAGAGAAAAATGGTTATACGATCAACTCTTCGAACAGCTAATGCCTTACGTTGCTGACTTGCAAAGAACAGCATCAGCGTTAGCGCAACTGGATACCCTCAGCTGCTTCGCCCAGCTGGCTAACAATTGGGACTACTGCCGGCCTGAACTTACCGACGACTCCAGTCTGGTCGAGCTTGAACAGGCACGACACCCCGTTATTGAGCAACTTAGCGAAACCCCATTCATAGCAAATGATGTTGCCTTAAATAACACACAGCGCATGCTCATGATCACCGGCCCCAATATGGGCGGTAAATCAACCTATATGCGTCAAGCCGCACTTATTGTGATTCTGGCGCATATGGGTTGCTATGTTCCGGCTAAGACAGCTCGCATTGGCTGTATTGATCGAATTTTCACGCGTATCGGAGCATCTGATGACCTGGCTTCTGGCCGCTCGACTTTTATGGTTGAAATGACGGAAACCGCAAATATTTTGCATAATGCTACGCCAAATAGCCTTGTACTTATGGACGAAATTGGTCGCGGCACATCAACCTACGACGGTTTGTCGCTGGCATGGTCCTGTGCTGATTATCTGGCGCAGAAACTGCAATGCTTAACGCTGTTCGCAACACACTATTTTGAACTGACGGAACTGGCAGACGAATTGCCTGCGACCAGCAACGTTCACGTGAATGCTAAAGAGCACGGCGATACCATTGCCTTTTTGCATACGGTCAGTGAGGGCGCGGCAAACCAAAGCTTTGGCTTGCAAGTGGCAAAACTGGCCGGTGTCCCAGAGCATGTTATTCAACAAGCAAAACTTAAGTTAAAAGAGTTGGAAACAGCGCATCATGGTAGCCACAAATCAATGCCAGCAAAGCCCAATGAAAAGCAGCCGAGTTTGCCGCTTGAACCTGAAAGGCCAAACCCAATTATCGAACACCTTCAAACCACCGACTTAAACGATTTAAGTCCAAGGCAAGCGCTTGAGTTACTCTTTAGTTGGAAAAGTAAACTATAAAAAGAAGAAGGGCCCGGTAAATACCGAGCCCTTCGTCTTTCTCCGATAGCTAATAGCCACTATTGTCCGGCAAAAAGAGAGTCCAACGTTAGTCCCTGCTGCTTGAGTGAATCTCTTAGCTTTCTTAACGCTTCCACCTGGATTTGACGAACACGCTCTCGAGTTAAGCCGATTTCACGACCGACGTCTTCAAGCGTTGATGCTTCATATCCCAGCAAGCCGAAGCGACGCGCAAGCACTTCTTTTTGCTTATCGTTGAGTGACTCCAGCCAGTCAGTAATATTCGTTTTCAGGTTTTCATCCTGAAGCACACCTTCAGGACCGTGATCATCTTCGTCCGCCAGAATATCCAGCAAGGCTTTATCGTTTTCGCCTCCCACTGGCGTATCGACCGATGCTATGCGCTCATTCAAACGCAGCATTTTAGTAATATCACCAACCGGCTTATCCAGACTCTTAGCAATATCTTCAGCTGTTGGCTCATGGTCAAGCTTGTGCGCCAGTTCACGTGCCGCGCGCAGGTAGATATTCAGCTCTTTAACCACATGAATGGGTAAACGAATGGTGCGGGTTTGGTTCATAATTGCCCGCTCAATGGTTTGGCGTATCCACCAAGTGGCGTAGGTTGAAAAACGGAATCCTCGTTCCGGATCAAACTTTTCAACCGCACGAATAAGACCTAAATTCCCCTCTTCCACTAAATCCAGTAACGCTAAGCCCCGGTTTGAATAGCGGCGGGCAATTTTAACCACCAACCGAAGATTACTTTCAATCATGCGCCGACGAGCGGCTTTATCGCCTTTTAACGCACGTCGTGAATAAAAGACCTCTTCTTCAGCGGTCAGTAATGGAGAAAAGCCTATCTCACCTAAGTAAAGCTGAGTGGCATCCATTTTCTTTTGATATTGACTTGAGGACGATGATAGCGCCTCTTCTAACTCCTCATCAGAGCTCGTTGCAGACTGTTGCGCTTCATCTGCATTTTCAAGCAGCGCTTCTTCCTCGCTGATTTCGATAGTGTCGACAGCTTCTTCCTTTATCTGGCTCATAACAAGCTCCTGTTAATCTGAAAACCGTGTTAATGCACACGTCGACCTCCATATCTTGTTATTATTATTTCCACGTCACTAGCGAGAGCTCGGTAAATAATGCTCAGGATTCACCGACTTACCTCTGAAACGAACCTCAAAATGCAATTTAATACCTTTTGCACCTGAGTCCCCCATGCGGGCTATCGTTTCACCTATGTCCACCCATTCTTGTTCTTTGACGAGAATGTCCTCATTGTGGGCATAGGCAGTAATATAATCATCGTTATGTTTCAAAATGATTAAATTACCAAAACCTCTAAGCGCATTTCCGACATAAACCACTTTACCCGCTGCGGCGGCTTTTACTGGGTCACCCCTGTTACCAGCAAAATCGAGCCCTTTATTTCCTCTGTCTTTCAGTGAAAAACGTTCTATAATTTTTCCTGTCGACGGCCATTGCCAGGCTAACTCAGCATTACTTGGCATTGCCGCTTCAGACCTTACCCGCACCGGCTTTCGACGCCTTTGTTTGCGAGTATCGGTTTGTTTTTTCACTGTTTTTTTCGTGTCTACTTTTTGACCATACTCTTTCTTCTGAGTCTTGGCAACGGGCGTTTTTATATTATTTTGTGCGCGATTTGCTGTTTGTTTATTACTTTGAGGTCTTTGAGTTGGTTCACTGGTACCAGTACTTTTGGCACTGCCCACTAAGTCCAGTGTCTGCCCCGGGTATATGGTATAAGGCCTTGCTAAGTTATTCAGCCTCGCTATGTCATCAACGTCCATGTTGGCGCGAAACGCAATTGAATAAAGGGTTTCTCCTTTTTGTACTTCGTACTTTTTGGCATCTAACGAGTCAGGCTGAAAATCCCGGTATGTTTTGCCAGTATACAAGGTATCAACGGGAGCCGGTTGAGAGCGACTGCTGCAACCTTGCAGCACAATTGGCAGCAAGGAAAGCACTATAAGACTCTGTAACATCCCGTTTTTCAATCGCATCCCTAAACCAATTGCACCACTATGTAGGCTACTATCAATAGTATTACCAGTGACCAGCCTATTCGATCAACATATTCACGAAGTTTTACAGCCATTTTAGGGCCACCCGTTTTAAGCAGCCACGCCACGAGATAAAAGCGCAAACCGCGACTAATAACCGACGCTAATAAAAACGGGAAAAACGCAATCTGCATAACGCCCGCGGTCACCGTAAACAACTTATAAGGAATCGGCGAGAAACCCGCGATAAAGACTATCCAAAAACCCCAGGTTGCAAACCAACTTTTAACAACCTCGAGTTTACTTTCATAACCCAGAGTTTCAACGGCGGGCAAAACCACGGTTTCAAACGCCCAGAACCCAAGAAAATAACCAAGCACCCCACCAGCAGCAGAACTTACTGTTGTTAAGAACGCTAAGCGCCAGGCTTTGTCCGGTTGCGTCATCGCCATTGGCGCCAGCATGACGTCTGGTGGAACGGGAAAAATAACGGATTCCGAAAAGCTGAGTAAAGCTAAAATAGCTTTTGCCCGAGGGTGTTCAGACCAACTTAATACTCTGTCATACAGCGCAGAAAACAGCTTCAACTGAGCTCTCCTTTCACTAAAGGCACAAACCGAACATCACCAATTTGCTGCTGTTCAACGCTGTCCCCAAAACGACGAATAACCGTCAGACTTTGGGCTTCATTTGTACCGCCAACAGGGATAATCATAACGCCTCCGTCGGCTAGCTGAGCCACTAAGTCAGAGGGTATTTCGCTGGCGGCTGCCGTGACAATAATACCGTCAAAAGGCGCTTTACTGCTCCACCCTTTCCAACCATCACCATGTCGCATTGACACATTATGCAAGTCTAATTGACGTAGTCGGCGCTTGGCCTGATATTGCAACTGAGCAATGCGCTCTACGCTAAAAACTTTATCGACCAACTGAGCCAGTATCGCGGTTTGATAGCCAGAGCCAGTACCAATTTCCAATACATTGTGGCAATTATGCTGCATGAGTAACTGAGTCATTGTCGCGACCATTAACGGCTGCGAAATAGTCTGTCCGTTACCGATAGGCAATGCAGTATTCTCGTAAGCCTTATGGGCTAACGACTCCGGCATAAATACATGGCGCGGCGTTTCAGCAATAACCTGCAACACTTGCTGGTTGGTAATACCCAGATCGCTCAATTGCTGGATAAGCTTTTTGGCTCGCGCCTGTCCACTGATTGTCTTCATCATTTTTTCTGATCTAACCACTCCGTTAACGTATCGGTATGGCGCTGAGCCGTCATATCGAGACTTAACGGCGTAATGGACACATACCCGTCATGAATTGCCGCAAAATCAGTCTGAGGCTCATCACTCGTGTGATGTCCGATTGGACCATACCAAAAAATTTCGTTACCAAAAGGGTCGCGATCGTGCACCATGGTATCCGCACGGTGACGACGTCCTAGTTTCGTTACCTTCGTACCTTTCAATTTATCATAAGTGGTATATGGCACATTAATGTTAAGCACGGTATCTAAACGCAACGGTGCTTTTTCCATGTCAGACACAATATCTGCAACAATTTTTGCTGCCGTCTCATAATAATCGTGACCTCGACCGCCCATAGAAACAGCAATTGACGGCAGTCCCATAAAGCGCCCTTCCATCGCCGCAGCCACCGTGCCGGAATACAAAACGTCGTCACCCATGTTTGGGCTGTCATTAATACCCGAAACCACTAAATCGACGTCTTCCGCTATGGGTGAGTTCGTGCCTAAGTGAACACAGTCTGTTGGTGTGCCATTCACCGAGTAAAAGCCATTATCCAGCTTGCGAATACGAAGTGGATTGTGCAGCGTTAACGAGTTACTTGCGCCAGAGCAGTTTCTATCCGGCGCAATGACCCGCACTTCAGCTACTTCTTTTAATGCCAGGTAAAGCGCCCGTATTCCCGGAGCATGCACACCATCATCATTACTCAGCAAAATTTTCATCATTTGGGTTCACCACTTATTGTCGCAATTTCATTTAAAATCGTTGTTGCATAAGCACCGGAAGGCAGAGTAAAACTCAGCTCAACGGTCGCTTCGTCAAGTTCATTGAGTTCCGCTTCGGCGGGAATGACTTTCCAGGCGCGCCGGCCTTCATCAACCCGAAGCTTGGCTAACGCCTCTATCCAGCTTTCGTAAGGCGCCAGCAGCATATTTTCAAACGCTGCTGACTCACCTGCAGTCATCGTCTTTTTAGCCGAACCAGGCAGAGGCAATGCAATTTCAATATCGTTACTGGTAAGCCGCTGCTTAAGTTCATCGTCCCACTGCTCAATCGTAAACATCGAGTTAGAACCAGCCAATACGGCACAGTCACCATCTAATAAAGCATCTGCACCCAATTGCTTAACGCGCTCTGACGCTATTAAATTAAACAGATAACTCCGCAAAGCCGATAAATAAAGTCCTCGCTTGGTTTTCGATAGTCGTTTAGGACGACTCGCCAATATCCACTTTTCGGCTTCAGCCACATTATCGCCGAAACGGCCAAAGCGCTGCTCACCAAAGTAGTTGATAGCACCGCTCTGTGTGACTTGATGCCAGCGGTCTTTCAAAAGCGCCATATCGCTGACATTGTGTAAGCGAATGACAAAGCGATTGCCGGTGTGTAGGCCACTGCGTAACTTTTTCGTGCGCCTGATGACACGCTCAACTGTCATTTCGTTATCGTTGAGCTGCTGCCAGTCCAGCGTATCTTTACCCGGTAGCTGTATGGAGAACCATTGCCAGGTAACCGCTTGTCTGTCTTTCAGACCAGAATAACTGACCTGCTTTGGCGACACGCCAGCAAAACGGGCAATTTTCTCAGCGCAAAAGGCCGTATTAGCTCCCCTCTTTTTCACCCATAGCCATTGATGCTCACCCTCTTGCTCATCGTCAACATTGAGTTGTTCGATAACCTGAAAGTCTTCGGGCGACGCTTTAGAAGCGGCATTTGGCTTTTCACCGACGTTTAAAGCCGCTAACGCCTGACAATTCACTTGGTCTGGTGCCAACATTAAAACGACTCCATCAGCACGACTGCATGGCAGGCAATGCCTTCTTCCCGCCCAACAAACCCCAGTTCCTCCGTCGTCGTTGCTTTAACATTGACGTTATCTACGCAGGTTTTTAAACAGCCTGCGATGCGCGAACGCATGTCATCAATGTGAGGGGCCATCTTCGGTGCTTGAGCGACAATGGTAATATCAATATTGCCGACCTGAAATTCTTTCTGCTGACACAAATTAACAGCGTGCTCTAAAAGTTGCGCGCTGTCCGCGCCTCTGTATTGTTCATCGGTATCCGGAAAGTGCTTGCCAATATCGCCCAATGCCATAGCACCCAGCAACGCATCGGTCACAGCATGGAGAACCACGTCACCATCAGAGTGTGCCTCCAGCCCCTGTGAATGAGGAATTTCAATACCACCTAAAATCAACGGTTTGTCAGCGCCCCACCGGTGCACGTCATAACCATGACCCACTCGAATTTTCATTGAGTTGTTTCCTTATTCTGTCGTTACGGGTGCCAACAGCCAGTTGGCAACACATTCAAAGTCTTCCGGGTGAGTGACCTTTAGATTTTTAAAAGCGCCCTCAACCAAAATCGGCTGATATCCCAACCATTGCATTGCCGAGGCCTCATCGGTCAGTTGCGGATTGTGCGCGCCCATGTGATGAATACCATTCAATAACGTTCGTGCATGAAACACTTGCGGAGTCTGTGCTTGCCATAAGTGCTCACGTTCAACACTTTCTTCAATATGTGCAGCGTTGTTGTTCAACGACATGGCTCGCTTTAACGAGTCCCGAACCGGAATGGCTAAAATCGCGCCGTGTTGACTGGCAACCCCGCTATCAATGACCCGGGCTAGCGCCTCTTTAGGTAAGCAAGGCCTTGCCGCATCATGAACCAGTGCGTGCGTTGCCCCCTGAACCAATGCGTATTCAACTCCTTTGCACACTGATTCAGCGCGTGTTTCGCCGCCACGAACATAAGTAACGGTCTGCGACACCGCTAACTCAGAAACATCAGGTAAGTCATTTGAATCCGGAGCAGACACCGCAACAATCACTTCGGTTACACGCGAATCAGCGCATACCGCTTCAATGCTGTACTGTAATAGGGTTTTACCGCCAACGGTTAAAAACTGTTTAGGAATATTGCTTTGCATTCGGCTGCCGTGGCCGGCTGCCGGTATAACCGCTTTAACGTTGCAGTGTTCGGTGGGTTCGGTGCTTGTCATATCGTTATTGTGCTCTGTCCGGAACCAGACGGAAGAACACTTCGTCCTTTTTAATCATTCCCAGTTCATTACGAGCACGCTCTTCCAGCGCATCTTCACCGTCACGCAGGTCTTCAATGTCCGCGTAAATCAGTTGATTGCGCCGTTCGAGATTTTCATTGGTTACTTTTTGGTTGCTGACTTCCTGTTGCAAACGCCAATAATCTGGCAAACTGTTTTTCCCAAACCAGAGACGGTATTGTAGTGCCAGGAATAAGGTCAACAACACGACCAGAGTCACCCGCATGCTCAGCTCCGTTGTTATTATTGTTGTCATTATGAAGACTATTGCAGCGACTGAAAAGCCGTTTTCAAACATTAGCGATAAAAGAGGTTAAATTGGAGTATTTTGCCGCCGCATTGGTATTCTTTTTCGCCGCTATGCTGCAAGGCATTAGTGGTTTTGGCTCTGGCCTACTCGCCGTTCCCATTTTGGCTTTGTGGTTTCCTATCAGCGTTCTGACACCAGCCTTGTCGGTCATAAATATCATGGTAGGTGCCTGGATCTATTGGAAAAACCGTGAAGCCGCCCGCCCGTCACAATGGAAGTGGCTGATTATATCGGGCGTTACCACATCAATTATTGCCGGTTCCTTGTTACTCGCTATTGATGACCAACTCATTAAGTTGGTTCTTGGTGGTGTTATTTTAGCAGTGGCGCTTGCTCTTGCCAGCGGCAAACAGTTTCCAACCGCAGAACACGCACCAGGTCACATTGCGGTAGGCAGTAGTTCAGGCATTTTAAACGGCTTAATGACCCTCGGAGGCCCGCCCATTGTTCTGTTTCTGGCAAACGCCCGTATTCCTAAGCAGCAGTTCAGAGCCGCTTTAAGCCTGTTTTTTTGCTGTATTGCCATTGCTAACGTGTTCAATTTTTCACGTCAGGCCATCTACGCAGAAGCACACTTTTACCTTATTTTGAGCCTATTGCCGGGCGCACTGATTGGCGCAACCGTCGGTCACAAGCTCCAGCATCATGTTTCCGAGTATCGTTTCCGTCAATTAACGCTCGGATTAATGATGCTGTCCGGTGTGAGTGTATTGGCTCAAAGTATTCGCCTGTAAACCAACTGAAGGTCGCCATGACGTTAATTTATACCCATGAAAACAAACTTTTAGTGGAAAACGTGCGTAATGTGTTACGCATGAACGGTATAGAAACCGTTATGAAAAATGAGTTTTCAAGTGGTGCAGCTGGCGACTTAGCGCCACTGGACACGTGGCCAGAGCTTTGGTTAGTTGACGACACTCAACTTGCCACAGCGCAGAAACTCATAGAGCAAATAGAAGTACAGGCAAATGGTGACGACTGGCGTTGTAACCAATGCCAGGAATTAAACGGCTCAGCCTTTGAGGTTTGCTGGAATTGCGGTGCTGCAGCCAATTGACGAAAATATGCATTAAAAATAATAACGAAGGAGATAACAATGAACGGATCTGAAACCTATTTACTATCTTACTGGGGCGTTTTTGCAGCTCTGGTTATTTTACTAGTTCAGTGGCTGGTCGCTAGTGGACGCAAAGCCAAACAACCCGGCGCCGTGCCGGGAAAGATTAACGAGTCACTGAGTCACGACTCGTTTGTTTTTCGTGCGCATCGAACCTTCATGAACTCACTTGAAAACTATCCTCTTATGCTGGGCACGACTTTTCTGGCGTTCTTTGTTGGCGCAAGTGCGTTCTGGACAGCGCTGCTGGTTTGGATATTTGTGGGTGCACGTCTTATTCACATGGTGCTTTACTACGTTATTGCCACTGAGAAGAACCCAAGTCCACGCAGTTACTTTTTTATGATTGGTCTGTTCGCCAATATCGCTTTGCTAATAGTTTGCGGTGTCACCTTAGCGGGCTAAAACAGTACTGTGGGCGGCATTAAATGTCCGCCCACTCTCTCATTAGGTTATGAAACACTTTCGCCAACCGATCAAAGTTTGCCGACTTACCGTTCGCCTCAAACTCGGCTTTCAAGGACTGCTCAACGTCAAACAAAAGCTCCCGGTGGCTGGGGTGTTTTATCACGCTTTGCACCCAGCCTATCATTGCCAGACGCGCCCCTTGGGTCACCTCATTAACCCGATGTAGGTAGTGGCTTGGGTATATCAATATATCCCCTTTCCCCAGCCGCCAGCTTCGCTCGCCGCTGGAGTCCTCAATAACCAGTTCACCGCCCTCAAAGGCTTCAGGTTCGGATAACCCCAACGTAAAAGAAATGTCAGTACGCACACCGTTCATTAAAGAGTCATCCATGTGGGTACCATAATACTGACCCGGCTCATAGCGGTTAATGCTGCAACGAGCCACATGTTTTGGTCGCATAGCCGACTGCACCAATGGGTTAGTATGGAGCTTTTCAAGCAATAAGTCGGTGGCTGCTTTGGCTTTTTTGCCGGTCAGTTGCTGATTGTTTTTAACCTCTTTGGCTGCCCAGCCCGCCGTGGCTTTACCGTCACTGAATTGTTCTGCAGACAGTCCTGCAATGAGATTGTCTATAACGACCTCATCAATCGCTTTTTGAACGTGAAATATCATAGCCTAAACTTGCGAATAGTTATCATTTCTGCAAATATACACCAGATCATTCTTTCAAAAAAGCACATAAGGTTTTTCTATGTTTGAGAAGAAAAAAGTTTGGGTTGGTGTTGGCAGCGTTTTAGCATCAACAATAGCCGCCTCAACCGTTAATGCAGCGCCATTAACTCAGCCAAACGCAGCACCGGCGTCTTTTATGACAGCCCCCATGGCGGAAGGCGAAATGGCCGCGCCTGAAATAGACTTAAGTTCCAATGACACCGCATTTTTAGCGCAGCTTGGGTTTATTCGCGGCCACCTTTGGGTTGGTATGAAGCTTTATGAGCAAGGCCACATTGAAATGGCAAAAACTCATATGAAGCACCCTGGCGATGAACTTTACGCAGGTCTCAAGAAAGCTTTTTCGGACCGCGGACAACCGGGCTTCGCCGATGAACTGGAAGCGTTAGCTGACAGCGTTATTAACGACAACAGCAAAGACGTTGTCATGAATAATTACAACGTACTGCTTGATACTATCAGCGCACACGAACCTATCGCCGATATGACAGCGAAAGGCGTGCTATTAAGCGTCGCTACTATGCTAATGGCAACCGCCGATGAGTACGCTGTGGGTATTCAGGAAGGTAAAGTTGCACAAGTACATGAATATCAGGACGCACTCGGCTTTAAAGAAATTGCACTGAACCGCTTAGAGCGAATCAATAGCGAAGAAGCCAAAAAAGCCTCATCGGCTATTGATGAAACTCGCAATGTGTTGAAGTCTTTAACAGACCTTTGGCCGACCATTACTCCGGAAGGTGAATTGCAAGGTGATGCCAGCAAAATCTATGGTGCGGCGTCTCGAATTGAGCTCGAAGCTCGCAGTATTTAAACAAGCCAAGAGAAGGTTCCGAAGAGTCGTTAATAAATTGATACAGCAGTAACTGTTCACACATTCGTTGTTGCAATAAGCTACGTATTTTGTTCCACTAAAAAAGAATCTTGTCGGAGTGCCTCGTTGCTTAAAGAGTAACAGGCTGAGACCGCAAAAGCGGGATCCGTTGAACCTGATCAGGCTAATACCTGCGAAGGGAACAAGAGAGCAGTGGCCAGGGAGTCTCCCCTTTTCAGCGCCATTGTTCCTTTCAACACTCCTGACAAGCATCTCTAAACCCTGTTATTTTTAGCTGGAGAGAATGCTATGTCATCAACTAATCGTCAAAACCGCCAACAAGCAGAATCGTTTTTAACGTCCGTTTCGGGCAGCTATTTTCCTAATTCAACCCGTGAATTTCTTCAAGGCAGTCAGCCTGATATTCATGTGCCATTTCGCCGTATTCATTTAAGCGAAACTTTGCATCAGCCAACACCAGGCGTAACGCCACCACCCAATTTACCCGTCGACGTTTATGATACATCCAGTGTCTATGGTGATCCTAACTCAGTCGTCGATGTAAAAACCGGACTCAAACCACTGCGATCAGGCTGGATAAGCGCGAGGGCTAAAAATGCCGACAAAAGCGGCGTGACACAGCTAGCCTATGCGCGCCGTGGCATTGTGACTCCCGAAATGGAATTTATTGCGTTGCGGGAAAACATGGGTCGGGAGCATTTAGACAACCCGGTAACCCCGGAATTTGTTCGTGATGAGGTTGCCAAAGGTCGCGCCATTATTCCGGCCAATGTGAACCACCCGGAATCTGAGCCTATGATCATAGGTCGCAACTTTTTAGTGAAAGTAAACGCGAATATCGGCAACTCATCGGTCAGTTCGTCGATTGAAGAAGAAGTTGAAAAGCTGATTTGGGCCACTCGTTGGGGTGCGGATACGGTAATGGACTTGTCGACCGGACGTAATATTCACCAAACCCGAGAATGGATTCTACGCAACAGCCCAGTCCCCATTGGTACCGTTCCTATTTATCAGGCACTGGAGCGCGTTAATGGTATCGCCGAAGACCTAACCTGGCCGATATTTAAGGAAGTGCTTTTGGAGCAAGCTGAGCAAGGCGTTGACTACTTCACTATTCATGCCGGCGTGTTACATGACTTTATCGAACTGACGGCTAACCGAGTGACGGGTATTGTATCGCGCGGTGGTTCGATTATGGCTAAGTGGTGCATGGCGCACCGTAAAGAGAGCTTCCTGTACGAACATTTCCGCGATATTTGTGAGATATGTGCAAAATATGATGTTTCGCTGTCATTGGGTGACGGCTTACGTCCGGGGTCTATTGCTGATGCCAATGACAAGGCTCAGTTCGCTGAGCTCCGTGTTTTAGGTGAGCTGACTACGATAGCCTGGGAATATGACGTACAAGTCATGATTGAAGGTCCGGGCCATGTCCCGATGCACAAAATTCAGGAAAACATGGACGAGCAGCTCAAACATTGCCATGAAGCGCCTTTTTATACACTCGGCCCCTTAACCACCGACATTGCCCCCGGCTATGATCATATTACGTCCGGTATAGGAGCCGCCATGATAGGTGCCTTTGGCTGCGCCATGCTCTGTTACGTTACACCGAAAGAACACTTAGGTTTGCCCAATAAAGAAGACGTTAAGCAAGGGCTCATTGCTTACAAAATTGCAGCACACGCCGCTGATTTAGCGAAAGGACACCCGGGTGCCCAGGCAAGAGACGACGCCATGTCCAAAGCTCGCTTTGAGTTTCGTTGGGAGGATCAGTTCAACCTCGCATTAGATCCTGTAACCGCGCGCAATTATCACGATGAAACCTTGCCACAGGAGTCCAATAAAACGGCGCAGTTTTGTTCCATGTGCGGTCCTAAATTCTGCTCCATGAAAATTTCCCATGAGGTAAGGCAGTATTCAGGGCATTTAGCGAATGAGCGCATCGATGTCACCTTTAAAGATGCAGCGGCTGATGAAGTTGGAGCTGAGTCATGACTGACGCACGCTCTGAACAGCCTGTGGTATGGACTATCGCAGGCTCTGACAGCGGTGGTGGAGCGGGTATTCAGGCCGATCTGCACACCGCTAGAAGCTTTGATTGCCACGGTTGCAGCGTTATTACTACAGTAACGGCACAGAATTCGGTCGCAGTAACAGGGTTGTATGAATTAAGTGATCAGGCGGTTAGCCAACAACTTAACTGTCTGCTGAAGGATATGCCTCCAGCGGCCATTAAAATTGGCTTGCTCAGTAACAGCGAGCAATTGGATGCCATTGTCGAATTTTTGAAAGCCTGGCCTAAAAACGTTGAGAAGCCTTTTGTAGTCTGGGACCCGGTCATGATCACCACCCAAAATGATCCGTTGTCGACCTTAACGCAAAAACAAAGCCATAGACTGTTAACGCTTGTTGACCTGATAACCCCCAATACTGATGAGGTGTCATGGCTGAGCGGCATTAGAGTCTCCGATAAAGAAAATGCTTTAACTGCTGCGTCAAAACTCGTTAACTTGGGTGCAAACGGTGTGCTGATAACCGGCGTCGAAGATGAGCTGCACGATAACGAAGCGATAGCTGATATTTACGTACCTAAAACGCCAATTTATGACCAACCGTATCTGACCTATTTACAGACGAAAGTGACAACCATTCATGACCACGGCACCGGCTGCACCCTCTCATCAGCAATTGCCGCCGTTTCAGCGCATGACTATCCGCTGGAAGACGCTCTGACACTGGCTAATGCCTATGTTCACAAGGGCTTACTGGAGGCAGCGGGGATTGGCAAAGGCCCAGGCCCGGTTGCTCATACTCGTTGGCCAAACAACCTTAAACACTTTCCGAATATACGGGCTACTAACCTGCCAGCGCCAACGTCAGCATTTCCAAAGCTCAGTAAGTCACCGAGTCTATACCCGGTTGTTGATTCCTTTGAGTGGGTTAAACATTTGCTGCAGCTGGGCATAAAAACCTTGCAACTGCGGATAAAATCCGCCCCCACGGAAGCGGTTGAGTTAGCGATAAAACGCAGTATCGAGCTGGCTCATTCGTATCAAGCACAACTGTTTATTAATGACCATTGGCAGCTTGCCATAAAACACGGTGCTTACGGTGTCCATTTAGGACAGGAAGACTTACAAACGGTGGATTTAGAAGCGTTACGCTCAAGTGAAGTTCGATTAGGAATTTCTACACACAGTTACACCGAGGTTCTTATCGCCCTGCAATACGCGCCATCGTATATTGCGCTTGGTCATATTTTCACAACCCAAACTAAGGAGATGCCGTCCAAACCACAAGGACTGGAGCGTTTGGTACGTTATGTCGCTTTATTAAAACCGACCGGTATACCTACGGTCGCTATCGGTGGTATTTCCAAAGCGCGCATTGCGAAAGTCAAACAAACCGGTGTTAACGGCATTGCTTTAGTTAGCGCCATTACAAAAGCCGCGAACACCGAAGCCGCCATTAACGAACTTCATCAAGAGTTGGAGGCTGCCCATGTTGACTGATCAACAAGCTCTGCGCTACAGCAGCAACCTACTTATTGGCTCCATTGGAGAAAGTGGACAGCAACGTTTACTGGACAGCCAAGTACTCATTATTGGGCTTGGAGGTTTAGGCACTCCTGCCAGTCAATATCTGGCGTCATCTGGCGTTGGCCAGCTGACACTCATGGATCACGATAAAGTATCGCTAAGTAACCTACAACGGCAAATGCTGTACAGTGGTTTGGATGTTGGCTTACCTAAAGTCACACAAGCTGCACAGCGCTTAGCCGATATAAATCCAGACGTCGATATAACAACATTATCGCAGGCGGCGTCCGAAGATACTCTGAGAGAGCACATTGGTACGTGCGATATCGTGCTCGATTGCACCGATAACCGTGACACTCGTTATCTCATTAACCGTTACTGCTATTGGTTCAACAAACCACTGATTAGTGGCGCTGCCCGAGGTTTTAACGGACAGGTCGTCGCTTTACATCCTGGTCACGATCATGGGTGCTATCAATGCCTTTACCCTACTGAAGTTAAAGAACCTCTGGACTGCAGTAACGCCGGCATTGCTGCCCCTGTCGTCGGCATTATTGGCGCCATGCAGTCGCTTCTTGCGATTCAATACTTAACACAACACGAATTGCCCTGGGGGTTGCTTCAGTCATTTGATGGTCTCGGTCACCAATGGCACGTAGCTGAATTACCCAAGTCAGCAACGTGCCCAATTTGCGGAGGTGAAAATGCAAATAACCGTTAATGGTAAACCAATGCGATTCGATGGCGTTTTGCGTTTGTCGGAGTTTTTTGAACATCAACAAATCAACACTGCTGCTATTGCTGTTGCCGTCAACGGCGTTGTTATCCATCGTGAGAATTGGCATGAACATAGGCTGAATCACGACGACTCATTGACCATTATTCAAGCGGTTGCAGGAGGGTAAAATGCTAACCATTGCGAATAAAACCTTTAGCTCAAGGTTGTTCATTGGTAGTGGCAAATACAGTAGCGCCGACGTAATGAAATCGTCTATTCGTGCGTCCGGCAGCGAACTGATTACGCTGGCCTTAAAGCGCGTTGACTTCAATCAGCCAACCGATGACATTGTCACTCCAATTAAGGAGTTGGGTCTCGATATATTGCCTAATACGTCGGGTGCAAAAACCGCTGACGAAGCCATTTACGCTGCAAGATTGGCACGCGAGGCACTGCAAACCCATTGGTTGAAGTTGGAGATACACCCTGATCCTAATTACCTACTGCCCGACCCTATCGAGACACTGAAAGCAGCCGAACAGCTGGTTAAAGAAGGCTTTGTTGTTATGCCGTACTGTGGCGCCGATCCCGTGTTATGCAAACGGTTGGAGGAAGTAGGCTGTGAGGCGGTAATGCCACTTGGTTCCCCTATCGGCTCTAACAAAGGGTTGGTCACCCGGGACTTCTTAAACATTATTATCGAACAAGCGTCAGTACCTGTTGTGGTCGATGCGGGCATTGGTGCTCCCAGCCATGCGGCTGAAGCCATGGAGATAGGTGCTGACGCTGTTTTGGTCAACACGGCCATCGCAACGGCACATGATCCGATAGCGATGTCCAACGCGTTTCGTCAGACCGTTGATGCCGGTAGAACCGCCTTCGAAGCCGGCCTTTCGGGCATAGTTTCGGGAACAGCCCCGAACAATCGCAACAGCTCAATGCATGCCCAAGCCTCCAGCCCACTGACCGAGTTTATAGAAACGTTATGAGCAACAGTTTTTACGATGTCTGGAAACAGCTTAGCTGGGATGACATGACGCTCAAGTTATACAGTTCAAACGCTGATGACGTAGAGCGTGCACTCAATAAGAACAGACTAAACAATGATGACTTTATGGCGCTGCTATCGCCGGCAGCAGAGCGTTATCTACCAGCCTTGGCTGAGCGATCGCAAATGCTCACGAGACAACGCTTTGGTAATACGTTACAGCTTTTCATTCCTTTGTATTTATCCAACTTGTGCGCCAACGATTGCAGCTACTGCGGCTTTTCAATGAGCAACCGGCTCAAACGAAAAACCTTGTCGGTGACTGAAATTGAACAAGAATGCCGCGCTATAAAGGCCAAGGGCTTTGATACCATTTTGATTGTGACCGGAGAACACGAGACCAAGGTCGGCATCGAGTACTTCCGGCAAGCCATGCCAATTATTAAACGTTATTTTAGTTACGTGATGTTTGAAGTTCAGCCGCTGTCTTTTCATGAATACAACCAGCTTCGGCAACACGGTTTAGACGCAGTAATGGTATACCAGGAAACTTATAGCTCTTTCACCTATTCCCAACACCATTTAAAAGGCAAAAAACGCGACTTCCGTTGGCGGCTTGAAACACCGGATAGGCTCGGTGCATGTGGCATGGACAAAATAGGTCTTGGATCGTTGATTGGACTGGAAGACTGGCGTATCGACAGTACCTTCACGGCAATACACCTCGACTATATGCGTAAACGCTACTGGCGCAGTCGGTATTCTTTGTCGTTTCCTCGTTTGCGCCCGTGTACTGGTGGCGTTTCAGGTGTGAAAGACATGACCAACAAACAGCTGGTACAGCTTATTTGCGCCTATCGATTACGGTTTCCCGATGTCGAGCTTAGCCTCTCAACCCGTGAGGAACAAAGTTTACGAGATGGTCTGTTCAGTTTAGGGGTGACTTCCGTCAGTGCAGAGTCCAAAACTCAGCCTGGTGGGTATGCTAATGAAAATGAGGAGCTAGAGCAGTTTTCTATCGACGATGGGCGTTCAGTTAATGAGGTGGCTAATGCGATAAAGGCAAAAGGATTACAGCCTGTTTGGACCGACTGGCTTAATGAGCTATCCGCAACGCCATCTGAAACTTTTTCCAGTCCAGAGTAGCAACCAATAACAGCTCGCGCAGCGTGAGAGTGCGCGGGTTAATTCGACCTTTGTGATTCCACTGATGTCCACAGCAAGCAGCTGTCATAATGCGTTTATTGGGTTTGAGTAAGGTGTCTTCTGCGTGCTCGCCCTGCCCGGCAAAGTCTAGCCAGCCTCGGTAGTTCAACCGCAAACGCTGCTTGTCTGTATCCACTCTATCAATGCTGTCGAGCATGATAGTCGTAAATTCCGGAGTTTTATAAAGTACCGGCACCACCAGACCTAACGCGGCATGCTTTGAGAACCAGGGAATTTGTTTTTCCGCTGAAGTACCCGATGAAGGTACTTTCGTTGGCTGCGGTGCCTGCCAACTAGCATTTTGAACGTCCAGCTTTAGCGGAGACTGCTTAGCGGCATTCAAACAGCCGTGAGCGGCATGACGTATATAGTGAGGTAAGCTGGCTAAACGGCGTTGTAGTGCAGCAACCGGCATGTCATCGACTTGCGACAGTTGCTGCAATTCGCGTTCATACAGCGCAGAGCACAGCTCGGCAAAGTCGCCTTGCTGTGCCAGCGGCTGAAATATGTCAGCTTGTTGATTAGCCAACGTTGACTTCCTGTCGTCCGCGGTAAGGCGCTTGGCCATTCAAATCGCCCTCTATACGCAATAATTGGTTGTACTTAGCAACCCGGTCAGAGCGGCACAGTGAACCCGTTTTAATTTGTCCGGCGGCTGTACCCACTGCTAAGTCTGCAATAGTGGCGTCTTCGGTTTCACCAGAGCGATGAGAAATAACCGCCGTGTAACCTGCTTCACGTGCCATTGCAATAGCTGCTAAGGTTTCTGTCAGGCTACCAATCTGATTAAATTTAATCAAAATTGAATTAGCAATCGACTTGTCGATGCCTTCTTTCAGAATACGCGTATTCGTCACAAACAGGTCATCACCGACCAACTGAACTTTGCTGCCCAGCTTTTCAGTTAAGACTTTCCAGCCGTCCCAGTCACTTTCGTCCAGTCCATCTTCAATAGAGATGATTGGGTAACGGTCGCAAAGCTCTGCCAGGTAGTCGGCAAACTCTTCCGCAGTAAATGATTTGCCTTCACCAGACAACTCATATTTACCATCACGGTAGAATTCTGAGGCTGCACAGTCTAATGCCAACGTAATGTCGCTGCCCATTTTGTAGCCCGCGTTTTCAACCGCTTCAACAATAACCTGCAAAGCTTCTTCGTTCGATGCCAGGTTTGGTGCAAAGCCGCCTTCGTCACCCACCGCCGTGCTTAAACCACGCTTCTGCAGAACCTTTTTCAGAGCATGGAACACTTCAGCGCCCATACGCAGACCTTCTTTAAAACTGTCCGCACCGACCGGTTGAATCATAAACTCTTGAATGTCGACGTTGTTGTCTGCGTGCTCACCGCCGTTTAAGATGTTCATCATTGCCAGTGGCATGCTGTATTTACCGCTGGTGTTGTTCAGATTCGCAATGTGCTCATAAAGCTCAACGCCCTGACTCAACGCTGCTGCTTTAGCTACCGCCAAAGACACCGCTAAAATGGCGTTTGCGCCCAGCTTTTCTTTATTGTCCGTGCCGTCTAACTTCAACATGATGTTGTCGATAGCGTTCTGGCTGTCAGCGTCTTTGCCCATTAGAGCTTCAGCAATCGCGCCGTTTATGTTTGCCACTGCTATCTGTACGCCTTTGCCTAAATAGCGTGATTTGTCGCCGTCACGCAGTTCTAATGCTTCGCGTGAGCCGGTTGACGCACCACTCGGTGCTGCGGCACGACCCATGTGACCTGACTCTAAATACACATCGGCTTCAACGGTTGGGTTACCGCGAGAATCCATAATTTCGCGACCAACAACTTTAACAATCTTGCTCATTCTTCAATCCTGTTTAATGCGTAACGTTTCGTTAAGTGACTCAGTTAAGCCATGCGCTCTTTGCGGAATTTACCCGCGGCTTCAATAAAGCCTTTAAATAACGGGTGTCCGTCGCGAGGCGTTGATGTGAACTCTGGATGGAACTGCACCGCCACAAACCATGGGTGGTTCGGGTTTTCCAGAATTTCAACTAACTGCTTGTCGTGCGAGTAACCGGTAATTTTTAAGCCCGCTTTTTCCAACGGCTCAATGTAATGATTGTTCACTTCGTAGCGATGACGGTGACGCTCTTCAACCACTTCTTTGCCGTACATTGCAAGCGCTTTTGACCCTTTTTCCAAGTGGCATTCCTGTGACCCAAGGCGCATGGTACCGCCTAAGTCAGAGTGCTTATCGCGCAGTTCCTTCTGCCCGTTTGCATCCATCCACTCAGTGATAAGACCCACAACAGGATCGCTACAACTTTCGTCAAATTCAGTGCTGTTCGCGCCCGTTAAGCCCGCAACGTTGCGTGCAAACTCAATCATGGCCACTTGCATGCCTAAACAAATACCTAAGTAAGGAATATTGTTTTCACGCGCGTATTTCGCGGCAATCAGCTTGCCTTCAATACCACGATCACCAAAACCACCAGGAACCAGAATCGCGTCCACATCTTCTAGCTTGGACGTACCCTTGGTTTCTAAGTCTTGTGAGTCGATGTAACGAATATTAACGGTTAAGCGATTTTTAAGCCCCGCATGCGCCAGCGCTTCGTTTACCGACTTGTAGGCATCCGGCAGTTCGACGTACTTACCGACAAAACCGACAGTTACTTCACCATTCGGGTTCGACTCCTGATACAGAACCTCTTCCCACTCGTGCAAGTCAGCTTCAGGACAGTCTAAACGGAAGCGGTGCGTCACAATTTCATCCAGCCCCTGCGCTTTTAGCATAGACGGGATTTTGTAAATACTGTCAACGTCGCGTAAGCCGATGACTGCACGCTCTTCTACATTGGTAAATAGAGCAATTTTCGAGCGTTCAGACGCCGGCAATGAACGGTCAGAACGACACACCAGAACGTCTGGCTGGATACCAATAGAACGCAGTTCTTTTACCGAGTGCTGAGTTGGCTTGGTTTTCACCTCACCTGCTGCGCCTAAGAACGGCACTAAGGTCAGGTGCATAAATAAAGTATGGTCACGACCAATTTCCGTGCCTAACTGGCGAATAGCTTCCAGGAAAGGTTGAGACTCTATATCACCTACCGTGCCGCCAATCTCAATGATGGCAATATCAAAGCCTTCGCTGCCTTCAATAACACGGCGCTTAATTTCGTTGGTGATGTGCGGAATGACCTGAATGGTCGCCCCTAAAAACTCTCCTTTACGCTCACGGCGAATAATGTCTTCATAGACACGGCCGGTGGTAAAGTTGTTGTTGCTGGTCATGCGAGTACGAATGAAACGCTCGTAATGACCAAGGTCAAGGTCGGTCTCAGCCCCGTCTACGGTAACGAATACTTCACCGTGCTGAGTCGGGCTCATGGTGCCTGGATCTACGTTAATGTAGGGGTCCAGTTTCATGATAGTTACGTTTAAGCCCCGTGCTTCAAGAATTGCCGCCAAGGAGGCTGCAGCAATGCCTTTACCCAGCGAGGATACAACTCCGCCGGTTACGAAAATATAGTTTGTCGCCATGTGATACCCAGTTGGTCAGGTCGAATTTGGGATTGCTTTAAGACGGGAAAGTAGTATACCGAAAGTCGGTCATGACGACAAATGAAAAAGCACGCAACCTAGTCTTTAACTACGTCGATTTGCTAGTATACCGCCAGCAAAAGTCTATTTAGGAGTTCGTTTATGTCATCCTGCTGCGGCAGTTCATGTGCTACCACACAAGATCATATCGATAAATCACAGCGAAAACTGCTTTGGACGGTGTTAGTCCTAAACGGGGTTATGTTTTTCGTGGAGTTCATTGCCGGTTGGTTAGCACAGTCCAGTGGACTTATTGCCGATTCGCTTGACATGCTGGCCGATACACTCGTTTATGCCGTGAGTTTATACGCGGTTGGTAAAGCCATTAAATACAAAGCCAACGCAGCTATTTTTAATGGTACGCTGCAAACTTTATTAGCATTATTAGTGTTAGCAGACGTACTCCAGCGTTTAGTTTTTGGCAGCCAACCCAATGCCAACATGATATTGTGGATTGCGGGTTTAGCACTGCTGGTTAACGTCGCTTGCTTTGCCCTTCTTTACAGCTCCCGCAACGGTGATATTAATATTCGCGCCAGCTGGATATGTTCTCGCAACGACATGCTCATGAACACCGGTGTCATTGTTTCTGCGCTTTTGGTCGCTCAGCTCAATATGGCCTGGCCCGACTTAGTGATAGCCACAATAATTGCCGTCGTTGTGTTGCGTTCTGCAATACGCATTATTCGCGATGCGCGAGCAGTAAAAGCAGGTGATAAAGCCGATATTTCAGGGTGTTGTGGTTAAAAAACCCAACACCCGACATCGTATTAACTAAGTTGGTCGTTTGATTGATCTATATCTTCGAATTTAAACGGCCCTTTAGTTTCACTTCTGACAACCACACTGCCCGCTAACAGATCATGCCAACCTTGCTTGCGCTTCGCCCATCCAATCCAGAAAAAACCAAAAAATAACGGAATAGCCGCTGGAATATAAGCAAAGTAACGGCCAATTGCCTTACCTACGCTCAGCTTGTCACCCGTTTTTTCGTCAACAACGCGCAGCTTCAGTAACATTTTCCCCGGCGTACCTAAATACTTCACCCAGAAGAAAACCGTAAGAACCACAGGTAAAATGTAATTTAATAATAAGTCCCAGAAACCATAAATCATTTCATTGCCTTCCCAATAAACCTGTCCATAAATAAACGATGTTGGTAAAGCGAAAACAATGAGCATAATGATTGAATCAATGATGACCGCTAGTAGTCGAATCCAAAAACCGGCGTATTGTGCGTGTTGTTCCATAAAGACGCTCCTTTTATTATCTTGATTCAGGAACAATTAAATGTTCACTCGTATAAATTTTATAACTTGTTCAGTTGATTATCGTGATAATGCGACAGTAGAAGTACTGAAAGAATCGCGCCAAGTAAGGCAAACCCCATGTCAGATTGGGTATCCCAAGCGTAACCCTGAGTACCAAGAAAGGCTTCAGCATCCTCGCCGGTTGCAAGGGCAACCCACCATTCCAGTAACTCGTAAAAGGCGCTAAAGGCCAGGCATATTGAAACTATAATAATGTTGCGCCAGACAGCCCCGTTCACAATATTTTTTCGAATTAATATTTCTCTTGCCAATAGCGCAGGCACAAAGCCCTGAAAGAAGTGACCTAACTTGTCATAGTTATTTCGTTCTGCGCCGAATAATCCGTCAAAAAAAGGTACTTCCGCGTATGTGTAGTGTCCGCCCACCATTAAAACCACACAATGCGCCAGAATGAGTGCGTACAGCAAAGGTGTTAAACGAAATGAATTATAGGTGAGTGCCAACAGCACAGCCCCAATTACCGCCGGAGCTACTTCGAGCAACCAGGTAAACGGGTCTTTAGGGTTAATACCCGACCAGACTAAAACTATGGTAAAAATCACTACCCAGAGGTATTTAATGAGAGTCTCCTAGTTACATTGCTCAGAGTGCAGCTTATTCAAATACTCTTTCAGCACTACGGCATTGTTGTGTTCAGTATCTTTAGAAGAATACAACAGTGTGACTTTTTCGCTACTAGCCCTGCTGGCCAGCTCGCGTAAGTCCTCTTTGTGTTCTTTTAATTCAGACAAATACCGATTGCGGAACTCGCCCCACTCAGAGCGGTTACTATGAAACCATTGACGAAGCTCATCGGACGGCGCTATGTCTTTTATCCATTCATCAAGTTTAGCTGCGTCTTTTGAAATACCGCGAGGCCAGAGCTTATCCACTAAGACTCGGTAACCGTCGTCAGATGATGCTTCGTCATAGATGCGTTTGAGCTGGATAGTCATATTCTAACTATTCCTTGTTCTTAGTTTTTCTTCGAAACAACTTAAATACTTGCTGATATAGCCATGAGACAGCCACTGCAATTGTCACAAACACGCCTAAATCAATTAGGAAGTTCGCGATATCAAAGTTATCGCTGAGTGGGTTGTATTTTGAACCTAAGCTATACATAAGTGCTTCAGTAAGAATCACAGCGATAATAATAGGTACAATAGTAGACCCAAATGGCCGTCGGGCAGTTGGTTCACCCATGGCTATGCTCCCGAATATCCGTTAGCACGTTCTTCACTAAATTTGCACATGCACCAACAATAATTATCGGCATCAGAAAAATAAGCAGGTAATTCATATCTCCGGCAAACATCGAAATGATTTGAATAAAAACGACAGGCACTACCGCTAGAAATACAGCAAACCCTGTGTGTTTTTTAATAATTGAGTTGAGCTCTTTCTGGGTTAAGTTAAACACGGTATTCCCCTGCCTTTATCACCAACAGATATAAACCTGACGTATTCATAATCTCCACTAAGAACTCTCCGCTTCAAGTGCTTTTCATTTTCGATAAGGCTGAATTAAGAGCCTCCAGACCCAATAGCCAGTTGCAATTGCATAAAGCACATTTTTACCTAAAAACATCCAGTCAAAACCGGTATCAGGCCAAAAGAACACGATATCAATTACTGCTACAGTAAAAACAAGCAAACAAATACCCGCAAATAGATTCAAGAGAGGCTGTTTTAAAGACGTCATTACTTCCTCCTGTTACTGAACCATCATTCCACGTGAATAAATAATATCTTCACCCGGGCAAGAGTATTCTGGCTCTATTGTTGAGCAGGACTGGTTAGCTTTATCAAAACAGAAATCGAAGCGCGTTTGTGTTTTTACTGGCTCAGAGGTAACGTTTTTGGGCAGCTCACCCCACTTCCAGTTAGTAACAACGTCTTTGGCTGCAGTAGAGAAGTGTTTGTTCGTCGACTTAACAACCACGATGTCTCTGATATTATTCTCAGGCGTTATTACGTATTCAACAGTAGCGCAACCTTCTAGCGAATTAATAACGGCTTGCTGAGGATATCTTGCCGGGAACCGTTCTAATTGCGCCCACTTAGATTTGCCAAGTTCATTATCCACAACCGGTAAGTTGGGATACTCAATGTTAGAGCTAGTGGTTGCACAGCCACTAATTACTAAAATGCTGAATAAAGAAACAACGCTAAAGTGTTTAGTCATACCACTTCCTATGTGCTGTATAAAGTAGTCTCGCTCAGCACAAATAAAGCGCTAAGCGAGTCGTTATAAAAACGTTAACTACGATAATTTCTTTGACTCAGAAAAGCAAACAGGTGGCTACCTATCTTTGGTCGTCAGTTTCCCCATCAGAATCCCCCTGTTTCTTGGCTTCTTCAAGTACCAGCTCGCGGAAACTTTCAAGGCCTTGCTCTATTAGCTTATAGGTTTCATCAGCATCGCTTTCCACTTTGCCTTCGTAGACTTGTAAGCCTTGCAAAATAGTAACCGCGTCTTTAAAGCCTTTGTCGATGCCGCCTTTTATGAGCTCCAGAAAGTTATTCAGCGTTTCCTCTGTAGAGTCGCCTTCATTTAACTCTTTATAACGGCTGTAAAAGTTGGTGGCAAAGGAAACAATGCGATCAGCCGTGGCTTTAGGGGATGTATCGACGCCGGATTCGTAAATTTTCTTAGCTGCGTTCTTGCCCATGACAGGCTCAAGCTCGGCATTAATACCTTCGAGGGCGGTCTTGTACAGTAAGCTTAATGAATCATTATTACTATTTAATGAGACCTTTTCATGCGCCGCTAATATCGCAGCGTTATAGGCTTTTTTCGATTCTGCTTTTGCGTCTTTAACATCGCGGTTATCGGCGTTAGCTTCTGCTCTTACGCTATTAGGATTAGGCTTGCCAGAGCCTGTTACGGAGTTGGTTGGATTAATAGGCATGATGGTGTTCCTGCAAAACCGGCTATCACTGACTTTCAGTATAGTCCGTAACCGTATTATCGGCAGGTTTTGATTAAAATTTACACCTTCTTAGCTTGTAGCCACAGGGCTTCTAGCTCATCCAAGTTGCAGTCAGACGGGCGTTTGTCCTGCTCGCTGAGGCGTTGCTCTATATTTTGGAAGCGGCTTTTGAACTTTTCGTTGGCGCGTTGTAATGCGGCTTCAGGGTTCACTTGTTTGTGGCGTGCGAGGTTTACGACAGCGAACAGCAAGTCACCAATTTCTTCTTCAATATGCGCTTGCTCTGTCGCGTCTTTTACTTCCTGTATTTCTTCTTCGATTTTGTCGTATACCGGTTCAGCTTCTGGCCAGTCGAAACCGACGGAGGCCGCACGCTTTTGTAGTTTCGCGGCTTTTAAAATGCTCGGTAATTGACTGGGTATGTCTTCAAATACGGAGCCACGAGCGTTTTTCTCAGTACGCTCCTGTTGCTTTATTTGTTCCCATTGGGCTTTAATTTCAGCGTCAGACAGGTTGCGTTCAGCATCACTCCCAAATACATGAGGGTGGCGGCTAATCAACTTATTGGCGGTATGCGCTGCAATGTCGTCAAACACAAAGTCGCCCTGCTCTTTCGCGAGCTGTGCATAAAACACCACCTGGAACAGCAAGTCACCCAGCTCGTCTTTAATCGCAGCCATGTCACCCGACTGAATCGCGTCAACCACTTCGTAAGTTTCTTCTATAGTGTAAGGCAGCAGTGACTCAAAGCTTTGCTTTAAGTCCCAGGGGCAACCGCCCTCGGGGTCGCGCAACCGACGCATGACTTCTGTTAATTCGGCGACACCGTTAAATTCACTCGTCATTAAAAAACCTTTAGGGCTTACACCCGTTGTACCTGTTCAACACCATTAATTTGCCGTAAGCGCTGACTAATACGCTGCAGGCTCTCGTTATCTTTTACAGCCAAAGCCAATACTACTGTGGCGGTTTGAGACTGGCTGTCAGCATCGCTGTCCATTTGCATAACAGCAGCTTTTTCGTTTGCCAACACGCTGGTAATGTCGTGCAGCAGCCCGCTGCGGTCTAACGCTGAAATGCGGAGCTCCGCTCGATAATCCTGATGCGTCTGACGGGGCCAACTAACTTCAATGCCCCGCTCCGGATGCTGATTCAGCAAGTGCGCTAACTGCTCACAGTCACGTCTGTGTACCGACACGCCGCGCCCCTGCGTAATAAACCCCCGTATTGGCTCGCCCGGTAATGGCTCGCAACACTTCGCAAATTGCATCATGAGGTTACCAATACCTTCAATAACCACTTCAGACGTGCTGCCGACCTTACGCTTGGTGACTTTAGTGCGCTTCTTAATTTGCTCGACTTTTTCAGCTTCGGTTGTTTCCGGCTTGAGCTGGTTAACAACCTGATGCAAGCGCACATCACCGGCTCCAATGGCAGCCAATAAGTCGTCTAGGTTACTGACATTAAAGCGTGCTAAAACGTCTGTGGCTTTATGCAGCGGAATGCCGTACTTCTGTAGCTCGTTTTCCAGCAGCTCTTTGCCCGCGTGTAGGTTTTTATCCCGGTCTTCTTTTTTAAAGTAGGTATGAACCTTGGCTCTTGCCCGCGAGGAATGTAAATACCCCAGCTGCGGGTTTAGCCAGTCGCGGCGTGGTTGTGCGTTTTTCTGAGTCAGAATTTCAACACGATCGCCGTTTTGTAACTGATAAGTAAAAGGCACAATGCGCCCATCAATTTTGGCGCCAATGCACTTATGTCCAACCTGGCTGTGAATGTAATACGCAAAGTCGAGCGGCGTTGAGCCCATAGGTAAGTCCATAACCTCACCTTTCGGCGTAAACACATACACCCGGTCTTCAAAGACTTGCGAGCGAATTTCGTCAACCAAGCCTTCGCTACCGGCCATGTCTTCATGCCACGCCAGCAGCTTACGTAGCCAGGCAATTTTATCCTCAAAACCGTGACGTTTGCCGGTTGCCGGACCTTCCTTGTACATCCAGTGTGCGGCGACCCCCAATTCAGCATCGTCATGCATCTCATGCGAGCGAATTTGAATTTCGACACTTTTGTCTTCGGGCCCGACCACTACCGTATGAATTGACTGATAGCCATTCGGCTTGGGTGTGGCTATATAGTCGTCGAACTCAGACGCAATATGTCGCCAGCGCGAATGCACAACGCCCAGCGCGGCATAGCAATCTTTTAAGTTGTGCGTGAGTATACGGACCGCACGTATGTCAAATAGCTGTTCAAATTGCAGATGTTTTTTCTGCATTTTGCGCCAAATCGAATAAATGTGCTTAGGCCGACCATAAACTTCGGCCTGTATTTGTTGCTCATCCAGCGCGTTTTGCAGGTCAGCAACAAAGTTTTCTATGTATTGCTCTCGGTCTGTACGACGCTCATGTAAGCGTTTGGCTATGGTTTTGTAGGTGTTCGGGTGCAAATACCGAAAGGCTATGTCTTCCAGCTCCCATTTAAGCTGACCTATGCCCAAACGATTGGCTAAAGGGGCGTATATTTCTGAACATTCTTTGGCAGCTAAGACTCGTGTCTCTTCGTCGGCGTTTTTCACTTCGCGCAGGTAGCAAATACGTTCTGCAAGCTTAATGAGCACCGCTCGCACGTCTTCCACCATAGACAGCAACATACGTCGTACATTGTCTATTTGTGTGCCGTCTGGCTGACCATGCTGAAAATGCTGTAAGTCACCAATGCTTTGCATTTGCTGTACGTTACGCAACAGCACAATGAGCGTTTTCGATTGTTTGCCGGTGAGCTTATCGAGGTCGAGCTTACCGGATTCCAGCAATGGTACGTACAGCGCTGCCAGCAGCGATTCCGCGTCAAGCTTAAGCGGCGCCAGAATCTCGACCATTTCCTGACCTTTTAGCAGTGCGGCTTCTTCTTTTGGAAATTGTTGTTTTAACTGCTCTAAGGTACTTTCCAGTGGCTCAGGATCACTCACAGCGCTCAGCCAATGCTGATCACTGTCTTTGTACTTGGGATCATCCACGTGGGTACTGCGTACATGGACCATGACTTACGACGCTCGCTCCAGACAAACCATGGTTTCAATGTGATGCGTTTGCGGGAACATGTCAACTGTGCAGAGCTTGCTAATACGGTAGTCGGAGGTCTTTTTGTTGCTTTTTAGACCAACAATAGCGGCAACGTCTCGCGCGAGTGTGTCCGGCGCGCAGGAAACGTAAACAATACGCTCTGGCCGTTGTTCTGGCTTCAACTTTTTCAGCAATTTCATAACGCCTTCTGCGCCGGGTCTTGCCGGATCTAAACACCATAAGTCTGCCGGTTCGGCTAAGTCAGGCGACGTAATATCATTAAGATCTGCCGCTAAAGCATCTAAATTAGTAAGCTCGTTAACTTCGGCGTTACTGCGCGTTTGCTCCGCCATGCGATACACACCTTCCACAGCCAGCACTGACTGAGCGCGGCGCGCTAGAGGAACGCTGAAATTACCAATACCCGCAAAAAAGTCGTACACACGTTGTGTTTTTTCCGGCGCAAGCCAGTCTATCGCCTGCTGAACCATACGTTCATTAATACCACCATTAACCTGTAAAAAATCTCCGGGTTGAAAGTAAAGCTTGTCGCCGTCTATGGAAGTATCAAAAGGTAAACTTGCATTGTTCAGAGGCGTTAATTCGCTGTCGCTTTGCAGCCATATATCGATATTCTGCTCTGCCTGCCAGTTCTCAAGTGACTGTATAGCCTCTTTTGTCAGGTCGTCCGTTATACGTAACAAAATGACCAGCTTATTCGTTTGAATCGCTTCTAAATGCCCCAGCTTCGTTGCAATACTTGAGGTGTTTAGCACTGGATACAACCTATTCACTACTTGCAATAAACTTTCTTCAGCCACTAAGCAGTCTTCAACCGCAACAATCTGGTGGCTTTGCGCTTCCCGAAAACCAATAAGTAGTTTTTGTTCTTTACCGAGCCAGCGGATGGCCAGGCGGACACGCCGACGATATCGAGTCGGCTCACTCACTAATGGTGCTTGCCAGGGAAGGGGTTCAGTCGTAGCGTCAAACACACCGAACTTCTGAAACAACTCTTCCACCACTTGCTGTTTGTGGCTCTGTTGGTAGCTTTCATCGACATGCTGAAAGTCACAACCACCGCATTGCTCATAATATTTGCAGGGCGCATCACGACGGTCTGTGCTTGGCTCCAGAATGCGTTCAAGCGTACCACTGTGTTTGCCGGTGGTTTTGTACTGAATGACCTCGCCGGGTAAAGCGCCCATAATAAAACGGGTTTGTGGTTTTCTGCCCGCTTCTTTCCCAGAGCCGCGAACCACCGCTCGCGCCTGATGATCAAGCCCAGAGACTTGAGCCTTAAGAGTTTTACTAACGGCTTTGCCACGCTTTTGCGGCTTAAAAAATTGCGCCATTTCGGTTGTGTTTAACCTATTTTATTCAGACTCTAAAATAACCGTTGCCACGGCGTAATGTTTTTCATCACTGATGGACAAATGGCTGGCAACAACCCCCATTTCTTTAATCCACTCGGCAGCGGTATCGGTAAAGTGCCAGCTGGGCTTTCCATAGTCGTCATGGACAACCTGCATATGCTGAAAAGACAGTCCTGCAGAAATACCGCGCCCAAAGGCTTTAGCACAAGCCTCTTTAGCGGCAAATCGTTTGGCCAAATACGCAGCCTCGTCAACCGATGCACTCATTTCTTCCTGCTCTTTGGGCGTCAGTACGCGCTTAGTTAAACTGTCGCCACGCGCTAACGACTTCTCGATACGGGACACTTCAATAATGTCCGTACCCAGTCCTACTATTGCCATTATCTTGCCTTATCAAGTATTTCCCGCATATCGCGGACAGCTTTATCCAGACCATCTAAAACTGCGCGGGCAATAATAGAGTGACCAATATTCAGTTCGACCATTTGCGGAATTTGGGCGACGTCGAATGTGTTGTGGTAGTGAAGGCCATGACCCGCATTAACCTGCAAACCAATAGAGTCCGCATATTCTGCCGCTTCCTTCAAGCGGGCCAATTCTTTCTTCTGCTCTTCTTCCGTATCGGCTTCAGCGTATTGGCCTGTATGCAATTCAATTATAGGAGCCCCGGCTTCTTTTGCCGCATCAATTTGCGTGCGATCAGCATCAATAAACAAAGACACCTGAATGCCTGCATCCGCTAAACGCTTGGTCGCATTAGCGATATTTTCGACTTGACCAGCAACATCTAAACCACCTTCTGTCGTCAGCTCTTCGCGCTTCTCAGGTACTAAGCAGCTATATGTTGGTTGAGTTTTTATGGCTATTTCCAGCATCTCATCGGTCACGGCCATTTCTAAATTCATGGGGACATTTAACGTTTGCTTAAGCATCGCCACATCGCGATCCGTAATGTGACGGCGATCTTCACGCAAATGAATAGTAATACCGTCAGCGCCGGCTCGCTCAGCTATACTGGCCGCCGCAACCGGGTCTGGATAGAGTACACCGCGTGCATTGCGTAACGTCGCAACGTGATCGATATTTACCCCTAAGCGTAGTGCTCTCATGATTACTTCCTTCTTTGCTGAAACAGTTCGCGGCTGCGCAGTGGCTTATCGCCCAGATACACGTGAAGTGCTTCGCGCATTATCCACTTTAACTGTTTTAAGCGGTGTTCGTCATTAATATCCCAATTAGCGATACGTTCAATATCGCTGACAGCATAGGCTTTGTCACCTTTGTATCGAGGCGCCGACACTAATCCATGATCAGGCACGAAATAACAGTACTCAAGCTCTTTTAACGGTTGGCCGGTATCTGCGTCGTGATGCCAGTCAAACGCTGCGCCCAAATGTTCAAGTAGCTGCCACTCAAAACGTCGCAGCGCTGGCTCGACATAGCTTGACTCAGCCAATGCTGCAATTGCAGACCAGTAGTGTTGAAACAACTCTTGAGCTTCGGCTTCGTTCGGCAGAAGACGCTGTAATAACTCGTTTAAATAGAAACCACTATAGAGCGCGTTACCATTGAGTCTTGTATTAACTAATTGAGTGTCTTGTTCAAGTAACGTTAGTGTTTTTAAGTCGCTACGGCCTTTATATTCAATTTTTAAGGGAACAAAAGGCTGAGCCAAGCCTCGCCAGGGGCTTTTAGGGCGCTTTGCCCCTTTAGCAATAAGACGGACGCGCCCGTTTTGTTCTGTGAACACGTCCAGCAGCAGACTGGTTTCCTGAGAGTCCCAGCGATGCAACACTAAGGCTCGCTGAATCACGCCCTAGTCCTCGCGATACCCTAAGCTTTTTAAAGCACGTTCGTCATCAGACCAACCCGATTTCACTTTCACCCAAAGCTTGAGCAGTACTTTGTTGTCAAGCAAGCGCTCTAAGTCACGGCGTGCTTCAGTGCCTATGGTCTTAAGGCGCTCACCGCCTTTACCAATAATCATGCGTTTTTGCGCTTCACGCTCAACCAGAATAAGTGCATGAATATGTGTCGTGCCTTTTTCCGAGTGACCGAACTGCTCAATTTCCACCGTCGTTTCATAGGGCAGCTCATCACCGGTAAACCGCATCAGTTTTTCACGCACAATTTCTGCGGTCATGAAGCGTACCGAGCGGTCCGTTACATAATCTTCCGGGAAGTAATGAAAGCCAGGCTGCAAATGGCCGCGCACAATTTTTCGCAGCTCATCAAGATTGTCGCCGTGGGTGGCTGATATCGGCAATATTTCTGCAAACTTATGTTGTGTGCTTAACCATTGTAAATGCGGCAATAACTTCTCTTTGTTCTTAACCTGATCAACCTTATTGACCAACAATACGACCGGCGCTTTACTGCGCTGTACTTTTTCCAGCACCATTTTGTCGTCTTCCAGCCACTTCAGGCTGTCCACAACAAACAAGACTAAGTCTACGTCTTTCAACGCCGAGGACGCCGTTTGGTTCATGACCCGGTTAATAGCCCGTGGCTCTTCAATGTGCATGCCAGGAGTATCAACGTAGACCGCCTGGCAGTCACCGTCTGTATCAACGCCTAATATACGATGGCGCGTCGTTTGTGGCTTATTCGAGGTAATGCTGATTTTTTGACCGAGTATGCGGTTTATCAGCGTCGACTTACCCACATTCGGGCGTCCAACAATCGCGACAAAGCCGCTGTGTTTGTTGTCGTCGAGTTCTATATCAAGCGTCATTTACGCTCCTGTAAATGTTCTAGTGCTGAAGTCGCGGCGGCTTGTTCTGCCTTGCGACGGCTGGTTCCACTGCCTTTGAAGGGCTCTTCTAAGCCCTCAATAACACAGTGAACCGTAAATTGTTGATTATGTGCCTGTCCTTGCGTCGCGATAACGTCATACTCCGGCAAAGGCTTCTGTCTGGCCTGCAACCATTCCTGTAGACGTGTTTTCGGATCTTTCTGGCTGACGCCTGGCTTTATGTCATTTAACTGTGGCTCAAACCATTTAAGAATAACGGCTCGAATCGTATCCATATTACTGTCTAAATAGATAGCACCAATAATGGCTTCTACCGCATCGGCGAGTATCGATTCCCGACGATAGCCGCCACTTTTTAGTTCTCCCTGACCTAACGACAGGAAGTCCCCCAGACCCATCTTTTTGCCAAGCTTAGCCAAAGAGCGTCCACAAACAATAGCGGCGCGCATACGGCTTAAGTCACCTTCAGCGACTTTCGGAAATTTTTTGAATAAAGCTTCAGCTATTACCAGGCCTAAAATAGAATCGCCCAGAAATTCCAGGCGTTCGTTATGGTTTGATGAGGCACTGCGGTGCGTGAGAGCTTGTTTGAGCACATCTTGTTTTTGAAATTGATGCCCGACAATGCTTTCCAGTTCAGTTAACGGTGGTTTGGGTAAACTCACTCGATACTCCCTAGCCTTTCAAATCGAATACCGGTTGGCACCCACGAAGGCAACCAACTGTCTTGTCCGCCGCGGTCCATTTCAAAACTCATCCAAATAAATACCGCTTTACCCACCAACAAGGTTTCGTCCACGAATCCCCAATAACGACTGTCACGTGAGTTGTCTCGATTATCACCCATGACAAAATACTGCCCTTCCGGCACAACCCATTCATCTCGTTGGGTACCTGGTTGGTCATAGAAAAAGGCTCGACGTGATGCGACTCTCGGATCGACTAAAATGTCATGCTTAACCTCACCTAAGCGTTCTTCGTAAGTTTTAAGTGGTGAAGAGCCGGAAAAGTAAGCACCATCGTCTTTTAATTGCGTTCGAATAACGGTCATTTCAGGACAATCTCGACGACCCTCTTCACACGCAGGTTGAATGTATAAGGTTTTATTCCGGTAAATAATGCGATCACCCGGCAAACCAACAACTCGCTTAATGTAGTCAATGCTTGGTTCTTCAGGGTATTTAAATACAGCTATGTCACCACGCTCAGGCTCAGTCGTCTCTATGACGGTGTTTTGAAATAGTGGCTCTTTGATACCGTAATCAAATTTTTGCACCAAAATAAAATCGCCACGCAGAAGCGTCGGCATCATCGAGCCTGAGGGAATTTGGAACGGTTCATACAACAGCGTTCTTACCACCAAAACCAAGGCTATGACCGGAAATATCGACTGCCCCAGCTCCATTAATTTGGGTTGCGGTGCTAACTGCTCTACTTGCTCTTCTGTCAGCGGACTTGTGGTCTTCTTTTCAACCTCAGCAACTATTGCCTGACGTTTAGGTTTTAAAAACTTCGCGTCGTATAGCCAAAGCAGCCCCGATACGATAGTGACTACCGTTAAAATTAATGAAAAATAATTGGCCATTTCCTATTTGCCTACTTTTAAAACCGCAAGGAAAGCTTCCTGAGGTACTTCAACATTACCCAGGTTCTTCATGCGTTTTTTACCTTCTTTTTGTTTTTGTAATAGTTTCTTCTTACGGCTTATGTCACCACCGTAACATTTCGCGGTTACGTTTTTACGCAGCTGTTTTACCGTAGAACGCGCAATAACATGGTTGCCAATGGTTGCCTGAATAGCAATATCAAACATTTGTCGTGGAATAAGCTCGCGCATTTTATCCACCAACAGACGTCCACGCCCCTCTGCGTGATCGCGGTGCGTTATCATTGCCAGTGCATCCACTCGGTCACCATTAATCAATATATCGACCCTAACCATGTCCGCAGGTTCAAATTTTTTGAACTGATAATCGAGAGATGCATAACCACGGCTGCAGGACTTCAAACGGTCGAAAAAGTCCATCACCACTTCCGCCATCGGAATTTCGTAGGTCACAGACACTTGTTTACCGTGATACGTCATGCCAGTTTGAACACCCCGTTTATCAACACAGAGTGTAATAACGTTGCCTAAGAACTCCTGTGGCACCAGTATGCTGGCTTCCACAATCGGCTCGTAGATGGTTTCAATATCATTAACAGGAGGTAGATTTACGGGGTTGTCGACTTTGACAATCGAGCCATCGGTTTTCTCAACTTCATACACAACGGTTGGCGCCGTCGTAATAAGATCGATGTTGTACTCTCGCTCCAGTCGCTCCTGGATAATTTCCATGTGCAACATACCGAGAAAGCCACAACGGAAGCCAAAACCAAGCGCGGCCGAGTTTTCAGGCTCATAGAATAACGATGCGTCATTCAACGCCAACTTACCCAACGCATCGCGGAATGCTTCATAGTCGTCAGAGCTAATTGGGAACATACCGGCGTAGACCTGTGGCTTCACTTTTTGGAAGCCTGGCACAGGCTCTTTGGCTGGCGCTCGAGTGTTCGTCAGAGTATCACCGACCGGTGCGCCTAAAATATCTTTAATACCCGCAATAACGTAGCCTACCTCACCGGTATGTAAAACGCCGGTTTCGTGAGGCTTGGGATCAAAATAACCGACTTTATCAATCTGGAACGACTGACCCGTGGACATCACGGTCATTTTCTCACCCGCTCGAAGCGTACCGTTACGTACACGAACCAAGGAGACAACCCCTTGGTAATTATCGAACCAAGAATCAATGATAAGTGCCTGTAGCGGCTCTTCTTCACTGCCTTGCGGTGGTGGTATTTGACGCACAATGCGCTCTAAAACGTCATCAATGCCAATGCCGGTTTTCGCGGAACACTGAACCGCATCAACCGCTTCAATGCCGACAATTTCTTCAATTTCCTGCGCCACGGCCATTGGATCGGCCTGCGGCAAGTCAATTTTGTTCAGAACCGGAACCACTTCCAGATCCATCTCAATAGCGGTATAACAGTTCGCTAAGGTTTGTGCCTCAACGCCCTGCGCCGCATCAACGACCAACAGCGCCCCCTCGCAGCCAGCCAATGAGCGAGATACTTCGTAAGAAAAGTCAACGTGCCCGGGGGTATCGATGAAGTTTAACTGATAGGTTTCACCATCCTTTGCCGTGTAATAAAGCGTTACACTTTGCGCCTTGATAGTAATACCGCGTTCACGCTCTAAGTCCATGGAATCGAGGACCTGCTCCGCCATTTCGCGGTCTGTCAGACCGCCACAATGCTGTATAAGCCGGTCAGATAGTGTGGACTTTCCGTGGTCGATATGAGCGATAATAGAAAAGTTGCGAATATTACTTTGCTTGAACGCCTTATCCGGCATTGATGATACCTCTGTAAAACTTAAATTCTGAGTTTCAAAAATTAGCCCCGATCATACTCATGTTAGGCGCAAGAACAAAGGTTTTTATGGTTTATTTGGTGAGAATTGAAAAAGCCACGTTATACGGTTTTTATTCGTACCAACTGGTTTATTTTAATGTCTCTGCGCCGAAACCAAGCCCGCAAGCCTAAAAACGTTAATGCGAAGCCCGCAAAGGACAATAAAATGGTAATGCCTTCATGAACAGCCCCAGCGCTTTGTAGCACGATGGCAATAACCAATAAAGTGACAATAGGTAAACCATATAACATGAGTGCGAACTGAGTAACGGCTTGCTCCGGCACATCGAGTTCTACTCGATCACCAACAGCAACATGCTCGTCTGTCACCACATGAAATTGGGCATTTCGGTCAGCAAACACTTTACTAAGGATACCCGCACCGCAAGTCGATACTTGTGCGCAGCCTGAACAAGCGGTTTTTAATTGCGTAGTTACAGTCACCCGATTGCCGTCGATGGCAACCACTTCTGCCAGTTCTTTCATTACTTCACTTCTTGCGCTACTCGCTGAGCGATGCTAAGCGGCACCTGCCCGACGACGGTAATTAAATAGTCATTATAACGCATTGTGAACAGAGTTTGTGAGGAAGAGAGCGCCACATCCGTTTCCATATCTTCGGTCAGCCTCGCAATATACACAGAGTATTCAGTTAAACCGTCCGAATACAAATAATGGTCAACCAATGTCGACTCCGAAACAAGATGATGACTTTGTTTATTCACCAGTTCAAAACCCTGAGGTTGCCAACTGGGTTTAACAGCAAAGCCAGGTTTGTTCAATACGCGAATGTCACTTAGTAACGGCGGCATTTCCAAGTTTGTAATTTCTTTTAAAACGCCAGGCGAGTCCTGACGAATAGACAAGCTGGTCAGCTGCATTTGCTCAACAATATCACCACGTTGATCATGCATGATCATTTTTAGTAGCATGCCTGACGCTCTGTCGACCCAAAGAGAATAGCTGTAGCGTTGGTTGTCGCGGCTAATCACTCGCAGATGCTGAGCGTTTCGACCTAATACTCGAGCACCACCACCAATACTTACCTGATAGGTGTCTTTTAAATTCGCAAAAGGCTTAGTGAACGCCTCCGGAAGGATGACAGAAACGGAGTCAGCAATTAAGGAGTAGTTACTCGCCGAGGTATGAAAATGGGCAACACGATTACCTTGCCTTAAAATACGAAAATCAGGGCCATTCATGCGAATGAGCAGCTCCTGACTTTGCGGCGAATCAGCAGACTGGAACCACTGATAAGGCTCTATCTGATGACCATGAACATGCACTAAAGAGGCTTCAAAATTGAGGGTTGTCAGTGCTTGTGACATACGGTCAAACCAGCCCTCACCGTCAAGTTCCTTTTGCGTTTCCTGAGCACTTGCCAGCGACATAAATACGATGGCAGTAGTGACTATCAGTGACTGGTACAACCGAGTTATCATGGAATTAATTACCTTTGTTGAGCTCCTGCTCTTTTTTCTCATCGCTTTCTTTTTGCTGCAGCATTAATTGCTGCTGATGATCGATTAAATACGACTGCACCTGACGACGACGCTGTTGGTCACTCACTTGTGACATTGGTTCAACGTGATTCAGACTAACCGGCTCACGACCACCAATAGGGTTAGTCAACAATGCGGGCTCTGCACTGACACCGTCGGCAGTTACAGGCTGTTGATAAACCTGAACGGTCATTACCGCAACAACGGCAACACTAGCTGCAACAGCTACTTTTGCTAACGGCTGGAACCATTTTGATGCTGCTTTACTTTGACTTTTCGATTGACCAAAACCGGGTTTTATAACATTCGAACTTTCGTTTTCAATAGCTGCACTTACACGTTGGCTGATATCCAGCTCCACGCTTGAATCTAATTCATTTTTCAAAGCAGCTCGTGCAACACTATAACGATGCCACGTTTGAGTCGACTGCTCATCATTTAATACATCATCAAGCTCTTTTGCGTCGACGTCCTGACTGTCAAACAAAGCTGATGTAACTTCTGATAGTTTTCGAGACATAAGCCCCTCTTCAATTTACCGTTCCAGCAACGGTCTCAGTTGGTTATCTATGGCCTCTCGGGCACGAAAAATACGAGAACGAACCGTACCTATTGGGCAGTCCATTTCTAACGCGATTTCTTCGTAACCAAGCCCCTCAATTTCTCTTAACGTAATGGCCTGCCTCAAATCATCTGGCAGTCCCTCAATGGTTTTTATCACCACATTTCTGATTTCATCAGTCAGCATATGGCTTTCTGGTGATGCACCGTCTTTCAGCGCTCCGGCGCCTTCGTAGTATTCAGCGTCTTCGGCATCAATGTCTGATGCGGGCGGCTTCCGGCCTTGTGAAACTAAATGGTTCTTCGCCGTATTAACCGCTATTCGATACAACCAAGTATAAAATGCGCTGTCCCCACGGAAGTTGGGCAGTGCGCGATACGCTTTAATAAACGCTTCTTGCGCGACATCAGCAACGTCTCCCGGTTGCTTTACGTACCTGGATATCAAACTCATGACTTTGTGCTGATACTTCTTTACCAACAGATCAAAAGCCCGATTGTCACCTTGTTGTACTTTTTTGACCAGTTGTTGGTCGTTCACCTGTTCGCTCATCCGAGCCTGTTCTCCCTTTACCCAGGAACTGCTGGAACTGGCGGCCCGTCCTGTTTGTACAGACTGTGACCAAGCCGCTTGTAAAAAGTTCGCAAATATTTCAGCAAATGCGTAAAATCATCCAAAATTCTTAATGAGTACTTTATGGAACCTGCAGCAAATTATCAATGCGATGTGCTGGTGGTTGGCTCAGGAGCCGCAGGCTTAACCTCCGCCCTGCTGCTCGCCGACACGTTAAAAGTCACAATATTAAGTAAAAGCGCCCTCACCGAGGGCTCAACATTTTATGCTCAAGGCGGTATTGCCGCTGTGTTTGATAAAAACGACAGCGTTGAAAGCCATATTGAGGACACCCTTATAGCGGGTGCCGGTCTTTGTGACCCAGAAGCAGTAAAGTTTACCACAGAAAATGCACGAGCCAGTCTACAATGGCTGATTGATGCTGGCGTGGGCTTCGACAAGGTTAAAAGCAACGGAAAGTCGCCGACGTACCACTTGAACCGCGAGGGCGGACACAGTCACCGACGTATCTTACATGCGGCTGATGCGACCGGTCGCGCCGTTCAAACGACATTGCAAGAGCAGGTTCTTAAACACCCCAACATTACTGTATTAGAGCGCTACAACGCCGTCGATTTAATTACCGGACAGCGTATTGGTGAGCAGCCAGGCTGCTATGGCGCCTACATTTGGAACCGCATGGAAGAGCAGGTGGAAACGATTGCCGCAAACTTTGTGGTTTTAGCGACCGGCGGAGCCAGTAAAGTCTATCAGTACACCAGTAATCCGGATATCGCCAGTGGTGACGGCATTGCGATGGCTTGGCGCGCAGGCTGCAGTGTCGCTAATATGGAATTTAATCAGTTTCATCCTACCTGCTTGTTTCACCCAAATGCGCAAAGCTTTTTGTTAACAGAAGCACTCCGTGGTGAAGGGGCTGTTTTAAAACGCCCTGACGGCTCCCGTTTTATGCCAGACTTTCATGAGCTAGCCGAACTAGCACCTCGTGACGTTGTTGCGCGCGCTATTGACTATGAAATGAAGCGTTTGGGTGCTGACTGTATGTTTCTTGATATTTCACACAAACCCAAAGCGTTTATCGAGCAGCACTTTCCCACCATTATGGACAAATGCTTGTCATTAGGCATTGATATGAGCCGTGAGCCGATTCCTGTCGTGCCGGCGGCGCATTACACCTGCGGTGGTGTGCGTACGGACTTAAATGCAAAAACGGATGTGCCCAATTTATATGCCGTTGGAGAGGTGGCTTGTACAGGCTTGCATGGCGCTAACCGAATGGCCAGCAACTCATTGTTGGAGTGTCTGGTGTTTGCCCGAGCTGCAGCGAACGATATTTTATCTCAGCAGTCGTCAGAGAAACCACAAACGCACCTGCCCAAGTGGGATGAAAGCCAGGTAAGCAACTCAGACGAAGAGGTTGTAATTCAACATAACTGGCACGAACTGCGTCTATTTATGTGGGACTATGTCGGTATTGTGCGTACTACAAAACGTTTGGAGCGTGCTCTGCATAGAATTGAGTTGCTGCAACGAGAAATTCACGAGTATTATGCGAACTTCCGAGTCAGTAATAATTTACTGGAACTGCGAAACTTGGTGCAAGTGGCCGATCTAATTGTCAGGTGCGCATTAGAGCGAAAAGAAAGCCGCGGCTTGCATTACACGTTAGATTATCCAGACACCCTGGAAGAAGCAGAGCCGACGGTCTTGACACCTAACACGTTAAAAAATCACTAAGTTAGTTGTGACAGTTGCCGTCTGAGCTGTGCTTGTTGCTCAGGCGGCTGTCGAAACCACCAAATCCACACCCACGATTTCACATTAACACCAGAGTCAGGTAATGACGCTAACGGCAATAAAATCAATATATTTCCAACGACAAGTGGTTTGCCAAACAATTTGCAGGCAATGCCCTGCCACCACCAATGACGCCCACAGAGGCTTCCAGACAGCGGTTGTTGGGGTCGGTTGAGTAAGTAAAAGTCCAGCGCTTAGACCTTTACGCGTGACAACATAAAGTCGACCATCCCTTTTAATTCTTCATCAGGGCATTCTTTGTGCCCCATAAACCAAGCGAATAAATCGGGGTCATCACAGGTTACTAAACGACGGAATACCGCTTTTTGTTCTTCACTGAGCTCGTCGTAAGCTTCTTTCACAAAAGGTTCAAAAAGCACATCAAGCTCTAGCATGCCCCGGCGGCAGGCCCATATTAAACGACGCTTGTCCTTTAAAACTTCTTCAGACTGTTTCGGGAACATAAAATCTCCGCAGCAATTGCCCTTGTAATTTCAACCAGTGCCCTAATATTAGCATGTAAGCTATCCAATAAGGAGTCATTGTGGTCGAGTTAAAACAAGCTTTAATGGATTCGAATGAGGATTGCCTTTCCGTTGACCTAACGGACTATGGTATCCTGTCGGTTTCTGGCGAAGACACTGACAGCTTTTTACAAGGACAGCTGACATGTGATGTGCGCAAACTCGACCAGGAAGATTGGTTATATGGCGCACATTGCGACCCTACGGGGAAAACATTCAGTAACTTTTGGTTGTTTCAACATGACGACACTGCATTTTTTGTCATGGACAAAAGCGCTCTTGAGAGCTCTTTAGCACAATTCAAAAAGTACGGTGTGTTTAGTAAAGTCGACATTCAGGACGTTAGCAACGATTGGCACATCGCCGGCTTTATAGGCAATAAGGCAAAAGACGCTTTGCCTGCTGACAGCCTGACATTGCACATTGGTCAACAACCTGATCAATTTATTGTACTAAGTCGACAAGCAGTATCTACGGACTATCCGCAGCCCTTTTGGGATGCGTTGGAAATTGAACGAGTCCGTCCGCAATTGACAGTAGAGAACAGTCAAGCGTTTGTGCCGCAAATGCTGAACATACAAGCGTGGGACGGAATCAGTTTCGACAAAGGATGTTATATCGGCCAGGAGACTATTGCCCGGATGAAATACTTGGGCAAACAGAAACGGGCACTCTTTCGATTGTCAGGCAAAGTAGCGCAAGTTGTGGAGCCGGGGCAACAATTAGAGAAAGCCATTGGTGAAAACTGGCGTCGTGCAGGTACGGTCATTATGGCAGTGAACCGCACCGACACACAAACGGACTTATTAGCGGTTTTACCCAGCGACATTGACGCTGACACCGCTATTCGAGTTCAGGGTGACGACGCAAGTCTACTGGAAATACACTCACTGCCTTATCAATTAGGTTAAATTTTATGAGCGAAACCATTGCACAGAACAAAGTCGTGGCTATCCATTACACTGTGAAAACAGAAGATGGCCAGACCCTGGACCAGTCTAAAGAAGGCAACCCGCTTAGCTTTATTCACGGCCGCGGAATGCTAATTCCTGGTCTTGAAAATGCACTGGAAGGCAAAGCAACTGGCGATAGCTTCACTGCTGAAGTTAAGCCAGAAGAAGCGTACGGCGAGCGTCACGACGGTTTAATCCAAACCGTTCCACGTAACTTATTCGGCGACAACGAAGTTCAGCCTGGTATGCAGTTCCGCGCAAGCACCGACCAAGGCGAACAGTCTGTTGTTATCGTTGACGTAAAAGACGACGAAGTGACTGTAGACGGTAACCACCCATTAGCGGGTGTTAACCTGAACTTTGACGTAGAAGTTGTTGAAGTACGTGACGCAACTGAGCAAGAGCTTGAGCACGGTCACGTGCACACTGACGGCGAAGATCACTAAGTCGCTGACAGCATTGTAGGAAACCCGGCTTTTGCCGGGTTTTTTCGTTTTAGGCTACAGCCTTACTCCCCTGCTTTTCCCGGTCCAGTAATTGCTGCTTACGATCCAGTCCCGCCGCAAAACCTCTTAATGAGCCATCCTGTCCAATAACGCGGTGACAGGGAATAACGATAATAACCGGATTTTTTGCAATAGCACTGGCCACCGCTCGGGTTGCGGTTGGTTTGCCAAGCTTCGAGGCCACCTGCTGGTAGCTCAACGTTTCCCCTGAAGGAATTTGTTGAAGTACATCGAGGACGCTCTTTTGAAACGAGGTAACGTTGGGGTTTAGAGGAAGATCAAATTCGTAACCAGGCTCTGAAAAATAACGTTGAATCTGCCGTGTTGCGGCTTCTAATAACCATTGTTCTGGTTCGTATTGATATTGACTCATATCCGGGCAGTATTTTTGTCCCTGATAGTACAAACCAAGGATATGTTGACTATCGGCAACCGCATACATGGTGCCCAGCGGGGTAGAGAATTCAGAATAGTACATAAAAGCCGTCCATAAAAAAACGCATTAGCTAATTATAGAAAAGACTATAACAGCCAATGCGTTTTTTGAGCAATTTATAAACGATTGCTTAATCTACTTTTGGACGCATATGCGGGAACAGCAGTACGTCACGAATAGACGCTGAATCGGTTAGCAACATAACTAAACGGTCAATACCGATGCCCTCACCCGCCGTTGGCGGCATACCATGCTCTAATGCGGTAACATAGTCTTCGTCATAGAACATGGCTTCATCGTCACCTGCTTCCTTCTGCTCGACCTGCTCACGAAAACGCTGAGCCTGGTCCTCTGCGTCATTAAGCTCCGAGAAGCCGTTTGCCAGCTCGCGACCGCCGGCAAAGAATTCAAAGCGATCCGTCACAAACGGATCTTCGTCATTACGGCGCGCCAGTGGTGATACTTCTGCCGGGTAAGCCGTAATAAAGGTTGGCTGAATTAAGCGATGCTCAGCAACCGTTTCAAAAATTTCGATTTGTACTTTACCTAAGCCCCAGGAAGACTGGACATTAACACCCACCTGCTCGGCAATTTCTACCGCGCTGTCCATGTGTTTCAGTTGCTCTTCCTTTACTTCCGGCATGTACTTCAAAATAGCTTCAAGCACGGTCATACGCTCAAACGGCTTACCAAAGTCATAGTCTACGCCTTGACTGGTAAACTGAGCAGAGCCAAGAACCGCTTCGGCTGCACCTCGAAGCATTTGTTCCGTTAAGTCCATAAGATCATGGTAGTCAGCATAGCCCCAGTAGAACTCTAGCATTGTGAATTCTGGGTTATGGCGTGTCGACAGCCCTTCATTACGGAAATTACGATTAATTTCAAACACTTTCTCAAAGCCACCAACAACCAAGCGCTTCAGGTAAAGCTCTGGTGCGATACGCAGGAACAGTTCCATATCCAACGCATTATGATGTGTGCTGAACGGGCGTGCCGACGCACCACCTGGAATAGCTTGCATCATTGGCGTTTCCACTTCTAGGAACTGACGTTCACTTAAGAAGCGACGAATGTATTCAATCACCTGAGAGCGCACGACAAAAGTATTACGCGACTCATCGTTGGTAATCAGATCTAAATAACGCTGGCGATAGCGCGTTTCCTGATCCGCCAAACCGTGAAATTTATCGGGTAGCGGACGCAAGGCTTTGGTCAGCAAGCGAACGTCGTCAACCTGAACACTCAACTCGCCGGTACCGGTAATAAACAGCGTACCTGACGCACCAATAATGTCGCCTAAGTCCCATTTCTTAAATTCGCTGTTATAAAAACCCTCCGCCAAGTTGTCACGCGCAACGTACAGCTGAATTTTGCCACTCATGTCCTGAATAGTGGCAAAGCTTGCTTTACCCATAATGCGGCGAGTCATCATACGTCCGGCGACCTTAACGCGAATACCCTTCTCTGCCAGCTCCTCTTTACTGACGTTGTCGTAGTCTGCGTGCAAATCAGCTGCCAGCGAGTCCCGACGGAAATCGTTCGGGAATGCGATGCCCTTATCGCGAAGCGCCGACAGTTTCGCCTTTCGTTGCGCGATCTGTTCGTTTACATCTACTTCGGGTGCTTGCGATTTATCAGTCATTATCGATTTTCCTCTGTCGGGATACTTAAATTAAACTTACAGCCCGCTTTTTAAGCTGGCTTCAATAAATGGGTCTAAAGCGCCGTCTAATACAGCTTGCGTATTGCGGTTTTCAACGCCAGTGCGTAAATCTTTAATACGCGCGTCATCTAATACATACGAACGGATTTGGCTGCCCCAGCCGATATCCGCTTTTGAGTCTTCCAGCGCTTGTTTTTCTTCGTTCTGCTTCTGTAACTCAAACTCATAAAGCTTCGCTTTTAACTGCTTCATGGCTGAGTCACGGTTTTTGTGCTGCGAACGGTCACTTTGACACTGCACCACAATGCCGGTCGGCTCGTGAGTAATACGAACCGCAGAATCTGTCCGGTTGACGTGCTGACCACCGGCGCCCGAAGCACGGTAAGTATCCACACGCAAGTCTGAAGGATCAATTTCAATATCGATGTCGTCATCTACTTCTGGATAAACGAACACCGACGCGAACGACGTATGGCGACGGTTACCCGAGTCAAACGGAGACTTACGAACTAAACGGTGCACACCGGTTTCGGTACGCAGCCAACCATAAGCATATTCACCCGCCACTCGCACTGTTGCTGATTTTATACCGGCTACATCACCTTCTGACAGCTCGGTAATTTCGGCTTTAAAGTCATGTGCTTCGGCCCAACGCAGATACATCCGCAATAACATATTGGCCCAATCCTGAGCCTCAGTGCCACCAGAGCCTGACTGTATATCCAGATAGCAGTCGGCACTGTCATTGTCTTTTGAGAACATCCGGCGGAATTCCAACGTTTCCAACTGCTTTAACAAGCCAGACAATTCATCCTGGGCTTCGTTGAATGTGCCTTCGTCTTCGGCTTCTACCGCCAGGTCAACTAAACCTTCTACGTCATCCAGGCCTTGCTGTAACTTGTCTAGCGTTTCGACGACTTGTTCAAGACTGGCTCGCTCTTTTCCCAGAGCTTGCGCTTTTTGCGGATCATCCCAGACATCGGGCTGCTCCATTTCACGGGTAACTTCTTCCAGACGCTCTACTTTAGCATCATAGTCAAAGATACCCCCTAAGCGCATCACTGCGCTCACGCATTTCTTTTATGTTGTTGTAGGTTGCGTTGGTCTCAAACATTCGACTACCTAATTCTTTGAATTTTGAAAGGGGCGTAGTTTAACGTATTGCGCGAATTTGCTCTACCAGCAACTGCACAGAAGTTTTACCGCGAAAGTGATTTAATTGCGGCTTGTATAACAACTCAACGCGCTGGACACTATTATTCGGCCATTCGTTGGTATCGACATTAAATGCAATCGCATCTAACACATCGCCCTGGGGGTGCCTAAGCACACATTTTAAGTGCTTCTCACCAACAATACGCTGGTCAACTATTTCAAACTCTCCGTCGAACATAGGCTCCGGGAAATGCTGCCCCCAGGGACCAGCATTTTGCAACATATCAACATTGTTTATCGACAGTTCTGATAAAGTGAGTTCTCCATCAGACCAATAAACACGCTGCTTTTGCTCTTCCGTCAGCCACTCCCCGGCAACTTGTTGAGCTAGCTCCGAAAACCGCTCTAAATTGTTTTTCTTTAAGGTTAAACCTGCTGCCATCGCGTGGCCACCAAAGCGTTCCATAATATTAGGTTCAAGCGTATGTATGCGCTCAAGCAAATCTCGCATATGCAAACCACTGACAGAACGTGCAGAACCTTTCAATACTTCATCATCTTCATGCGCCAGCGCAATAACCGGACGATTTACCTGCTCTTTCACTCGGCCGGCAACAATACCGATAACGCCGGCATGCCAGTCAGGCTGGTACAAGGTCACTAAGTCAGGAACCTGGCCAGTATCGAACTGCAATTTTGCAACGACAGCCTCAGCGTGCTCCCGCATATCGGATTCAATATTTCTGCGCTGCAGATTAAGCTCGTTCAGCTGCTGCGCCAGCCGCTGTGCGTGCTCCTTTTCTGCCAACAGACACTCAATCCCCAGGCTTATGTCATCCAGCCGCCCTGCCGCATTAATTCTAGGTGCCAACGCGAACCCCAAATCACTGGCATTAAGCTGTGCGGCATTGCGATTAGATACGTCCAGCAGTGCCTGAATGCCCGGACGGCAAAGACCCTGCTTTATTCGTGCAAGCCCCTGATGGACCAAAATCCGATTGTTGTAGTCCAGAGGCACAACATCTGCCACGGTCCCTAACGCCACCAAATCGAGCCAATCTGCTAAATTTGGCGTCGGCTGTTTCTCTCTTAAATGGGCGCGCAACGCCAGCAGTACATAAAAGGCAACGCCAACGCCGGCTAAGTTTTTGCTGGGAAACGAGCAGTAGGGCTGGTTTGGATTCACAATAGCGTCTGCATTAGGCAGAGTCTGCGCAGGTAAATGGTGATCGGTAACAATCACTTTCATATTCAGTTCATTGGCCCGTTCAATGGCCTCGTGAGCCGCTATGCCATTATCAACGGTGACAATAACTTTAATGTCTTTAGCGGCAAGTTCTTCCACCATAGATACCGACAACCCATAGCCGTCAGTCATTCGATTGGGAACACGATACCCAACGTGCGCGAAACCAAAAGCAGTTAGGGCCGACACCATAAGCGCTGAACTGGTCGCACCGTCAGCATCAAAGTCGCCGCAAATACAAACGGGTGACTGTTTTTCAAGTGCATCTGCCAAGATATTAACCGCAGAATCAATACCTTTTAAACTTGAAAAGTGCGTGAGCCCGGCAGCTTTAAGAGAAAGTTCTTGTTCGTTACTGACACCGCGGCGTGCATAAATTTGCCGCAGCAATGGCGACACATTGTGCGGCAGAAACTCGTCACTGACCGTCGAGTAACGGCGTATTGTGTAATCTGTCATTGTAACTGCTGAACTACTTTCTTAATTCAGACAACAGGCGACGGGCGGGCACGGCACCTGGAATTAAACGGCCATCGGGTAAAATAATTGCTGGCGTCCCGGTGACACCAAACGACTTACCCAAAGCATAATGCGCTTCAACCGGGTTATTACATGAGCTATTGCCACGGTAGCTTTCTTCGTCTTTAAAAGCACTTATTGCAGCCTTTTTGTCGTCTGCGCACCAAACAGCTTGCAGTTCCTGACCGCCTTTACTATCTAGGCCGCCACGCGGGAATGCTAAGTACTGAACGGTGATACCAGCACTTAAGTAACTGTCGAGGTTTTCATGCAGTCTTTGGCAGTAACCGCAAGTTGTGTCAGTGAATACCGTTACTTTGTATTTCTCGTCGTCGGCTTTGTAAACGATCATATCGTCTACAAAGTCCGTTAGCATTTCTTTTCGAACCGCTCCATTGCCCTTTTCTGTCAGGTTCTCATACCCAGGTTTTGTAATATCAAAAACACTACCACTGATTAACCTTTTACCATCTTCTGACACATAAAATATGCCCTGATTCGTTACCGCGCGAACATAGCCGTCAATTTCGCCGGGCTCAGTCGAGATGATTTCAATACCCTTGTGGTTTAAATAGCGAGTGTCTAATTTGTCAGCCAATACTGGCGCAGAAAGCATCGAAAAAACCATCGCAGATACAGCCAATAACGTCTTCAAATACTGCATAAATACCTCTTATAATTGATGACCGAACCCTACCCTGTTACCGCTTAAAATGCAATTATCCGCGCGGGTGATGCTGTGCGTGTAAGGCTTGCAGGCGCTCTCTGGCAACTTGCGTGTAGATTTGGGTGGTCGACAAGTCACTGTGTCCTAATAGCAACTGTAAGACCCTTAAGTCGGCGCCATGGTTCAGTAAGTGAGTGGCGAACGCATGGCGTAACGTATGTGGCGATAAATGAGCGTATATGCCGGCTGTTTCCGCATAATACCGCAATCGATACCAAAAAGCCTGACGAGTCAGTAGTGAGCCACGCTTGGTCACAAACACCCAGGGGCTTTGTTTGTCTGTCAGTGCGGTGCGACCGTGTTTTAAATAGCGCTCCAGCCATTCCAGCGCTTCTTCGCCTAACGGAACCAGTCGCTCTTTATCGCCTTTACCAACCACCCGCACCAAACCTTGCTGTCGGCTTACCTGATCATATTGCAAGCGAACCAATTCAGTGACACGCAAACCGGTTGCATACAACACTTCCAGCATCGTGCGATCGCGAAGACCTATAGCAGTATCAACTTCCGGTGCCTGCAATAAGTTTTCAACGTCTGCCTCGCTCAATGAATGCGGAATATTCTGTGGAAGCTTTGGTCGTTTTAACTTAGCGGTAGGGTTATACGATACCCATTGCTGCTTTACTGCGAACTGAAAGAATTTCTTTGCCGAACTTAGAAAGCGAGAAGTACTGCGAGGCGATAGCCCCTGAGTGCGGCGCCACAGCAAGTAGTCTTGAAGCGTTAATTCATCAACCTCAAGCAACGGTATTTTGTTAGGAAGCAGATACTCGCAAAAACGGCGCAAATCACTTCGGTAAGCGGCTTGCGTATTCTCACTCGCGCCATGATGCAGCCATAAATGCTCAGTAAACGCATCAATGCGATCTTCGTCTTCCGGAGGTAATTGCTTCATGTGGCTGCAAGGCTATTGGTTGCGAAACATCACAGCCATTATGCCCGAACCAGAGAAACGATGAAATGCTTAGTGCGTAATACCTAATTTTTGTAGCACATCGTAAAGCCCCGCCGGGCCGCGCTTTCGATAATCGTTCAGCTCTGACTCTTCTTGCTTTGACTTTTTCTTTTCAACGCGCTGGCGCACACGCCAATCTAAATTATGAAGCAACTCAATAGGCAAGCGGTCAGGGCTTGCGTCCTGCACAAGCGGCTGAGGGTGTGTGGCATCCTGAAGCTTAAAGTCAGACAGTTGGCTGACTGACTTATAGATACCGCTGGCTAAAACTGTGTTTTCATTCGGCTCTAAAGGACGAGCTCGAGCAGCACCAATGGTTCGTTGCCAGTTTGTTTGGTCGTATTGGCTATCCTCAATGACCGGGTCAGCGCCCAACACCGACACCCAATAAGCAAACTCGCCGGCGAAGCCATGATTAACGGCTTCACTCGCGTGCTGCTCAAAAATGTCCGATGCTCTGTGCTGAACCGACTGAACTTGGCTCATACTGACCTTAGAAAATAACCTGAGATACTCTTGTTATCGTCCAAAGTCAGGAAAGTTTAAGTTTTCTCTTTACAGCTCAGCTCTGGCTGTTATTATACGCGCCTCTTGAGTGGAGGGGTTCCCGAGTGGCCAAAGGGATCAGACTGTAAATCTGACGGCTCAGCCTTCGCAGGTTCGAATCCTGCCCCCTCCACCACTTTTCATTTCTCTCGACTTACCCGTCAATTTTCACGATAACTTTTCCTTGTGTTTTATTCGCAGCAACATAATCAAGTGCTTGCTGAATGTCCTTCTGCTCAAATGTTTTATCAATAACTGGCTGTATTGCACCACTCGTAAACTGAGGGCCAAACTGCTGCCACATTTGTGTCAGTATTTCACCTTTGCGCTCTGGCGCTAAAGAACGCAGCGTAGAGCCTATAATGCGTTGCCGCTTCATAAGCATACGCCCAAAATCGACCGTGCCTTCGCGCGCCCCCATCAAACCAATAAGAATGATACGACCGTCTTGGTTTAAATAGTGCTGATCTTTTCCGATGGAGTCGCCTGCTACTGGATTCAGCACCACATCGACACCGCCAATATCCTTCATGGTTTCAATAATGTCCTGCTGGTAACGATTAATAGTGTCCGTGGCGCCAAGTTCTTTACAAAAGATCTCTTTATCAGAACTGCCAACAACAGCTGTTATTGGATTACCACTTTCTCTGCATAGTTGAATAAGCGACGACCCGACACCACTTGCCCCGGCATGTGTCATAACCAACTCTTTCGGTTGCAGGTTTGCCAGCATAAAGACATTTAAATAGGCCGTAGCGAAGGTTTCCAGCCAACCTGCGGCCATTTCATCCGTCCAGTTATCAGGTACAAAGAGCACTTGTTCAGCTGGCACATTAACGTATTCAGCAAAACCTCCGCCGGCCAACAAAGCAGCAACCCGTTGCCCTTTTTGCAGACTACTCACACTGCAGCCAACCTCTGCGACAATGCCTGAGACCTCTAAACCGGGTATGTCAGATGCCCCCGGAGGCGGTGGATATTTGCCTGCTATCTGCATTAAGTCCGCTCGGTTCACACCGACGCTCGACACTTTGACAGTAACCTCATTACCGGCAGGTTGTGGTAATGGCTGCACTTCAGACCAGTGCACTTTTCCTTCAGACAGTTGTAAAGCTTGCATATATCATCCTGTTGCTGCTTAACATTGTTGTATTTAGACAGTATGCTGTTGCTAAGTGATTAATTAAAGGTGCCTGCCACAAGAATGGATAAAACTCTGGAGCTCAATAACAAGCGTGTGCTACTGATTGATGATCAGAAGCCCTTTCAAGTCATGCTTAAAGGCTCACTGCTCAATTTGGGGGCAAAAGAGGTCCAGGTCAAAAGCACGGGAGAAGCAGGCATTGCTGCCTACGTAAAGAACCCACACGATATTCTATTGGTCGATTACAACCTTGGCTCGGGTAAAAACGGCCGTCAGGTGTTAGAAGAGTTGCAAGTGCGTGGGCTGATGAAGCCACATACCCTTTTCTTTATCATTACCGGCGACAATTCACGGCCTATGGTACTGAGTGCCCTTGAGCTTCAGCCTGATGATTATTTAATGAAGCCATTCTCACACCGAGTGCTACGCTCTCGTCTGACCCGTGCCTACAAACGCCGTATGTGGCTAAAAGATGTCTTTCAGGCACTTACCTCTCATAATTACGAAGACTGTATTAAGGCGTGCGAAAAACACATTGCGACGAACAGCCGCTACAGTAATTACTGCCGCAAGCTGCAAATAGAGCTCTACAATAAAACCGGTCAGCTACGCGAAGCAGAAAAGGCGATAAAAGAGTTGTTGGAGGATAACTCTCACAGTTGGGTGTTTTTAAAGCTTGCTGAAACTCGGTTACTACAGAATTCCCCGGAAGAGGCATTGAATATTATTAACCATATTCTTAAACGGATGCCTCACGCGATAGAAGCACAGGATTTAAAAACCGAATGTTATTTACAACAACAGCAGCTTGAGGAAGCACTGAACAGCGCTCGCGATGCCATTACTATGGCGCCGTTCTCAATCGACAGACAAACCCGACTGGCCCACATTGCTCGCGACAATGGCGACTTTGACTTAGCCAAACAGGCCATGAATAACGTGCTACAAATAGCGCGTAAATCGGTGTTTCGTAATGCGGAGCATTTATGTAACTATCTACGTAGTATTCTCGATGCGGCCGAAAACAGCGACACACCGCAGCAAATCAGCAAGTATCAGACTGAGGCTACGATGGAGCTTCAGCGCGCACGTTATGATGAGCATTTATTGCACGCCAACATTTCCTTTGAAGACCTCGAAGCCATTCTCCTTTCCCGTATTGATTCCTTCAACGGGCGTTTGCGCGAGGCTCAGCATCGCTTAAATGAAGTGGTCGGCGAAGATTTGGCCAACAACCGTGAGATTGACCGCAATTTGCTACCCGACGTTATTGCCGTATTGCTTGACGTTGGAGAATACGAAAAAGCGAATATGCTAGCCGGCCAACAAGCGGAGAAAGTCAAGCTGGACAGTTACACACTAAAAATTCTCAAATCACGCATGGCAGCAGCTCAACAACAGCAGGACGCATTCTTCAAAATTCATCGACAAGGCGCTGAAGCGTATCAAGCCGGCATTTACCAACAGGCGTTAAATGACTTTCGTCAGTCAATGGAACTGGCGCCACTCAATAGCGGTGCTGCGCTGAACTTTATTCAGGCCGCGGTTCGATTTACAGAAGAAAACCCGAGTGCCAACAAAACCACTTTAAAAAAAGAATGTGAGCATTGCTTTAAGGTTCTCGAAGGGCTGCAGCTCTCCGGCAGTCATACACAACGTTACGAACAGTTACTCGAAGAAACCGAAGAGCTGGGTCTGCGCTAAAGCTTCTGATTAGCAGCCAGCGTTCCGTTTTGATAGTCTTTTATTGCCGAGTCCAACTCGTCAGACGTATTCATAACAAATGGACCGTATTGTGCAATAGGCTCTTTAATGGGTTTTGCAGCCAGCACAATAAGCCCGGCTCCCGAGCCACTTTTAAGCGCCAAATCGGAGTTGCTGTCGAGTTGCAGCAGCTCGCCACGAGACACGGTCTCGCCGTTTAATTCGAGTTCGCCTTCGTAAACATAGGCTAAACGCTTTTCCTGTTGCTGTGACTTTAACTCTAACTCGCCACTGAGCTTAACGTCCGCCATGAAAAAGTCGCGACCCGACAAGGATACCGGTCCTTTCTCGTTACCGTAATTGCCTGCGATTAAGCGCAGTGTTGTGTTACCGGCTTGCACTTCAGGTATTTTCTCTGAAGGAAAGTCAAACCACTCAGGGTCGCTCATTTTCTCCGAGGCTGGTAGATTAACCCACAGCTGAAAGCCCCACATAAGACCTTCGACCTGTTTTGGCATTTCCGCGTGAATAATGCCTTTCGCCGCCTTCATCCATTGCACGCCGCCGGCTTCCACTTCCCCCGTATTACCCACGGAGTCTTTGTGCTCCATGGTGCCTGCCAGCATGTACGTTAGCGTACAAAAGCCCCGATGCGGATGCGGTGGAAAGCCCGCAATGTAATCGTCCGGGTTGTCTGATCGAAACTCATCCAGCATCAGAAACGGATCCTGATGCCTCAAGCCAGGCTGATTAATGACCCGGGTCAGCTTAACGCCAGCACCATCTTGCGCCGGCATACCACGATGTCTGCTTTTAATGACACTCACTTTAATGTCTCCCGATTATGTGGCTGTTCAAAGTCGATATCCGGCCCCTTCGGCACCACTTGCGTCGGGTTAATGGTTTTATGGCTGGCATAGTAATGCGTTTTAATGTGATCCATGACCACCGTCTCTTTAACGCCCGGATACTGATAAAGTTCCCGCAGGTAATTCCACATTGCCGGATAATCAACAATGCGCTTTTTGTTGGTCTTAAAATGTCCGAAATACACCGCGTCAAAGCGCACTAACGTAGTAAACAATCGCCAGTCGGCTTCGGTGACTTGATTGCCGGCTAAATAGCGCTGTTTCGATAAAATACTTTCTACACGATCGAGAGCCGTGAAAAGCTCATCGAACGCTTCTTCATACGCTTCCTGCGTGGTTGCGAAGCCGCTTTTATACACGCCATTATTGATACTGTGATAGACCCACTCGTTGACGCTATCAATGTCGCTGCGTAACTGCTGTGGGTAAAAGTCTTCCGTGTTGCCCGTTAACTCGTTAAAGCTCGAATTAAAGATACGAATGATTTCCGCAGATTCGTTATTTACAATGGTCTGCTTCTTTTTATCCCACAACACCGGCACGGTGACGCGACCGCTGTAGTTGCTGTCCGCTTTCAAATACAACTCGTACATGAAGTCGAGACCATACAAAGGCTCATTCAGCGGTACTTCGCCAAACTCCCATCCATTTTCCACCATCAGAGGCTTAACGACGGATACGTCAATATGAGATTCCAGGCCTTTTAATTTTCTAAAAATGAGCGCCCGATGCGCCCACGGGCATGCATAAGATACATAAAGATGGTAACGCCCTGATTCAGGCTCAAACTCACCGTCTTTCTCTATGGTCGAACGAAACTGTGACTCACTACGAACAAAACGACCGCCATGTTTTTTGGTGTCGTACCACTTATCGTGCCACTGACCATCAACTAATAAACCCATAATAAACTCCTTTAAAAGCATTACGCTTATAATAGAAGTTATTACGGCAAAAGAAGAGTTTAGATTATCGGCGCTAAGATTCTAAATTATAGAAAGGACTCAACAACATCCGCCGCCTTTTCACTCGCGGTGACTTTAAGCTGCTGATGTATCTGAGTGAACTGCTCTAACAACTCGTGATTATCGGACTCAATAAGGCTCGATAGTTCTTTTTCAATGTTGTCTTCTGACGCTTCAGCCTGAGCCAGCTCAGGAACAATTTCGCGCCCCGCTAATAGGTTAGGTAACGAGAAGAAAGGCGCATGAAAAAGTCGCTTAATAATTTGATAACTTAGCCAGTGAAAGCGATATGCAACAACCATTGGACGCTTTATTAACAACGCTTCCAGCGCAACCGTACCCGAGGTTAACAGTAAATAATCAGATGCCGCCATGGTCAGACGACTATGACCAATTGGCGTATCTATTGCGAGTTCCGGAGCGTGTTGCTTGACTAGCTCAGTAAACTGCTCTGCCCGCTGTTCGCTTATCATCGGTGCAACAAACTTAAGCTCGGGATATTGTTGAGCAAGGCGTTTCGCTACATTTAAAAACACAGGAGCCATGCGCTCAATTTCACCAGAACGGCTACCCGGTAAAATAGCTAAGTACTTTCCGTGTGGCTCTATGTTCAGCTCATTTCTTGCGTCGTTTTTGCTCCATTCAAGAGGGATATCATCAGCCAGGGGATGACCAACAAAGGTGGCCGGTAATTGATGCTTATCGTAAAACTCTTTTTCGAACGGTAGCAAACACAATACATGGTTAACCGACTGCTTAATGCCTTTTATACGGTTTTCACGCCAGGCCCATACAGAAGGGCTGACGTAATGTATGGTAGGAATACCGGCTCTCTTTAAACGCTTTTCGACCGTAAGGTTAAAGTCTGGTGCGTCTATTCCCACCATGACATCGGGCTGTTCATCAATAAGATACTGAACCAGTTGCTTTCTGTGTTTTAGCAGCTTAGGAAGCTGCTTGAGTACTTCGGCAATGCCCATAACGGCAAGGTCATCCATCGGGAAAAACGACTCGAGGCCTTGTTCATGCATTAACGGTCCGCCCACACCGATAAACTCGATGTTGGTGTGTCGTTGCTTTAACGCTTTGATAAGACCTGAACCAAGTAAGTCGCCGGAATGTTCACCGGCAACCAGCGCTATTTTCAAAGAGCGTGCAGTGCTATCTTTCATTTTAAGATCGCTAATTACCGGTGGATAAACTCGGCCAAATCAGCCGCGAATAATGCCACGACTGCTATGGCGAACAAAGTCAGTAAAGCCATCCAAAGCAGGTTCATTTAAGGCTTCAATATGCTCTAGCGCTTCTTCGGTCGTGTGTCCCGCGCGGTACAGCAGCTTATAAGCTCGGCGGATATTTTGAATTTGCTCTGGTGTATAGCCGCGACGTTTCAATCCTTCTGCATTTATTGTACGGGGACGTGCATTATGTCCCTGCGCCATCACAAACGGAGGAATGTCTTGTACGACAATGGAGTTCACGGCTGCAAAGGCATGAGAACCAATATGACAAAACTGATGAACGCCTGTCATACCACCAAGAATAACCCAGTCACCAATATGCACATGCCCAGCTAAACTCACTTGGTTAGCAAAGATATTGTTGTCGCCAATCATGCAATCGTGCGCCACATGCACATAGGCCATGAACAAATTATTATCGCCAATTTTAGTGATACTGTTATCCTGAATTGTCCCCCGATGAATGGTCACCGATTCACGAATAACGTTATTATCGCCAATTACCAGTTCAGTGGGTTCACCGGCGTACTTTTTATCTTGGCAGTCCTCTCCCACCGAGGCGAATTGATAAATCGTATTACTCTGCCCGATAGTGGTTGGTCCTTTCAGAACAACATGAGAGCGAATGTCACAGTTATCACCAATAACAACGTCCGGCCCGATAACTGTCCATGGACCAACACTGACGTTCGCGCCAATACGTGCTTTAGGATCGATAATTGCTGTTTCGTGAATCACTACACTTCTCTTCTTGCACAGATAATGTCAGCCGTACACGCGACTTCGCCATCGACTTCGGCACGACCTCTAAACTTCCAGATACCGCGACGTTCTTTTTCAAACGTCACATAAAAGTCGATTGTATCGCCAGGCACAACCTGGCGTTTGAAACGTGCGTTATCAATACCCGCGAACAAATACAAGTCGTTCGCATTTTTCTTACTTTCGGTAATTTTGAATCCCAGTAGACCACAGGCTTGCGCTATTGCTTCTAACAGCAAAACGCCCGGGAAAATAGGTTTTTCCGGGAAGTGTCCATTAAACATTGGCTCGTTAAAGCTCACATTTTTTATAGCATGTAACGAATCTTTTGAGTTTGTTTCAATAACTCTGTCAATGAGCAAAAATGGATAGCGATGCGGGAGTAACTCAAGTACGCCCTGAATATCAAATCCTGAGTCCTTTATTTTCAAACCATTCACCTTGAAAGTTAATCTGCTTTTTTCTCGAGCTCTTTTACACGCTTGAATAAGTCATCCAGCTGTCTAAAGCGCGCACCGTTGCGCCGCCACTCACGGTGGTTGGCTGCCGGTATGCCCGATGCATAAACACCAGGCTCGGTAATTTCTTTTATCACCATGGCGAAGCCCATAATTTGGACGTCATCACAAATACTGATATGTCCGTTAATCGCTGACGCGCCACCAATCATGCAGCGTTTACCGATATGGCAGCTTCCGGCTAATACCGTACAACCTGCAATGGCGGTGTCTTCATCAATAAAGACATTATGAGCGATTTGGCACTGGTTATCGATAATACAGCCAGAGCTTATGACGGTATCGTCTAACGCTCCGCGATCAATGGTGGTACTTGCGCCAATATCCACGTTGTCTTTGATAACGACTCGACCTAACTGAGGTATTTTAACCCATTTACCATCTTCTGGCGCCCAGCCAAAACCATCAGCTCCGACAACCGCTCCGGAATGGAAAAGACAGTTATTACCAATAACGCACTGATGATAAATTTTGACTCCTGACCATAACGTACAGTCAGAACCAATTGTTGTTTCACGCCCGACATAACAGTGTGGCCCAATACGGGTGTTATCACCAATATGAACGCCTTCTTCAATTACTGCATACTCACCAATACTGACATTTTTACCAATGTGCGCCGACTCGGCGATCACTGCGGTTTTTGCGATGCCCTCTGCCGGTTTTGGCGTGGTATCGAGTAATTGAGCTATGTGAGCAAATGCGGCATACGGATTATTAACGATAATCGCGTTATCCACTGTATCGTTATCATCCTTTGGGCTAACTAACACCGCCCCGGCCTGGGTTGTTTCTAACTGTTTTTTATAGCGACTGTTTGCCAAAAATGCGATGGCATCAGAACTCGCTGATTGCAAGGTTGCCACGCGCAAAATGGGGAGCTGCGAGTTCCCTCGCACCTCCCCACCCACATGGTCAGCCAACTGCTGCAATGTGTATTCAGACATATTAATTTCCTGAAGACATTTTCTCGACAACTTCGTCTGACAAGTCGTTGTCGCTTTTCATATACGCTACTGCGTTACTTTCTAAAACAATGTCATAGCCTTCTTCTTCGGCAACATCTGTTATCACGCCCTGAACCTTAGCAAGTAGCTTATTACGCTCCTCGTTCTGGCGACGACGAGTATCCTCTTGCAATGCTTTGCTTTTAAGCTGAGCTTGAGAGATTGTTTGCTCAAGTTCACGAGCCAGCTGAGTTTTTTCGGCCTCTGACATGATCGATGCGTCGCGCTCTTGCTTCTGACGAAGCTCTTGAACTTTTTGCTCTAGTTGACGCATTTCTTCGAAGCGATCCTGAAATTCGTTTTGCAGGCTTTCAGAAATTTGCTCTCGCTGTGGTAGCTGCTGAAAAACGTTCATCATGTCAACAACACCAATTTTCTGCTGCGCCTGAGCGGCACCAGCAAACAATGCGGTTGAAATAGCGACAGCTGCTGCTGTTGATTTCATTAACTTTTTCAAAATATTACTCCTTCAAATTGCTATTTTAGCTTTATTATTAGAATGTCGTGCCAATGTTAAATGAGAACACTTGGGTTTCATCGCCTTCTACTTCTTTAAGCGCTCGACCTAATGAGAAGGTTAACGGCCCCATTGGGGAGATCCACTGCACTGAAACACCAGCAGAAGCTCTAAAGTCTCCCGGTGAGCTATAATCGCTTAATTCGTAGCGACTGTTTGGGCTCATCGGCAGGTCCTTATAGGTATCGTAATTGAATTCTGTATCCCAAACCATACCAAAGTCAACAAAGACGCTCGTTCTTACACTATTGCGCATACCTTCATCAATAAACGGTGTCGGTACAATCAATTCCAAACCACCAACAACTTTGGCGTTACCACCAACCGCGTATTGGCTGACAAAGACACTCTGATTGGTTGATGGAATGCCACCAGGGCTGCCGTCAACGCCCGGAGGTGTCGTCATACCACCACCCAATTGCACGGCTCTAGGCCCAACGGTGTTAGCTTCGAAACCACGCAAGTCACCTTGTCCTGCGACACGGAAGTTTTCCCAGAACGGTAATAAAAACTCATTACCGTCATCACTTTCACCGTAACCATTGCCGTAGCCCAAATTCAGGCGGGTTAAGAAAGTCCATTGTTGATCCCGAGTAATCGGAAAGTAGTGTTTATAGTCGTAGTTAAAACGAAAATACTGCACATCACTCAATGGTGTCGCAACTTCAACCCCTAGACGCTGCGAAGACCCACTGGTAGGGAAAGTTCCTCGGTTTAATGTTACACGTGACCAACCCGCATTCAGTTCGTAAATATTAAAGCCGACAGCTTCATCCGGTGCTGCGGGATCTAAAAACGGCTGAAAGAAATTACTAATTTGCTCATAGGAATCTGTATTAGCCGCAGCAACTTCTTGGTTTTTATATCCCACGCCAAAGTTTAGACGATTAATTTCATCAATTGGAAAACTCAGGCCTGTCGATACGCCGTAAGTTTTTTGGTTATACTGAACTAAGTTTTCAGCACGCCCAGCGTCAAACTCACTCATATAGATTTGACCAGAAAGGCTCACACCATTAATGGTGAAGTACGGATCGGTGTAAGAAACATTAGCGTTTTTATTAAAACGACTGGTACTGATATTAAAACCAACTCGGTTACCGGTTCCTAAAAAGTTATTTTGTTGTACACCAGCGTTCAACTGAAGACCTGAATAGTCACCATAGCCGATACCGGCATTAAATGAGCCAGACGGCTGCTCTTTAACTTTATAAGTAATATCAACTTCGTCTTCACTGCCTTCCACACGCTCTGTTGAGGTTTCAACCGTTTCAAAGAAACCTAAACGTTCCAGACGAACTTTCCCCTGCTCTACGTTACTATCCGAAAGCCATGCCCCTTCCAGCTGACGCATTTCCCGGCGCAGAACGCGATCTTGGGTGGCGCTATTTCCTTCAAATTTAATACGGCGCACATAAACGCGCTTACCCGGATTTATGGAAAACGTAATTTTTACCGTTTTCTCTTCTTCATTATGTTCCGGAATGGCTCGTACCTCTGGGTACGCATAGCCATAGCGCCCGTAAAAGCGGCTTATCATGTCTTCTATGTAAGTGATTTGCGCGGCGTTATAAAGCGTTCCCTCTTCAATCTGAGCGATACGCGTAATCATTTCCTCGTGACCTTTTAGATCACCAATGACATCCGTTTCACTGACATTGTATTTGTCACCTTCATTAACATTCAGAGTGATATAAACGCCTTCGCGGTCCGGGGTCATAGATACCTGAACAGATTCTACCTGAAAACGTAGGTAACCACGGTCGCGATAAAAGGATTCCAGTGTCTCCAGGTCACCACTCAACTGCTGCTTCTGATAACGCTTTTCGCCGATAATGTTCCACCAAGGCAAATCATCTTTTAACTCAAAGGTGTCAAGAAGCTGAGCATCAGAAAACGCTTTGTTGCCGACAATATTAATTTGCGCAATTTCAGCCGCGTCACCCTCTTCAAAGGTCATTCGCAGTTCAACACGGTTTCGCGGTAAGTCTACGACCTGAACCTCAACTGACGCGTTGTATTTACCGACACTGTGGTAAAAATCCTCAAGGCCTTTTTCGATACCTGCAATTGTCGTTCTGTCGAGCGGCTCCCCGACAACGATGTTGTTGTCAGTTAAGCTTTCTTGTAGCTGCTCATCTTTAATATCGCTGTTACCGTCAAAGGTAATGTCGGAAATCGTTGGGCGCTCACTAACGTTAAAAATAAGCGTATTATCATCCCGTCTTGCATCGATATAATCGAAATGAGTCGATGAATACAGAGATCGAATGGCGCTGCGAATTTGCAGTTCGCTGACTTCGTCGCCGACTCGCACAGGAATGTAAGTTAACGCAGCGCCCAAGGCGACACGTTGTAACCCTTTAACTTCGATATCTTCTACAACAAATTCTTCTTGTTGTGCATAAGCCGGAGCGACAGCGCTCGCTATCATTGCACTTACTAACAGCTTTTTAAACGTCATTATCACTAGCTACTTATTGTTTATGTCGTGATTTAGAATGCAAAACGGATGATATCATTTGATATTGCCAACGCCATTAACGCGAATACCAACATCCCGCCTATCCTATAGCAAATATCCTGCACTCTTTCGGATACCGGTTTCCCTTTCAACCACTCAATGCAATAAAACATCAGGTGACCGCCATCGAGAACCGGCAACGGTAATAAATTTATAATCCCCAAATTGACACTCAGCAGGGCTAAAAAGCTCAAGAAGTAAACAAAGCCGTTACTTGCACTAACACCGGCCCCTTCCGCAATGCTTAATGGTCCTGCCAAATTCTTAACTGACACATCACCGGTCAGCAGTTTACCTATCATTTTGACGCTAACAACCATTAACTCCCAAGTTTTTTCAGCGCCTTTTAAGAGCCCGCTAAATACCCCATATTGGTGGTTATACACGTACCCTTCCGGCAGTGCGTCCGTTTTCGGCGCAACGCCAAGATACCCTATGACACCATTTTCAGTATCGCGTTCCCCAATTTTAACTGGAACGGTTGTTTTTTCCCCATCTCGAAGGACTAACACGTCAAGCAAAGCCCCCGGGGATTCAGCAATGCGCTGTTGAAGGGAGCGCCAGTCATCAATACGCTGACCATCAATAGCGAGGACATCGTCGCCCTCTTTTAAACCCGCTAAAGCTGCCGGAGAGTCAGCTTCAACACGAGCTAATACGGTATAAACTTCTGGCTGATACACCGAAATTCCTAAACTTCCAAACGTTGATTCAGTTTCCGGATCAAACTGCCAGTTTTCGATATTTAATACACGCGTAACTTCTTCTTGGTCAGTCGTTCGCAACGTTATGGTTGTCTGCTCATTGCCTATCGCTGACATAAGACCCAATTGGACTTGCTGCCAATCATAAGTTTCCACGTCGTCGATATAAAGTATTTCACTGCCTTTTTGAATACCGGCTTCTTCAGCAATAGAGTCCGGCTCAACTTCCCCTACCACGGGCTTAACGGTTGGAACACCAACACCAAACATCAGCCACAGAACAGCCACTGCTAACACAAAATTCGCGATGGGACCTGCCGCAACAATAGCGAAACGTTTATAGACAGACTGTGCATTGAAACTCACGCCCTTTAACGCATCTGGCACGTCATCAACGCGTTCATCCAGCATGCGGACATACCCGCCAAGCGGTATTATGCTAACTTGGTAAACTGTGCCGTCTTTTGCTTTTCTTTGCCAAACAGGACGCCCGAAACCAATAGAGAATGTCAGTACTTTAACCCCACAGCGACGAGCCACCCAAAAGTGACCAAACTCATGAAAAGCAACGAGAATGCCCAGAGTGACAACGAAAGATAAGGCGTACCATAAAATCTCTAACATACCCCGTACTCCTTGATCCACTTAGAGGCCTGCCGACGAGACTGGGCATCGAGTTGTGCCAATACATCAAGGTTGTCAGCAACAACCGATTCTGTTTTTTGCAACGAGTAATCACACACTTTTGCGATATCAGTAAACAGGATATGGCCTTCCAAAAAAGCTTGCACCGCGACTTCGTTGGCCGCGTTTAACGTCGTTGTTGCCCATTGACCATCCCAACACGCCTGAATAGCAAGCTTCAAACACGGGTAGCGTGCGTAGTCCGGCTGTTTGAACGTCAGTTCATTCAGCGTACTGAAATCGAGACCTCCAACGCCACTTCGTAACCGCTCTGGGTATCCCAGAGTATGTGCAATTGGGGTGCGCATATCTGGTTGCCCCATTTGCGCTAAAACCGAACCGTCGGTAAATTGCACCATTGAGTGAATGACACTTTGTGGATGAATAACCACTTTCAACTCAGACTCTGAACAATTAAACAGCCAACGCGCTTCAATATACTCAAGCCCTTTATTCAGCATTGTCGCAGAATCCACCGAAATTTTTTGCCCCATTGACCAGTTAGGGTGATTACAGGCTGCTTTCGGGGTTTGTTTATCGAGTTCGTGAACAGGCAAGTCGCGAAACGGACCGCCAGAGCCAGTCAATAGTAAGTAGTCGACACCATGTTCACTCAACTGCATTGAACCAACTTGTTCCTGAGCTTCTTTAGGCAAACACTGAAAAATTGCGTTATGTTCGCTATCAACGGGTAAGATTTTCGCCCCTGAGCGATTGGCATGATCAATAAACAGCTGCCCACTCATGACCAGAGCTTCTTTATTGGCAAGTAGAACAGTTTTGCCCGCATCGATGGCTGCCAGTGTTGGCTTTAAGCCAGCGGAGCCAACAATAGCCGCCATTACTGTATCAACCTCGTTACTTTGACTCACGTCGATTAATGCTTTCTCGCCGTATAAAACCTGAGTTGAAACCTTGCCACTTAGCGCTGACTCTAATTCGTCCGCTACTTTCTTAGAGCCCATCACTGCGAATTGTGGTTTATAAGTTAGGCACAATTCAGCCATAGCACCTACCTGGCTATTGGCTGTCAGCGCGTACACCGAAAAGTCACCAGGGTGTCGTGACACAACGTCCAGCGTATTCTGCCCAATAGAGCCCGTTGCTCCAAGTATGGTTATACTGCGCATAGAATTAATGCAAAAACTCCAGATAAGCCAAAGTAAATACCGGTACTGCCGCGGTAAGACTGTCTATTCGATCCAAAATTCCGCCGTGACCGGGCAAAATTGAACCACTGTCTTTAACACCGGCACTGCGTTTGAACATACTTTCGTTTAAATCGCCAAACACCGAAGCGACTACAGTAAAGAGTCCGGTCAGGTAATAACCGGTAAATTGATCGGCAGGTACTTTTGTCCAATGCGCAACCACCATCATCACGACAAAAGCCAAGGTAACGCCGCCACAAAGCCCTTCCATGGTTTTACCAGGACTCACTGCGGGCATCATCTTATTGCGACCATAGCGCACACCTGCAAAATAAGCGCCAACGTCAGCCGCCCACACCAGTAAGAGAATAAACAGAACGACCCAACCACCAAAATAAGGGTTATCTTCAAAATTGATTGAGCGAACGGTCATTAAAGCCGCCCACGTAGGGATAAAAATAAGCACCCCAAAAACACCAACAATTGCGCGGGTTCTGGACCAAACGCGGCGACTTGATGGGTAGTTTACGATTAAGGCCAACGCCACAACCCACCAAACACCGCCCAATACGATTGTGTAATAAGTCACGCTGTTTAATGCACCGTCGTTCGCCCATAAATCGCCCAAGGGTACCAACCAGGACAACACACCAATAATGGCTCCTATAAAGGCTACGTATGCAATTCTGGCTGACTTACGACGTACCCCCATTAGCGGAGACCATTCCCAGGCGCCCATCATAATGACGGCCTGAATAAACAATGAAAAGCCCCAAAGTGGGAGCAAAAAGACGCAGTAGAGCGCAATTGGAATGAGTAATAATGCCGTTAAAATTCGTTGTTTTAGCAAGTGTTATTCCTCTGTCCGAGTATCTATGTCTTGCATTAGCATAGTTAGCTGTTCGCTGGTCAGTCCAAACCGACGTTCACGCTGTGCAAAGTCGTTAATGGCTTCTGCAAAGGTGGTATCGTCAAAGTCAGGCCATAATACAGGCGTAAAAAACAGCTCTGCATACGCCAGTTGCCATAACAGAAAATTACTGATGCGGTGCTCACCACCAGTACGAATCAGTAAGTCCGGTGTGGCTTGGTTAGACAGCATCAAGTTGTCCGCAAGTGCTTCACCTGTTATCTCATCAGCCGTTAATTCACCACTTTCGACTTTTTGAGCCATGGCTCGACAGGCTTGTGTAATGTCCCACTGACCGCCATAGTTGGCAGCAATATTCAGCGTTAACTGATCGTTGCCTGCGGTTTTTTCTTCCGCCTGTGCAATTTGTTTTTGTAGACGCTTAGAAAAGCGGCTTTTATCGCCAATAATTCGCAGCCGAATATTATTTTCGTCGAGTTTCACGACCTCTTTTTTGAGAACCGACATAAACAGCTCCATCAGCAACGAAACTTCTGTTGCTGGTCTGTTCCAATTCTCGCTGCTAAACGCAAAAAGCGTCAACGACTCTATGCCATTACGCCTTGCAAAAGCGACCGCACGACGCACAGCTTCAGCACCGGCCTTATGACCCGATGTCCTTGCTTTGCCTCGTTGCTTCGCCCAGCGTCCGTTACCGTCCATAATAAGGGCAACGTGTTTGGGGACTAACTGTTTTATTGACGGTAGTTCTTTCATGTATCAGCCATGAACATTAAAAAACGCCGTGCGAGTATACCTGACACGGCGTCATACACCAATGAAGTCATTGCCTGATGCTTATATTTCCATCAAGTCTTCTTCTTTTGCTTTCAACGCTTCGTCGATTTGCTTGACGTATTTATCGGTCAGCTTTTGAACTTCATCTTCCGCTTGGCGTTCTTCATCTTCAGTGATTTCTTTTTCTTTTAACAACTCTTTAATGTCACCGTTTGCATCACGACGAATGTTACGCACGGCGACACGGCCTTGTTCAGCTTCCGCACGAACAATCTTCACTAAGTCCTTACGACGCTCTTCCGTTAGCGGTGGTAACGGAATACGAATAACAGCACCTGCAGACGCTGGATTCAAACCTAAGTCGGAATCCATAATCGCTTTTTCGACGGCTTGTGATGATGATTTATCAAATACAGTTAAAGCCAGAGTTCTAGAATCTTCAGTCGTGATATTAGCCAACTGCTTAAGCGGCGTATCTGTACCGTAGTAATTCACCATGACACCATCAAGAATGCTTGGGTGAGCACGACCCGTGCGTACTTTTGACATTTGACTGCGCAGTGATTCTACACTCTTTTCCATGCGCGACTTTGCATCTTCAATAATTTCTTTTATCACTGTTTGTACCCTTTAATCTTAGAATCTGTCTTATTCTGCATCGTGACTGATCAGTGTACCTTCTTCTTCACCAAGAATCACTGATCGCAGAGAGCCGGGCTTATTCATATTAAACACCCGAATCGGTAAACCATGATCTCTGGCAAGAGTGAATGCCGCTAGATCCATGACTTTAAGCTGTTTCTCAAGCACATCATTATAGTTTATGTGCTTATAAAGAGTGGCGTCCGGATTGTTAACCGGATCATCTGAATAGACACCATCAACCTTTGTACCTTTCAAAACGGCTTCAGCTTCAATTTCAATACCACGTAAACAAGCTGCAGAATCCGTTGTGAAGAACGGATTACCCGTACCGGCAGAGAAAATAACAACGCGACCAGACTTAAGCAAGCTAATAGCTTCTGCCCAGTTGTAACTGTCGCACACACCAGTCAATTCAATGGCCGACATAAGGCGAGCGTTAACAAAGGCACGGTGCAATGCGTCACGCATAGCCAATCCATTCATGACCGTCGCCAACATACCCATGTGGTCACCCACAACTCGATTCATGCCAGCTTTTGCAAGACCTTCACCGCGGAATAAGTTACCGCCACCAATGACCAAACCGACCTGAACCCCAAGTTCAACCAGTTCTTTAATTTCTTGCGCCATGCGATCTAACACTTTGGCATCGATACCAAATGGCTCATCGCCCATAAGCGCTTCACCACTGAGCTTTAACAATATGCGTCGATAACTGGGTTTAGGATGGGTAGTCATTATTGCCTCTACTCTTATTTAGGTTAAAAAAAACCGCGTCCTGAACGCTCAAGACGCGGTTGTATTTTTATGGTATCAAGTTGGTCGAAACCACTAGATTAACCTTTGTTCGCTGCTGCCACTTGAGCCTGAACTTCAGAAGCAAAATCTTCTTCTTTACGCTCAATGCCTTCGCCCACTTCAAAGCGTACGAAAGTAACAACGTCTGCGCCAGCTTTCTTCAATAATTCACCAACAGTCATTGATGGATCTTTAACGAAAGGCTGGCCAGTCAGGCTGATTTCGCCGGTAAACTTACGCATACGGCCTTCAACCATTTTCTCAGCAATTTCTTTAGGCTTACCGCTTTGCATAGCGATATCAACCTGAATAGAACGCTCTTTTTCAACTACTTCTGCGTCTACGTCTTCAGGCTTAACAAACTGAGGGCTGCTTGCTGCAACGTGCATACACAGGTCACGAGCTAAATCTTCGTCACCGCCAGTTAATGCAACAGCAACACCGATGCGAGCACCGTGTGTGTAAGTTGCAACAACGTCACCAGCTTCAATCGTTTGAACGCGACGAACATTCATGTTCTCGCCAATTTTAGCGACTAAGTCTTCACGAGTTTTCTCAACTGTTTCGCCACCGATGTCAGTTGCTTTCAGTTTTTCAACGTCGTTTTCTTTGTTAGCGAACGCAGCGTTGATAACTTTCTCACCGAAGCCTAAGAAGTTTTCGTCACGAGCAACGAAGTCAGTTTCACAGTTCAGTTCAACTAATGTTGCCTGGCTGCCTTCAGACTTAACTAAGATAACACCTTCAGCGGCAACACGACCCGCTTTCTTAGCGGCTTTAGCCTGACCACTTTTACGCATCAGTTCAATTGCGGCTTCCATATCGCCGTCGACTTCCTGCAATGCCTTTTTGCAGTCCATCATGCCAGCGCCTGTGCGCTCGCGCAGTTCTTTAACTTGAGCTGCTGTAATTGCCATGATCTCTATCCTCGATTATTCACTTGCTTCGACGAAGTCGTCAGAGTCTTTCGCTTCAACCTGTGCTACGCGCGCTTCTTTAATCGCATCAGCAGCTGAGTTCAGGTATAACTGTACCGCACGGATTGCGTCATCGTTACCTGGAACAATGTAGTCAACGCCGTCTGGATCTGAGTTAGTATCAACAACAGAAACAACAGGAATACCCAGGTTGTTCGCTTCTTTAATTGCAATGTGCTCGTGGTCAGCATCGATAACGAAAAGAACGTCAGGCAAGCCGCCCATGTTCTTAATACCGCCTAAACCTTTCTCAAGCTTTTCCATTTCGCGGGTGTTAACCAACGCTTCTTTTTTAGTAAGCTTGTCGAAAGTGCCGTCTTGGCTCATTGTTTCAAGGTCTTTCAAACGCTTGATAGACTGACGTACTGTTTTCCAGTTTGTCAGCATACCGCCTAACCAACGGTGGTTAACGTAGTACTGACCACAGTTGTTAGCTGCTTCTTTAACCGCTTCAGACGCTGCGCGCTTAGTACCAACAAACAGAATTTTACCTTTGTTTGAAGCAACGTGCTGCATGTAGCTCAACGCATCGTTGAACATTGGCACAGTCTTTTCGAGGTTAATGATATGAATCTTGTTACGAGCACCGAAAATGTAAGGTTTCATTTTCGGGTTCCAGAAACGAGTTTGGTGACCGAAGTGGACACCTGCTTTCAGCATGTCACGCATTGACACGTTAGCCATAATATTTTCCTTTTGTAAGGGGTTAAGCCTCCATACACCCCATAAGACGACTTAGTCGAACTAAGCACCCCGCCTTATGTGCCGGTGTATGTGTGGATTATACAATTGTTTATTAAGTTGCTCGTTGCGGTGACCATTTATTAAAGAGAATATCCGGCCAACCGAAAAAGCGTGCGTTTTATACCATAAAGCCGCTGCAACAACAACTAAAAACCACTTAAATCGTGTTTTTAAAAGCCCTTGGTGAGCGAACATAGCGAAGTTTTGCTGCGGCTGTTAAACTGTCGTTTTTTAAGAGCGGTATGGACGAGTAACAAAATGAGCATCTCTATTAAGACTCCGGAAGAAATTGAAAAGATGCGCGCAGCGGGCAAGCTCGCCGCCAGTGTACTGGAAATGATAGGCGAGCATGTAAAGCCCGGCGTAACCACTGAAGAGCTTGATGACATTTGCCATAAATACATTACCGATCACGGTGCTTACCCTGCGCCGCTGAATTATCACGGTTTCCCTAAGTCAATTTGCACCTCAGTTAACCATTGTGTGTGCCATGGTATTCCAGGGCCAAAGAAACTCAAAGACGGCGATATCATGAATATCGATGTCACTGTGAAACTGGATGGTTATCACGGTGATACATCAAAAATGTTCGTCGTTGGAAAGCCTTCCATTTTAGCTGAGCGCCTTATTCGCGTTACGCAAGAATCCTTATATAAAGCAATAGAAATGGTGAAGCCCGGTATTCGCCTTGGTGACTTTGCTGAAGTTATTCAAAAGCACGCAGAAGGCCACGGCTACTCAATCGTACGCGAATATTGTGGGCACGGCATTGGCGCGGTATTCCACGAAGACCCTCAAATTCTTCATTATGGCCAAGCAGGTACCGGTGAAGAACTCAAACCAGGCATGTGCTTTACCATTGAACCGATGGTAAATGCCGGCAAACGCCAAACCAAGTTAATGAAAGATGGTTGGACCGTACTAACAAAAGATCGCAGTTTAAGTGCTCAGTGGGAGCATACCTTGCTCGTCACAGAAAACGGCGTAGAAGTACTGACTTTGCGCAATGACGAGCCCGACTTACCGCGGGTTATTGAACACAACGATTAAAGGTCACGCTTATGGTCAATGCTGACAATGACAAAGATTTTCACGGCCATTGGCCAAGCCGCGACAGCATCCCGCAGACAAAGGATTATAAAGAGCTGCTGACCAGTTACCAAAACTGGTCAGCCACACGCTTTGTCACCGCAGACATTGACGAGTTGGTGCATCATCGAGCGACGTTTTTTGATCAGCTGCTCAATCAGTTATGGGCTCAATTTAAGCTTACCGAAGAGCCCGCCACCTTAATTGCCGTCGGTGGTTATGGCCGAGAAACCCTTCATCCGGGGTCTGATATTGATTTATTAATACTGATTGATAACACCAGTAATCAGCTTCATAAGATTGAAGACAAACTGAGTCGTTTAATTACCTTTCTCTGGGATTTACATCTCGATATCGGCCACTCTGTTCGCTCTATCGATGAGTGCTTTCAGCAAGCGGCTGAGGATATTACGGTTGCGACCAACCTGATAGAAAGTCGCTTTCTGGCCGGGTCAGACGAATTATTCAACGACTTCCAGCAGCACTTAATCAATGACTTTCCATGGAGCAGCCGGGATTTTTACCAAGCTAAGCTGGACGAGCAACAGCAGCGCCATCAACAATACCACAGCACCTCTTATAACCTCGAACCCAATATTAAGTCGAGTCCCGGTGGGCTACGCGATATCCAGACCATCGGTTGGATAGCTAAACGACACTTTCAGACTCACTCGGACGAAAACCTGGTTGAATACGGTTACATGACCGCTGACGAATTCGTCGAACTGCGAGACTGTATGAATTGGCTTTGGCGCATTCGCTTTGCACTGCACATTGAAGCGGCAAAACGTGAAGACCGCTTACTGTTCGATTTCCAACCCGGCGTCGCCGTTCGTTTAGGGTACGGTAATGAAGGCAAATCGTCTGTCGAAACCATGATGAAAGACTATTTCAAAGTCGTACTGCGAGTCAGTGAACTTAACCAAATGCTACTGCAGTTTTTTCATCAGGCCATTCTGGGTACACAAGACCTTCAGGATGCCGAGCTCATTGATCGCGACTTTGCCATTTCAAATACACTATTAACCGCACGCCACGATGAGGTTTTCGATAACCCAGTTAATCTCATTCGCGCTTTCGTTTGTATTGCCGAGTACCCACAAATAACCGGGATTCACTCGAACACGATAAGACTGATTCGCAACGCCCGCGGGCAGCTTGGCGAGCCACTGAGCCATCACCCCGATTGTCGTGAAAAGTTTAATCAGTTGATTCAGCACGAGCGCGGTTGCGGATTGGCTTTTTCACTCATGCATCACCACAGTGTGTTAGCCAGTTACCTACCACAATGGCAACAGATAGTCGGACAAATGCAATTCGACTTATTCCACGCATACACAGTAGATGAACACACGTTCCGCTTAGTCCGAAATTTATATCGTTACAGCGACGAAAAATACGCCGATCAATTCCCGCTATGCGAAAAAATCGTTGGGCAAATGGAACGTAAGTACTGTTTGTATCTGGCCGGCATATTCCATGATATCGCAAAAGGTCGTGGTGGCGATCATTCCGAGCTTGGTGAAATGGACGCCCGCAACTTCTGTCATCAGCACGGGTATTCCGAAGATGACGCCGAGTTGGTTGCCTGGTTAGTGCGTCACCACTTAACCATGTCTGTCACCGCCCAAAAGCGTGACATTCATGATCCGGAAGTGATTCAGGAGTTCGCTAACCAAGTACAAACCGTTGAACGGCTGGACTTTCTCTATTGCCTGACGGTTGCTGACATTCGTGCCACCAACCAGTCATTGTGGAATAACTGGAAAGCGACTCTTTTAGAGGAGCTCTACAACGCAACTGCGTATTTGCTGCAACAAGATAGCAGCCAACCCACACTGGATGTCCGTGAAAAAATAAAAGAAAACAAAGCCAGCGCTATGGCACTATTGCTCAGTGCCGGTTTTGATAAAGGTAACATTAACGCCCTTTGGGGGCGCTTTACTGCAGACTACTTTTTCCGTCACACCGCAGAACAAATTAGTTGGCACTCACAACACATTCTTAATTTACCGACGGATCAATTGCCGCTCATCCTCATTGGCGATGAAAACAACTACGGCACCACCGAGCTGTTCATTTATCACCACGAGGAAAGCCATTTATTTGCGTCTGTTGCCGGGGTTTTAGACAGCCAGCAACTGAGTATTTTAGACGCCCAGATACTGGCAACACGCGATGGTTTTGTCATGGACACCTTCATTGTTCTGCAGCGAGACGGCAAGCCGTTAACCGAACCGCAGCGCATTGAAGAGGTCAAACAACAACTGCTCGACGTATTGCACAAACGAGTGCCGGTTCCTAAAACCAATCGCCCGCTTTCACGCCGAATGAAAAACTTTTCAGTGAAAACTGAGGTATCCTTTATTCCCAGCAAACATCAGGGCCGTACCACTTTTGAGCTGGTAACACTAGACAGACCGGGACTTATTGCTAAACTGGCGGCTATTTTACAGCAACAAAACGTGACCCTGCTGGCGGCTAAAATCACCACGATTGGCGAACAGGCTGAAGATTTGTTCATTGTCACGTCAGAAGATAATACGTCACTGGATGAACAACAAAAACAAGCGCTTAAACAACAGATTATCGAAGACTTGGAGTTTTAAATTAAAACCATGGAACACATTAAACAGTTAATTATTGATGCTTTTGACAAGCGTGACCAGATCAACTCGAATACCGATGACGATGAGCTACGAGAAGCCGTACGCTATGTGATCGATGAGATCGATCGTGGTGAGCTTCGGGTTGCCGAAAAAGTATCGGGTGAATGGGTCGTTCATCAATGGCTGAAAAAAGCCGTTCTGTTGTCTTTTCGCCTGAACGACAATGACTTAATTGAAGGCGGTGAAACGCGCTTTTGGGACAAAGTACCTGCGAAGTTTGCTGACTACGATAGCGCCCGTTTCCGTGCAGAGGGTATGCGTGTCGTACCGCCCGCTATGGTGCGTAAAGGCGCTTACATTGGGCGTAATGTTGTCGTCATGCCATCTTATGTCAACATTGGTGCCTATGTTAGTGAAGGCAGCATGGTCGATACTTGGGCAACCGTCGGCTCTTGCGCGCAAATCGGTAAAAACGTGCATTTGTCGGGTGGCGTTGGCATTGGTGGCGTATTGGAGCCATTACAAGCAAACCCAACTATCATTGAAGACAACTGTTTTATCGGTGCACGTTCTGAGATTGTTGAAGGCGTTATTGTTGAAGAAGGTGCCGTTATTTCAATGGGCGTATACATTGGTCAAAGCACCCGTATTTATGACCGTGAAAATGATCGTATTCTCTATGGTCGTGTACCCGCTGGAGCGGTTGTTGTTCCGGGGTCACTGCCAGCGGCTGACGGCACTCATAGCTTATATGCAGCTATTATTGTTAAACGCGTTGATGCGAAAACACGTGCCAAAGTGGGAATCAATGCTCTCCTCCGGGGCGCAGAGTAAACACCAGGAACTCAGCCGGCTTCGGCTGGCTGAAAGACCTTAAGAAACTCATCCGGAAGTGGCGCAGTCAGAAACATCATTTCGCCATTTACCGGGTGTTTAAATTCTACTGCCGTTGCCGCTAATAGTAAGCGATGACTGTCAAAATGCTCCCTAAAGAAGCGATTATGCCGACCGTCTCCATGGTTCGTGTCACCAATAATCGGGTGGCGAAGATGCGCCATATGTCGACGCAACTGATGCTTACGCCCGGTTTCAGGAGTTAACTCGACCAGAGAATAACGTGTGGTATCGTGCTTTTTACTGACTTTATACGGTAACTCTATTTTCTCCAGGCAGCGGAAATGCGTGACAGCGTCCTGAGCCTCTTTGTTCTGATCGGCCTGCGCGTCAGCAATTTTATCCAGCTCTTCTTTTAACGGGTAATCGACAGTACCTTCTTCAGGCAAGTAGCCACGAACAACCGCGTGGTATTGTTTGCTCACTTGGTTAGTCGCAAAGCTCTCCGACATTTTCGTGGCTACTTCACTGCTTAGCGCGAAAATTAAAAGCCCTGACGTTGGTCTGTCCAGGCGATGAACCGGGTACACATGCTGACCAATTTGGTCGCGCAGCATTTGCATAGCAAACTCTCTGGCCTCGCTCGCTATGCGACTGCGGTGAACTAGTAAACCGCTGGGTTTGTTAATGACGGCTAAATCATTATCCTGATAAACAATATCCAGAGGTGGGCGCATTAAAGATCATCCTGCAAAGGGTCTGTGCCACTTAGCAGAACGTCAAACTCACGAATAAGGCCGATGAGTTGTTCGTATTGTTCCAGTTCATTACGGTAGGTATGAGCCGCCATTGGGCTGATAGAGGTACTTTCAGGGAGCGGCCGTTGCCCGTCTATTAATGACCACATTCTCGGTATCATAATAAATTGCAGCCACTGATGAAATTCCAGAGTGTCGACCGCAAAAGGCTGTTGACTCTCCAATGCCTGAACCGGCGGTTGATGTGACTGCCAAAGACCTAAACTGTTGAGCTCGCGTTCAATCCTGTCTAATAGCCGAGCCGCTTTCTGATACTGCTCCATATCAGACTCCGTTACCACATAAGGTTATAAATCGTTATAATGGCGCAATAGTGGTTTAATACGTTCCAAAATTCAAGTGAAATGGAGTTTTTGTGGCAGAGCAGAGCATTACAACCCTGGGTGATTTTCTAAAAGCCGGCCAAACCGATTACCAAGTCTTTGATATTGGTCGCCGCTTGACCGAGATCTCCCAAGAGCAGTTCGACGCTATAGAACATCAGCAGCAGCCTTACCCATACCCTATTGCTCGCCAGGCACAAATTGCCGTGTTGTTTCAGCATAAAAGCGCCGAACAACCGCCCTATTTATGGTTTCTCCAGTTTCCATTAGATGAACGTGGATTGCTTAACCTGGCAGCAAGAAATCAATACCTTGAGTATGTCATTAACGCTCTGGGGCACGAAATTACCGGCGAGCTTACCGAGGAGCAACAACAGCAGTTGCAGCAGAATCCGTATTTATTGACGCCCTCAGAAACACAGCGAGCCGCATTGCACGCTCACGTTCAATGCCAACATAACTTATCGCCCTCCATTCATTTTGAAACAGCAGAAGCCTATCTGCTAAATCCTAACGATAGTCTGGATTGGCAAAATATTGGCCTGCAAGGCCTTCATGATGTTGCTGCACGTTTGATGCAACACAACGATATCAGTACGGCTATTGCTGAGCATTTTGCGAGCTATCCCGGCGGTGTGCGTTCGCCTCTGGCCGCAGCACTCGAGCATCAGTCCATACCCGCGCACTTACGCAACGCGTTACTGGAGCTGATCAACACAGACGATTCAGAGCTCACAACAGACGCGTTAAGGGCACTGGCAAGCACATCAGATGAGCCAAGAGTGCAGAAACAAATTGCGTCACTGATTGAGAACGCCAACACCGACCAACTGGTCGTGATAGCGGCTCGTTTATGGCCTGTTTTGGCAGAGCCAACCACCCTAAATAGCTACCTCAACGCTATTGCTAAACTGGATATGACCTTATTTGATACGCTTTTCCAGGACATCATCGCACTGCCAACTGTACGACCTCAGTTACTTTCTCTGATTGCGCAGCAGCAATTATCGGAGCCAGTACAACAGGCACTAAACCGTTTGAAGTCGCAGGTGCAGTAAGCGCATGAATTTACTCGATGTCATAATCTTTCTGGTTTTACTGCTTGCAGTATGGGTGTTTTGGCAACACCGACAGCAGTCTGAAAGCGCTCAAAAACACGCGGTATATTATTGCAAACAGCAAGGCTTACAGTTCTTAGACATTCGGCGTGACAAAACTCGCTGGTCGTTTAAAGGCAACCAACCAGGTTGGCGCAGCACCTTTAAACTTGGTTTTTCCAGTGATGGTGAAACTCGCTATGAAGGCGACTTAACTCTGCATAACCAAAAGTTAGTCGGTGTGGAACTACCGCCCTTTCGAATGCCCGGTCAATAGCTTAACCCACGCGTCTTTATACATCACCCAGTCGCCCATCAGGCTGTATAAAGGGTATTTAAACGTGGCGGGCTTGTTTTTCTCGAATATAAAGTGACCCAGCCAGGCAAAGCCATAACCAATAACGGGTACCGCAAGCAACCACCAAAAGTTTTGAGAGAACAACGCATAGGCGAGTACAATAAGTACCAGGGTACTACCGATATAATGTAAGGCTCGGCAACGCGTGTCGGAGTGCTCCTGTAAATAGTAAGGGTAAAACTCTTTAAAGCTCGAGTAGCTCATTACTCATCCTCCTCCCGCGGGTAAAACAGTAACTCTCCGGGCAGTGTTTCAAACGCGATTTGCGCTTGCAGGCGGTAGCCACGCTTTTTGAAAAACGCCTGGTAGTCGGCGCGGGTCACAAATACGGCAACACCTTGAGATTCAGGATCTTCCTGAAACGCTGATTTAGCGGCCTCAACCAGTAAATGACCAACGCCCTGTTGTTGATACTGTGGCGCTACGGCAATAAAGGCCAGCATATGATAAGGCACGTCCGGCATAGCCTCCTGAATACGGCGCTCTTTTTTCATGACTTGTTTGGTGCTTAGAAAACCAGCCGTCATCAGCATGCTAATGCGCCAGTGCCAAAAACGTCCAGGACCAAAGCTTTTCCCGGGCCGGGTCAGACAAGCCACACCCAATAATGTACCACCATCACGAATACCGATGATTGGCTGTCCACTCTCCCAAAACGACGTCAAATCTTCTCGAATGGCCGCTCTCAAGCGTTTATCGTAATCCGGTTTGTCGGCACGAAATATTTTCTGTAATAACGCATCATCGTAGTACGTTTGAAATAACAGTGACGCTGCCATTTTCAAATCTTCAGCGACCAAATAGGTTAACTCCCCTTTTACGTCACTACTCGCGTTTTCGCTGGCGTGTTGTATTTCCTGCTCTGTAGCCTCTGTCAGCCCCTGCATTACAGACAACCTCTTAATTATTCTTGATAAACGTCAAGCTAACCTTTTTTTAACAGGCTGTCGAGTCACTCAATATCAGAAAGTTCGCTCTTCGGTTGGCAAGTAGCCAGCCACTCCTCCAATGAGTCTGCAAGACATTCATGCTGCTCTTTGCCGACCCACTCTAAACCAACTTGACCGGTCGCGTTATCAATTGACACGAGTAAGTCATCATTTTCAACACCTAAACCAATAAACACCGTCTCCGGTTGCTTTAAGCGGCGCTTCATAAGGATATGGCCGGTTAAATTTGCCAGTAGACGTTCACCGTCTTCAAGGCTTTGGACTTGCAGCAGAGTAACCGGATGCCCGTCGTATTCCAGCGATAAATCACCGGCAAACCAACGTCCAAAAACCGCTTTTATGCTGTCATGAAAGGTTATTTCAAGCGCACTTTCTAATTCACTGAAAGATAACGGAGAGGTCTGTTTTACCGGAGCCCACTCGACCGTGTCCTCGTCTATCACAGAGCCATAAATGGGACTATCCCATTCGGCAACGTACTCGGTGTAACGAATTGGCAGCTGCTCAACATAGCGTTCAATAAGGTCGTCTAAAGCACTTTCTAAGTTCTGCATCTGGTACTACCTACTCAGACATTTTACAATAGCGTCATTGTACGTATGGAGTGATACAAATGCCAAAAAAGGATGCTCTCAGCCATTTAAACCTTGGTCAGCACACTGAATACCCCAGCCAATATGATGCAAACCAGCTACAGGCGGTTCCTCGCTCATTGAATCGTGAACCTATCGGTATTACCGGAAAGCTGCCATTTGACGGCGTCGATCAATGGACCGGATATGAGCTCTCATGGCTAAATGCTAACGGTTTACCACAAGTGGCTATCGGCTACTTTGAAGTGCCCGCTTCAAGCCCTAATTTGATTGAGTCAAAATCTTTCAAATTGTACTTAAACAGCTTTAATGATAGCCGCTTCAATACGTGGGAAAACGTTCAACATATCATGGAAAGCGACTTATCCGCCTGTGCCGGTGCTTCAGTATCCGTCAGGCTCACTCCGTTAAGTCACGTTACGAACGAATTAATTGCTGATTTCGAGGGCGAGTGTATCGATTCACAGGATATCCGAGTTGAGCACTACGATTACCGCCCTGAGCTACTGAAGCTTGAAAACAATGTGGGACAGGTGGAAGAGCAGCTTCACAGCCATCTGTTAAAATCCAATTGCCTTATTACGAATCAGCCTGACTGGGGTTCAGTCTCTATTCATTATCAAGGGCCAAAAATCGATAGAGCGGCCTTATTAGCCTATTTGGTTTCTTTTCGGGGGCATAACGAGTTTCATGAACAATGCGTCGAGCGAATCTTTCAGGACATACTCGCTCTGGGGGTTAGTCAACTGAGTGTGTACGCACGTTACACACGACGGGGCGGACTGGACATTAATCCGTTCCGCTCTAACTTTGAGCCAGCGCCGCAAATGCAGCGCATGGCTCGTCAGTAGTCGGTTGCTGGTGAAACTACGCGTTCGGGTGCGGAGTTTGTAGCCATTGTAAGAAGCGCGCTTGCTGTTTTGCTGTTGGCGCTTCTAAGGGCTTAATAGACGCATCTGTTGCCGGCGCTTGTTCCAGCTTCAGCGTTTTCTCATGCAACTGATTGCGACGGAAGAACGTGACTTTAACTTCATCGCCTGCTTTATATTCCTGAAGCGCTTCATCAAAGCGGCCATGCATTACCGTATGTCCGTCATAGGCAATAATCACATCGTCCGGCCTAAAACCAGCTTCCCATGCCGGGCTACCACGACTGACCCGGGTCAATTCCATGCCACCATCCACTTTTGACGCACGCCACCCTGTCCAATTCTTAGGCTCTTCGCTTTCTTCATAAACCAATTCTAAGCCCGCATCGTTCAGCATTTTTTCAAATGGGATATCGGTTGCAGGGTTTTCCACATTCTCTTGCCACCATTGCTGCCAGGAGTTTCCGGTCAAGTCCTTGAGTATGGCTAGCACATCGCTGGCCTTAAAGCCCTGCTCCTCGGCGTCAAAGCGCTGATACAGCTCGTCATGCACGTCACGATAACTGACTTCGCCATCCGTGGATTCAAGTAAGGCGCTGTCCAGCATCCAGGAAACTAAAGCACCTTCAGAGTAAATGCTCACCGAGTCGTTATGACCTCGATCTCCATACTGATCAATCCAGGCTTCAAACGAAGCTTCTGCAACCGACATCACTTGACTACCGGGCTTGGCTTTGTGCCGATCAATGCTACCCGCTAACCGTTCAAAGAATTCGTCCGGCTCCATAATGCCTGCCTGCAGCAGCAAATGATTTTGGAAATAACTGGTGGAGCCTTCCGCTATCCAAAATAAATCAGTGTAGTTTTCTTTTTGGTAGTCATAAGGTACCAAACCGTCGGGGCGATACGCTTTCACATTCCAGGTATGCACGAACTCATGTGATGCCGTTGACATAAACGACAAGTAATCGTCACGGCTCGCGAAGCTATATCGTGGGCGCTGAATAATTGTCGAGTTTTTATGCTCAGTAGCACCACCGGCACCAGAGGTTGCATGAATCATAAACACATAGCGCTCGTAAGGATAGCTGCTCCAAATAGAGTCGCCGGTAGCAACTAACTTTTCCAGATCGGCAACGGTTTGCTCAGTGTCATAGTTACCTTCGCCCCAGAACACCACTTCATAGTCACGACCGTCCTGTTCAAAGGCAAAGTGCTTATTTATACCGGTTTCTATTGGCGAGTCGACCAGAACATCCCAATTGTCGGCGGAAAAGCGGTGTTCACCTTCTCGCTCCATACCAGAATAGCTGCGCCACTCTTGCGGTACATTCAAAGACACTATTACTGGCTCGTTGCGCCACTTATCAGCGTACATAAATACTGCAGAAGCATCTAAATACGCGTGACTGTCATCGATGTGGCGACTTCTGCGCCCTAACTGATCCGCGTAAATTTCATAATTAACGGTCACTTCCCCAGCATCTTTTGGTAGATGGATACGCCAGGTACTTTTATCCACCTTTTCCCAGCGCAGGCTTTGCCCGTCGGTTTGAGCCGTGAACTCCCTGACGCCATTGGCTAAATCTAAAATCCGGTAATAGCCCGTGCGCCACGCCGGCATTTTAATATCCAGAAACGGTTCATCACTTTCGGGAAAAGTGATGCTAACGTCCCCTCGCTGGTGCTCCGGTTGAGTGAGATCAATTTTATATTCAGTATCTGCCCACGCCGCAGAAGATGTTAATAGAATCGATAATGCTAATACGCTTATACGCACAGTACGTCCCCGCTATTTTCGACTTTTTTGTTAGGAAATAAATGGCAAGACTACCACAATCTGTGAATAGTATTTAATGCAGAAAACGATAAACTTTGTCATCCTAAGGTTCGTATTAACCTAAGCCATCAGCGTAAACGTAAGAAGGTGAGTAGTGTCGATACCTGAAACACCGCAAGAGCAGGTGCAGCACCTAAGCAAAAAGTTGCAGCAAAGCATTCAGTCCAGAAAACAACTCGAGGACGATTACCGTCGCGACTCAGAACGCTATTCTGAGTTTGTTAATCAGTTGTGTCTGGCGCTTAATGGTGTAGATAGCGACCTCGACACTATTATTCATCAACTTCGCAGTCAAATTCAGCAAAACGCGTCGGCTGCCATACTGGACCCGCTAATTGAAAAACTCAGCGATGCGATTGCTGATTACAATATTCGGTTTCAACAACAAACCCGGCAAACAACAGATACCATTTCACAAACTCTGGCGAAGCTAACCCCCTCAACAAGGCAGGCCGAAAGAGAGTTTGCGAGTATCGCCACGGCGTTTGAAAAGCCGACCACAGCACTGATGCATTACTTGCCATTGGTCAACCGCTTGCTGAACTTATCGCACCAGTGTGCAGTGAATAGCAGTACCGCTAAAACAGAAACGGTTCCGGTTGAAAATTATCAAGCCCAGTTATTTGACCTGTTAAGTGAAGTGGAGTTTAGTGGTAACTCGGCAGAGGCGTTGCAGCAGGTTAAAACGGCTCTGCAGAAACCTCAAAGCCTCGATACGCTCATGGGCATAAGTCTTAAAGTCATGCGGCTTATTTTTACCAGTATCAACGAAGAGCGTAAGTCGGCACAGAGCTTCTTACAACAGTTAAACGCGTCCCTGGAGTCTGTTAACAATATTCTTGGCACAACCGTCAGTACATCGGGTTACTTTGCCGAGCAGCGCAGTAAGCTGAACAAACAACTCACAGTTGGGGTATCCGATATTTCAGACTGCGTGCACGGTGCTTCGGAACTGTTCGAGTTAAAAGAAAATGTAGGCAGCCGACTTGAACAGTTAGGGGCTACTCTAGAACAGCATATTTTGTTGCAAAACCAAGAGCGCGAAAACTTTACGAAAAATAGCACCGAACTAGAAGTTAAGCTGAGAGAGACAGAAGCCGAAGTTGAACGTTACAAACGTGAGTTAGCTCAACAAAAATTCCGTAGCTTACAAGATTCGCTAACGAAACTTCCTAACCGTTCGGCGTTTGAAGAACGACTTAATATGGAGTTTTCTCGTTGGCAGAATGGTCAGACACCGCTAACAATTGCCATTGTCGATGTTGACTTTTTCAAAGACATAAATGACAGCTTCGGACACATTGCAGGTGATAAAACGCTTCAGGTGATAGCGGGCACGCTAAACAAAGCATTGAAAAATGATGGCTTTGTATGTCGCTATGGTGGTGAAGAATTTGCTATTATCTTTTGTCTTGATGAGAATCAAGTAAAAGAAAAGATGGAATTAGCACGAGAAAAAGTCGCTAATATCCCATTTAAGTTTAAAACTGACGATATTCGCATTACGGTATCGGCAGGTGTGGCGTCGTTTAACAATAATAGCGACACCACCGTTTCCGTTTTTGAGCGCGCAGACAAAGCGCTGTATCGGGCAAAAGAAAGCGGACGAAATAACGTTAAGTTGGCATCAGGCGGATAGGAACGATGAGGTGCCATATGAAGTGACAAGGGTCACTATTTGTAAAGGAGTATTAAATAATAATGAGAGCAAGTATTTCTCCCAGAGGCACGATGTCTCTGTTGTCACAGTTAGAAATAGAACGATTAAAAAAATCTTCAAACAGCCAACTCTATAAACTTTTCAGAAACTGTTGCCTTGCGGTCCTGAATGCCGGTAGTAACACTGACAGCAGTGCCGAAATTTACGACAAGTATCAAGATTTCTCCGTTAATATCATTCGCAAAGAGCGCGGCATTAAAATTGAACTGATAGAGCCACCAGAAGAAGCGTTTGTGGATGGTGAACTTATTGTCGGTATTCGCGAACTGCTGGAGTCTGTACTTCGTGACATTCTGTTTACCGGCGAACGCTATTCAGAAGAAGAGTTAAAGGGCGCTGACAGCGCCACCCTGACCCATGTGGTTTTCGATATTCTGCGTAACGCACGTACCGTTCAGGCCATGCAGGAGCCCGACATGGTAGTTTGCTGGGGCGGCCACTCAATCAGCGAAGGCGAATACAAGTACACCAAAGAAGTGGGCTATCAGCTGGGGCTGCGTGGCTTAAATATTTGCACAGGCTGTGGTCCCGGCGCTATGAAAGGTCCAATGAAAGGAGCGACTATAGGCCATGCCAAGCAAAGAATTCGCAGTGGTCGCTACTTAGGTCTAACGGAGCCAGGTATTATCGCCGCAGAGCCACCGAACCCTATTGTCAATGAACTGGTCATTTTACCGGACATTGAAAAGCGACTGGAAGCCTTTACTCGCTGTGCGCACGGTATTGTTATTTTCCCAGGCGGCGCCGGTACGGCCGAAGAGTTACTCTACTTACTCGGTATTCTTATGCACCCTAAAAACCAGCAGCAAAGTCTGCCGGTTATCCTGACGGGTCCGGAAAGCTCACGTGACTACTTTGAGGCATTGGATGAATTCATCGTGGCGACGCTTGGTGAAGAAGCGCGTCAGCTGTATCGCATTATTATTGCGGATCCAGCCAGTGTTGCCCAGCACATGAGCGCCGGTATGGCTTCAGTAAAACAATACCGCCGCGATTCAGGCGATGCTTATTACTTTAACTGGACGCTGTTCATTGACGACAATTTCCAGCGTCCGTTTGTGCCCACGCACGATAATGTGGCAGCGCTGAACCTTCATCCTGACCAACCAAAAGAAGAATTAGCCGCTGACTTGCGCCGTGCCTTCTCCGCTATTGTTGCCGGTAACGTGAAAGATGATGGTATTCGCCGTATTCGCGATAAAGGTGTGTTCACCATTCACGGCGAAACCCAGTTAATGAAACGACTGGACGTATTATTACAAGCGTTCGTCGAACAGGGACGTATGAAATTACCGGGTTCGGTGTACTATCCTTGCTATAAAGTCGTTACCGATTAAGCTCGTTATGAAGAACAAAGTTTTTGTCATTTTAGCCATTGGAGCTATAAGCTACCTGGCGATAGTCGGATTAGTCCTGATGCTTTATCAGGCTGATCCGGCCGATCTTAAATGGCAGGAACGCGAAACTTATAACGCACGTCAAATCGGTCAACTCGATTTAGGCATGTCAAAAGACAGTGTCATTCGCGTGCTTGGCTCCCCTGATATTAACGAAGCCAAGTCGTCTGAAGAAGGTGACATGCAGGTTCTATTTTATCGAACGCATCATGTCACATCGGATGGCATTACCACCAAAGACGAATGCACTCCTCTGGTTTTTAAAAACAATGAGTTAATTGCCTGGGGCAATGACTCGTACAGAGACTTCCAAAATACACAGAGGCGGCAATGAACAAGCTTGCTAATTGTTGTGCTAAAGCTTACGGGCTAATGAACAAGCATGACATTCGCCAGCTTTATCAATTTGTGAAATCACTTGACGAAGAGTGTCAGGAGTATCGCTGGCCTGAACTACTGCCATGCTACGCGGAGTCTCGCTTTAACACTAATGCGGTAGATAATAGACCGTTGGTTGAGTTCTTATCGAATGCCGTTAATGCCTTGAAACTCGGTAAGACGTTAGCCCTGCACACGCATTACCGACGAGTGTTAGCGGCTGCCTGTCTCAGCGGCTGCATTGAGGAAAGCGTTGACTACTGGCGCGAGAAACAATTGCGACAAGCGTTGTGGTTAGAGGCACTCAAACCGTTGCACTTTAACTCACATGATATTGCGTTCTACCGCCATTGGGTTGGCCTTATGTCGGCAGTACAACAACAGCGTTCAAAGCCCGAAGTTAAGTTCGCCCCCCACCTGAATAGCGTTTTTCGATACAAGCTCTGGCCGTTAATGAAGCAAAGCTCCGATTTTTGCCGGTACTTTATTGGTCAACGATTTAAACACATTGAAAAATCACGGTCCGCCATTCTGATGGATTATCAAAAAGGTCAGTTTTTGCTGGCATTTCCTCATAAACTCCACACGCCTTTTTATGTAGGAGTTGAGGAACTAGCACATTGGCAGCCAAGTGCCGAAGCGATTGATTCAGAGGTTCTGGAGTCCCTGGTTAAACACCGGGATTTTTTACTGACAGCAAAAGCCCCAGCTCCCAGCTTGCAAACACCCAAGCCTTTACTTAAAGCCATCAACCAATATGCCAATGCGTCGGGTTCACTAAATGCGGTCATTCAACAAATTAGAAAAATCCCCTATTTAAGTCAGTCGGTCCATCAATCCGTTATTGAGAATGAGCGAATTAACAACGACGAAGCGGTGAAAATGGACGTCAAACAAGCTTATTTATGGCTAGGAGCAAAGCGTGCCTCGGTTATTCTTGCCACTGCGTTCCTGCAGCATCAATTTGCACAGAATAGTATTCCTTTGCACAAAGCACTGATGCAACGCACTAACTTATTGTGCTCTTTACTGGAAACACTCAGTCAAAGCAGTGGTATTAAGCTGCCAACGCCAGCCCCGTTATTGGCGCTGTTGTCAGCGTCCGATTTATTCCGCCATCCTGAGTTGTTGAAGTCTTCTAAATGGCCAAAAGTCTCAGTAATAGAGCACTTTTACTCGACTAGCTGGGTTGGCTCCGCGTTAGACCCGGCAGACTTTAGGCGTAGCCGTCAGCTGACAGCTCGTTGGCAGTTATCCAGTAAAACACAAGCGCTGCTTGATCCAGAGCAAACAACCGATAAAAAACTGACGGCATTGTATTACGTTGCCCACTTTCTTACGCTTAAAGTGTATCACCCACAAGCAACGTTAAGTGAACCCGCTCAGAAGCTGCTAGACTCTTGTTATGAAGCGTTAACGGCAACCACTAGTGACGCGCAGAAGTTTCAAAAAATAGCGGCGTTTGAGAGTCACTGTCACTCTCCGTTATAGCACCTATTCACTAAGTGAATAATGCTTTTCTAGTCACATAAACCGCAGGGGTGGTAGAATCACTACCTGTATTTAGTTGTAACACGGTTTGAAGGAACTCTTTAAATGAGCAAGACAATCACAGTTATTCCAGGCGACGGTATTGGTCCCGACATTGTAAAATCGGCGACAGCCATTCTTGATAAAGCAGGTTGCGATTTTGAATACGAATATGTAGATGCTGGCTTAACCGCTTTAGAAAAAACTGGTGAGCTTTTGCCTCAGAATACGCTTGATGCCATAGCTCGTAACGGTGTTACTTTAAAAGGTCCCCTTACAACGCCAGTAGGGGAAGGTTTTACCTCTATTAACGTTAGCTTGCGCAAACACTTCGGACTGTATGCAAATATGCGCCCTGTTTTGTCATTTAAAGGCACCCAAGCTCGCTACGACAACATTGATATCATCACTATTCGTGAAAACACCGAAGGTATGTATTCAGGCCTGGGTCAAAAAGTCTCAGAAGACGGCAACGAAGCCGAAGCCGTCAGCAAAATTACTCGCGAAGGCGCTGAGCGTATCGTACGTTTTGCCTACGAAACCGCACGTCGCGAAGGTCGCAAAAAAGTAACGGCAGTGCATAAAGCGAATATCTTGAAGTCAACGTCGGGTTTATTCCTGAAAGTGGCTCGCGAAATTGCAGAAGAGTACCCGGATATTGAATCCGCCGAGATGATTGTCGATGCGGCATGTATGCGCCTAGTCATGAACCCGGAAGAGTTCGACGTTATTGTTACCACCAACCTGTTTGGCGACATACTATCCGACCTTTGCGCAGGCTTAGTCGGTGGTTTGGGGATGGCGCCAGGCGCTAACATCGGTAAAGACTGCGCTATTTTTGAAGCCGTACACGGATCCGCGCCAGATATTGCAGGCAAAAACCTGGCCAATCCAAGCTCTGTTATTCTGGCTTCTATTCAAATGCTGGAGTATTTGGGGATGGCTGACAAAGCTGAGAAAATTACCAAGGCTTTGGCTGATGTTATTGAGTCTGGCGACCGCACCACGCGTGATCTCGGAGGCTCGCACGGTACGACGGACTTTACCCAAGCCGTTATTGATCGCCTTTAATAAGTACACAGCAGGCTTTCTTGGCGAAAGCCTGCTTCCTCTTTTCATTTACTGCTTTGGCAACCAACGTAAGTGTACCGTGACTTCTTCACGGTCGTGATACAGGTGTTTCGCCTGAATTTCGAAAGGCTTCGTGCCTTCTGTTTGTAGCTGATCTTTTATCTGATCCAAATACTCTTTTACGGCAGCGTAGCGCTGACGCATGGGTAGCTTCAGGTTAAAAATCGCTTCCTGACAGTCACCTTCTAACAACCAGCTCGTCATCAATTCGCCGACTCTCGCAGGCTTTTCCACCATATCGCAGACAAGCCAGTGAATATTTTTGCGCTTAGGGCGAAACTTAAAGCCATCTTCTTTTATATGCTGAACCTGCCCGGTTTCCATTAACGAGTCAGCCATAGGACCATTATCAACCGCTTGTACCATCATGCCGCGACGCACCAGCTGATAGGTCCAGCCCCCCGGCGCGGCCCCTAAATCAACGGCTTTCATACCGGGCTGGATACGTTTTTCCTGCTCATTTTCGGGCACAAAAACCTGAAAGGCTTCATCAAGCTTCAACGTTGAACGGCTCGGTCCGTCCTTTGGCATTCTTAAACGTAAAATACCACCGTCATAAGGGGTCTGGTTATAGCTATAAGAATAACCAACCAAGGCATGCGCAGAATTAACAAAAAGCACGTGCAGTAAAGGGCGTTTTGCCAAAGGCTTATTGCTTAATAGCTCTTCTTTACGCAACGCCTGACGAAGCGGAACACTAAACTTACGACAAAACTTCGACAGCTGATTGGCTTCATTCGTATCAGGCGTTTCAACCCGCAGCTCACCAGCTAGACCAAAGGTTTCCCTGTGTGGCTCTAGCGCTTTTATGACCTCACTGGCGCGATCTTCAATACCTGCCAGTTTAACCGGACTTAACAACGCAAACATTTCGCGGGCAAACACCAAGTCCTTTAATGGCAGTTTGCGCGCAATGTGCTCCGCTTCTTCAGCCTGACAGTTATAAGTGACATAGGCCTGGTTCGGCTGTGTCTGGCAATAACCGTAAATACCAAGTTCTGTTGCTTTGTCTTGTATTTCTGCTGCACAGTCGCCTTCAAAACCAGCGCGACACAATAAAATAATTCCGCTCATTAATTCACTGCTCCTAACTTTATTGCGCCAATTAGCAAGCTTATCCAGCCCGCTATAAATAATAGACCACCGAGCGGCGTTATTGGCCCGAACCATTTAATACCGGTAATCGCTAACGCGTATAAACTGCCGGAAAACAAAATAACACCAGCAAGCCATAAATAGCCGCTGGCGACCAACCACCCTGACGAGGATTGTTTAAGCCACAAGGCTAATGCCATTAACGCCAACGCGTGATAAAACTGATACGTAACGCCGGTTTCAAACGCATTCAATAAGTTTTCAGTCAACTTGGACTTAAGGCCATGCGCTGCAAACGCGCCTAGTATGACTCCCGTTGCCCCTAGCAGAGCCGCTGCAATTAAAAATAACTGACTCATTGAATAAACTCCTTAATTGCTGTTGCCGCCTGCTGCCAAATTACAGGTGTGTCTGCCGATTTCGCTTTCGTTGCTTCAAAGCTGTGATCAGCCCCTTCCAGCCAATGCAGAGCCCAGTTGTCAGGCAAAGTGACACATTCACCTTGCTCTTTCTTCTTCATTAAAGGCTTGCTAAAGGGATCGCGCGTTCCCTGCAGAATGAGGCCAGGCGCTGTACTCATTGCTAACTCTTCCAGACGCGAATTTTCAGGCTTTTGTGGCGGATGGAACGGAAAACCTAACGCAATAGCCGCCTTAGCGTCGAACGAATTAGCAACCCGCAACATGACTCGACTGCCCAGCGATTTGCCCATTAACACCAAAGGCTTATTGTCTTGCTGCAAGTCATTTAATAGCGTTTCCACCGCATCAACTAATATCGGCATTCTGTTTGGCGGTCTGGGCTTTCCTGTTTCCCGCACTTTTTCCCAATATGGAAAGTCAGGTCGTATAACCTCGGCACCAAGCGCTACACACTGATCCGCAAAGTAATTCATAAACGCAGTATCGGGACCACCGCCGGAGCCATGTAAAAACACAACCCGGATTGTGCCCTCTGGGTTTTGCCGCTGATAACGCATCATTCCTTAAACTCTCGCTCTTCCTGCTGCACAATATCGAGCAACCACTGTCGAAAGGTCGCGATTTTACCGATTTCGGCCTGGTTGTCACGGCAAACCAAATAAAAGGCTTTATTCCGCTGTAAGGCCTGCGGGAATATTCTCACCAAATGACCACTATCAATTTCAGGTTTCACTAATACGTTATTGGCTAATGCAACGCCCTGCCCGTGCACCGCCGCTTGTAATGCCAAACTTGAATGGCTGAATACTGGGCCGTTATCGCCCTTATACTGAGGCAAGCCAACCAACTGAAACCAATCTTTCCAGGCATTACGTGTTTCATCATGCAGTAGTGTCTGTTTGAATAAATCTGCAGGCTCTTTTATATCGGCTTTATTCAGCAATAACGGTGAACACACCGGCCATAAGTATTCTTCATGCAGCTGATACGCTTTTACGCCTGGCCAACGTCCGTCCCCATAATAAATAGCGACATCAACGTCATCAGTGAGAGAGCCACTAATTTCATCCACCGCCTTAATACGAATATCCATATCCGGGTGAGCTTCCCGAAAACTGCTTAGCCGTGGAACAAACCATAAAATGGCAAAGCTGGGAGGCACCGAGACGGTGAGCGCACCGCGCTCTGATACCAGACGTAGCTTATCCGTAGCTTGCGCCAATTGTTCAAAAATATCACGGAGTTCCAGATAGTACTCCTGCCCTTCTTCAGTCAATAATAACGAGCGATTCCGGCGAATAAACAGCTTAAGCTCAAGAAAGTCTTCTAGTGCTTTAACCTGATGACTTACTGCCGCCTGGGTGACGAATAGTTCTTCTGCAGCCTTAGTAAAGCTAAGATGACGCGCGGCCACTTCAAAGGATTTCAGTGCATTTAAGGGAGGTAATTTGCGCATGCCAATAAAAAAGCGTCTCTGTTTTTAATTAATCGCTACTATAACAGAGACGCCCATCATTCGGCTATTTACATTACTTTATCTAATGCGATTTACAGTCGAACGCCGCCATCAATTTCAACGACACGGCCGCTGAAAAAGTCGTTTTCAATAATGTAACGTGCGCTGTGCGCGATTTCATTAGGCTGTCCCCAGCGCTTTAACGGCACCATAGACAACGCGCGTTCAACCGCTTCCGGCTTCATTTGAGCGGTCATTGGCGTTTCAATAAAGCCTGGAGCAATAGCACCACAACGAATACCATAGCGACCCAATTCACGCGCCCAGGTAACGGTCATAGCGACTACGCCCGCTTTCGTTGCAGAGTAATTGGTTTGCCCCATATTACCTGCGCGAGCAACACTTGAAATGTTAATAATGACGCCTTTTTTACCGGCTTTAACCATTTGCGCCGCTGCTTCACGACCGCATAAGAACGTACCTGTTAAGTTCACGTCTAACACGGACTGGAACTGTTGCAGTGGCATTTTCTGCTTGAGTTCGCCATCTTTGTATTTAATCAATAAACCATCACGCAGCAAGCCGGCGTTATTAACTAATACATCAATGCCATTAAACTCTTGCTGAATTTGTTCAAAAACGGTTTCTACCGATTCTTCGTCGGTAATATCAACCTCATAGCCGACAACCTTAGCCGCGCCTAACTTCTCACAATGCTCCTGAGCATCGCCCAGAACGTCGCCATTAATATCGATAAGCGCTAATTGAGCGCCCTGCTTGGCAAAGTCTTCTGCCATTGCAAGACCCAATCCCTGAGCGCCACCGGTAATTACAATCACACTGTCTTTAATTTGCATGTGTTTCCTCAATTCTTCAGTTACTTCTGTGACTTAGGCGCCACATAGTTAAAAATACTGGAAAAGTCCTGACGACCATGACCTTGTTCAGACCAACTGTGGTAAAGGTTACGTGTCAATGATCCCATTGGCGTCGCCGCCCCACTTTCTAATGCGGTTTGCTGTGCTAAGCCTAAGTCTTTCGCCATTAGGTCGACCAGAAAGCCGCCCTGATAGTCGTTGCTTGACGGTACGTTTTCCATAACGCCCGGACATGGGTTGTACACCTCTAATGTCCAGTTACGACCCGAGCTTGCTAACATAATTTCAGACAGCACCTTCGGGTCAAGCCCGTTCGCCTTGCCTAACTGCAGTGCTTCTGATGTGCCTACCATTAATACCGATAACAGCATGTTGTTGCAGATTTTGGCAATTTGCCCTGCACCCACATCGCCGGCGCGAAACACGTTTTTACCCATGTCATTCAGCACAGTTCGTGCGCGGTCAACATTTGTCTCTGTACCACCACAAATGAAGGTTAACGTACCTGCTTTTGCACCGCCAACGCCACCGGATACCGGTGCATCAATAAAAGCAATTCCCGCTTTCTCAAGCTCCTCACCGACATACATCGCCGTATCTGAAGATATGGTGCTACAGTCGATAACTAACTGCTCTTTCGACAGTTTGTTAATAAGTCCATTGTCACCTAAATAAACACCTTTAACGTGGCGGTCTGCCGGTAACATTGAAACCACAAACTCAGCGCCGTCGATAGCTTCTTCAGCGGTTTTTGCAGCTTGCGCACCATCTGCAACAACGGCTTTTAACGCCTCTTCTGACAAATCAAACGCTTTAACTTTGTGGCCTGCTTTTGCCAAATTGCTGGCCATTGGGCCACCCATGTTACCCAGACCAATAAATCCTACGGTTGCCATGTTGGCACTCCTTCTTGTTCATTCGTTTTATTTATCAAGATCAGCCAGCGGATGCGTTCTGTCACCCCATGGAGGTAAAAAGAATGCATCAACCTCTTCTGCGGGTACGTCCGCTACCGAGCTATGCTGCCATTGTGGATTCTTGTCTTTATCAATCAGCAAAGCTCGAATGCCTTCAGCAAAGTCACCGCGAACCGCGCAATTACAGGACAGAGTTAACTCTAAACGAAAGCAATCCGCTAACGACAAATCTGAGCCTTGTTGCAACTGATTCCAGACTAAGTGAGAGGTGAACGGACAGCCATTCGCTAAGTTTTTACGCGCTCTCGCTAACCATTTGTCGTCAGTCTCATCATTTACAATACGCTCAACAATATCGCCAATGTCATTGCCTGATGTTAACTCCGAAATTAGCGACTGGTGCGGCTCGACTTGAGGAGCCGGTAATGCGGTCGTGTCACTGCTTGCAATTGAGCTTAATAAGTCAGTCACTTTTTGTTTGTTAAGAGCCGCAGTATCGCCCCACTCAGTCTCTTTTAATGCCGTCAAAATAGCTTCTTTACTGTCGTGCCCCACAAAGTGGTCGGCCAGGTTTAAGTAAAGTGCATCATTGGCATTCATTGTGGCACCAGTAATTCCAAGAAAGAGCCCGCAGCCTTCAGGCATGCGATTCAAGAAATAGGTTGCGCCAACATCAGGGTATAAGCCAATCGTCACTTCCGGCATGGCCAGTAACGAGCGCTCAGTCACAATACGATGGCTGGCCCCGTTCATTAAGCCCATACCACCGCCCATGACAATACCGTCACCCCAGCAAATGAAGGGCTTCGGGAATGTCTGGATAAAGTAATCCAACTGATATTCCTGAGTGAAGAAGTTTTCCACTTCCTCCACCAGTTTACCAGGCTCTGCCTGCATAGCTTTATACATAGCGACAATGTCACCACCGGCACAGAATGCTTTTTCGCCAGCACCCTGTAACCAGACACAAGCCACTTTGTCGTCTTCTGCCCACTTTTTGAGTTGTGGTAGCAGCTTTTCAGCCATTGCCAAACTCAGCGCATTGAGCGATTTCTCGGAATTTAATGTAGCAACGCCGATGACTTTGTCACCGGCGTTCAGTTCTTCAAAAATTACTACGTCTTGCATGGAGTCTCCTTACAAGATTTCGCGGTCGTTATCCGCCAACATACGGCGACCAATGATCATACGCATCACTTCGTTCGTGCCTTCCAGAATCTGGTGAACACGAACATCGCGAACGTGGCGCTCAAGTGGGTATTCTTTGATGTACCCGTAACCACCGTGCAATTGCAGTGCGTCGTTACACACCTTAAAGCCAACATCGGTTGCAAATTGCTTAGCCATCGCACAGTACGTCGTTTTATCTGCGTCATTGTTATCGACTTTGCTCGCCGCTAAACGTACCATTTGACGCGCAGCCACCAGTTCAGTAGCCATATCGGCTAACTTAAACTGCAATGCCTGAAATGCCGCCAGAGGCTTACCAAATTGAGTACGCTCCTGCATGTAGGCTTTAGCAGTATTCAATGCCGCTTGTGCGGTACCGACAGAGCAAACTGCAATGTTAATACGTCCGCCGTCTAAACCCATCATGGCAAATTTAAAGCCTTCGCCTTCTTCACCCAGCAGGTTTTCTGCCGGAATACGAACATCTTCAAACGTCACTAAGCGAGTTGGTTGAGCGTTCCAGCCCATTTTGTCTTCCGCTTTACCGTATACGATACCTTCTGCATCAGCAGGTACTGCAAACGCCGAGATACCTTTAGGACCGTCTTCACCCGTACGCGCCATAACGACTAATACGTCAGTCTCACCCGCACCAGAGATGAACATTTTAGAACCGTTCAAAACGTACTCGTCACCGTCTTTTTTCGCACTAGTGCGTAAGCTGGCTGCATCTGAACCTGAGCCTGGCTCGGTTAAACAGTAAGAACCCAGCTTCTCGCCAGTCACCAATTCTGGCACCCATTGGTCGATTACCGACTGCTGACCGAACGAACCAATCATCCAGGTAACCATGTTGTGAATGGTCATCATCGCCGTGGTGGCCGTACAGCCGCCCGCCAGTTGCTCAAAAATTAAAGCAGAGTCGAGTCGGCTCATACCAAAACCACCTGCTTCTTCGGGTGTGTACATGCCCATAAAGCCCATTTCACCCGCTTTACGGAACACTTCTATTGGGAAATGGTGTTCTTCGTCCCATTTTGCCGCATTAGGCGCCAGCTCTTTTTCAGCAAAGGCCTTTGCCGTATCGACAAAGGCTTGTTGATCTTCTGTCAGTTCAAAATTCATCGTTGTTCCCTACTACCTAAGGTTAATCGACATATTTGGACCCGCGACTTCATCAATGTCGCTCTCGAACCAGCGCGCCGTCACAGTCTTCGTTTCGCTGTAGAAGCGCACCGCTTGTTTGCCATAAGCGTGGAGATCACCGAAGAATGAACGCTTCCAGCCAGTAAACGAGAAGAATGGTAGAGGTACCGGAATTGGAATGTTAATACCGACCTGACCCACTTCAACTTCGTGCTGATATTTACGAGCAGCCGCACCGCTGGCCGTAAAGATAGATGTACCATTACCGTAAGGGTTGTTATTAACCAATTCTAACGCGTCTTCCAGGCTGTCGACTTCAGTCGCACATAATACCGGACCGAAAATCTCCGTTTTATAGACTTCCATATCAGGTGTGACATTAGAAAACACAGTCGGGCCGACCCAATTACCGTTTGGTAAACCGTCAACTTTACAGTTACGTCCGTCGACTAAAAGCGTCGCGCCTTCTTTTTCACCCTGAGTAATTAACGCTTCAACGCGCTCTTTTGCTTGTGGGCTAATGACTGGGCCATAAGCGGCGTTTTCATCGTTCCAGGCACCCGGGCGAACTTTAGCAATAGCTTCAGCCACTTCCGGAATCCACTCTTTCGCTGCGCCAACAAATACAGCGACAGAAATAGCCATACAACGCTGACCGGCGGCGCCAACCGACGAACCAACCAAGTTATTGATCACTTGCTGTTTGTTTGCGTCCGGCATAATAACGCAGTGGTTTTTCGCACCGGCAAACGCCTGAACACGTTTACCGTTTTCCGTACCCCGGCGGTAAATGTACTCAGCTACCGGTACTGAGCCCACAAATGACAATGCACGAACGTCAGGGTGGTCAAGTAAGAAGTCAACTTGCTCTTTGTTACCATGTAGAACTTGCAGAACACCTTTTGGTGCGCCCGCTTCTTCAAACAATTCAACCAAACGCGTTGGTGTTAAAGGATCTTGCTCAGACGGCTTAAGAATAAAGGTATTACCACAGGCAATTGCCAACGGGAACATCCAAAGCGGAATCATTGCCGGGAAGTTAAACGGTGTAATCCCCGCGCAAACGCCTAACGGCTGTGTGTAGCTGTATGAGTCAATTTTACGAGCAACGTTTTCTACGGTTTCGCCCATCAGCAGTGACGGAATATTCGCTGCGTGTTCAACCACTTCAATACCACGCCAGACATCGCCTTTCGCATCTTCAAATGTCTTGCCGGTTTCCTGAGCCAGAATTTCCGCAATTTCTTCCTGATGCTCTTTAAGCAGCGCCTGATAGCGCATCATTACGCGAGCACGCTCTGATACAGGGACTTCTTTCCAGGTTTTAAACGCTTCGCGCGCACTCTCAACCGCCGCTTCCATCTCGCTTTGAGTAGCAACGGGCGCTTCGGCGATAACTTCCTGTGTCGCTGGATTGGTGACAGGAATCCACTGTTCCGACTTCGAGGCGACAAATTCGCCATCTATGTACAGAGGCACTTTCTTAGACATAATTCACCTTCTTGTTGTGTTATTTTGTTCACATCATAATGAACGAATTTAGTTAAGTGAGCCTTTAACGTGACCCTCTTAATTCTGATTACTCTACTTTGGGCCGCCAGTTTTTCTCTCATTGGCGTTTATCTTGCCGGACAAGTCGACGGCTACATTGTTGTTTTCGTGCGCATGATTCTAGCACTGTTAACCGTTTTACCCTTATTCCGTTGGCGGCACTTATCGCCCAAAAGTGGGCAGCTGCCTCAACTGGGCAAGCTTGCCATTATTGGAGCCATCCAAATTGGCGCCATGTATTTATTCTTGTACCACGCGTTTTTGTATTTGAGCGTCGCTGAAGTGCTTTTGTTCACTATTTTTACGCCGCTCTACATTACTCTTATTGATGAGCTTATACTCAACCGCAAGCACTTACCCCTACTATGGTGGATAGCAGCAGTGGTCTCTGTCGGCGGCGCTGCCATTATTCGCTATCAACCACTGTCCGACGACTTCATCACTGGTTTCTTTTTAATTCAAGCAGCCAATGCGTGCTTTGCCTTAGGTCAAGTTGCTTATAAACGTCTACCGACAGGTAAACCCCTCGCCCAAAGTCAGCAGTTTGCCGCTTTTTTCTTTGGCGCCAGTGTCATTGCCGGGCTTGGCGTATTACTGTTCGCCGACTTAAACCTATTGCCCACCACTGAACTCCAGTGGGGCATTTTATTATGGCTTGGCATTATTGCCTCCGGCCTCGGCTACCTTGGCTGGAACCTCGCCAGCAAATGGGTTAACACCGGGCAACTCGCCACCATGAACAATGCGCTCATTCCTGCCGGAATTCTGGTTAACGTCTTATTTTGGGAACAGTCTTTTGACTACACCCGCTTAATCATTGGCGCTTCCGTTATCGTCCTGGCTGTTTGGTTAGCCGGGCGAGTACAAAACCTAAAACCCGCCCGCTAACCTATATAAACAACGCCGATTAGAGCATTTCCACAGCCAGAGCAACGGCTTCACCGCCGCCAATACACAGCGAGGTGACGCCACGTTTCTGGCCTTTTTGTTTCAGTGCATGTAGCAGCGTTACTAATAAGCGAGCACCACTTGCGCCAATCGGGTGTCCTAACGCACAAGCGCCACCATGCACATTGACTTTACTCGCATCCAGTTTCATTTCCTGAATTGCCAGCATGGTAACCATCGCAAAGGCCTCGTTAATTTCCCATAAATCAACGTCGTCCTTCGTCCAGTCCAGTTTCTTCAACAACGAGTTCATTGCGCCAATCGGGGCAATGGTAAACTCAGAAGGTGCTTGCGAATGTGTCGTGTGACCCATCACCCGCGCTAACGGCGTAAGACCTTTCGCTTTTGCATCACCCTCCCGCATTAAAATAAGTGCCGCTGCACCATCGGATATAGAGCTTGAGTTCGCTGCAGTAATGGTCCCGTCCTTCTTGAACGCAGGACGAAGTTCAGGAATTTTGTCCAAACGCGCTTTGCCTGGCTGCTCGTCGGTATCAACGGTCACGTCGCCTTTACGAGTCGAGTAAGTTACCGGCGTAATTTCCCCCTCAAACAAACCGTCTTTAATCGCCGTTTGAGCTTTAGTCAGTGAATGAATCGCAAATTCATCCATCGCCTCACGGTCAAGACCATAATCATCGGCCGTTCCCTGGGCATAAACACCCATCGCCTTATGCTCGTAGGCATCTTCCAGACCATCCAGCATCATGTGATCAAGCACCTGTCCGTGCCCCATACGATAACCGCTGCGGCCTTTTGGCAACATATACGGTGCATTTGACATGCTTTCCATACCACCAGCAACCACGACATCAGCAGACCCCGCCTTAATTAAGTCGTGCGCCATCATTGCGGCTTTCAAGCCAGAACCACACACTTTATTAATGGTGGTTGCCCCGGTTGAACGCGGTAAATCAGCGTATAGCATCGCCTGGCGAGCCGGAGCCTGGCCTAAGCCAGCGGGTAACACATTACCCATGATAACTTCTGAAATATCATCGGCACTTAAGCCGCTGTTACTAAGGGCTGCTTTTATCGCTGCCGCGCCCAAATTGGGTGCTGCCACATCACTCAAACTGCCCTGAAAACCGCCCATTGGCGTGCGGTTAGCCGCCACAATCACGATGGAATCGCTTGACATCTTTCCTCCAAATGCACTTTACGTTAACGTAAACTTCCTCTAAGCTTAGATCCCAGAGCAGCCAAAAAGCAAGTACCGATGAACAATAAAATTACCTACAGTATTGGTGAACTGGCAAAGCAATTTGACATTACCACTCGTAGCATCCGCTTCTACGAGGACGAAGGCCTGCTTTCACCAAAGCGACAGGGCCAACAGCGCATCTATACCAATAAAGACAGAGTCCGTTTAAAACTCATTTTGCGGGGCAAACGTTTAGGCTTTTCCTTGGCCGAAACGCGTCGCCTGTTTGAGCTTTACGACGCAGATAACAGTAGCGCTGCACAACTACAAAAGGTACTTGAGCTTATTAGTGAGAAAAAAGTCTCACTCAAACAACAAATGGAAGACATTAATGTATTGCTGACGGAACTCAGCGGTCTGGAACAACGGTGCCAGGACGAACTTGAAGTTATTCAGCAGTCAACATCCAAAGTTCACTCTCAGGAGTCGTTATGATTAGTCAATACACCACTTTTAATTTTGGCCTCGGCGAAACCGCTGACATGATCCGTGAGCAAGTTAATGCCTTTGCTCGTGATGAAATTGCGCCGCGCGCAGCTGACATCGACGAGAAAAATGAGTTTCCAAGCGATTTATGGCGTAAGCTTGGCGACATGGGTCTGCTCGGCTTAACCGTTGCTGAAGAATACGGTGGTTCGGGTATGGGCTACCTAGAGCACGTTATTGCTATGGAAGAAATTAGCCGAGCTTCAGCGTCAGTCGGTCTGAGTTACGGTGCACATTCAAACCTTTGCGTGAACCAAATTCACCGTAACGGTAACGAAGAGCAAAAGAAAAAGTACTTACCTAAGTTATGTACTGGTGAACATGTTGGCGCCCTAGCAATGAGTGAACCTAACGCAGGGTCGGATGTTGTCAGCATGAAACTACGCGCAGAGAAAAAAGGCGACAAGTACATTCTGAATGGCAACAAAATGTGGATCACTAACGGTCCGGATGCCGATGTTTTCGTCATTTACGCAAAAACGGAACCTGAGAAAAACTCTCGAGGTATTACTGCGTTTATCGTTGAAAAAGACACCCCTGGGTTCAGCCAGGCGCAAAAGCTCGACAAACTGGGTATGCGCGGTTCAAATACCTGTGAACTGGTATTCGAAAATGCTGAAGTTCCTGAAGATAACATTTTGGGTGAATTGAACGAAGGTGTCGCTGTACTCATGAGTGGTCTGGACTACGAGCGCGCGGTTCTGGCAGCGGGGCCATTAGGCATTATGCAAGCATGCTTAGACGCTTGCGTCCCTTATATTCACGACCGTAAACAGTTCGGCAAAGAAATTGGCGAGTTCCAATTAGTCCAGGGTAAAGTTGCTGATATGTACACTCGTACTAATGCGGCTCGAGCTTACGTTTATGCGGTAGCTCAGTCGTGCGACCGCGGTGAAACCACTCGCAAAGACGCAGCTGGCGCTATTTTATACGCTGCTGAATTAGCCACTCAATTGGCGCTAGACGCCATTCAATTATTAGGCGGTAACGGCTACATTAATGAGTATCCAACGGGTCGCTTGTTACGTGACGCAAAACTGTACGAAATAGGCGCGGGCACGTCAGAAATTCGCCGCATGCTGATAGGTCGCGAAATCTTCAGCGAATCCAAATAACGGGAGGCTGCGCTGTGGCAATTTTATCGAGTAAAGTAAACACTCGTGATGAGCAGTACACTGCAAATTACGAGTCGATGCAGGCTGTGGTTGACGACTTGCAAGAAAAAGCAGCACAAATACACCAAGGTGGCGGTCCTAAGTATCAGGAGCGCCACTTATCTCGCGGTAAATTACTGCCTCGTGACCGTATTAATAAATTATTGGACGCTGGCTCGCCATTTTTAGAAGTGGGTCAGTTTGCGGCATGGGACTGCTACGAGGACTACGTACCTTCTGCAGGTGTCGTTGCTGGTATCGGTCAGGTCGAAGGCACCGAGTGCATGATCATCGCCAACGATGCCACCGTGAAAGGCGGCACCTACTACCCCCTGACCGTTAAAAAACATTTGCGTGCTCAGGAAATTGCCGAGCGTTGTCACTTACCTTGTATCTATTTAGTCGACTCTGGCGGCGCTAACCTGCCCCGCCAAGACGAAGTCTTTCCGGACAAAGAACATTTTGGCCGCATTTTCTTTAATCAAGCGAATATGTCGGCCAAAGGCATTCCGCAAATTGCGGTGGTTATGGGTCTTTGTACTGCTGGCGGTGCGTACGTACCCGCGATGGCGGATGAAAGCGTTATTGTTAAAGAGCAAGGCACGATATTCCTGGCAGGTCCACCTTTGGTTAAAGCTGCAACGGGTGAAGAAGTTTCCGCCGAAGAGCTTGGTGGCGCCGACGTGCACACTCGCATTTCCGGTGTTGCCGACCATTTTGCCCATAACGATGAACACGCATTAGCGTTAGCTCGCCGTTCGGTAGCACGTCTTAACCGTAGTGAACCAACTCAATTGGATCGCCAACCGGCGAAGCCGCCACGTTACGATGCCAAGGAACTGTACGGTATTGTTGGTACTGACCTGCGCAAGCCTTATGACGTTCACGAAGTCATTGCGCGCATTGTTGATGATTCTGACTTTGATGAATTTAAAGCCAACTACGGTAATACGCTGGTGACGGGTTTTGCCCGCATTGACGGCTACCCCGTTGGTATTGTCGCGAATAACGGCATTTTGTTTTCCGAGTCGGCACAAAAAGGTGCCCACTTCATTGAGCTTTGTGCCCAACGAAAAATTCCACTGGTGTTCCTACAAAACATTACCGGCTTTATGGTCGGTAAAAAGTACGAAGCCGAAGGCATTGCCAAACACGGCGCGAAAATGGTTATGGCCGTTTCCTGTGCGAAAGTGCCTAAGTTTACCGTTTTAATTGGTGGTAGCTATGGCGCCGGTAACTACGGCATGTGTGGTCGCGCTTATGATCCAACCATGATGTTCATGTGGCCAAATGCCCGTATCTCGGTCATGGGTGGTGAGCAAGCTGCAGGCGTTATGGCGCAGGTCACCAAAGATAATTTAGCCCGTAAAGGCGAAAGCCTGAGTGAAGAAAAAGAACAAGCGCTGAAAAAGCCGATTGTTGAGCAGTACGAGAAACAAGGTCACCCGTACTATGCGTCTGCCCGATTATGGGACGATGGCATTATTGACCCGGCACAAACACGCGAAGTTCTGGCACTAAGCCTTGCCGCTTCATTAAATGCACCGATTGAAGACAGCCGTTTCGGCGTCTTCCGCATGTAATCGGAGGTTATTTATTATGGCAAAATACACCAACCTTGATATCAACGATAAGGGTGTTGCGACGCTGACATTAAATCGTCCCGAGGTTCATAACGCCTTTGACGACGTCATGATTTCAGAATTGCTTCAGGCGTTAAAAGACGTCGAAGAGAGTGAACAGGCTCGCGTTCTGGTACTACGCTCTGCAGGCAAAAACTTTTCTGCCGGCGCAGACTTAAACTGGATGCGCTCTATGGCGGATAAAAACTATCAAGAAAACGTTGAAGACGCCGGTGAGCTTGGTTTATTAATGGAGCGTTTAGATTTGCTTAGCAAACCAAGTATTGCGTTGGTTCAAGGCGCCGCCTTTGGCGGTGCCGTCGGTTTAGCCGCTTGTTGTGACATGGTACTAGCGCAACCACGCAGCAGCTTTTGCTTAAGTGAAGTAAAAATTGGACTCATACCAGCAGTTATTAGTCCCTATGTTGTCCGCACTATTGGTGAAAGACAGTCTCGTCGTTACATGCTCACCGCAGAACGTTTTTTCGCTGACGAAGCACAGAAACTCGGCTTAGTGAGTGACGTTGTCGACGACTTTGAAGAACCACTAAATAATTTACTCGATGCGCTGTTAGATAACAGTCCTCAAGCCGTAACGGCCTGTAAGGAACTAATTCGCAACGTTGGTTCGCGCCCTATTAATAAAGACGTACGCGAACATACGATAAAAGCCATTGCGGAAATTCGCGTATCGGATGAAGGTCAGGAAGGCTTAAGTTCGTTTTTAGAAAAACGCCCTGCTGCCTGGCTCAATAAGAATTAAAAACAGGTCCCATTATGATCAACACATTACTGATTGCGAACCGTGGTGAAATCGCTTGCCGTATTATTTCAACGGCAAAAAAAATGGGCATTCGAACAGTTGCCGTTTATTCTGATGCCGATCGTAACGCCCGCCACGTTAAGTTAGCTGACAATGCCGTTCACATTGGTCCTGCCGCTAGCACAGAAAGTTACCTGCGCAGCGACAAAATTATTGCCGCAGCCAAACAAACCGGTGCCGAAGCTATACACCCCGGATATGGTTTTTTATCAGAAAACGAAGATTTTGCCGACGCCTGTCAGGCCAATGACATCATCTTTGTTGGGCCTCCGGTTGCTTCTATCGCCGCAATGGGCTCGAAAAGTGCCGCCAAAGCGATAATGCAGGACGCCGGAGTGCCCTTAGTTCCGGGGTATCATGGTAGCGAGCAAGACACTGACACCCTCAAAGCAGAAGCCGAAAAAGTTGGTTTTCCATTGCTTCTGAAAGCCGCATACGGTGGCGGTGGTAAAGGCATGCGTGTCGTCGAAAACATGGGTGAGTTTGACGAAGCCTTGAATTCAGCCAAGCGCGAGGCCAAGTCCTCTTTCGGTAACGACAAAGTGCTGTTGGAACGCTTTATTCGTAACCCTCGTCACGTAGAAATTCAGGTATTTACCGACGAACATGGCAATGCTGTCTATTTGGCCGAGCGTGACTGTTCAGTCCAACGCCGCCATCAAAAAGTACTGGAAGAAGCCCCTGCTCCGGCGCTCACGGAGAAAACCCGAAAGGACATGGGTGAAGCCGCTATTCGAGCGGCTCAAGCCATTGATTATGTTGGTGCTGGTACGGTTGAGTTCCTGTTTGATCAAAGCGGTGAATTCTACTTTATGGAAATGAATACTCGTTTGCAGGTAGAGCACCCGGTGACGGAAATGATCACTGGACAGGACTTAGTTGAATGGCAATTACTGGTTGCTTCAGGTCAACCATTACCGCTTGCTCAAAATGATATTCAGGTTAACGGTCATGCGTTCGAAGCGCGTATTTATGCAGAAGATCCAGACAACGACTTCTTACCCTGCACCGGCACCATCAATCATTTACGCACACCAGCTGAAGTAAACGGCGTACGAATTGATACCGGCATAGAAGAAGGCGACGAAATTTCAGCTTTCTACGATCCCATGATCGCCAAGCTCATTGTCTGGGATACCGACCGAAGTCGCGCCCTGCTTCGTCTGCAGAAAGCATTGCGTGAATACCGGTTAACTGGCCTGACAACCAATGTCGACTTTTTGCATCGTTTGGCATCGCACCCAGAGTTTGTGAATACCAATTTAACCACCGAGTTCATTCAACAACACCAAAACGACTTAGCACCTGACAGCTCAGTGAACTATCAGCAAATTGCGACGGAAGCGGCGCTGTTCGATATTATTCAACGCCAACAGCAGCGTGGCAGCTCTCCATGGCAAAGCGGTAATGCCTTTAGAATGAACTCAGCAGCGACGCACAGCATCCCGCTCCAATTCAATGATGACAATTACACCATTTCACTGACAGAAGTTGGAAATGGTGAGTTTACCCAGCGTATCAGTGAAGAAAAGATTCATTGGCAGGCTAGCCTAACCGATGACAAGCTGACACTGACCGCAGGTGATATGCGTTACTCTCGTTATGTCAGCGCAGATGACCAACAAATTACCGTCTTTACCGACAATGGTCCTGTCACTTTCCATCGCCACCGCGTAGCTGATACCCTCTCTGATGATGCAGCGCACGGCGGACACGTTGCGCCTATGAACGGCACGATTATGGAGGTGCTGGTGACGAAAGGTGACACCGTCGAAAAAGATCAGCCGCTTGTCATTATGGAAGCCATGAAAATGGAGTACACCATACGCGCTGGCCATGACGGCGAAATCACCGATATTTTCTTTGCCGCTGGCGACCTTGTCAGCGACGGCGATGAACTCATTGCGGTTAGCGAAACGGAGTAACTATGGCTATTGCAGAACAGATTAAAATTGTTGAAGTAGGCCCGCGTGACGGTTTGCAGAACGAAACAACTGTGTCTGTTGAAGCTAAGGTCGCTCTTATCGAGGCTTTAGCTGATGCTGGCGTATCTTACATTGAGAGCGCCAGCTTCGTCAGCCCGAAATGGGTGCCGCAAATGGCTGACAGCACTGCTGTTATGGAAAAGGTGAATCGCCGTTCAGATGTTACTTACGCCGGACTCACGCCGAATTTGAAAGGCTTTGAAGCGGCAGTTGCTGCCAATATGGACGAAGTTGCCGTGTTTGGAGCCGCCTCGGAAGCCTTTACACAAAAAAACATAAACTGCAGTATTGATGAGTCACTGGAGCGATTCGAGCCAGTGATTGCCGCCGCAAAAGAGAAAAACATACCCGTTCGGGGTTATGTTTCTTGCGTACTGGGCTGTCCCTACCAAGGTGAAGTGCCACTGGAAAATGTCGTTAAAGTCGCCAAAGCGCTTTATGAAATGGGCTGTTATGAAGTGTCTTTAGGTGACACTATCGGTATCGGCACACCACTTAAAGCTCAGGAAATGTTGGCAGCGGTTGCAGACCAAGTTCCGATGGAGAAGCTTGCCTTACATTTCCACAATACCTATGGACAAGCATTGGCCAATATCATGGCGTGCCTACCGTTAGGTGTTGCAACCATTGACTCTGCCGTTGCTGGTCTTGGTGGCTGCCCTTACGCCAAAGGCGCAAGCGGTAATGTGGCTACCGAGGACGTGGTTTACATGCTGAATGGTATGGGTATAAAAACCGGCATCAATTTAAATAGGCTTATAGCTGCAGGCGCCGGTATTTGTAAACAGCTCAACCACGGACCTCGCTCGCAAGTCGCTATTGCAGAATTAGCAAAACAAGGGGAATAAAATGACTTCAGAAGCATTATGGCAACCGTCAGCGGATACCATTGCCGATGCCCGCATGACTGATTTCCTGCAGCAAGTTAATACGGCAAAAGGTCTCGCTTTGGCCAATTATCACGACCTTTACCAATGGTCGGTTGATAATGACGAAAGCTTCTGGTCAATGATATGGGACTACTTTGATGTCATTGGAGAAAAAGGCGCCACCGTTGTCACCGATAAAGATAAAATGCCTGGCGCACGATGGTTTCCTGATGCAAAGCTGAACTTTGCAGAAAACTTGTTGCGACATAAAGATAATAAAATTGCGTTAATTTTCCGAGGTGAAAATGGCGCTCGACAGCAACTGACTTACGCCGAGCTATATAGCCGTGTTGCTGCCTTTGCCGCCGGGCTTCGTCAACAAGGTATCACCACTGGCGACCGCGTTGCGGCTATGATGCCGAACTGCATCGAAACCATTATTGGTATGCTGGCTACCACCAGCTTGGGCGCAATTTGGTCATCGTGCTCACCTGACTTCGGCGTGCAGGGTGTATTGGATCGGTTTGGTCAAATTGAGCCAAAGGTGCTAATTACCGTAGATGGTTACTTCTACAACGGCAAAAACCTCAATATAAAAGACAAGACGGCCGATATCGTTGAAAAAATCCCGAGCATTGAAAGAACCGTCATTGTTAACTTCAGTGACCAACAAGAAACGTTAAGCGGCGATAACGTCGTTTCATGGGACGAATTTTCCGACAGTAGCGCCACTCAAATTGAGTTTATCGAGCGCGACTTTAACGACCCGCTTTATATCATGTTCTCATCCGGTACAACCGGCGTTCCCAAATGCATCGTCCACGGCACGGGAGGAACATTACTACAACACCTGAAAGAACACGGTTTACACACTGATCTCGACACCGAAGACAACCTCTTCTATTTCACCACCTGCGGTTGGATGATGTGGAACTGGCTCGTCAGCGGCTTAGCGGTTGGTGCAACCCTGACCTTATTTGATGGCTCGCCGTTTGCACCAGAGCCGGAGTTCCTATGGGATGTAGCCGACGAAGAAGACATTACTGTTTTTGGAACCAGTGCTAAGTATCTTGCCGCACTTGAAAAAGCGGGTGTAAAACCCAGAGAAAGCCACCAACTGGAAAAACTAAGAAGCATACTGACAACAGGCTCCGTATTGCCACCTGAAAGTTTTGATTATGTGTACCGGGACATTAAAAAAGATCTCTGCTTGTCTTCTATTTCAGGGGGCACTGATATCATTTCATGCTTTGCACTGGGCTGCCCTATTCTGCCCGTTTACCGTGGCGAACTTCAGTGTCGTGGTCTCGGCCTGGCAGTGAATATCTATGACGATAATGGCAAGCCCATACGCGGTGAAAAAGGCGAGTTGGTTTGTGAAAAATCATTCCCTTGCATGCCTGTAGGCTTTTGGGGCGATGACAACGGGGAGCGTTACTTTAACGCCTACTTTGCTCGCTTTGATAACACTTGGGCACATGGCGATTTCGCTGAGTTAACTGAACATAACGGTATTATTATCCACGGCCGTTCAGATGCCGTTCTTAATCCTGGCGGCGTTCGTATCGGCACCGCCGAGATTTATCGACAGGTGGAAAAAGTTGACGAGGTACTTGAAAGTATTGCGGTTGGACAACAATACGACGGCGATGAACGTGTGGTTCTTTTTGTTAAATTACGCGAAGGTATTGAGCTTAACGATGACCTCAAGCAAACTATTGCAAAGACCATAAGGGCAAACGCAACGCCACGTCATGTACCAGCCGTAATTTTGCAGGTTGACGACATACCCCGTACTATAAGCGGTAAGATTGTCGAGTTGGCTGTGCGCAATGTGATTCATGGCGAGCCCGTTAAAAATACAGACGCATTAGCGAACCCTGAAGCACTCGAACACTTCAGGGACAGAGAGGAGCTACGCTAAGTAATGATGTTTATTCAGGGGTCGCGGCAAGCCGTTATCGCGGCAGTTGTGGGAGTGGCTGTCACTCTCACCGCATTTTTCTATCTGCGATACACTGAAAATGAGCAGGCTCATGAAGCGCTTGAGACGGAAGCCTATAGTTTACAGCGAGATATTCGTCAGAGCCTTGTGTCACATTTATTCGTCGCTGAACTGCTGGCTCGCGAGTGGGAACGAAGCGAAATAAACTTGATCTCCCGACGCAGTGCTGACGCAGACATTGTCACGCTTTACTACCCCAACGTTCAGAATGTGGTTTGGCTTGATGACAGCCAGACAATCCAGTTTCTGTATCCAAGAAATGAACAAACTGCATTGGTGGGCTCCGTATTCTCCGGTAGCTCACTCAGCGCTCAGCTCAGTCAATCACAAAATAACCGCCACGCGATGATGGGCTATGCCGGGAACTTGGGTCAGTTAAGCAGTGATATTGCCATTTTTGTTCGGGTTCAACGTTCCGACACTCCAGGTTTCTTAGGCTTTGTCATAAGCTTGCAGAGCATGTTCAACAACGTCATTCGCACCAATATCAGCGAAGGCTTTCAAGTCAGTATTAGTAACGATTCAGGTGTACTCTACGAATTTGCAGGTGACCCGTCGTTGAAAGATGACTGGACACACAGCCGCCGCTTGCAGGTTGTTGGCAATAGCTGGGAACTGTCGGTTTGGCCAACCACTGAACACATGAGCGATCTTCGTGGAGCCGTTTCTATCGCGGTTTTGCTTGCCGGATTGTTTATCACTGCAGCGCTGACCTTTGTACTGTATATACTGGGGCAAAGTCGTTTTAAAGCACAACAACTAGCGGATGCTAATATTGAGCTTTACAGTGAAATTGATGAGCGTGAGCGTGTTGAAAAACAAATGGCCTACCTGGCAGAGCACGATCCTCTTACCGGTCTGATTAATAGAAATGCACTAAAACGTATTTTGGGCGAATGGTTAGAGCGAACCGACACCCGAACAAACTCAGCATTGTTGTTTATTGATCTCGACCGATTCAAAGAGGTGAATGATGCGCTGGGACATACAGTCGGCGATGAGCTGTTAAGACGTGTTGCGCGTCGAATTAATAAGCTGGCTCCAACCGACAGCCAACTCGCCCGTGTTGGCGGTGACGAATTCCTGCTGGCAATTGAGAGCACAGAAAGTCGAGAACAAGTAGTCACACTAGCAGAGCGATTACTCCAGGCTTTGGATGCACACTTCTTTGTCGATGTTTATGAGCTTTTCATCAGCGCCTCTATTGGCATTACCTTTGCTGAAGACGCCGATTTTAATGCCGAGTACTTTATTCGTAATGCCGACACCGCGCTTTATCAAGCTAAAGAACAGGGACGTAATACCTACAAAATTTATGATAAAGCCATTCATAAAGATTTAACTAAAAAACTCGAACTGGTTAAACGCTTACGTCATGCGGTGAATAAACAGCAGCTGACTGTCTATTACCAGCCTAAAGTCGAGCTTAGTAGTCGACGTATTACCGGGTTTGAAGCGTTAGTTCGTTGGGTAGGTGAGGACGGCTCGATCATTCCGCCGGATAAGTTTATTCCGTTAGCCGAAGATACCGGTTTAATCATTCCTATTTCGGAATACGTTATGCGCGAATCGTTTTTACAGCTGAAGCAATGGCATGAGCTTGGCTTCACTGAGCTGAGTATCGCGATTAATATTTCAGGTAAGCAGCTGCACCTGCCAGACTTTGCCGACGATGTTATCGAAAAGGTCAAGGAAGCCAAACTGCCCCCAAATAAAGTTGAACTTGAGCTTACCGAGCAAGTTTTTATTGAGAATATACAGTCGCACACCCGTTTTATGCACTCAGTGCGTGAATACGGCATGTCATTAGCCATTGATGATTTCGGTGTGGGTTATTCGTCACTTTCTTATTTGAAGAACTTCCCGGTAACGTCGCTGAAAATTGATCGTTCCTTCGTGAAAGACTTACCGGATAACGAAGATGATGCGACCATTACTCAAACAATTATTAGCTTAGCACGCAACTTAAATATCCAATTGGTTGCAGAAGGCATTGAAACGGAAGAACAAGTTGAGTTCCTGCTGCATAGAGAGTGCGCGACCGGTCAAGGTTACTTATTCAGCAAACCTATTCCCGCTCAACAAGTGACTCAATTATTACAGCAGTACAACGGGCTAATACCAATACAAATAGCCTGAATTAAGTGGAGGTTCACGTGGAACGCGAAAGCATGGAATTTGATGTCGTTATAGTTGGAGCTGGGCCTGCGGGTTTAGCAACGGCATGTCGACTCGGTCAGCTGGCTCAGGAAAACGAGCAAGAGCTGATGATTTGTGTTGTTGAGAAAGGTGCAGACATTGGCGCTCACATTTTATCGGGCGCGGTATTTGAACCTCGCGCTTTAAACGAACTATTTCCAGACTGGAAAGATAGAGGGGCACCGCTTAACACCGAAGTGACCGGTGACGACATTCTGTTACTAAAAGACGAAGAAAGTTTCAGTCGTTTACCCAACTTTTCGGTGCCTAAAACCTTTCACAATAAAGGTAACTATATTGCCAGTATGGGAAACCTGTGCCGCTGGATGGCTGAACAAGCTGAACAGTTAGGCATTGAAATTTTCCCTGGTTTTTCCGCCGCAGAGCTACTCTACAACAATGACGGCTCTGTCGCAGGTGTACAAACTGGTGATATGGGTGTCGCAAAAGACGGTTCTGAAAAAGACGGCTACATGCCGGGTATGGAGCTAAGAGCAAAATACACCGTATTTGCAGAAGGCTGCCGCGGTCATCTGGGCAAGCAGCTGATTAATCAGTTTGAACTAGACAAAGACGCCACTCCACAACACTACGGTCTTGGCTTTAAAGAAATATGGGACATTCCTGAAGAGCTGCACGAGCCCGGTAAAGTGGTGCACACCGCCGGCTGGCCTTTAGAGGGTCATGCGAACGGTGGCGGCTACCTTTATCACGCTGAAGACGGTCAAGTGTACCTGGGTCTGATTGTCGATTTAAACTATGAAAATCCGTACGTGAACCCTTTCCAGGAATTCCAGCGCTTCAAGACGCATCCAGCGATTAAGCAGATTATCGAAAACGGTAAACGTGTCTCTTATGGCGCCCGAGCTATTGCCAAAGGTGGCTACTATTCATTACCTAAAATGACTTTCCCTGGTGGTTTAATTGTTGGCTGCAACGCAGGCACATTGAACTTCTCTAAAATTAAAGGGAATCATACCGCGATGAAGTCAGGCATGATTGCCGCTGAAACGCTTTTTGATGAATTAAAAGCTGGCAACGCAAATACTGAAGCAGCGCAGTACACAGAACGCTTTGAGTCGTCCTGGGTGTACGACGAGTTGTATCGCTCACGCAACTTCGGTGGCGCGGTTCATAAGCTCGGTACGATGCTCGGTGGTGCCTATAATATGGTTGACCAGAACTGGTTTGGCGGAAAACTACCGTTTAAATTCAAAGAGTGGACACCAGACTATAAAGCAACGGGTAAAGCCGACAACTTTAAGCCTATTGACTACCCTAAAGCGGATAATAAATTAACCTTTGATCGCCTGTCTTCTGTGTTTTTATCGAATACGAACCATGCTGAAGACCAACCATGTCATCTAAAACTAAAAGATGACGATATTCCATTAAAAGTTAATTTACCGGTATACGCTGAACCAGCACAGCGCTACTGCCCAGCAGGAGTGTATGAAGTTGTCGAGGAAGACGGAAAAGAAGTTTTCCAAATAAACGCCCAAAACTGCATACATTGCAAAACCTGTGACATTAAAGATCCCAGCCAAAATATTACGTGGGTCGTTCCTGAGGGTGGCGGCGGACCAACTTACCCGAATATGTAATTGTTCTGTAAAGGTCACTTATAAAAACACCCAGGCATGCTATATGTCTGGGTGTTTTATTTTTTAGAGCTTGTAGAAATAAACGTTCTGGACTAAACCTAATTAAGACGAAGAAATGAGGTGACTATTATGAAACACAGCAATTTAGGAATAACATCGATTTTCGCTGTTTTATTGGTTTTCAGCGGGTCTGCTTTAGCTCAGCAAAAAGCGGAAGAAACTAAAAAAACAACAGAAATGAAGCAAGATAAACAGGAACTAAAAGCTGATATGGAAGCCATGCGTGAAGAACGCAAAGCTGAAATGGAAGCGATGCATGAAGAGCACAAGGCTGAGATGATGGAACGTAAGGCGGAACACAAAGCCGAAATGCAAGCAAGTAAGGAAGAGCAGAAGTATGAAAAAGAAGAACGAAAATTAGAAAAAGAGAAAAGAAAGTACGCTAAAGAAGAGAAAAAAGAAAAGTGGAAAGCTGAAAAAGAAAAACGCAAACATGAAATGAAAGAAAAGCGTCAGTCACTAAAGGATAAGAAAGACGACTCGGATAATGACTCAGGTGACGATGATAATAAGGATGGCAATAATAATATCTCTTAAGCCCACTAAATATTAGATAGAAAAAGAGCGCTTATCGCTCTTTTTCTGTTTTAGACCTTATTTTATTGCTGCCTTTTTCATCAGGCGTTATTATTCTAAATAATTAAATAACTAAAACTAGGAAAGTCAGTATGAGTGAGTTTTTAAATATTATTCGGCACGAAAGACGTTTAAAGTCGGCGTTAAAGTCTCTTTCAATTGAAGAGTTAGAAGCAATAAAAGAAAAATTTGATTCTGTCGTCGCAAAGCGCAGAGAAGAAGAAGCCGCAAAACTTCGGGAACAACAAGAAAAATCAAAAAAAATAAAAGAATTTAAAGCCGCCATGGCCGATGCCGGTATTGAGCTTTCAGATATCCTTGAGCAAGAACTAGGTGGTGACCCCATCGTAAAAACCACCAAAAAGCGCGCACCGAAGCCACCTAAATATGAATACATCGACGATGAAGGAAACCGCCAAACCTGGACAGGTCAAGGTAGAATGCCAAAACCGATGAAAACGGCATTAGATAATGGCAAACCGCTGGCGTCTTTTTTAATTAAGTAGCGCTTTTTGTTGAACAAAGTCTAAAGCTTGATTAGGCTATGAAAAAACAAAAACGCAAGGACACAAATTGCGCTTTCCATTACTGATAGTTTCAATACCACTAATAACACTAACAGGCTGCTCCATCCTACCGAGCAGCTCTGGTTCGCCTGTGAGTTGGTCATCACATTCCGCTGATATTTATCGGCTCGGAAGTTTGCCCAGTTCAAACTACAAAATGGTCAGTATTGTTAATGGGGAAAGTTGCCAGCGAGAGTATAAAGCGGAACCTGCGTCAGAAAGCGAAGCACTAAAAGCATTAAGAGCAGATGCGGCTCGCTTTAAAGCCGATGCCATTATTGAAACACAGTGTTTTCATTTAAAACCCGACGCGGACTCCATTTGTTATAGTGAAGTCAGTTGCGCCGGGCGTGCTATTCAGTGGGTCGATTAAACGTCTTAGTTATCTAGCTTACTAAGACGTACGTCGCCCACTCCCACTTCGACTTCAACCGTCACTGAGCCAGCGCCTTCATAGCTTGATTCAGATGTCACGACCATGCGCTCCTCATTACTGTTAGCAAAATTATCCAAGCGCGTATCACCCACACCGACCGATGCTTTCACTTCTTTGTAGTCACCAGCACTCAGATCTAAGTCGATATCGCCAACGCCCAGCTCAATATCACTGTTTACAAAAGGCAGAAGCCCGCTAATTTCGCCAACACCTAACTCTAAATCCAGTTGCTTAACGTTCGGTACTCGAACCACCCAGTGCTGGACCATATCGTCCGCAGGTGTTGCCGATACCATCAACTTATTACCTTTTCTTTCGCTTTTTATTAACACTGCGTCAATGTCACCACCGCTGGTAAACCAACTGTCACCGTCTGACTCAACGCGCAACTCAATTTCTACTGCTTCATTGTCTGACGGCTCAATTTCAACCGTTCCTACCGTAGCGTCTATGTGAAGCTCTGTTTCAGAGTCAACGATATAGCTCTCCGATAATTCTTTTTCCTTCGCAAAGGCTGCTGTGCTTAAAGTCACTAAACCAATAAACGCCAATGTTAACGGCCAAATTTTATGCTTCATCATTTTGCTTTTCCTTTTTTGGTAGCACGTATTCATGATTAGTCAGTAATAACCTCAAATGGTTACTGGTATTCTGCAATCGCTGTGCCAATAAAATTAACTCTTAAAATTCAATATGTTAAATAAACATCAATTCTTAAGTTAGGCAAAATCGCAATAATATGGTCAAATCGACTATTATTGGACAGACAAAGCAAACCGATGAAAAGCCAGCAAGAATTGACACCTATTGCACATATCAGAACGCCCTACCCTGAAAAATTCAGCGTCCCCAGGCAAAGCCGTCTTACGCCTAACATTTATGCGACCGTTGAGCTAACCGGCGACTACGATCATGCCCAAGCCGTAAAGGGTATCGAGCAGTTTTCACATTTATGGCTTGTGTTCGAGTTTCATCAACACAACCATTGGCAAGAGAAGGTGCGACCGCCAAGACTAGGGGGCAACGAATCTGTCGGCGTTTTCGCATCGCGATCGCCTTTTCGTCCCAACCAGTTAGGGCTGTCTGTTGTTGAACTTATTAGCGTAGAAACGAGCCCAAATGTGAAGTTAGCCGTACGCGGAGCTGATATTGTGGACGGCACGCCTATTGTCGATATTAAGCCTTATATTCCATACGTCGACGCTGTACCCAATGCTAAAGGTGGTTTTGCTGACAACACGCCCAATGTCCTTAATGTCCAGCTATTAGATAACGCCAAACATCAATTAGAGCAAACCTCCAACGCCCCTCAAGCTCTGGAGACGGCTATAATCGAAGTACTTCAACAAGACCCCCGTCCGGCGTATCATAAAGAGAAACGCACCGACAGACGCTACGGAACGGCGCTTTTTGACTATAATATTCGTTGGTACGTGGAGGAAAATACGGTTTTTGTTGAAGAAATTATACAAAATACCCTGTAAAAGGCTTTTGACCTTCAACAGACACTGCTAAACTTCGCCCTAATTTTTGACCACCCAATTTGCAGAGAATTGCCAGACTATGCGCAGTAGCCAATATTTATTATCAACGCTAAAAGAAACTCCGTCTGACGCTGAAATTGCGAGCCACAAGTTGATGTTAAGAGCCGGTATGATACGAAAAGTCGCTGCCGGCCTTTATAATTGGACTCCAACGGGCTTGCGCGTTCTGCGCAAGGTGGAAGCGGTTGTCCGTGAGGAAATGGAAGCCATTAATGCATTGGAAATACTAATGCCGATGGTTCAGCCGGCTGACCTCTGGCAAGAATCTGGTCGCTGGGACGATTACGGCCCAGAGCTGCTGCGCTTAAAGGATCGTAACCAGCGTGACTTTTTACTGGGTCCAACGCATGAAGAGATCATCAGTGAGTTAGTGCGCAAAGAAGTCAGCAGCTATAAACAGTTGCCTTTAACTCTCTTCCAAATACAAACCAAATTCCGTGACGAAATTCGCCCTCGTTTTGGTGTGATGCGTGCACGCGAATTTATTATGAAAGACGCCTACTCTTTCCATTTGAGCCAGGAGTCACTGCAAAAAACCTACGACGCAATGTATAAAGCGTACAGCTGTATATTCGAGCGCTTAGGTTTAGATTTCCGTCCGGTTATTGCCGATACCGGCTCTATTGGTGGTAACAGCTCTCACGAATTTCATGTTTTAGCTAGCTCGGGCGAGGACGCTATCGCGTTCTCTGATGCCTCAGATTATGCAGCAAATGTGGAAATGGCTGAAGCTCTGGCGCCTGCAGGCGAGCGCCCTGAGGGTGTTCAAGATATGGCTAAACATGAAGTACACGGTGATGAATTAGCCGCTGTACTTCAACCCTTGTCAGTTGAGAGTCAACAGGCGGTTAAGTCCGTTATTGTTAAAGCGTCAGACGAGATTGAAGCAGAATACGTTCAATTAGTCCTGCGTGCCGATCACGAGTTCAACAGCGTGAAAGCAGAGAAGCTACCTCAAGTCGCTGCACCACTAGAAGTACTGACAAAAACCGAGAAAGCAACCGGTGTTGAAGCTGCGTACATTGGTGTAGTGAACAGTAAACTGCCGTTATTGGTCGACAGAAGCGCTGCGCATTTAGCCGACTTTGCCTGTGGTGCCAACGAAAATGGTCAGTGGTTAACCGGCGTCAACTGGGAACGCGATGTTAACGATTTTGATGTCGTTGATATTCGTAATGTCGTTGAAGGCGACCCCAGCCCGTGTGGTAAGGGTAAAGTGAAAATTGCGCGCGGTATTGAAGTGGGTCATATTTTCCAGTTAGGCAAAAAATACAGCGACGCGATGAAAGTCGGTGTGCTCTCAGAAACCGGTAAACACGAAACGCTGACCATGGGCTGCTATGGTATTGGTGTGTCCCGAATTGTTGCAGCAGCTATTGAGCAACATAACGACGACCGAGGCATTCGCTGGCCGGACGCATTAGCACCATTCCAAGTCGCTATTGTGCCAATGAACATGCACAAGTCTGCACGCGTTCAGACTGCTGCTGAGAAGCTGTACGAAGAATTAAAGTCTCAGGGCATTGATGTTCTGTTTGACGACCGTAAAGAACGTCCTGGCGTGATGTTCACCGACATGGAGCTTATTGGTGTCCCTCATCAAATAGTGGTTGGTGAGCGCAACCTTGATGAAAACCAGGTTGAATACCAGTCTAGAGCCGGTGGCGAGAAACAGAAAGTCGACATTGATCAATGTGTTGATTTCGTCCTTAAGCAATTCGCTTAATTCGCTCTACACCCAAAACAAGAAAAGCCTGATGATTACATCAGGCCTTTTTGTTTATGAAGCACTTAAACGCATTTCTTACGACTCTTGCCCGGCTAACGGCTCAACATAGTGTAAGTGCATGTCCCACGGGAAGTGAATCCATGTGTCTTGCTCTAAGTCGGCAACAAAGTCATCAACTAAGTCCATACCCGCCGGTTTTGCATAAACAGTCACAAACTTAGCTTTTGGTAGACGATCACGCAGAAACTTTAATGTGTTCCCCGTATCAACCAAATCGTCCACAACTAAGAACCCCTCACCATCTCCGGTTGCTGTAACGTCTTTCAATAGTTGCAAGTCATCACGCTGTTCGTCATGGTCGTACGAGCTGACAGCGACACAGTCAACCACACGAATGTTCAATTCACGAGCCACAATAGCGGCGGGAACCAACCCACCGCGGCTTACCGCAATAATACCTTTGTATTGTTCAGCTGGTAACTGCCGACGCGCCAACTCACGTGTTGCTCGATGTAATTCTTCCCATGAAACAAAAAATTCGCGATTTGAATGCCATCCCATAATGTTACTACCCTAACCAAATGAATTTTGCGATAAATAAAGCACCTAACAGCACCACACTTGGCGTTAAGTCACTGTATTTGCCACCTAGAAGCTTCACGACCACATAACTAATGAAGCCCAAAGCGATACCGTCCGCTATCGAAAACGTCAACGGTGTCATTAATAAAACCACAGCGACGGGGGCTGCTTCAGTAATGTCGTCCCACTTCACATCTTTTAACGTGAAAAGCATGAGTACGGCGACATAAATAATAGCGCCCGCTGTTGCGTAAGCTGGAATCATTCCAGCCAATGGCGCAAAGAACATCGCCAATAAAAACAAGATACCGACCACAACTGCCGCTAAGCCTGTTTTGCCGCCAGAGGCCACCCCCGCCGCAGACTCAATGTAACTGGTGGTAGTCGATGTGCCGAGCATTGACCCCGCTACGGTCGCGGTGCTGTCCGCCATCAGCGCTTTGTTCAAACGAGGCATATGGCCGTCGGCTTTCGCTAAACCGGCCTTTTGTGCAACGGCAAGTAACGTGCCCGATGTATCGAATAAATCAACGAACAGAAAGGCAAAAATAACCGACAGCATACCGAGATCGAAGGCAGCGGCTAAATCCATTTGAAGGAAGGTTGGCGCTAAGCTCGGTGGTGTAGATACAAGACCGTTATAGTCAACTAACCCTGTCAACCAGGCAATGAAAGTTACCGCCAGAATACTAATAAGAGCTGCGCCCTGAACCCCTCGTGCAACCAGTCCAATAATTAAAAAGAAGCCGGCTGCCGCGAGTAACACCGAAGGCTCACCTAATTCACCCAGAGTCACCATAGTTGCATCATTAGCAACGATGATATTGGCATTTTGCAAACCAATTAACGCCAAAAACGCACCTATACCGGCCGCTATCGCTAAGCGAAGCGTTGGTGGAATGGACTTAATAATCCACTCACGAACACGAAATGCCGACAATAAAAAGAAAATACAGCCCGAAAAGAACACCGCACCTAACGCCGTCTGCCAGGTGTATCCCATACTGAAAACAACGGTATAGGTGAAAAAGGCATTCAAGCCCATACCAGGCGCCAACGCCACAGGATAGTTTGCCCAAAAACCCATGACTAAACAGCCAATAGCCGCTGCCAAACAAGTCGCAACGAACACCGCACCGTAGTCCATTCCGGTTTCACTTAAAATGGAGGGGTTCACAAAAATAATGTAAGCCATGGTCAGGAAGGTCGTTAAGCCACCAATGACTTCCGACTTTATGGTGCTGCCACTGGCTTTTATCGAAAACAGTTTTTCCAACATGAGAAACCTTGAAGTTAGGCGTTGTGGTTAAAAGGCAGGTATTTTATCCTAATTGGCACAAAATTTGTTGTTCACTTTTTAAATAATTTACAGGAAACCCAATTAACCATGCCTACAGTTTACTTTGTTGATGCAGACGGAAACCAATTTGAAGCCGACGTAGAAGCCGGAACCAACGTCATGGAAGCCGCTGTCGATAATTTTATTGACGGTATTGTTGGCGAGTGTGGTGGGGTTATGTCATGCGCCACCTGCCACTGCTACATTCCCAAAGAATGGCAGGATAAAATTCCAGAACCATCTGAGCAAGAAGAAGACATGATTGATATGGTTATGGAGCCTCAGGATAACAGCCGCCTAAGTTGCCAAATTGAAGTCACTGACGAACTCGACGGCTTAGTCGTTCATTTACCTAAGTCACAGTTTTAAATTAACTGACGGCTGCCACGGGCATAAGCACTTCATCGTGGTAGCCGGTAATAACCCGAATCGTTCCCGACAACTCGTTATCGAGCTCACTGTCGCCCGTATCCACTCGTAGAGGCTGGTTATTTAAGGACTGCAGCTTGGTCTTAGTAGCCACTACCCAAATATTGTCTTTGCCGATAGCACGAATCACCCGCGGGCTTAGCTGCTGATTACCGCGTCCAAACAAGTGCCCTTGCCCACCTATCAGCGTAATCACCAATTTTACAGAACCTGATGCATTCGGGCTGACTTTAGAAACAGCCTCAAACAACTCTTTCTCTGTGACGTCACTTTTTATCAAGGTGTCGTCCTGAACCAAGTCAACACCCAACAAGGTGTTTTCAATTCCCATTTCATCCATGATAGCGGCAACGGTCGATCCCGAGCCCATGACCAACAGCTCTTCTTCAACACGTTCTATGACTTCCGCAGCAATATCATCCAGCACGAGTTCGTCGCTTTCTTTGCCACCCATTTTTACTGCCTGAACATATTCAAGCTCAGCCGGTACTGACATCTCGCCAAAACGCCGTGCTTTTACAATGCCCTCTCTAAAGGCGCTTTCGTCTATGTCCATCACGTCGGACTCGTGAATGCTTGAAAGCTCGCCTTTGAGGATTTTTTCAATGACTCTACCCGCTGCAGTTGGGCTGATTGCGTACACACCCGAGTGTATTTTCACGCCGGCGGGAATGCCCAACACTAACTGGTTTTCAGGGACCACAGAGTAAACATCGCGAGCCGTGCCATCACCACCGGCAAACAACAAGATATCGACGCCTTTATCAACAATCGCTTTTACCGCTTGCTTGGTGTCTTCCGGGGACGTTTCCTGAGCATTCGGGGTAAATACGGCTTGATAAGAAAAGCCAAGCGACTTCAATACATTTGCGCCCATTTCGCCACCACAAGTGACAAAATTGAGCTGTTCTTGATAATTTTGAAGAAGTTTCAAGGCCGTTTCAGCACGCTGCATTGCTTTACGCTCTGCTCCCGCGTTAAGTGCCTTTTCACGAACATCGGCGCCATCACTTCCTTTTAAAGCAATGGCGCCGCCTATACCTGCGTACGGATTAACCACCAGGCCAACCGTTAAACGGTTTACTGCTGTCATTGTTACTCTTCGTTTGCTTCGTCCTGAATAGCTTCACCGGCTTTTTCTAAGTCCTGACCTGCACCTTCAATGGTTTCACAAGCGCTCAGTCCTAAAACAGCAACAGTAACTAATAGTGCTCTTAAAAACATAAGTAACTCCTTGTTAATCCTTAATCATTTGGCAGCTTGGCCATTCACAATTAAACGCCCTACATAGCGCTTTTGCAAATGTCTTTGCTCTTGGTGGCAGCGAATCGGTTTCCAAATAACTCTTTAATTGCTGAGCAACCTCTTTTCGAAAGGCATACCTGTCTACCTCAACACCGCTTAAGTTATCAACACTGACGTCAAACTTAAAACCAGCACATAGCGAAAACAGCCACTCCAGCGCCTGTGGTTTTCGCTCTACTTGCTCAAACTCACGCTGTTGCTGCTCATTACGCCCATCGGGCTCATACCAATAGCCGTAATCAAACTGCTGCCGACGCTGTTCACCCGCAATACACCAATGCGCGGTTTCGTGTAACGCTGAGGCAAAAAAGCCGTGCGCAAACACCACTTTATGCGGCTCATCGCCTGATCCTGGTTGGTAATATGGCTCGTCATCACCCGCCACCAAGACCGTGTCATAACTATTACGAAAACAATCGCTAAATATATCAATTAAATAAGAATAATGATGTGTCGACTCGTTTGGCATACGTCTAAAATGCTATTGATTAACGACTAATATCGGGAGTTTCTGTTTTCACCTGCGCGTTCTGAGCCCGTTGCCGCAACCAGTGATCAACCAATACCAATGAGGTCATGGCTTCAACAATCGGCACCGCCCGAATACCCACGCAAGGATCATGACGCCCTTTTGTAACAACGGGTTGGTCATTGCCCCATTTGTCGATGGTTTGTCCGCTTATGGATATGCTAGACGTCGGCTTCAGTGCAATGTCAGCCATAACTGGCTGACCGCTGGAAATACCGCCCAATACACCGCCGCTATGGTTCGACAAAAAGCCGTTCTTGGTCATTTCATCTCTGTGCTCAGAGCCTTTTTGGGTCACCACATCGAAGCCGTCACCGACACTTACCGCTTTTACGGCATTAATGCTCATAAGCGCCTTGGCTAAGTCGGCATCCAGACGATCAAACACTGGCTCTCCCCAGCCCGGCGGCACTCCAGTTGCCTGCACTCGAATGCGGGCACCCACGGAGTCACCTTCTTTTAATAGCTGTTTAATAAGCGTTTGCATAGGCTCAATAGCATTAACGTCACCACAAAACAGTTCGTTATTTCTGACTTCCTGCCAGTCTATTTGCTCCGCTTTAATGTTACCCATTTGCGTCAACGCAGCTTGAATCTTAATGCCCTTCTGCGCTAACAGTTTTTCTGCAATAGCACCGGCCGCCACACGCATTGCCGTTTCACGCGCTGACGAGCGCCCACCACCTCGGTAGTCCCGAATGCCGTATTTATGCTCGTAGGTGTAGTCTGCATGCCCCGGACGAAAGGTATCTTTAATTTTCGAGTAGTCCTGACTGCGTTGGTCGGTATTTTCAATCAGCAAGCCAATAGGCGTACCTGTGGTTTTGCCTTCAAACACACCGGAAAGAATACGTACTTCATCGGCTTCGCGACGCGCCGTTGTATAACGACTTTGACCCGGGCGACGTCTGTCCAGCGCCTCCTGCAAGTCCTCTTCAGAGAGCTCAAGACCCGGCGGGCAGCCATCAACCACCGCACCTAATGACGGGCCATGGCTTTCACCAAAGGTTGTAACTTTAAACAGTTGTCCAAACGAATTTCCCGGCATGCGCTAGCCCTGTTGTGAGTTATTTAATTGATGCTGCTTATGTTCTTCAAGCTGCTCTTTAGTCAGCAAAAATACGCCATCACCGCCATGTTGAAACTCTATCCAGGTAAATGGCGTGCGCGGATATTTTTGCGCCAGCGCTGGCATTGAGTTGCCTACTTCGCAGACGAAAAGCCCATTGTCATTAAGCCTGTCAGCCGCTTCCATGAGCATTTTATCAACCAGAATTAAGCCATCTTCGCCTGCTGCCAGACCTAACTCAGGCTCATGATGATATTCATCCGGCAAGTCAGCCATGTCTTCGGCATCCACATACGGCGGATTGGTCACAATGAGATCGTATTTTTCATTTTGTACAGCGGAGAATAAGTCTGACTGAATAGGCGTGACCTGATTCAGTAACCCATGCTGCTTAATATTAAACTCTGCCACTTCCAATGCTTCTGTCGACAAGTCCAACGCATCCACTTCGGCTTCAGGAAACGCATAAGCGCACGCAATCGCAATACAACCACCGCCCGTACACAAGTCCAGTACTCGCTTAGGTTGCTCGGTTAACCAAGGCTGGAAGGCGTTTTCAATAAGTTCGGCTATGGGTGAGCGTGGTACCAAAACGCGTTCGTCCACGTAAAAAGGTAAACCGGCAAAATACGCTTGATGAGTTAAATACGCAGCCGGCATTTTGTGTTCAATGCGTTGGTTCAACAGCTCAATAAACTCGTGTTTTTCGCTGGTCAGCACACGACAGTGACCCATCGCAGCCAACTGCTCTGTGGTCAGCTGTAACGCATAACTCAGAAGCGCCCGAGTCTCGTCAATAGGGTTGTCCGTGCCATGCCCGTAATACACATCGGACTGGTTAAGTTGGCTGACACTCCAGCGTATCAAATCATCGATACTATGAAGCTCTTCAATAGCTTGTTCCCGGTTTCGAACGTGCAAGGGCTGTCTCCTGAACAACGAATGTTTTATACTGACGGTCTTTATTGGTGTTAAAGATACCTTAATTTTACTCGGTTTTCATTATTCATGGTCGCAAAGAAAGGCTCTTCATCCTCGCTCTCAGAAGACGACATCGCGCTTTTTCGCGAGGCGGCTCAGGGCGCGGCTCCTATTGAGCAAGACAAGCGACCACCCGAGCCACCCAAAGTTTCTGAATTAAAGCGACGGAATACACAAAGACAAGGTAACAGCCCTCAGGACATAGCCGCAGCCAGCCGCGAAGCCAGCCAGTATTTTTCAGACGGTTTTGAAGCACATTTTAGCGAAGGCGCTATGCAATTTACTGCCGACGGTGAGTCGACTTACTTAACCAAGCAGCTAAGGCGTGGCGACTATACACCAGAATTGCTGCTCGACTTACACGGAATGACCTTAGCAACCGCCCGACAGGAGCTCGCCGCGTTGCTTATTGCCTGTGAAAAAGAGCGTATTGATTGTTGCTGCATTATGCATGGACACGGCAGCGGTAAGTTAAAACAACAGGTGCCACACTGGTTGGTGCAACACCCGCTAGTCAGAGCCTTTCATCAGGCGCCTCGTGAATGGGGTGGCGACGCGTCGTTACTGGTGTTACTTCGCGTTAATGACAATTAACCGGCGCATTTTTCAGCAATCATTAACTGCTGAAACTTACCCGTTAAGGTTTCTGGCGAAAATTCGATAACCGCAATGCCTGCCGTTGGGAAAATAGGTGGCTGTACACTGGCATCCAGCTCATGCACCAAATAACTGACCAACGGCATGTGAGACACCAGCACCACGCTTTCATAGCCATGCGTTTCAATTTCTGCCGCTAACCAGCTGACCACCGCTGCGGCGTGGCCGTCGGGTGTAATCGCGTCACAGTCTTCACGATGCTTAGTTTTCAGTTCTGTAAATAATACCGTTGCGGTTTGTTGCGCTCGTAAATACGGACTCACAAAGACGCAGTCCACCTCACGATGAAGATCTGTCAGCCATCGTGTGGTAGTGAGTACCTCACGCTCGCCCTCTGGTGTCAGGCGACGTTCTCTGTCTGAATAGCTTCCTTTCGGGTAGTGAGCCTCTCCATGACGCATTATGTACAGCTTCATTCGGGTTTCGACTCCTGCGCTTTGCGCTTAGCATCCGGTCTGCCACCGGTTACTTTGTCAGCTCGTCCAGACTGCTTTGCTTCCTCGGCGCGGCGCTTGCGTACCGCTTTCGGGTCAGCAATGAGCGGGCGATAAATTTCAATGCGATCGCCGTCTCGCGGCGTGGCATCTAATTTTGACGCTTTATTCCAGATACCCACTTTCTGAGTGCTAAGATCAATCTCCGGAAAGTGCTCTTTAATGCCCGACTGTAAAATACACTCTTCTACCGTTGCGCCCTCTTGCGGGTGCACCGTCAGAATGAGTTGCTTCTCGGGTGTGGCGTAGGCCACTTCAATGGTCAGCGTATTCGCCATGTTAGTTTCCGTATACCTGGTCTGCACGCTTCACAAAGGCATCGACCATTCTCGACGTCACTTCGCTAAAAATTTTGCCAAACGCCATGCCTAAAAGCCTGCTGGAAAACTCAAAATCTAATTTCAGTTCTACTTTGCAGGCGTCCTCTGACAACGGTTTGAATACCCAGCCGCCGGTCAGTTTTTTAAATGGCCCGTCGACAAGCTCCATGTCAATACGCTCTGGCTTTACCAACCTATTGCGCGTTGTGAAGGTTTTCTGAATGCCGGCTTTGCTTATTTGCAGCGACGCCACTTTATAGTCGCCATTTTGCTCAACCACACGCGAATCCGCGCACCCCGGAACAAACTCCGGGTACGAGTCAATATCGTTAACCAAGTTGAACATTTGCTCTGCACTGTATGAAACTAACGCACTTTTTTCGATACTGGGCATGTTTTTCTCTACCGCTAAAATTTAACTGCGCAATAATAACGCAACCAGATATGCTTTGAAGCCCTTAAAGCAATTTTCTTTTCAGTGTGCATAGGTATAATAGCGCTTATGAGCAAAAAGAAACTAAAACAATCGTCTAATACCATTGCGCTGAACAAAAAAGCCCGCCATGAATATTTCCTCGAAGACAAGTTCGAGGCAGGCATTAGTCTGCAAGGCTGGGAAATTAAAAGTATACGCGCCGGTAAAGCGAACATAAGCGACAGCTACGTCATTATTAAAGACGGCGAAGCCTATTTACTGGGCGCGGAAATACAACCGCTGAACCAGGCGTCTTCACACGTGTACTGCGAACCTGACCGTAGCCGTAAATTGCTGCTAAAACGTCGAGAGCTCGACAAGCTTATTGGCGCCGCTGAGCGCGAAGGCTACTCCATTGTGGCAACCGCCATGTATTGGAAAGGTCCTTGGGCCAAGCTGGAAATACACCTGGCCAAAGGTAAGAAGTCTCACGACAAACGCGACACAGTGAAAGAGCGTGACTGGCAACGCCAGAAGTCACGCATACTGAAGCATTCGGTGCGTTAGGCCTTTAGTTAAGGTGTTAGCTAAAGCGTCAGCCAATTCGAAAGTCTGAATGCAATTCGCGCCAATGCTCTTTGAGCACCTGTTTACTGGACTCCAGCATAGGTAACTCATTGAGCATTGTTGGCCACAACTCTCTTGCTTGCTCCATAGTTTCACTTAAGTGAACCGCTATAGGTTGCCATGGTACATCCGCTCGCTCAGCCCACTTTTTAAAGGTCTCCATATTGGTTTCATACCAATTTTTAACTTTCGCCATATTGAGCGCTGCCCCGTTTTCACCTTTCACATAAGGCAAGGTGGACACAATATCGTACGCCGGTGATAGCTGAGGCGTTATTCCGTCTGGGTATATCAACGACCAGTTCTTAAGATGCGCATCACCATTTGCAAGTAGAATATTTACCAACAAACGCTTCGCCATTTTCTGGGCATTCTTTAAGCCTTGCGGACTGTGCAGGTAAATAGCGTTAACGATTTGCTCGTAGTTTTTCTTCTCATATTTCTCATGAGAATACAGCTCAAACACCTGAGCAAAGTCTTCGGTATGTATTCGTTTACCTTTACTGCGATCAAACCGTCGTATCGCATAGGCATATTCTTCATCGGGTAGCCGAATGTCTGGTAGGTTATGCAACTGAGTCAGTTTCACTAACTGTATTTCCGGTATGTCGATACCCACTGACTCGGCTAAGCGCATGGCTGTGTATTCGTTTGCCGGCACTTGCTTATAAACATTAGACGGTACTTTGATAATCCAGCTGTCAGAGTTATCTTCTTCATTGATATTAAAACGCTTGTCAGGAGCCCTTACCGACGAAAACTTCATTTGAATGCCTGCTAGTGACTGCTTGCTTACGGCTTTGTCGATATTAACCTGTACAGCTTCTACTTGCTCTCTATGGGCAAGTGCCCAAGCCGGTAGCTCTCCCGCAGCGATGGGAGTCGCTTTAAGTGCGCCCGGAAGGTTCGCACCTAAATGAACCATAAGCGGAAACTCATTTTCCGAGTGGACTTTCAGTTCGCGACTTATAAATTCTCGTAAAGCGCCTTCGGGTAGCAAGTTTGACAATACTGGTGACAAGCGTTGAGTGCTCACCTGAGGGAGCTCAAAATAGTTCTCACGTATTAGTTGAGTGAAACTAACTATTGGACGGTCACGTTTATCGAGCACGGCAAAGTCAGGAGAAAAACTAAGAATGTTTTTCCCTCCTGTGTAATGCGTCAACACACCGACTTTTTGATCATTCAGTGTTATTTGAAGCCCTTCGACTTTTTCTACTCTCATGCTCGCCATTGGCGATTAGTCCTCTAAATGCTTTTGATATTTGTCCCAAGAGTCATACTCGTTATAAACGGTTTCCGGCTCTCTAACTTCTACTAAATTAGCGTCTTTAAACTCCAGCTCTAACTCTAACCCGGCCAATATGCGCAACAGAGTCGACAGTCGAATATCTTGCCCTGCCTCCACCCGTTGATACTGCTGCTGGGACATACCAATAAGCAGGCGCATGTCTTTTTGAGACAAGTTCCTTCTTTTTCGCTCTTCAACGAGTTTTTCTGAAATAGCCTTTAACGTTTTCATTGAGTTGTACCTTTAACATATTACTTAACCAAAGGTACAACTTATTAATTGTTAAATCAATAAAGTACAACTTTGCACTTAGCATTAAAAGTCGTGAAAGCTATTTACTGAGTGCGGATAAATAACTAGTGAACCAGGTGTCTTCGCCAGTGCAGCGCAAGCCCAAAAACAGCCCGGGTTCGCTATCAAAAAGTCACGAATTAAACAAGATGATTGCAATCAACACCGTTAAAGAAGATAAATTACAACGCCAAAAGCACCTCATAATTGAGCATTTAATGCGTTAATTTAAAGTTATAGGCGAATGTAACTCTTTACAGCTATTAAATGGCTCTACACTTACTAATGCATCTACATCTTTGGTTGAACCATCAAGCAAAAAAACATTTCTAACCCTATATGGCTCCTCATTAAGCATTAAAACGTCATCTCGAAATGGCACTCTTGAATAAGTTGAGTTCCCTAAAAGCACGTCGTCGGAAATAATTGTAATTGTTGGCATATCTTTTCTCCCTTAAAACCAATTATTTTATTTCCCTAAGTTTATTGTTGATATAGTCCTAATGCTGATGCTTTTGTAAGACATTTGCGTCAGATGGCTCAGACATCCCCACTGTCTGGTTAGTGCCAGGAGCGGACGTTAACACCGCATTAAGGTGTGAGCAACGCTATCACTAAATCTCAACCATACCGCCGTAAACACAAAACCCAACGATGGAATGAAAAATGCCAAGCGTTGGGAATCAGTCTTAAATGCTTTGTTAGGCAAAATCCGCTCGCATTTTAAGGTGGGCAATATATGCCAATGGTAATGCTTCCGCTTTTTTCCTCTCAGAGCGAATGCTATTTAAAGCTTGGTATGCTGTGGAAGCAAAGGACAGTCCAGCTCCTGCATAAGCTACTTTATTTCCAGTTTCAGCAGCTACCATCGCTAATCCCGTCCCGAATAAAGGTGCAATGGAGCCCAACATAATCTTTGACCAGGATGGCTTCATTGCATCGATGATTTCATCAGTGTCTTCTTTACAACGCCGAATAAAGTCACTAGTCGCGTCTAATCGATCATCTGCACTTTCTAAGAGTGCAATATAGGCCGTCTCACTTTCGATCTTCTGTCGCAATCTAGGTAAAAGGTGCCCATGCTCCATCTTAAACTTAGCTAGTAAATCTAAATCAATTTTCCCAGAAGGGGTCGGTAAGATATTGTTTATCACTACATCCTGAGCCTTTCGGTGATGGTTAAATCTAGCATCTCGTTGCTGAAACAGGTTGTGACCAAGAAAGTTTGAGTACTTTCTTTCGCTTGTAATAGGAGCTGCACTTACTGTGTTGAGAGCACCTAAGCATATAGCTAAGTAAGCCATAAACATATTGGCAACTCTGGTATCCACGTTAAACCAAGTCCCATCCACTTGGTCGGCTAAGCCCTCTTCTATTAAATACTGGGGGAGTTCTCCCATTTTTTCTACATGGATTCCTGTCATTGGCATCATTTTTTCATGGTGGATACGAGAGCCAAATTTTTCTGCATGCATTCGTCCAGTATCAAAAACTCCTCGTATAGGCTTATCTCTATACTCCCTAGCCTTAGGCTCTAAATATCTAATAAAACTCTGTTCGAACTGAGGAATCTCATATAGGTGTTGTGACGGAAATATTTGTTCAGCTAAATCTCTCTCCAATAAAGCTCTCATGAACGGACTTAGTTGCTCTGGATTATCAATATGATCCATAGGAACTATTGCGCTCAACTTGTCCCAATAAAGTAAAGTTTTTATTGTCCATTGACTTTCCGGAATCGAAATATAAGGAAAGTAAAGAGCATTATTTCTCATTGTTAACCCTTTCTGCCTATCGCGCGCATTCACGCGCCAACACTGCTGGTCGCGTGCGATTTATTGTTAGTGCTCTGACTCCAGAAATGCATTCGTCGAATCCAAAATACCTCGAATTTTCGATAAATCAATATTAAGCTGGGTCAGCCATTTTTCGTACAAGTCGCCACATTCAGTAAGCATTCGACGGAGTTCGTCATTCTCGGCTTCAATCATAGCGTTGTACATTCCGTAGTCATCACCAGAGTTTGATAACTCAGCATAGAAAGCCTTAACTTTTGCGTCCGAGAAGATCTGAATGGACTTTTCATATAGTTCATCAGAGATTTCTGCCAGATCGTTTGATATCAACATCGGGTGCTCTCGAGTAGCAGCATTTATCTTCTCTATGATGTTTGTAAAGTAACTTGGATCGTCATCATGGAACTCGATATACTCAGCATTATCGACGAGTGATTTTCCGATATCCCTTTTTAAATTAATCAGCTTTTCGTATGCCTCTATTCGTTTGCTAAATAGCTCTTGGTACATTTCCTTAGAGATGGACGTGTAGCTCTCGCTTTTCAGCAACTCAAGTTTAAAATCGCTCTTAATTGCTTCCATCTGCAGCCTTGCAGTTGATTTAAACTCTGCCAGGTCCCGTTTGTGCCGTGCTACTTCGCCATTAATTATCCGCTTCGAGCTGATGTGAGCGAGGAACGATGCTAAACCAATAAGTACGGCAGAAACCCCTCCGAAAGGAAGTAATACCTGGTTGATCAAATAACTAAACGTCAAAGGTGCTCTCCTCTCTTATTAGCACTGAATTGCTTGTTAACTGTAATACCATCGATCATCATCATCGTATCCGTTTTCATGACACCACTGTTCAACATCATTATCTCTATCAATACTCGTTTCCATACCTGCAAGCTCTAGCTCTTCAAAATCGTCCAACTTCAAGCCGCACGCTTCACAAAGGAATGATTCACATAGAAAGGTAAGGGATATACCATCCTCATCCGAGGTCTCTTCTGTCTCTCCTGTAAACAAACCACCTTCACCACATATAGGGCACTCTTGCATCATCTGAGTCCAATCCTCACTGTAATAAAATGTCTCGCCAAACTTCCCACTTTTCACAATTCTCCGAGCGTTATCTAAGGCATTTTTAACTTTCTTTACCTTTTCTTCCTCGTAAAGTTGTAAAAAGCTTGCGGTTTTCTTCTCTGGCGTAAACGAAAAGTATTTGAAGACACTTAACTCAGAGATTTTTTGAAACAACTTCGTTGAGTGGTAAGCAATGCTCTCCAGTTCGTACCTTTGAAAGTCAGGAACTGACGCATGCACACTTACATTTCTTATTAAGGATAGCGAGGAGAGAAATCCTTTGTACTCCTGTTTAACTTCCGGGTAAAAATGAAAGAAAAGAGAACTAGCTTTATCTAGCTCAATGGTTTTGTATGAGAAATACCTAAGGTCATTAATGTAAGAAAGGGAGTTATGCTCTTTTGTCAAGCTTTCCGGGTAACACAATAACAACTTGGCTTCATCAGGTAAGCCTGCATAAAGCATATAGAGCGACTTATGTGCAATGATCGACTTCAGCAATAACTCAACACTTATACACAAATTTCCAATTGCAGGCTGAAAATCAACCCAACCCTTCATTCTAGCGTTATGAAAAGCATCTATGCCAATTTTGTAATACGACCTCGCACTAGATCTGAGATCCAGTGAAGTTTGACTCTCGAGTTTCTCGACTTCCTTCCTATACAAAAGTCACCTCTTCAAATCAGTTAACGCCGCCATATGGGGCATTGTTTATGGAGTGGAGCTTTGGGGTAAAGTAGCGAAGCCACCCCAAAGCGCAGCGAAGTATACGATGTCCCTATAATGGCCTGGTTATACAGAATTAATTTCTCTGTTGGCTATTTTTTCCGCCTTTTTCAGGTTTGATAGACAAAGACTTAACTAAGGAGTTACATAGTTCCAACCGCATGTTCTTAATCGCATTTTTTGGAACACCATTCTTTTCGGCATCTTTGATCAGGCATAATGCTTGCTCAATCTCTTTCGGCAATTCAGAATCTTTGGAGTAACTTTCTCTAACGGTTGGAATATGCATTACAGACAGGCCTACGATGAGATAGTGCCACAACTTCAAACTCGATAATTTGACCCATTGAATGCCTGTCCAAACCGGAGCGAACAAAACACCCACGATAACGTAAATCAGGGCGCCAACCACAAAACCCAATGATGTTCTTTTTGGGTGTGTACAAAATAAGATATCAATTGCTCTTGATATCCAATCTGACGAAGTATCTTTAAAATCCCTATTCATTATCAGACTCCTACCTCTTTGGCATGAGCAGCTACTCCACCTTTACCAAAGTTATGCGCTTTTTCAATTGTAAACTCATCCAGATCTATCAATTTTCTCGGTCCATCTCCATCATTGAGATCATTGTCCGAAGCTTCACTAATTATATATTTAAGGAACTGTCGTATTTCGTATTCACTATTCCCTAAGAATCCGTTACTTACTCTATAAGCGCTTATTGCAATCTTCACCCAAGGTAGCAACAACAAAACTAAAGAAACGAAAACAATTATTGAATCTATTGGCTTGTCCGCAAAAATCGAGAAAGACAAATACAGAACCATAAATACAGAAAAAGTTACTGAAACAAAGTTTGCTTCTTTCATTCTCCGAGCAAACATAATTCCATAAACCGAAGAGTACCGGTCATAAGCTCTTACTGTTTCATCATCTCGATTAACAAGCCTTTTCGAGATTAATTTCATAAGCTTATCGACTGTCTGGACTAGTCCTGCTTTCGTAGTTATGTAAGAGCTAAATAGCGAAACGAACACCCCTAGTACGGCAGACACAACGCTTGCGTGATCTAAAAGTGAAGCAAGTTTATCTAAAATTGATTCCATTTAAACTCCTTTTCGAATGTTGATAAATGAATTGATGTATAACATTTGTATATTGTGCGTGCGCATTTATAACCTCGCCTAATTAATAACTTTCGGTTCATAACTTACTGTTAAAGCAACCATTCCTGATTTGAAAGGTTCCGAGTTAGCAAAGGCAATTTGAGCGTGCTCAGTTACACTCTACCGAGCGCACAATATCCAACCTTTATTTTTGTTATGTCATTGACAGTAAACGACTTAAATACACAACACAATAACAAAGCGAGCAATATTTCCGAAGTGAATGTGCCGTGCACCGTTAAGGATACCCACAATTATTAATAACGGGACGGCTAGCCACTAGTTGGAGCATACTGAGAGCCAGAAGATCCGCTGCTCGCTCTTAGCCGACTGATTTGCATAAGCAAAAGGCTGAATTTTGCCTTTCTCGATAATGTTCGTGCTGTACACTATGACAATTTCAGTAAAGCGAAGGAATTCTAATAATATATGAGTTCTATAGATCGTAGCCTTTTGAATCGTCTCCTTGTTCTTTCCGCCGCTATAGCCGAAATGATCGAGCTAGAAAGCCATATGTTGTCTGAGTTTCGTGAATCTACTCACCAACTAGCAGGCAGGAATGAGTACTTAGCATTTTGGTTGAGAGCTCAATCATTTTTCGTATCTGCACAGTCCTTAACTGACAGTAAGCAAATCAAGCAATATTATTTAACCAATACCGCTAAGCATTGGCGGTTTGGAATAAAAGCTCTGCGGCACTTCTTTGCGCACGAGATAGATTTTATTCCCTCGCTTCATACCTCAGTCAGATTTATTCCGGAGGAAAAAGTCTCGATTTCACTCGAAGGGTTCGTAATCAGAACGGCAGAAGCAGACCTAATATTGAGGAATTGTGTCAAAAATGATTGGCGTCGAGAGTTACGAAAAAAGGAGAAAAACGGAGCTTTACCCTTCGGTAAGGTTAAAATGATTTATAAGAAGCATCGCACTACTCAGTTGCGAACTCTAAATGACTGGAGGAGCAGGCCGAACGAGAATGTTGTAGTAATCACCGATATCGCTACCAGACATTACTTGATCGCGTATGAGTTACTAAATGCTTTGAAGAGGAGAGAACAAACTCTCGCATCAGAAGTTGCTGAGGAAACTGCTGAGTATGATTCAGGTGTTATTCCTCTTAAAGATAAAGTGAAATCCATCGAGGATACAGTCGCTAAAGTCAAAGCTTATCGAGATAATAAATTTAAATGGAGTATTAACTAGCATTTACTTCCGGCTGAAGTGCGTTAAGCCGGTCCGCCATGAGCGAGGAACAGACCTTAGTTTTTTTGCACGAATTTAACTAGTGAACTTCGCGCCTACCATTAATAACTAAGAGGGACGGGAATCAGGCTCGGCACACTTATCTCTACAATATGGCACGTTTTTTTGTTGTGTTGTGGATTTAAGTCATTTACTGTCAATGACATAATGGGAAATCAAAATTAGGTATTGTGTGCCCGTTAGAGTGTAACTGTGCTTGCTCAAATTGTTGTAGCTTATTCAGAGCGTTTCAAGGTTGGAATTTTTTAGCTCAGTAACTTAAAGCTATTTAACTACCAACTTAACGAATGACAAAGTATGCATGAAAAATATACAAAGGTTAGCAAGACAAGAGGAGATATGAGTGGTGCCTTGTTACTACAGAGGCTGCGATAACGAAGCGGACACAAAGGAACACGTTCCTCCTAAAGCTTTCTTCCCAAAGGATCAACGAAATCAGCTTCTTACCGTTCCCTCGTGTAAGTCTCACAATAATTCTAAAACAAACGACGACACTTATGTTCTAGCTCATATCTGCATGAATGCTTCGCCATCCAATGGCGCGCGTGAAATCTTCACGCAAAAGATACTCCCCCAACTTGGATATAACGAAAGTGTATTTAGAAAAATGCTTTTGAAAGGGTCAGAGCGCTATGACAACGGCACTGTTCGATACCGTGTTGATGTAGAGCGATTTGATGACTTTTTCACCGCACTTTCAATGGGGATAGTCTACAAGGCGTGTGACAATCAACTACCTGAATCCTATTCTATAGCCCACATCTATCATAATTTTAAAGATGATAATGAAACCCCTGAGTACAGAGCTCTAAAAGAGAGTATCAGTCGTCTCTATTCGGGAACACCGATGCATTTTCTGGATTTTGGCGAGCTAGATGCGCGGAATGAAAAGATATATTCGGTTAAAGTGTTTGGTATGCCAGAGTTCCGCTCATCAATAACAGTGGATCACCTATTCTTTGGTATTTTCCGGGTAACATCTATGCTGAGTAAGAAATAGGGTGCGGATGTTTAACCCTGCTAACCAGAGAATCAAGCCGACCAATTTTCCGCAGCCGCTCCAAATTGGCGGATCATTCAAGGCGCTAGGCTACTGAGGTATCAATGTCAGATAATGAATTCATAGTAAAAATGCTTGAGGATGCCGCAGAGCTAAGGAAAGGTGTATTTGAATTCCAAGGCTTTGAACGCGAGTTTCTTCTATACCAAGAACAATTACTAAGAGAATATGAAAAGTCCTCTGGTTTAAAGCATCCGGGAAATCGTGGTGATGCCCGAGAAGATTATCTGCGAAATTTTTTCTCTGCTTATGGCTTGATACCACAGAAATATGGGATTTCCTCTTCTAGTGGTCGAGTTGTATCAAGTTCTGGTCACCACAGCGAAGAGCTAGATTTATTGTTCTACGACCAATCAAATAGCATTTCTCTTTTGAAATATCAAAGCTCAGAGTTCTACCCTGTGGAACACGTCCATGGTGTCATTCAAGTAAAATCCTGCTTTAGAAACAAAAAAACAGTTAAAGATGGATTAAGAAATATCGCATCATTTAAAAAGCTAAAGAAATCAGGAAAAGCAATACAGAAAATAAACGGCTTAACTATTGAGTCACCCTCGACAAGAGGGTTCGGAATTTTATTTGCATATAAATCATCACTTAAGTGGTTAACGGTCATAAATGCTATTAAAGAGTTTATGGCTGAAGCGCCAAGTACCGAATGGCCTAATGCGGTTGTGATTCTAGATGAAGGCCTTATTGTTCCATTTGATGGGAGTCGAGGCTGCTTTCAAACACCTGATATAGATAAGCTGACTTCAACAGAAATCATTGGACGTCCAAATAATGGCGACTGTCTGCTCAGTTTCTATTCCATGCTAATGGAAATGCTGGACAATACTACGCTTGGTGGATTTCAGCTTTCTAACTACATCAGACTACCTCTTTTATCAGGGGACATTTCTTATAATTTCTCTTATGGCCCATTTGCAGAAGTTGGCAATTGTGAAAAACACGGGCAATACCTTAGGGAAATATCACAGGAAGCCTTAAAGAAAATTATTGATACTTGTGATGGTCAAGACACTATTAACTGGATCAAGGCGCTTGATATAGCGTACGGCAGACCTGATGATAATATTGAGGCATATGAACGTCAGCCTGGTGAAGTACACATATATAACCCAGATGACGAGGAATTAAAGGATATTCTTGTATTTCCAAATGAGCCACATGGTCTTGCCTATGATTCAGTATCAATCGAAGGCAAAACATACTGGGTACCGTACGCGTATAGCATTAGAGATAACTTAGTTGTAATAGAGTGCCCAAAATGCAAAAAAGCCTAACAAATCAATTAACTTCGCACCTTCGGCGCCGGAGAGCCTAACACGTGCCGGTTATTGAGGCTCCAATGTCCGCTCTTGGCACTTAACAGCCAGTCATTGGAATATAGAAGCCTTACTCAATATTAAGATATTTATGCATCTGCACCGACAAGCGCCAGTTGCGCTCAATGCAGGTTTGCATGGCAAGCTCAGTGGCGCGTGGGCGCTGGCTTATTGGCTGTAGGCAAATAATTGCGTCAGCTTTGGGTGGGCAACGTTTTAGCAGTGAGTCTAAAGCGTCTATGTGTTTTTGCATGGCAACCGGGTGTTTTATTTCGTTAGCGCGCGCCATGCAGTCTGGCCGCACCAGGTAGCCGCCTGGCATATCCAACTTAGGCGACACCGTTACCCAGGTGTTGTTGGTCACTTTTAGCTCGAAGGTGCCGCTGGTTTCAATTTGCAGCTGGTAGCCTTTAGCTTCTAAGGCTTCGCCTAGCGGCAGCAAGTCGAACATAGCGGGCTCGCCGCCGGTTATTACCACGTGTTTGGCAGCGTAACCTTCTTGCTCAAAGCGTTTGACTATGTCTTCGGCGGTCATTTCTGCCCATTTCGATGAGGCTTCGGTCTTTGCCATCATCTCGTCGGCGCTGACATTGTCGCTGTCGTTGGTTTCCCAGGTGTGTTGGGTGTCGCACCACGGACAACCCACGGGGCAGCCTTGCAAGCGCACAAATATGGATGGCACACCGGTAAAGGTGCCCTCGCCCTGCAGGGTCTCGAAAATTTCGTTGATGCGGTAAGACATAGCTTTCGTTAAAATGGCTTCTATTAAGGTGAATAGACCGCAGATTATACGGAGAGTTACAGCATGTCGCAAAAGGTCGTTGTTATTTATTCAGGTGGAATGGACTCGTTTACGGTGCTGCACAAAGCATTGCAGGAAGGCAATGAGGTGCTGGCACTGTCGTTTAACTACGGTCAGCGCCATGTGAAAGAACTACAAGTTGCCGCTAACGTCTGCAAACAGCATGGAATTCCGCATAAAGTGGTCGACATTACTGCCATTAACCAACTTTTGGCGGGTAGTTCATTAACCGACGACATTGAAATTCCCGAGGGACACTACGAGGAAGAGTCGATGAAGTCGACGGTGGTGCCCAACCGCAATATGATTTTGTTGTCGTTAGCCATTGGTTATGCGGTGTCTGAAAACGCTTCGGCGGTTTACTATGGTGCGCACTCAGGCGATCACGCCATTTATCCGGACTGTCGCCCTGAGTTTGTGCGCCAAATGGATGTGGTCAGTAAAATGGCCAATTACGAACCGGTAGCGGTTCATGCGCCCTATTTAGACGTCGATAAAAACGCCATTTTAGCTGACGGCCTGAAAATGGGCTTAGACTACAGCCAAACCTGGACGTGCTATAACGGCCGGGACAAGGCCTGTGGTAAGTGCGGTGCCTGTGTGGAGCGGTTAGAGGCCTTCGCTGCTAACGGCGTTGAAGACCCCATTCCTTACGAAGCTTAATTAACCACCGAAAGCCAGCGCTGTGCTTGCTGCCAGCGCTCGGTGCGTTTTAACGCTTCCAAGCCTACCGCTGGTTCGCTCATTAGCATACGCTGCACCCGCTGAGCACTCTCAGGCTCTGTTGCCGGAAGCTCTGCGTCGAGAACCTGTAAGGCTCCTGCTCTGTCATTACACACCAGTATCATATCGCAGCCTGCGTTCAGTGCGGCGAATACGCGTTGTTGCATGTCACCCGCAACCGTGGCGCCTTGCATCGACAAGTCATCACTGAAAATGGTGCCGTTAAATTGCAGTTCGTTGCGCAGTATTTGTTGTAGCCAAAACTCACTAAAGCCAGCGGGCTGTGGGTCAATTTTCGGATAAATAACGTGTGCCGGCATGATGCCATCGAGCTTTTGGCTTAATGACAGAAATGGCTTTAAGTCGTGAGCACGAATTTGCTCTAGTGTGCGGTCGTCTTCTGGAATGGCAATGTGTGAGTCAGCCTGCACCGAGCCATGACCCGGGAAATGCTTGCCCGTAGAAGCCATACCGGCTTCATGCATGCCCTCTATAAACGCCGATGCCAGCTCGGAAATCTCTGAGGGGACATCAGAGAATGCGCGATCAGCAATCACTTCGCTGCAATCATCAACGTCTAATACTGGCGCAAAGCTAATATCGATGCCAACCGCCTGTACTTCTGCTGCCATTAACCATCCTAAGTCTCGCGCAGCGCGGTGGCGTTCGTCCGCATTCTCGATGCCGCGTAACGATCCCATTGCCGGAATCGCACTAAAGCCCTCGCGAAATCGCTGTACACGCCCGCCTTCGTGGTCAACCGCAATAAGTAATGGCTTAGCGGCCGCCATACGTGCTTCCTGGGTTAATCGAGCCAACTGCTCAAGCGATGCGAAGTTACGTGTAAACAGTATCAACCCATTAACCGAGGGCTGCGCCAATAGCTTTTTGTCTTCTGGCGTTAGCTCTGTACCCTCAATGTCTATCATGACTTGTGCCATAACGTCGTTGTTCTCCGTCTGTGTTTAACGGTAAATAGTCAGTGTCGGCAGTGTGCCACGATGCAGTAAAAAGCGCCACGCTGGATGTTCATCTTTTCGTTCTCTGTGCTAAATTGTGAGTTAACATTTTTATAACACGCGAGATGCAGTATGACCTTTAAGAAACCTTTATTGCTACTGAGCATGGCAGCGGTATTATCAGCCTGTGGTGGCTCTGACAGCAGCTCTGACACCGGCGGTACGGGTGGAGGCTCCGGCTACGCCACGTGCTCGGCCGAAGACCAAAACCAGCGCTTTTTCAATTATATGAAAGAGGACTACTTTTGGGCAGACCAACTACAGGACAGTATTGACCCGGAAGCATTTGACGATGTTTACGCGGTGCTTGAAGAGTTACGCGTGCCGGAAGACCGCTACAGCTACATTTTAACCGAGGAAGAGTACGAACAATTGTTTGTGAACGCCACCTACTTTGGCTTCGGTTTTTCAATGGAGCAGATAAGCGATACTCGCGTGAAAATTCGCTTTGTTTATAACGACTCTCCGGCTGCTACGGCAGGTATAGAACGTGCTGACGAGCTCATTGCTATTGATGGTGTCCCCGTTTCTGAACTGCTTGCCAACGGCGAATTTGATGATGCCTTAGGGCCAAACGAAGAAGGTCTGAGTAGAGAACTTACTTGGAAAACACCAGGAGAGCCAGAGCAAACCGATATTCTCAGCAAAGTGGAAGTTGAAACCAACACGGTGATGGGCGCACAAACCACGGCGCTCGATAACGGAGACACCGCCGGTTACTTCACTCTCGACTCTTTCATTAACCGTACGGGCAGTGACTTAAACGAAGCTTTTGACTTGTTCGCTAACGAAGGCGTTGATCATTTAATTATCGATGTGCGCTACAACGGTGGTGGTCTCATTCGTTACGCCAACCAAACCTCCAGCCAGGCGGCAGGCAATAACGTACTGGGCGAAACCTTTTTGACTTACCGCTTTAATGAGCAAAACAGCGATAAAAACGAAACCCTTCAATTTCGCTTAGTCGACGGCACTCAGCAGCTCGACTTAGACACCGTTTATGTTTTAACGACTGGCAGCAGCTGCTCTTCTTCGGAAATTATCATTAACTCTTTAAAACCTTACGTGAATGTTGTCACTATTGGTGAGAACACCTGTGGTAAACCTGTCGGCCAACAGCCTGAACCGTTGTGCGACAAAGTGACTTTTGCTATTAACTTTGAAACGGTTAATGCGGAGGGTGAAGGCCAATATTACAACGGATTGGTCCCTACCTGCGAGGTTCAGGACCAAATTAGGGCTGATTGGGGAAGTCGGCAAGATCCGCTGACTGGCGCTGCATACAGCTATATTGAAACCGGCAGTTGCCCGGCTACAGCCAGTGCCAGCGCAGAAACGAAAAAGAGCGCTCAACAGCGCTCTTTTGTAGACCCAGTGTTCAACCTAAAAGACAAACGTCGAACACTTTATTAAGTTGCAATGAATGCGGTGGTCAGTCTCTGACCGCCGCTTTTCTTAAGTCGCCTTTCGCCGTATAAAACTGGTTATTTTCCAGAATACCCGGCGCGAAACTGTCGACACCAATAGCAAGCAGGCGCAGCTCTTCGGTTTCTGCGAGTTTATCGGCCGTTTCTTTATCCACTAAGCCTTTTTCTAAAGCCGCATCGGCAAGTTCCTGACCGTTTAGGTTGGCCGACAGTTCACCGCGTTTCTGTGCTTTTCGAAGGGTTTTATAAACCGACTTCATTTCCAGCATTGATAAAAACGCTTTTTCCATGTGGCCGGTCGGGTCGTTCTTGTCGTCTTTCCAGTAACACAGGAACGTATGGCGGTCACGCGTGACGCCTGGCTCCATCATGCTTAGGCTAATTTCCTGCAGGGTGTCGTCTTTTGGCTTCTTAAAGTGATTACCCAGAGGGAATATCACTAAACGCATCATCCAGGCGACGGCACGGTTCGGGAAGTTGTCGAAGAAACCATAGAACGCTTCAGCAATACTGTGCAGGTGGTGCTGTAATGCATAGTGCACATACGGCAAGTCAGCAACCTGACGTCCTTCGTCTTCAAAACGCTTCAGCACCGCAGAGCCCATGTATAAATGACTTAATACATCGCCGAGGCGCGCTGAAATCATTTCTTTACGCTTCAAATCACCGCCCATCATCAGCATGGAGATGTCTGACGCTAGCGCCAAACCACGGCTCATGCGCCCCAATTTACGATAATACTGCGCGGTTTCACCGCTAACCGGAGACTCGCCAAAGCGTGCGCCTGTCAGACCCAACCATAAGCTGCCAAATACGTTGCTGGCAGCAAAGCCAATGTGTTTCATCAGCAAGCCGTCAAACTCGCGCATACCCTCGTCTTCATTCGGGTTTGCGGCCGCTTGCATTTCTTTCAGTACATACGGATGACAACGCGTCGCCCCCTGACCGAAAATCATCAGGTTACGGGTTAAGATGTTGGCACCTTCTACCGTAATGGAAACGGGGGTTGCCATATAATTGTGACCCAGGTAATTATGCGGCCCCAATTGAATGCCCTTACCAGCATGAATGTCCATTGCGTGTTCAATCACTTCACGCCCCATTTCCGTCATGTGGTACTTGGTCATTGCCGTCACAACTGACGGGCTCATGCCCTGGCACAGTGATGAAATTGTTAAGCGGCGCATGGATTCAAGAATATAGTTCGTGCCACCAATTTTACCCATTGATGACTGCACGCCCTCAAACATACCAATAGGCAGCCCGAATTGCTGACGCACGTAAGCATACGCACCCGTCATGCGCTGAGTCACGTGGCCCGATGCTGTCGCCAACGCGGGCAGTGAAATACCGCGACCGGCTGACAAGCATTCGACCAGCATACGCCACCCCTTACCGGCATACTCTTCGCCGCCGATAATCCATTTCAGCGGAATAAATACGTCTTTGCCGTACGTTGTACCGTTTAAAAACGCCTGATTTAACGGGAAGTGACGGTCACCAATTTCGACGCCTTTGTGGCTGGTCGGAATAAGTGCACAAGTAATGCCTATGTCTTTTTTGTCGCCCATTAAACCTTCCGGGTCGTACAGTTTAAACGCCAAACCAAGCACGGTCGCAGACGGCGCCAGAGTAATGTAACGCTTTGACCAGTTCAGACGAATACCAACAACTTCTTCGCCCTCGTGCTCGCCTTTACAGACGATACCTTCATCAGGAATAGATCCCGCATCAGACCCAGCTTCAGGACCCGTTAAGGCAAAACATGGAATATCGGTACCATCCGCTAAACGCGGCAACCAATATTCTTTTTGCTCTTTCGTCCCATAGTGCGTCAGCAATTCACCTGGGCCTAATGAGTTAGGCACCATAACCGATACTGCGGCGCTAATTGAACGGCTGGCAATACGCGACACAATGTAAGAGTTTGCCGCCGGAGAGAAGTCGAGACCGCCGTGTTCTTTACCAATAATCATGGCAAAGAAACGTTCCTTTCTCAGAAAGTCCCACACTTGTTTCGGCAGGTCTCTGTCCTGTTGAACAATTTTGAAGTCATCGATCATATCCAGCAAGGTGTTCAGCTGGTTATCAATGAAGTCTTGCTCATCCTGAGTCAGTTTCGGTTGCGGCATGTCCAGCAGTTTTTGCCAGTCAGGGCGACCTTTGAACAATTCACCGTCCCACCATACGTCCCCTGCTTCCATGGCTTCACGCTCAGTGTCAGACATAGGCGGCAGAATGCGCTTAAAAATACCAAAAACAGGTTTCGTGATAAGGCTGCGACGGATATCTCCGACTGCAAATACCAGTACCACTAAAACCAACAACAAAATGAGAATTTCCATGGTTATCTCCAGTGCACCATCACAATAAAAGTGTAGTCAAAACTCCGTCTTACGACAGTTTATTTACGAATTTTCGAGTCCGCCCGAAACAAACGGAATAAGTTGATCAATGACATCCTGCGCGCCAATTTGCTGATTAAACTCGGCTTGGGCTATTTCGATAAGTGCCTGACCGGACACCTGAGCGAAAACAACCGAGCCCAATACAAAATGCAGACGCCAGAACATTTGCTGTTCATCTAAATGCGGGTTTGTGCGCTTTAAAAGCTGCAGCAAATGTTGTAATACATTGCCGTATTCTTGCTGAGTGTATTTACGCAAATGCCCTTGTATTTCAGAATAAGCAAAACCTAATAGCCTTAAAAACGTATCGGGGCCGCGCTTGTTGATTTGGGTCAGTTTAGCCAGTGGCAATTTGAAGCGCTCAAATAATGCTTGCGTTTTAAGGTCTTTTTGGGCTTCAGCTTCGTTTAGCTGTTCTTCTAGAGCCGGCATAAAAACACTTAAATAGCGGGCAATAACCGCCTGTATCAGCGCTTTTTTTGAGCCAAAGTGATAATTAACAGACGCCAGATTCACGCCCGCTTCGTGGGTTATCTGCCGTAAAGAGGTCTGTTCAAAACCGTCTCGCGCAAACAGCGCTTCAGCGGCGTTGAGTATTTTTTGTTGAGTCGTAATGCGTGCTGCCATGATATAAATAAACGCATGATTTAAACATGCGTTTAATTTAATTCATGTCGTTTCAGCGTGCAAGTGTTCGCTGAAATTTATTTTAGTGCTTCCAGTAATGTCTATGAAATAAGATCAGTACCGTCATAATCTCCAAACGCCCTGCTAGCATGGCAAATATCAGCAGCAATTTGGCTCCACCGTCCAGGCTGGAAAAGTTACCTGCGGGTCCAATAATTTCACCAAGACCAGGGCCAACGTTGCCCACAGCGGATGCCGCTCCGGAAATAGCGGTTAGAAAATCGAGCTCAAACAATGACAAACCAAGTGCAATAACCGCTATCAGTAAAAAATACATGAAGCAAAAGGCAACCATTGAACCCAGCAGTGAATCGTTAACTCGTCGTTCCTGGTACGTTTCAACCCGCACTAAATTTGGGTGAATGAGTTGGCTAAACTGTTTTTTAAGCAGTAACTGTGAAAGCTGGAAACGGAATATTTTCATACCACCGGCGGTTGACCCGGTACAGCCACCAATAAACATGAGATAGAAGAAAACCATCAGGGACCAGCTACCCCAGTTGCCGTAATCTTCCGTCGCATACCCTGTTGTGGTCACCACAGATACAACATTAAATGCGGTATGCATGAGAGCGTCACCGACCTCGCGCCCTTTCAGCACTTGCACCAAAGTAATAAGCACAATGGCGATCATTAAAAAGGTGACAAACGCGCGTACCTGGGTGTCCTTCCAAAGTGGTTCATAATCCCCTTTTAGTACTCGAATGTAGAGTACAAAAGGTAATGCCCCCGCCACCATGAACAGTGTACCGGTTATAACCAAAAACGGTGTATCGGAAAAGTGACCGAAAGAAGCGTCATAATTTGAGAAACCGGCGGTCCCTATGGTTGTCATACCATGAACCAAGGCATCAAAGCTTGTCATGCCACCCAAAAGATACAACGCAACAACAGCAACCGTTAGTATCAGGTAGACTCGACCAATGGCTAAAACCATGTGACTGGAGCGAGGCATAAATTTACCCGACATATCGGACGATTCAGCCTGGAACAGTCGCATACCGCCAACCTGCAAAAACGGTAATATCGCCATGGCCATAACGATGATCCCGATACCGCCTAACCACTGCAGCATCGCCCGCCATAGCAAAACACTGGATGGCAGATCATCAAGCCCGGAAATAACAGTGGCTCCAGTGGTGGTAATAGCCGACATAGCCTCAAACCACGCACTGGAAAAATCGAGATAAGGCTGAGCGAAAATAAACGGTAACGTCGCAAAAAGACTGGCTGATACCCAACATAAGGTGGTTAACAAAAAGACCTGGCGTGCTCTCAGTTTGGCGTCACCCACAGGCTGTAGAAAAAGTGCAACACCAACGACAAAACCAATAATAGCCAATGTTAAATACGTCCACTGCTCCTTTTCCGCGTTAATAACGGCCATAACAAATGGTGCTAATAACGCCAGAGAAAGCAGCGCCAGCAAACCACCGACCGCTTTTAATAAGAGCTTCACCGCCTGGCGTTTATCAAGCGGTGTTTGCTTAAGTGAGCTGCCGGCCTGAAGCGACATGGTTAATTAGACGTGTCCAATGCGCTGAATGACTTCACTAAGTCATCCACGGCTTTCATCTGCTCTAGATAGCCTTCTAATGCGCGTAACGGCAACGCGCACGGCCCGTCACACTTGGCTTCATCTGGGTTAGGGTGTGCCTCAATAAACAAACCGGCAATACCCAACGCCATACCAGAGCGAGCAAGTTGTGCGGCTTGTGCACGGCGACCATCGGCAGAGTCAGTGCGGCCCCCCGGACGCTGTAACGCATGGGTTGCATCGAAGATGACCGGCGCCATGGTCTTCATTTCATCCATGCCCAGCATATCAACCACTAAGTTGTTATAACCAAAGCAAGAACCGCGCTCGCACAACATTATGTTCTGGTTACCGGCTTCCGCGAACTTGCTAATAATGTGCTTCATTTCATGCGGTGCTAAAAACTGAGGCTTCTTGACATTAATCATGGCACCGGTTTCAGCCATAGCAACGACCAAGTCAGTTTGGCGAGCTAAAAACGCCGGAAGCTGGAGAATATCGACAACTTCCGATACCGGCTTAGCCTGATGGGGCTCGTGTACGTCGGTAATTAGCGGGACATTGAACTGCTGTTTCACGTCTTCAAAAATTCGCAGTCCCTCTTCGAGACCCGGTCCACGAAATGAGTGCACCGATGAGCGATTGGCTTTGTCGAAAGACGCTTTAAAAACATAAGGAATGCCTAACTTATCCGTCACTTCAACGTAATGCTCGGCAATACGAAGCGCTAAATCACGCGACTCCAGTACGTTCATCCCGCCAAAAAGAACAAACGGACGGTCGTTGGCTATTTCAATATCGTTTAAATGTAACTTCGAAATCATGCTCATTCCTTTTGATCAACTGCCAACCACACGCAACACCTGGCCTGAGAAGTACGCCATATAAGTCCCCAGCGCATAACCCATAACAGCCAACAGAACACCCACTGGTGCCAGTGACGGGTGAAACGCCGATGCGACTACCGGAGCTGAAGCGGCTCCGCCGACGTTGGCCTGACTGCCCACCGCCATGTAAAAAACAGGGGCACGTAAAATTTTAGCAACAAGCAGCATTAACGACGCATGAATAATCATCCAGATAGCGCCAATTAGGAAGTATTTTGGTGCTTCAACAATTTTTGTCACGTCCATGTGCAAGCCGATGCTTGCCACCAAAACATAGACAAAAACAGAGCCAATTTTAGAAGCGCCAGCCGCTTCCAGCGAGCGAGCGCGGGTAAAAGACAACGCAATACCGCCCGCAGTCGCAAGAACAATAACCCAGAAGAACAAACTGTCTAAGCTGAACTTACTCAGAGCCGGGTAGTTCGTGCCAATGGCCGGTGCTATCCAGTCAGCCAGTAAATGAGCTACGCCTGCCACACCGAAGCCAACGGCTAAAATAAGCATTAAGTCTCTCAAGCTTGGATTACGAACGTGCTCGGCTTCGTACTTTTCAACTTTATGACGGATGGCGTCAATAGCTGATGTATCTGCGCCAGTGCGTGCATCAATTTGCTTAGCGTTCGCTGCCATATAAAGCAACACAGCCATCCATAAGTTAGCGACAATAATATCGACCGTTACCATCGCTGAGAAAATATCACCACCGACTTCATACACTTCTTTCATAGCCGCCTGGTTAGCTCCACCACCGATCCAGCTACCGGCGATGGTCGTCATACCACGCCAAACCGCATCAGGACCTGCTCCGCCGAGCATTTCAGGAAAGATGAAAGAAACCAGCAATAGTGCAATGGGACCACCGATAACAATACCGAAGGTACCAGTTAAAAACAGTATCAATGCTTTGGATCCCAGACCCAAAATCGCTTTTAAATCCAAGCTCAACGTCAGTAACACCATACAGGCCGGTAGCAGATAATCCATGGTGATATCTGTTACGGCTGTCGCATTGCCATCGACAATACCGAAAGTGTTCAACAACGACGGCAGGAAATAGCAAAGCAATAACGCGGGTACGAAGCGATAAAATTTCTTAAACGCCGGATGGTCACTATTATTGGTATAGAAAACAAAACCCAAAATGGCCATTAATAAGCCAATGATAACGCCATCGTTAGTAATTAGCGCACTCGTTTCTGTTACGGCGGTTTCCGGTGCTAACATACAACAAAATCCTTTTTAACTAGCCAGCAATTAATGCTGTTTTTGACATAGCCACGTGCAATAAGAAAGCTATCCAGCCGCACGCGCCGAGAAAGCCTACCCAGCGAGTCACAGCAGACTGACCTTTCATGGCAAAAATACCAAAAACAATGTAACCAATAACACCGATGACTTTATCCGTCAGCCAAGGCACTTCTATCGGATACATACCGACCGTCACCATAATGCCAATGGCACTCGCCAATAAAAGCGTGTCATTGATATGTGGTACCACTTTCAGCCACTTTTTTTGTAACGCTGGAGAATCCAGCAACCGCAAGACGAAACGGAATAGAAATAAAGTGATAGAGATAAAAACAAATAGAACATGCAGGTGTTTAAAAACAACGTACACAGTAAAACCCCTTTATAATGAATTAAATATTTCTTAGTTCGGGCAGTAGCTTCAATGCTTGCTCAAGGAAGTCAGGCGAATAATAGCGACCTTTTTCGTCATCAAGTCGTGTTTTGATATCCGCGTCACTGGTGTCTTCTTCAAACCAGTCCACTAGCTGTTCAGTTAACAACAATACTTGCGTACTCAGTGCAATATCACCGCCTTGTTTTCCTTCTGGAAGGCCTAAACCATCCCAGCGCTCCAAGCGCTCCATCAACGCACGATGCGCTTTTTGGGTGGCTTCGTGCTCACCATGCGTTAACGCTCTTAGTGAACGAGCAACACGTTGTTGGCAAGTTGTTTCGTTGGCAGCAACAGGTGTCGACGCACAGTCCAACAGCGGACGAGCTTGTGCAAATAGCGACCAGGCTAAAGCCGTCGCTTCCGCTTCGTCGGCATTAACGGCCTGAGCCAGGCGATAAGCAATACGCCCTTCTTTGCTGCCATCCAGGACGTTATTGAAATGATTGGCATGATGCAGCATCAGCTGATCCGCCAGGCGTGCCAGGAAGTGATCAGAGTCCTCCAGGCACACAACGTTGTCCTGAGCCAACTGCACATTTTCAGCAAACAATTGCAAGACATGGTGGTCATCAGCGGTTAACGTGCGGGAAAGCCCACCAATAAATAAAACCGAGCCATGCGCACGACAATGACTGCGGCAATACAACAGCACAAAGTCTTCTCCGTAGAACGAACCATGATTTGCAATGACGTTCTCCAGCTCAGCTAATGCCTTTGAAGGAATGACCGAGCGCAGCGTTTGACCGACACTAACCTGTGAATCTTCACCGTGCGCAGCTAATACTTTATAAGAGGTGCCGTCTTCATTTGCTGTTGCATAAAGCGTTTGCTTAGCACCACCGATAACCCAACTCAACTGCTGAACCAGACCATCAACAAAACTGTTCATCGGTTGCAGCGCATACAAATTTGTCGACGCTGAAATGATTTTTTCCAAACCATGGCGGCTTTGGTCAATGGACATAATGTCGCGGTATGAACGCAATGAAGACATAACAGCCGTAAATAGCTTCTGCGCGGTCAACTCGGTTTTCGATTTATAGTCGTTAATATCGTAATTGACGATAACGGTACGTTCAGGCGCCTGCCCCGGCTGTCCTGTTCGCAAAATGATACGAGTAAAGTGGTTGTCGGCTTTTTCTCGAATATAGCGAGCGACTTGGAGACCTGCGTCATCCGTTTCCATCACAACATCAAGTAAAAGAATGGCCGCATCGGGATGTTCATCAATGAGTTTTCTGGCTTCTTCACCAGAAAATGCACTGTAAAATTTTAGGCCGCGTCCCAGAAAGTTAAAGTCGTTCAACGCCAGTTTTGTGACCGCATGCACCTCTGGCTCGTCATCGACAATTAGAATTTTCCAGTATTCTGTTGGTAATTTTGTATTTTGCTGGCTGGCTTCATCAGCAAACATGAACTGGTTGCTCATTACTTGTCTCTCTCCGCCGTGACGTATTGTCCACCTGATACTCGTTCTACACTAGCATAATCCTGCCAACGGTTAACCTTTTTATAACCACTTTTTGTGAGTAGCTCAATGACACTGTCAGCCTGCTGCCACCCCTGTTCAAGTAGTAACCAACCACCGTCCGCCAAATATGACTTTGCTCGAATAATAATGTTCTTTATATCGTCTAAACCGTCGCCCGTTGCCACCAAAGCACTTAACGGCTCAAATCGAACATCTCCCTGACGTAAATGAGGATCGGCTTCTTCGATGTATGGCGGATTAGAAACAATCAGGTCAAAAGGCTTGCCGACAGAAACATGAGAAAACCAGTCACTTTGAAAAAACTCAACGTCGAGGTCGTTACGTATGGCATTACGGACGGCTAAAGCAACCGCGGCACCGTTTTTATCGCAGCCACACACCTGCCAGTTCGGCCTCTCTGACTTTAAAGCCAGCGCAATCGCACCGGTTCCGGTACCTAAATCCAGTACTCGAGCATTATCGGGCAAATCCAGACTCAATGCTGTCTCTACCAGGGTTTCTGTGTCCCCCCTGGGTATGAGAGTACTTTCGTTCGTTTCCAACTCTAACGACCAAAACTCTTTACGTCCGGTAATGTAAGCTATCGGTTTCCCGTTAACCCTCTCATGAACCACGACCTCAAAGCGTTCCAACTGTTCGTCAGTTAATGCTCTTTCCGGCCAAGTCATTAGGTAGGTTTTGTTTTTGTCCAGCACAAAGCCCAACAACGCAAAAACGTCAGCCCTAACGTCATCAATATGCGCTAGCTGCTGACGCGCCCACTGTTGCGCTTCTTCTATGGTCATTCTTCTCCTTCAGACAATGCCGCCAGCTGATCCGCCTGATGTTCAGTAATAATCGGATCCATAATCAAATCCAAATCGCCCTGCAACACTTCATCGAGCCGATATAAGGTCAAGTTAATGCGGTGGTCGGTGACACGACTTTGCGGGTAATTATACGTTCGAATACGCTCTGAACGGTCCCCACTGCCGACCAAGTTACGACGTGTGCTAGCTTCTTCCTGCTGACGTTTTTCGTCCTCGATTTTCTGTAATCGAGCTTGCAGAACTGACATCGCTTTGGCGCGGTTTTTATGTTGTGAACGCTCTTCCTGACACTCAACAACAACGCCCGACGGCAAGTGGGTAATACGAATGGCCGAGTCTGTTCGGTTAACGTGCTGACCACCGGCACCGGATGCTCGGAAAGTATCGACTCGTAAGTCAGCTGGGTTAATCTCTATGGCTTCCGCTTCCGGAATTTCTGGTAAAATAGCCACGGTACAAGCAGACGTATGAATACGACCTTGCGATTCCGTTTCGGGCACTCGCTGCACTCTGTGGCCGCCCGACTCAAATTTCATACGGCCATAAGCGCCGTCACCATTCATCTGTGCAATCACTTCTTTATAACCACCATGATCACCTTCGTTGGCGCTCACTACAGAGATATTCCATCCGTGCTTTTCCGCATAGCGGCTATACATTCGAAATAAGTCCCCGGCAAATATCGACGCCTCATCACCACCGGCTCCGGCCCGGATTTCCAAATAGCAGTTGCGGTCATCGTTCGGGTCTTTTGGCAATAATAAAATTTGCAGTTGTTGCTCAAGCTCAGTTTCGTTTTCCTTGGCTTGTTTTAATTCTTCCTGAGCCATTTCCCGCATTTCAGGATCATCTTCCTCCGCCATATCTTTAGCGGCGATCTGGTCTTCCTGGTTCTGCTTATATTTTTCAAAGCAGTCAACCACTTCCTCAAGTTGCGAGTATTCCTTCGACAACGCACGAAAACGGTTCTGATCAGAAATAACGTCGGGTTCACCGAGCAGCGCCTGAACTTCCTGGTAACGCTCAAGCAAACCTTCAAGTTTTCGTTCAATGGATGGATTCAACATAGATTTTTATTTGCCTTCTTAGGAGTCAGAACTCTCGTCTGACCATAATTGCTGTAACACTGCCAGGGTGTACTGGTCATTATTTTCACCGGCAGATTTTAACAAATTGGTGGGTTGATGAGTCAGTTGCTGCACCAACCTATGACTAAACTGTTTAAGCACCTCTTCCGCCGCTTTACCTTGCTGCAGCTGAGTTAGTGCCCGCTCCAAATGCTCGTCAGCAACGGCCTTAGTATGCTGTCTGTAAGCTCGAACTAGCTCGACACTATTGAGCGACTGTAACCAGTCGGTAAATTCCTGCGCCTGCTGACGAATAATCACCTGCGCTTCTTTTGCCGCCTGTTCACGATTTCTTATGTTTTCGCTGATAATGCTCTGTAAGTCGTCGACCGTATACAAATAAGCATCATCCAGCTCATTGACTTGTTCTTCGATGTCTCTGGGAACGGCTAAATCGATAAGCAACATTGGCTTATGACGACGTTTTTTAAGGGCCTTTTCAACCGTACCTTTACCAACTATGGGCAGCGTACTTGCCGTTGAGCTCACCACGATATCTGCATCAGGAAGTAGCTCAGCAAGCTCTGACAAACTGTGTGCTGCACCGTCGACTTTTTCAGCCAACTCTCGGGCACGTTGCAACGTTCGGTTCACTACGGTTATGTCGGTTACGCCCTGTTGCTTTAGATGCTGGGCAACTAATTCAGAGGTGTCCCCAGCGCCTATCAGTAAGACTTTAGATTTCGCTAAGTTGGAAAAGATATGTCGTGCCATAGACACAGCGGCATAGGCCACCGACACAGCGTTTTGACCAACCGCTGTCTCATTACGTACGGTTTTTGCGACACGGAATGTTTGCTGAAACAAACGCTCTAAAATACCACCGACAGCCGCCTGTCGTTTCGCTATTTGATAGGCCTGCTTCACTTGACCGAGTATTTGGGGTTCACCCAGCACTAAGGAATCCAAGCCGCTGGCAACGGACATTAAGTGACTAATCGCCTGGTCATCCTTAAACAGGTAGTGATGATTTTGCAGAGCATCGGGCGGTAAACTGTGAAAGCCTGTGAACCAACCTAACAATAGGTCATCGGATACATCACCGCGACAATACAGCTCAGTACGATTACAGGTGGATACAATGACCGCTTCCTGTACACCTTGCAAACCACGAACCGCCTGCAACGCAGCATCCAGCTGCTCTGCGTTAAAAGCAACTTGCTCACGTAAATCAACGGGGGCTGTTTTGTGGTTTATTCCCAGAGCTGAAATGGTCATCGGATTGTGTAACTCGTTATCTCAACGCGGTCATCATATTTAAGTGGCAGTGATTGTACGTGAAAGCCCCAGTCATTGAAAGTCACAGCGCTTTCTGGTCAACTAACGACTCACCGATTACGCCAATAGAAAAATATGATTCAACACCTTACTAAATTAGCCGTTTTGCTGACTGTATTGCTTGTCACGGGCTGTTCAATACCAACGCCGTCACATCAGGACAGCAGCCGCCAGGTCAATATCGACGTAGTTAACAGCCACCAAAATAAATTAAGCACCTTTAATAACTGGTCAATGTCCGGACGTATGGCATTAATACAAAAAGAGCTCGACGAACGCGACTCGTTTTATGTCAATTGGCGATACCAGCCGACGTATCAAGAGCTTCGTTTTTCGCATCCACTGAAAGGTCAGCTCGCGAAACTAACAGTGAGCAAGCGCCAGGCAACGCTAGTAGACTCTAATGGCGCCACTCGCTCTGCAGTGACTGCACCGGTGTTGTTGGCAGATGTGTTACAGGTTTATATTCCATTTGAACAGCTGCGCCAATGGTTAATCGGCCAGAAAACCGCTCGACTGAACAACCTGACCTATTATAACAACGGTACATTAGCCAGCGCCTCGGTCGTTCAAAATAATGAGCAATGGCGCATTCGATGGTTTTATGATTCACAAACAAACGCTGAGCTTCCTCTTCCAGAGCAAGTCCATATTGACAGCCCGACACTAAAAATAAAGGTACAAATGCAAGAATGGCAGACCCACAATTAAAACTACCTGCGCCAGCCAAACTGAATCTTTTTTTGCATATAATCGGACGTCGCCAAGACGGCTATCATGAGCTGCAAACCGTATTCCAGTTCCTCGACTTTGGAGACTGGTTACACTTCCATTCCGCGCCAGAAAACCAATTCGAACTGATCGATCATGGCTCTAATGTGGCGAAGCAAGACAACCTGATTTGGAAAGCGCTCCAACAACTCCAACGTGCTTACTTAAAAAAGGACATGAGCAACTTACCCGGGGTTACAATTGAGTTGAAAAAGTACCTTCCTCAAGGTGCGGGATTGGGGGGCGGCTCCTCAGACGCCGCCACGACTTTAGTTGGTCTTAACTACTTGTGGGGGCAAAAACTATCGAATGAAGAGCTCCAGGCGATAGGGCTGGAGCTAGGTGCCGATGTCCCCGTATTTATTCACGGCAACACTTGCTTCGCAGAAGGTATTGGTGAGCAATTTACCGATGTTTCACCAGACACTCCCTGGTATTTAATCGTTAAACCCAACGTACATATATCCACTGCTGAACTGTTTAATCACCCTGACCTAAAGCGAGACAGTAACCCCCTTGCCCCTGTTTCCTGGGAAATAAGCCAGCACGAAAACGTGTTCGAACCAGTGGTCTGTGCTCTGCATCCTGAAGTTGCTAAATTACGTGATGCCTTGCTAGAATACGCACCGACTCGGCTCACTGGCAGTGGAGCATGTCTATTTTCGACATTCGAGAGCAGGCAAGCGGCAGAGGAAGCTCAAAAACACGTTCCCAGAGAACTGTTTTCATTTATCGCTCAAGGCCAGAACCGTTCACCACTTTTCCAAACATTAACCCAATAAAAGTCGAGGTATGTTGTGCCTGACATGAAACTTTTCGCTGGCAACGCTACCCCCGAGCTAGCTCAGAAAATCGCCGATCGTTTATACATTAAGCTGGGTGAAGCGTCTGTTGGACGTTTCAGTGATGGCGAAATCAGTGTCGCTATTAATGAGAATGTCCGCGGCTCCGATGTCTTTATTTTGCAGTCTACTTGCGCCCCGACAAACGATAATCTAATGGAGCTTATCGTTATGGTTGACGCCCTGCGTCGCGCCTCTGCAGGTCGTATTACTGCGGTAATGCCTTATTTCGGTTACGCCCGCCAGGATCGCCGTGTTCGCTCTGCTCGTGTACCTATTACGGCGAAAGTCGTTGCTGATTTCTTATCAAGTGTTGGTGTTGACCGCGTTCTCACCGTTGACTTACATGCCGAGCAAATTCAGGGCTTCTTCGATGTTCCGGTTGATAACGTATTCGGCACCCCAGTGTTACTTGAACACATGCGTCAACAACAATTCGACAACCCGGTGGTTGTTTCTCCGGATATCGGCGGTGTTGTTCGTGCTCGCGCATTTGCCAAATTAATGGATGACACTGACTTGGCGATTATCGATAAGCGTCGCCCTTCTGCTAACGTTTCTCAGGTCATGCACATTATTGGTGATGTTAAAGGGCGTGACTGTATTATCGTCGATGACATGATTGATACTGGTGGTACGCTTTGTAAAGCCGCAGAAGCGCTTAAGAGCCATGGCGCGAAACGCGTTTTCGCCTATGCGACACACCCGGTATTCTCTGGCAACGCCGTTAAAAACATTGAAGAGTCGTCTATTGATGAGCTAGTGGTTACCGACAGTATTCCTCTCAGCGAGGAAATGAAGGCCACCGGTAAAGTCAGTCAGCTGACACTGTCCGGCATGTTGTCTGAAGCACTTCGCCGCGTCAGCAACGAAGAGTCTATCTCCGCAATGTTCGAGTACTGATACAGTTGTTTTTTTAAGACTTCAGTGCTAGTATTGCGCGCCCTTGGAAACCGGCCTCGTCGTCGGTTTCTGAGTATCTGGGTCAGCAGCTTGGTCGCGAGTGCTGACAAATTAAAACATTTAACAATGAGAGCCCAATATCATGGCTGAATTAGATTTCACAATTAAAGCAAGTGTCCGCGCGGACAAGGGGAAAGGTGCGAGCCGCCGCCTGCGTCATGCGGATAAAGTACCTGCCATCCTATACGGTGGTAAAGGTGAGCCAGTAGCGTTAGAAATGGATCACAACAAAGTGAATAACATGGCTGACTACGAAGCCTTCTATTCACACATTCTGACCTTAGACATCGACGGCAAGAAAGAGCAGTGCATTTTGAAAGACATGCAGCGTCACCCTTTCAAGCCTAAGCTGACTCACTTAGACTTCCAACGTGTTGAGAAAGGTCAGAAGCTGCACACTCACGTCCCTCTTCACTTCTTGAATGAAACGACGGCGAAAGGCGTTAAAGAAGAAGGCGGTGTTGTTGTTCACCACGTCAATGACGTTGAAATTTTAGTTCTTCCAAAAGACTTACCAGAGTATCTGGAAGTGGACATTGCAGAACTGAACGTTGGTGACACGATTCACCTGACTGACCTGAACCTTCCTAAAGGTGTTGAGCTGGTTGAGCTGACTAAAGGCGAAGACCACGACCAGGCAGTTGTTTCTATCTCTGCTCCACGTGTAGAGAAAGAAGAAGACGAAGAAGAAACAGTAGCTCCTGATGAAGTTCCTGCAGAGAAGAGCAAAGACGACGCTGACGAAGAGTAAGCATTAGTCCTAGCTATGGGAACAAGCATTAAGCTATTAGTGGGCCTGGGAAATCCAGGCCCCGAATACGAAAAAACCCGCCATAACGCGGGTTTTTGGTTAGTTGACGACTTTTGCAGGCGACACGGTGTTACATTATCGGTCGACGCTAAATCAAAAGCATTAATTGGCCGTTATCAACAAGGCGCTCACGATGTGCGCATTGTAATGCCTCAGAATTATATGAACCGCAGCGGCTTTTCTGTCGCACATATCGCCAACTTCTATAAAATTCCGCCTGAATCGATTCTCGTCGCGTACGACGAATTAGATTTACCGCCCGGTGTAGCGAAGTTTAAAAAAGGCGGTGGTGCTGGCGGTCATAACGGCATTAAAGATATTATCGCCCAAATTGGCAGTCAGGATTTCCTCAGATTGCGAATTGGCATTGGACACCCGGGTCACAAATCGAAAGTGACCGGTTTTGTGCTCGGCAAGGCGCCAGCAACTGAACAGCGACTCATTGATGATTGTATCGATGAAGCCAGTCGCAGTATTGACACATTAATGGAACAAGGCTGGACGGACGCGCTTCAACGCCTCCACAGCTACCGTCCTCAACAGAAAGGTTAACTCATCATGGGATTTCGGTGTGGTATTGTTGGTTTACCCAACGTCGGTAAATCCACGTTATTCAATGCCTTGACCAAAGCGGGTATTGAAGCAGCAAACTTTCCTTTTTGTACGATTGAGCCTAACACCGGCGTTGTTCCGGTTCCGGATACACGCCTGGACAAGCTAGCTTCAATTGTTAAACCAGAGAAGGTTCTGCCAACGACCATGGAGTTCGTTGACATTGCAGGCCTCGTAAAAGGTGCTTCAAAAGGCGAAGGTTTAGGTAACCAATTCCTGGCTAATATTCGCGAAACTGACGCGATTGGGCACGTTGTCCGCTGCTTCGAAGACGATAACATTGTACACGTCAGTGGCGGCATTAACCCTGCTGATGACATTGACACAATTAATACCGAATTGGCATTAGCCGATTTAGACTCTGTCGAAAAGGCACTACACCGGTTAGGTAAGAAAGCCAAAGGTGGCGACGCGCAGGCCAAGGCTGAAATTGCCGTTTTGGAAAAGCTAAAACCAGCTCTTGATGAGGGGCACATGGCTCGCTCAGTAGAGTTAACGAAAGAAGACCGGGCGACTATTCGCTCATACAACTTGCTGACTTTGAAGCCAACTATGTACATTGCCAACGTCAATGAAGATGGCTTTGAAAATAACCCGCACTTAGATACTGTTCGCGAAATTGCTGCGGCTGAAAATGCGGTAGTGGTTCCTGTTTGTGCCGCCATTGAGTCAGAAATCGCTGAACTGGATGATGCCGATAAAGAAGAGTTTCTATCGGAAATTGGTCAGGACGAACCTGGTCTTAACCGTGTGATTCGTTCTGGTTACGAGCTTTTGAACCTGCAAACTTATTTTACAGCAGGTCCTAAAGAAGTTCGCGCGTGGACGGTTAAAGTCGGTTCTACAGCACCACAAGCGGCGGGCCGTATTCACACGGACTTTGAAAAAGGCTTTATCCGTGCTGAAGTTGTCGGCTATGACGACTTCATCGAAAACAACGGCGAGCAAGGCGCAAAAGACGCCGGGAAGTGGCGCCTGGAAGGTAAGGAATACATCGTTAAAGACGGTGATGTCATTCACTTCCGCTTTAACGTCTGAGAATACATTAATTCTACTTCAAAGCCGCTCCCGTTGAGCGGCTTTTTTTATTGTTCCACAATATCCCCGTACATAGGGGCGAGTTTTGCCAATAACTGGTTTTGAGTAGAGACAGGAATATTGTGCTTTTCCATTGCAATAATCAAATGCTCTACCAACGCATTAAAATCGGCGTGCGTTACCCCCATCCCTTCATGAGATACTCTCATTGTCTCACCACTGTATTCACAGGGTCCACCGACCACATCGCAAACTTGTTCAGTAATAAGTTTATGAACACGCACAATATCTACTCCGTCGAAGTGATGCACAATGCGTTCATCACCACCGACGCGATACAACATCTCCTCGACAATGGAAGAAATTCCTTCTTTTTCTCCCAATTGCTGATAAAGACTTTGCCCCATCACCATTGGCGATAACAGGAGGAGAAACACAATACTTAGTCGTCTCATAGTTATTTCCTTTAAAACGCCGCTTGCAACGACAGGTACCAACCGCTTTGATCATCTAAGCCCGCAATAGAGCCAAGCTCAGTATATGCACCGACAAGAGAGACATGCTTTGAGGGAAAGTAAGCAACAAAAATATCTTTCCAGGCCTCTTCCCTAGCGAAGCTTAAATTGTCAGGCTTATCGCGAAATTCCACACCAACAGCCCAGTACCGGTTTAAAAAAGCAGCCACCGATGCCTCAGCCCCCCATTTTGAGTCCGCCTCTTTATCGCCACCAAATCCTAATAAACCAAGTTGATTTGAACGTGTTCGTCGCATCGTTAGATTAGCCACCCAGGTTCGGTGAAATGGTCCATCTAGCCAAGCTTTGGCGGCACTGACATACCAATCCGTGTCACTATCATCTAACGCCCCAACGGCACTAGGTAGAGTGAACGTTTTATTCTTCTTATGTTGGGCGCCGACACTCAGTTGAGGCCAGTCACCGTACACCAGATTGCCAAACAGGCGAACTTTGGCACCCACGATGTTTTGCTCCAACTCTCCGCCAATCGTCGACAAATCAAACGTTTGCTGAGCATAAGACAATTCGACACGATTGTTCCAGGAAACACTGGCACCCTGGACGCTAAGTCGAAAGTCATCAACGGCAACTTCACTCATATTAACCGTTGCCCCCCACTCGCCAGTATCAGCGTAGGAACTCAACGTCGCCCATGGAACAATGCCTCCGCCACCGGATCCTTCAATCGTCGACGCGCCGCCGGTCGCCAGTAACTTTGAACCGGTATTCGCAAACGTTGTTAGCGGGAATACTGCAAGTACAAAAACGGCACTTCTCAATAATCGTAGGTTAGTCACGAGACTCTCCCTGTAGCCTTTCATTAAAATCATCAAAAGGAATCGGCTTGCTAAAATAGAACCCTTGTAAAACATCGCAATTCTGATTTTTTAGCCAGTTCCAGCTTTCAACGTCTTCCACACCTTCAGCGACAACCTTCAAGCCCAGCTCGTGAGCCAGCTGAATCGTTGAGCGAACGATGGATTGATCCGTTACGCTGCTTACCAAAGGCTGGACAAAAGCTCGGTCTATTTTTAATTCAGTGACCGGTAAGCGTCTCATCTGTTCCAGTGAAGAATAACCGGTGCCGTAATCATCAATAGATACCTGATAACCTTTTCCCCTTAACCAGTTTAATCGTTCAATTGCAGCGTCCGGATCACTCACAATCGCACTTTCCGTCACTTCAAGAATCAAGTGTTTATTGAGTTCCGGCATTTCCCTCTCCAGCTCATCGATAACAGAGAGAATTTCATCACTCAACAAATCAATAGCAGAGAGGTTAATACTTAAACTAAAATCACCTCCAGCATTGATGCGCTTTAAGTAAGATACTGACTGCTTAAACACCCATTCTGTCAGCCTTTTTATCAACCCTGACTGTTCAGCCAATGGAATAAACTCGTCAGGTCCCACAAAGCCGAGCTTTTCGTTGTGCCACCTTAATAAAGCTTCTGCACCTATCGTTTTTCCAGTCTGTGTCTCTATTTTTGGCTGAAGAAGCAGGGTCAGCTCCTTCTCATCAGCGGCGTACTTCAAATGCTCCAGAATATCGAGCTTACGCAAGTACTGTTCATCAAGTCCCTCGCTGTATAAGAACACGAAATCTTGCCGGCGCTTGGCTTCTTGTGCACTCACCTGTGCCCGGCGCAACAAGGTATCGAAGACTCTACCTTGTCGGGGAAATTCCACGGCTCCCGTATTAAACAGTATCGGATAATCACTTTCTCCGACTTTTACCGGCTTCTCTATAAATGAGCGAAGGCTTTTAATAAGATCGTGGTTAGCGGATAACTTGTCCTCAAAAACCAAGGCAAATTCATCTCCTCCAATACGGGCAGAAAGACTTTGTTCGCCAAAGTCCATCAGTCGCTGCGCAATTTGTTTTAGCACAAAATCGCCCACCTCCTGTCCGAGTGTGTCATTGAGAGTTCTGAATTTGCGGATATTGATGAGCAATAACGTTCCTTCACAACCTTTATTCAATAGTCGCTCTAAGTCCGCCGCAAACTGAGCCCTGTTCGGTAATCCGGTAAGCTGGTCATGCGTCGCTTGAAAAGATATGCGCCGCTCACGCTCAGACACCGCCCCTTTCATTGACTCAAAGGTTATAGCTAATTCACCAAATTCATCGGCTCGTTTTTCTAGGTTCAGGTTGCCATAGTCACCTTTTTGCAATTGTTTAGCCGCTTCAGTTAGCCTCGACAGCGGTCTTGAAACACTGCGAGCCATTAGTAACGCAACAGCGCCGGCAATCAGTACAGCCACTGCACCAATCAACAACATTTGCCACTGAACCCGGTGAACATCGGCCATTGCCTCCTCGAGTGACGACGACAACAGCACATGTACCTGATCGCCTTGGGAGGCTTCAAGCAACGTTTCTTTACCCACTAATGCTTGTTCTTCAAGCCAGTTACTCAGCGAGCCTTTACGTTTAAGTGCGTTTTGTAAATGAGTCTGAAGCTCCGGCTCAAGACTGGACGCTATCACCTTTTTCGAGGATTCCTGCCAGAGGCTGATATCAGCATTCGCTAAATTTTGTAATTCAGCAGCTAAATTAGAGTCAATTTGAAAACCCAAAGTTGCCCATGCAATCAGTTGTGGCGCCTTTACTGGCACCGTTATCAATTGAAACAGCTCACCGTCAACAATAGCTAATTGCTGACCACGTGAATCGTTAGTCACTTCATTACCGATAGGGTGAGTTGCAGCTATCTCCTCACCTGCTGGCGTTTGAAGCACCATCAACTCAGTGTTAATTCGTTCCCCGTGATTCACCAATACGGAAACGATAGTGTCTTTATCGCCGGTAGCCACCGCTCGCTTAAAACCAAAATCATCAGTCAATACTTGTGCGGCCTGCAGCAACAGTTCACTACGGCTGTTCAAAAGTTCACGGAAAACTCGTTCACTCACATTCAGCTCTTGAGCAATAGAGCGTTCGGCCTGTTGCTCTACACTGAAGTTCATTGCGAACAGTGATATTGCTATAGAGCCTGAAACAAGCAGTAGGAGAATAACTATCAGTCTGGTACGAAAACGCCGAATCATAAATTCCCCGTTCGGTTAAAGCGCTGCTCTAAACGAGACTTAGGCTCCTTATCGGCCTGTTCCTTCACTACGTCTAACATTAGCGTTTTGCCGTTTACCTTATCTAAAGTGACGTCTTTCGCCGACGTTAAGTCTGAACTCATCAGCGGGTGCCAGATACGAGCGCTTAACAATGACTCAACGGCTGTATTTAGTTCTAACGTCACCTTACCATTTTCGCCAGTTATCCAGGCGGTTTCGTCCTCGGTAATAACAATATGGGCAATCATTTGATCATGGATGTTACAACCCAGCGTCACTAAGCCGGGCTTATTGAAACTCAATGTCGGTTTTTCTTCATTGGCGTACAACTTGAGCTCAAAAGGTTTCGGCTTAGAAAACGAATAAACGTGGTGACGAATATTATCGCTATTCGGAAAAGTGACTTCACTTCCCGCTTTTATAACCGTCATGAATGGTGTGAACTGGCGATCAACCTGATCAATGATCTTATTTTCGACCTTAAGCTTTGCTTTGTCAGTAACATAAGCGTTATCAACAATGATCACAGCATTTGGCAAGGGGCTTCCCTTTTCATCGACAATAGTCAGAGTCAATTCGTCAGCGTTAACCTCCATAACCGTTAGCAAACACACTAAAGTGACCAACAGACATTTAAGTGCTCTCAAATGACACTCCATTTTAGATTGATAGCTCTAGATTACCCCACATCACAAATTCCGCAACTTTCTCATCTTCAACAACGTGATCTTCACCTCAGTCAATTCGTAATGTGTTATACCTATTAAAATGACATTAAACACAAATGCTTTGCCGCAGGAGGTTTTCTTTATGAGTCAAGAGTATCGCACCGAAAGCGACAGTATGGGTGAAGTTCAGGTTCCGGAAGAGGCACTTTACGCGGCACAGACACAGCGGGCCGTCGACAACTTCGCGATAAGCGGGCTGACAATGCCTGATGATATGATTAAAGCGATTGCCCGCGTAAAAGCCGCCGCCGCCAAAGCAAATGCCCAGGTCGGTAGTTTAGAAGAAACGCAACGAGACGCGATTGTTCAGGCGGTCGAGCAAATTATTAACGGCAAGCATAAAGAGCACTTCCCTATTGATATTTTTCAGACAGGGTCTGGCACAAGCTCGAATATGAACGTCAATGAAGTTATCGCGAATTTGTGTAAACGAAACGGCGTTGATGTTCATCCGAATGACCATGTCAACCAAAGCCAGTCGAGTAACGACGTCATACCCACATCCATTCAAGTGGCCAGCGTGTTAGCCATTGAAAAACGCTTACAGCCTGCCATTAAGCATTTAATGGAGGTTATTCGGAGTAAAGCTGTCGAGCTTCGGGACGTCGTAAAAACCGGGCGCACCCATTTGATGGATGCCATGCCTATGACGCTAGCGCAGGAGTTAGAAACGTGGGCGGGTCAGCTCAGCCACACCGCTGAACAACTGCCACAACTGCTCCAACACAGCCGTATTCTGCCTCAGGGTGGCACAGCAATAGGCACTGGCATTAACGCACCAGAGGGGTTCGCAGAAGCCTTTGCAAAAGAACTCAGCGACTTTACCGGTACTGAATTTAAGGCATCCCCGAATCCATTTACAGGTATTGCGGGACAAGAATTGAACCTGCAGTTACACGGCCAATTGAACACCCTGGCAACGACGCTGTTAAAAATGAGCAATGACTTACGCTGGATGAACAGCGGTCCCCTAGCCGGCCTGGGTGAAATTCAGTTAACAGCACTTCAACCCGGCAGCAGCATCATGCCCGGTAAGGTGAACCCGGTAATACCGGAAGCCGTCGCTATGGTGGCTGCACAAGTTAACGGCAACCACACCACGATTACGACGGCAGCTCAGCAAGGAAACTTTCAGCTTAACGTTATGCTACCGGTTGTGGCCTATAACTTACTGCAGTCGATAGAGATTCTGACAAACAGCTGTCATGCTTTAGCTGATAAAGCCATTAAGGACTTTGAGGTCAATGAAGATCGCCTTAATGAAGCCTTGGCTAAGAACCCTATTTTAGTGACCGCGCTAAACCCTGTTATTGGTTACAGTAAAGCGGCTGAGATAGCGAAGAAGGCTTACCAAAACGGTCGCCCCATTATCGATGTTGCAGACGAAATGACCGATTTAGGTCGTGAGCGCCTGGAACAATTATTAGACCCTAAAAAGCTAACAGAAGGTGGCGTCAGCCAATAACTGATTAAAGGAGCAGTAGAATGAGTCAACCCCACGTCGTTATAACGGGCGCAAACAGAGGCATCGGCTTTGAGTTTGCCAAACAGTATGCCGAAAAAGGTTACAAAGTCACTGCCATTTGCCGTAATAACTCTAAGCAGCTGACCGAATTGGATGTCGACATCATAGAAGGTGTCGATGTTACTAAAGCCTCAGACTTGTTGCGTTTAAAAGAAACATTAGGCGACAAGAAAGTGGACATTTTGATTAATAACGCTGGTTTACTGCACAAAGAGGTTTTAGGTGAGCTGGACGCTGGTACCATTCGGGCACAATTTGAGGTCAATGCACTGGCGCCTTTGCGAGTAACCGAAGCTTTACTGGATAACTTATCAAAAGGCAGCAAAATTGCGTTGATTACCAGCCGGATGGGGTCGATTGCTGATAACGGATCAGGCAACCGATATGGTTACAGAATGTCTAAAGCTGCGTTAAATGCGGCGGGCAAGTCTCTTTCTATTGATTTGAAAGATAAGGGTATTGCTGTCGCGATACTGCATCCAGGCTTCGTCCAGACCGACATGGTCAACCATGCGGGCGATATTCCGGCAGAAACCGCAGCCGAACGACTCATGCAGCGAATCGACGAACTCTCAATGGAGTCGACGGGCGAGTTTTATCATAGTAATGGTGACCCTCTCCCATGGTGATTTGACGCCTTTTTAATCAAATGACTGTTTTTTTGCACAAACGCGCTGCTTTATTGCTTTTTTTCTCAAAAATAGGTTGACGGGTTGCGGAGCGATTTGCATAATACGCGCCGCACTCACAGAGAGCGGAAAGTTAAAAAAGTTGGCTACGTAGCTCAGCTGGTTAGAGCACAGCACTCATAATGCTGGGGTCGCAAGTTCGAATCTCGCCGTAGCCACCAACTTAACTGAGAAATGTGCGGACGTGGTGGAATTGGTAGACACGCTGGATTTAGGTTCCAGTGCCTCACGGCGTGAGAGTTCAAGTCTCTCCGTCCGCACCAACTCTCTCTCAGGGTAGCTAAAATTGGGGCATAGCCAAGCGGTAAGGCAGCGGGTTTTGATCCCGCGATTCCCAGGTTCGATCCCTGGTGCCCCAGCCATTAGCTTCTTTAATTTATTTTGTGATTGCTGTCCTTAGTTGGATGGGGCATAGCCAAGCGGTAAGGCAGCGGGTTTTGATCCCGCGATTCCCAGGTTCGATCCCTGGTGCCCCAGCCATACTAACTACTGTTGCGGTGGTGGCGGAATTGGTAGACGCGCTAGCTTCAGGTGCTAGTGTCCGAAAGGACGTGAGGGTTCAAGTCCCTCCCTCCGCACCACAACAGACAATGGCCACCTCAGGGTGGTTTTTTTGTGCCCGTTTCCCGAGTTATTCTATTTCCCCAATGGCCTGCTTTATTAAGAAGTGCTTCAATATCGGAGCTCTGGCGGCACTCAAGGAGGCGTCAGCCAATAGACGAGCTATCGGATTGCTGCTGCGCCAGCTTATTTGAAGCGCATCCATTAACCGCATCATTTTAGCGTTCTCAAATTTTCGTTGTTTTTCGTATGCGTTAAGCGCTGGAGTCACTGGCTTGTTTGATAATTCGTTGAGCAAGCAACGAATATCGGCGAAGCCAAGATTAACGCCCTGCCCTGCCATCGGGTGAATGCTATGCGCGGAGTCTCCGAGTAACGCAACGCAGCCATATGAACAATAAGTTAATGCATGCTTTCGCTGCAACGGAAAGCTCGCGGCTTTTATCAACTGAAATGGTCCTATATGGGGCTCAAACAACTGTGTCAAATGAGTTTGCAGCGCGGCTTTATCATGCTGAAGCGAGCGAATATCGGCTCTTTTGTCATAATCAATAAGGCAAGCTTTATTGTTAGACAGTGGCAGTAATGCGTAAGGTCCCTGTGGTCTGAAAACTTCCCAAGTCTCGGAAGCAACAGGCTGTTCAAGCTCAACATTAGCCAGCAAACAGCGTTGATCGTAATCCCAGCCACGGTAAGCAGTGTGGGTCAACTGAGCAATAATGGAATTCGCACCGTCACATCCCAGCAAGACATCGAAGCTGCACCGCTCACCATGAGTGAGTTCGACGGTTCTGTCATGAGTATTCAAGGAGTTAATACGCTGCTCTGTCACAAGTTCGACATTTTCATAGTCTCGCAGACACTGCCAAAGTGCTGTTTGCAACGCGTTATTTTCTACCATCACTCCCAGTGACGCTTGGTCAACTTCACTGGCATCAAATGTCAGGCTTTTTCCTGACTGAGTGGTTACCGTTAACCGCTGGTAGTCTCTTACTTTGCTGTGAGCAATGACCTCATTAACCCCCAGTGAGCGTAACCACTGCCAGTTGGCTAAGTTTACGGACGAAATTCTGAGATCCCAATCATTGGTTTGACCCTCGAGCTTTGGTGGATGACTTTCAAATAATTTGACGTAAGCCCCGGCTTTCGCAAATGCCAGCGCCGACGCAGCACCGACCATGCCACCGCCATTTATGACAACCGTTAAATCTCGCATAGAACCTGAATTGCCTGTAAGTATAAGTTCTCTATAAATAACACATTTCCGGTCTTATTTCCGTTATCATAGTCATATTCATCAGTGTAAATGCCACATTTTTTAAGAGCACCTCAATGGCAACGACAGACACCTCACAAAAAGCCGTTATTCTCGCCTCGTTTTTAATTTTAAGCGCAGAGGCGAGCTTTGCCGGTGTCAGTGCTTTGGTAAAATTCATCAGCCAAGACCAACCCTTTGAACAACTGGTGTTTTTTAGAAACCTAACCGCATTTTTAGTATTGCTGCCCTGGCTATGGCGAAAAGGACCTGGGTCGCTCAAAACAACCCGTTTAGGTTTGCATCTGATTCGCGCCGCTGCCGGCATTACCGCCATGTACTTGTTTTTCTTTGCCATAGCCAGTATCCCGTTGGCTCAGGCAACACTGGTGCTACTTTTATCGCCCTTTTTAATACCAATCATTGGCTGGCTTTGGTTAAAAGACTACGTCGCCCGCCAAACTTGGCTGGCCATTGCCCTCGGTTTTGTCGGCGTCTTTATCTTCCTCGACCCGATGAACAGTGAACTCTCTCCGGTTATTGCTGTTGCGTTTTTGGCGGCTGCCTTGGCCGCTTTTACCAAAACAGTGATACGGCGTATGTCGAGCACCGAGTCAACCAGCAAAATTGTTTTCTACTTCAGTACGTTAGCAACCATTGCCTCTGGTGTGCCATTGCTTTGGTTATGGGAGCCCATTCCCAGTCATCATTGGCTTGGCGTTTTCGCACTTGGTCTACTTGCCGTTTACGGTCAACTGGCGATGACAAAAGCGTTTTCTATAGCGCCTCCCGCAAAAGTCGGCGTCTTCACTTACAGTTCGGTTATTTTCGCCGCCTTGCTGGGCTTTTGGTTATTTGATGAAGCACTTGCATGGCATATGCTCTGGGGCGCACTGATTATATTTGTGGCGGGCTATTTTGCGATACGTTCACGTCGTAAGAGCTAACAAATTCGTGTTTGGCAATTTGCCCCAATAAACGATAAAATATGCGGTCTTAATTAGAACCTATCAACCATCGAGTAGTCATGAGCAAGAAGTTATATATCAAAACATGGGGTTGTCAGATGAACGAGTATGATTCAGCGAAAATGGCTGATCTACTTAAGTCGACACACGGGTACGACGTTGCAGAAGAAGCTGAAGACGCTGATCTGATCCTGTTGAACACCTGCTCCATTCGCGAAAAGGCTCAGGAAAAGGTTTTTCACCAGTTAGGTCGCTGGAAAAACCTGAAGCAGAAAAAACCAGACTTGCTCATTGGCGTTGGCGGCTGTGTGGCGTCTCAGGAAGGCGACGAAATTCGCTCTCGCGCCCCCTTTGTCGATATTATATTTGGGCCGCAAACATTGCACCGTTTACCAGAAATGGTTAACCAGGTCAGCGAAACCCATGCGCCAATGGTTGATGTGTCGTTCCCTGAAATTGAAAAATTCGACCGTTTACCGGAGCCCAAAGCAGACGGCGCTAGCGCGTTCGTTTCGATTATGGAAGGCTGCAGCAAATACTGCTCGTTCTGCGTGGTTCCCTACACTCGTGGTGAAGAAGTCAGCCGCCCTGTTGACGATGTCATTTATGAAATCGCTCAGCTGGCAGATCAAGGCGTACGCGAAGTTAACTTATTAGGTCAGAATGTAAACGCGTATTTGGGCGAACACTTTGACGGTACTCAGTGTCGCTTTGCTGAACTGCTGCACTTAGTCGCCGCTATCGATGGTATTGATCGTATTCGATACACCACGTCGCACCCAGTCGAGTTTACTGACGATATTATTGAAGCCTATACAACCATCCCAGAGCTAGTGAGTCATCTGCACTTACCGGTACAGAGCGGCTCTGATCGCGTACTGACAATGATGAAACGCGGTCATACTGCGCTTGAGTACAAGTCCAAAATGCGAGCGTTGAAGAAAGCACGTCCGGACATTGCTTTGTCATCGGATTTTATTATCGGCTTCCCGGGGGAGTCCGATGCTGATTTTCAAGCAACCATGGATTTGATCCAAAGCGTTGATTTTGACATGAGTTTCAGCTTTATTTATAGCGCACGTCCGGGAACTCCGGCCGCCGACTTGCCTGATGACGTTTCCGAGGAAACCAAAAAGCAACGCTTACAAATTTTGCAGCAACGCTTGAACCAGCAGTCGATGGCGCATGCACGACGTATGTTGGATACTGAGCAAAGAATATTAGTGACAGGACCATCGAAAAAGAACCCAATGGAGCTGTCTGGAAGAACAGAAAACAACCGGGTTGTAAATTTTGTTGGACAACCCCATATGATAGGTCAGTTCGTTGATGTTCGTATTACGGAAGTGTTACCGAACAGTCTTCGCGGCGACCTTATCCGTGAAGAACAAGACATGGGGCTGCGTGTCGACACCGCCCCAGAAACGATTTTACAAAGAGGCAAAGTCAACGAACCTGACGAATTAGGTGTTGTAAAAATGCCTCCACAAGCGAGTTAAAGAGGAATCGATTGAGTCCACAAACGCAAACGCTAGATTTTGAATTGGAGCCGACGGATTCTCGTCGGCTTTCTAACCTCTGCGGGCCTTTAGACGAGAATCTGCAGCATATTGAGCGCCGCCTTGGTGTCGAAATAACCCACCGAGGTCATCAGTTCCGGTTAATAGGCAACGCTAAAACGGTTTCGGCTGTGCAAAAGTTGCTGCTTGACTTATATGTCGATACGGCACCAATGAAAGGTCGTGACGGTCAAATTGAGCCTGAGCAGGTACATTTAGCCATTCAACAGGCCAAAGTCCTTGAACAAGACCGCGACAAGGGCGACCCAGCCGCAGAAAAAATGACACACATTAAAACCAAACGCGGTCTGATTAAGCCACGCAACCATAACCAAGCTGAATACGTCCGCGCCATTCTCGCACACGACGTAAACTTTGGTATTGGACCTGCTGGAACGGGCAAAACCTACTTAGCCGTCGCTTGTGCCGTTGACGCATTAGAACGCCAGGAAGTCCGCCGTATTTTACTGACCCGTCCGGCTGTGGAAGCTGGCGAAAAACTGGGTTTTTTACCGGGGGATTTGGCTCAAAAAGTAGACCCCTACTTAAGACCGCTTTATGACGCGCTATTCGAGATGCTTGGCTTTGAAAAGGTTGAGAAGCTAATTGAAAGAAACGTCATTGAAGTTGCCCCGCTGGCTTATATGCGTGGTCGTACTTTGAACGATGCCTTTATCATCCTGGATGAAAGTCAGAACACAACCTGTGAACAAATGAAAATGTTCCTGACTCGTATCGGCTTTAACTCTAGAGCAGTAATTACCGGCGATATTACACAGGTCGACTTACCTCGCGGCCAACGATCGGGCTTACGTCACGCCATTGAAGTTTTAAATAAAGTATCCGATGTCAGCTTTACCTTTTTCCAGGCCGGTGATGTTGTCAGGCACCCAGTGGTTCAACGTATTGTCCAAGCATACGACGAGTTCGATAAGCGCTCATGAGTAAGGTCACACTGGATTATCAAACTGCCGAAGGTATTAAAGCCGCACCGGAAGAAAGCACCATTGCTCTTGCGGCCAACGCTGTTATTCAGCACCTTAGTATCGATAAGCCTGTGGAGCTAACGGTTCGAGTTGTAAAAGATAGCGAAGCCGCTGAACTCAACCATCAGTTCAGAAGCAAAAATTACCCAACAAACGTGCTGTCTTTTCCTTTTGAAAGTCCCGTTGAATTACCCATCCAGTTACTGGGTGATTTAGTCATCTGTCAGAGCGTCGTTGAGCGCGAAGCAAAAGAGCAAAATAAGTCCGTTATCGCCCACTGGACGCACATGGTGATACACGGTACTCTGCACCTTTTGGGTTACGACCATATACAAGAAGAAGATGCCGTCGAAATGGAGTCGATAGAAAAGCGAATTATGGCTTCTCTTGATTATCCAGACCCATATGAAACAACAAGCAACACGGAGCATACACTTTAATGAGCGACGACAACCCCCACTCAGCCAACGGCTCGTCGGGTAAATCTTGGGCAGCCAAGTTATTACAAATATTCACCGGTGAGCCGAAAAGCAGAGAAGAACTCGTCGATTTAATTCAGGACGCTGAAGAGCGTGATCTGATTGATAACGATACCAAAGAAATGATTGAAGGCGTGCTCGATGTCGCGGAGCTTAAAGTTCGCGATATCATGATTCCGCGCTCGCAAATGGTCACTATTGATGTGCACCAAAGCGTCGAAGAGTTTTTACCTATCGTTATCGACTCTCAACACAGTCGCTATCCGGTAGTGACGGATAATAAAGATCAGGTTGAGGGTATTCTACTCGCGAAAGACTTGCTCAGTTATGGCTTTAACTCAAACGAAGAAGACTTTTCGTTAGAAAAGGTCATGCGACCGGCTGTCATTGTTCCCGAAAGCAAGCGGGTTGACGTGTTACTAAAAGACTTCCGCTCTAATCGTTATCACATGGCTATTGTGGTTGACGAGTACGGTGGTGTTTCAGGCCTCGTAACGATTGAAGATATTCTCGAAGAAATTGTTGGTGAAATTGAGGATGAAACCGATATCAATGAAAACGATGACAAGCAAAATATTCGTCGCTTAAGTCCGACCCGTTATTCAGTGAAAGCACTAACCACTATCGAAGACTTTAACGACTACTTTAAGTCTGAGTTCAGTGATGAAGAACACGACACTGTTGGTGGTTTAGTCGCTCATGGGTTTGGTCACCTTCCACAAGCCGGAGAAGAAATTACGCTCGGTAACTTCACTTTCCGCATCACCAACGCCGATAAGCGAAGGATTCAACAGCTTCAGGTCAGCATTCAGGAAGTCGAGACGTCGGAGAGTACTGAATAATGACAAAACGCTGGGGGAGTAAATTAAGCTCTCTGCTACTATTATTGTCAGGAGCATCGCTCACGCTGGCATACTCCCCTTTCAACTGGCACTGGTTGCCGTTTGTTGTCTTACCCGTTGTTGTAAAAATCATTTGGCCAATGGCTCCGAAGCGAGCCTTTTATGCGGGGCTAACCTTTGGGCTGGGTTGGTTTGCAACAGGCCTTAGCTGGATTTACGTCAGTATCGACCAGTACGGTGGTTTACCCGTCTATGCCACTATATTAATCCTTTTGCTGCTGTTTCTTTATCTGTCCTTATTCCCAGCAATGGCATTTGGATTGTGGCAGAAACTCGCACATAGAAAGCCCCAGTGGCGCTTTTCATTACCGCTCATTTGGCTGGGTTTCGAGCTTCTTCGCGGTTGGCTATTTACTGGCTTCCCGTGGTTAAGCCTTGGCTATACACAAACTGACGGCATTTATGCCAATTTAGCGCCACTTATCGGTGAATCAGGCATTACGGTCGCCCTTTGGGTGACCGCACTGTGCATCTTTATGGCGATTAAGTACCACCGTCCACTACTATTCATTGTCCCGCTGGTTTTAATGACGGTGTCGTCAGTCAGTCACAAATTACAGCCAACCTGGAGAAGCACCGAGTCAACCAGCATCCTACTGGTACAGGGCAACATTCAGCAGTCACTAAAATGGCAAGCGGAACAGCAGTGGCCTAATATTTTGCGATACCTCGACTTAACCCGACCTAAATTTAATCACGACATTGTGATTTGGCCAGAATCAGCAGTCACTGCCTTGGAACCATATGCCCAAGACGTTTTAACGACTATGGAGCAATCGGCATCGGTTAACGGCTCAGCTCTGATCACCGGCATCATCGATTACGATAGACTCAATGACGCCTTCTATAACAGTGTGATTGTGCTTGATGACGATACCTATGAGTACAGTGGCAAAAACCGTTATCAGAAACACCATCTGTTGCCTATTGGCGAGTTTGTTCCTTTTGAGGATATTCTGCGCCCAATAGCCCCGCTATTTAATTTACCCATGTCTTCTTTTAGCCGCGGTCGTTACCAACAACCTAATTTGGAAGCGAATAACAGAAAGCTCTCAATGGCCATTTGCTACGAAATTGCGTTTCCTCAGCAAGTTAGGGACAACACCTTTGAAGACACCGACTTTCTGGTGACCATAAGCAATGATACCTGGTTTGGTGACTCTCACGGACCGTGGCAGCACATGCAAATTTCCCGAATGCGGGCTCTCGAATTACAACGTCCTCTTTTACGGGCAACGAATAACGGCGTCACCGCGATAGTGGATGAGTTCGGACAATTTATTGATAAAGCTCCGCAGTTTAAGGCGACCACCGTTTCTGCGGAGCTGTATCCGGTGAACGGCAATACCTGGTTTAAACAATTTGGTCTTTGGGGTGCGTTAATACTTGCACTTCTCGGCCTGGTGCCGGCCAGCTTAACGAAAGCCCGCAATAAGCGAACTCAAGCGTAGTCATAACGCGTTAAAATCAGTACACTATTAAGCTGTATATTCAGTGTGTCAGCAGAGCCTTTATCTGCCGTTATTATTTATACTTTCTACAGGAATATCATTATGGAAAATATCTTCGATGCTATTTTGTTTGCCGTTCTGGTTGCCGCTGGCGGTTTAGGTCTAAGCAGCTGGTTGATGTTATTAGGTATCGATAAGTCAGCCCCTGCAGAAGTCAAACAACGCTCTGTGTTTGAGTATGGCTTTTTTGGCTTAGCTGGCATCGTTGTCATGCTGGTCATGTGGTACGCCATTAGTTAATTCACTTTATTGCACCAACGGAAGTAAGCAGGACTATGCAAGAACAATATAACCCCAGCAAAATTGAAGCTGCCATGCAAAAGCGCTGGCAGGAGCAAGACGTTTTTACCGCGAAAGAAGAGCCTGGCAAAGACAAGTTCTATTGCCTATCAATGTTCCCTTACCCCAGCGGTAAGTTACATATGGGGCACGTTCGCAACTACACGTTAGGCGATGTTATCAGTCGTCATCAACGCATGTTAGGTAAAAATGTTTTACAGCCAATGGGCTGGGATGCGTTCGGTTTGCCTGCTGAAAACGCCGCAATACAGAATAAGACTGCACCGGCGAAATGGACCTACCAAAATATCGACTACATGCGCGACCAGTTAAAAAGTTTAGGTTTTGGTTACGACTGGAATCGCGAGGTCGCGACCTGCTCTCCTGACTATTACCGCTGGGAGCAATGGTTTTTCACTAAGCTTTATGAAAAGGGTCTGGTTTATAAAAAGAACGCAACAGTTAACTGGGACCCGGTCGACCAAACCGTTTTAGCCAACGAGCAAGTGATCGATGGCAAAGGATGGCGCTCGGGGGCAACCGTAGAACAAAAGGAAATTCCACAGTGGTTTATAAAAATCACTGACTATGCCGAAGAGCTTCTGGACGACCTTGACCAACTTGACGGCTGGCCGGAACAGGTTAAAGCCATGCAGCGCAACTGGATTGGCCGTTCTGAAGGGGTTGAAGTCGACTTTTCAGTCAATGGCTATGATCAGCCCCTAACAGTCTACACCACGCGCCCTGACACTATTTATGGCGTGACTTATATGGGTGTTGCAGCTGGCCACCCGCTGGCTAAAGAGGCGGCAAAAAACAATACTGCCCTGGCCGAATTCATCGAAGACTGCAAAAACAACAAGGTTGCAGAAGCCGATATCGCCACCATGGAAAAGCTGGGTATGGATACCGGCTTCAAGGCCGTTCACCCAATGACCGGTGAAGAAATTCCGGTATGGGTCGCCAACTTTGTGCTAATGGACTACGGCTCAGGCGCCGTTATGGCCGTACCGGCGCACGATCAGCGTGACTGGGAGTTTGCCACCAAATACAAACTTCCGATTCAGCCCGTTATTGAACCACTTTCAGGCGACAGTGACATTAGCCAGGCTGCTATTACGGAAAAAGGAACCGTTATCAATTCAGACCGTTTCAACGGGCTGAGCTCTGCAGACGCGTTTGATGCTATCGCCAAAGAGTTAAGCGAAAAAGGCATCGGTGAGAAGAAAGTCAACTACCGTTTACGCGACTGGGGCGTTTCTCGTCAGCGTTATTGGGGCACACCCATTCCTATGCTGAACCTCGAAAATGGCGAGTCCGTGCCGGTTCCAGAAGAACAACTGCCCGTTAAATTGCCGGAAGACGTCGTCATGGATGGTGTTAACTCACCTATCAAGTCCGATCCTCAATGGCGTAAAACGGAATACAACGGCATAGCGGCTGAGCACGAAACAGACACCTTTGACACCTTTATGGAATCGTCATGGTACTACGCTCGCTACTGCAGTGCTCAAACCCACGACGCAATGTTAGATCCTGAGAAAGCGAATTACTGGCTTCCTGTCGACCAGTACATCGGTGGCATTGAGCACGCGATACTGCACTTACTGTACGCACGCTTCTTTCACAAACTGCTTCGTGACACCGGCTTAGTAGAGTCTGACGAACCGTTTAAGCGCTTACTATGCCAAGGCATGGTGTTAGCAGACAGCTATTACCGCGACACCGAAAAAGGCGGTAAAGAATGGTTCTCTCCATTAGATGTCGATATTCAACGTGACGATAAAGGCGCCATTTCCGGCGCTACGTTAAAAGCCGACGGCAAACCGGTAGAAGTTGGTGGCATGAGTAAAATGTCAAAATCGAAAAATAACGGTATTGACCCGCAAACCATGGTCGAACGTTACGGTGCCGACACCGTTCGCCTGTTTATGATGTTTGCTGCGCCACCAGAAATGACGCTTGAGTGGTCTGACTCCGGAGTAGAAGGTGCTCAACGTTTTCTGCGTCGTTTATGGAAACTGACTTTCGACTTCATTAATGCCGGAGGCTATGCATCCGGTGAAACACTGAATTCACAGCAAAAGACTCTGCGCCGTGAGTTGCACAAAGCGATAGCCAAAGTCACCGACGACATGGGCAGACGCCAGCACTTTAATACGGCTATTGCCGCAATAATGGAGTTACTAAACCACCTCCAGAAAGCGCCAATGGAGACGAACGCTGATCGCCAGGTGTTGGGCGAAGCCATTGACGCAATGGTTCGAATGTTAGCGCCAATTACCCCTCATGTGTGCGAGCAGTTATGGGTAGAACTTGGCCACGAAGAACCATTGTCATTCGCAAAGTGGCCAAACGTTGACGAAAGCGCCCTAGTAGAAGACGAAAAGCTGATTGTTGTTCAAATCAACGGCAAGGTTCGGGCTAAGTTGACCGTGTCTGCTGATGCGTCAGCTGAGCAAGTTGAACAGCAAGCCTTTGACGACGATTCGGTACAAAAACACGTTGAAGGAAAAGAGATTCGTAAGAAAATCTACGTTCCCGGAAAAATTCTCAACATTGTTGTTGGTTAACCTCGATGAGAACAGTCACACAGGTACTCTTGAGTTTTTCATTGATAGCCATACTCTCCGGGTGTGGCTTTCAGCTTCGTGGCGATTATCAGTTACCGGAAAGTCTGGAGTCAATTCGATTACAGTCAAATGTATCAAAAGAGCTTGCTTCTCAAATGGAGCAACGACTGGTTCACTCCGGTATTAACGTTTCCAAAAACAGCAGTTACCAATTAGCGCTGCTTTCTGACAAGCTAGAGAGACGCACCCTATCACTTTTTGAGAGTGGTCAGGTTGCCGAATACGAGCTGTTGTATCAGGTCAGCTACCAACTGTTGAAAGACAATCAAGTCATCGTTGAGAGAACAGCAGAAGTAGCCAGAGACTATCAGGATGATCCAAACTTTGCACTGGCAAAAACGCGTGAGCGAGAAATGCTAGTGAATGAAATGCGCGCTGAAGCATCACGAATTATCCTTCAGCAGATAGTTTCTGAACTCTCTCAATAACGGAGCGTTAAGTGCAGACATTGTTCCCAGAACAATTAAGTCAATACATTGAGCGTTCAGGCGTTCCCCCTGTGTTATTGCTGTTTGGCGATGACTTGTTATTGCGGATGGATGCCATAGACGTTATCCGGCAACATTTCGGCCACGACGCAGAAAAATATCATTGGATACAGTCAAAGGACTTTGAATGGAAGCAACTGAGTGAACTCGAACAATCAATGAGTTTATTCGGAAGCGACACACTTATTGAACTCGAGCTTCCGGAAAACAAACCCGGAAAAGAAGGTTCAAACGCTTTACACAGTTACGCAAATCAACTGCCTGAAAACCATACACTGGTTGTCATTGGAAGCTACTTAAAAAAGGAGCACCAGAATAGCCGTTGGTTTAAGTCGCTAGCTGAACACGGCCCTCTTATTCGAACCCAAAGTCCCGATAAGGCTCGTTTGCCGGTGTTTATTCATAAGCGTGCCCAAAAGTACCAACTGACGCTAGCCGAAGGCGTACCTGAATTACTGTCTGACTGGTTTGAAGGCAACTTGTTAGCGCTTGATCAAGAACTGCGTAAATGGCAATTACTCAGTGATTCCGGCGTTATTACACACGAGTTCCTAACCGATGCGAGCAGTGACTCAAGCCGCTTTAATGTGTTTGCGCTGCAAGAAAGTATTCAGGCTGGTAACTATAAAGACGCTCTGCACAAACTGACTCGTTTACTCGATGAGGAAAACGATTTTCATCGCTTTGTCTGGATCTTACAACGGGAAATTCAATTGCTGACAACGCTGAAAAGTCACGCTGGCAACACAGACGTTTCAGCTCTTTTTCGTCGTAATATGATTTGGTCAAATCAACAACCAGGTTATATTAAACGAGCTGAGTCTTTATCAGTAGAAACACTGCACCAACTGCACTACCTCATTGAGCGTTTAGAAATGGCATTAAAACAGGACAGTGGTGAGTCGCCATTAGTACTTACTGTTCACTTGCTTGGACTGCTGTGTCAGAAGGAAAGCAGCTTAACGGCTGCTCATAGTTTGCAGCCGTTCTCTCAACCATTGCAGCTTGAAAATACGTTTATTTCATTATGATCAGAGCAGTCTTTGGCGGCACGTTTGACCCGATCCATCATGGGCATTTAGAGACATCCAGCGCACTAATGAAAGAGCTCGGAATTGACCGCCTTGCGTTCATGCCAAGTGCCACTCCTCCACACCGTGCACAACCGGAAGCTTCAGCTAAGCAGCGTCTCGATATGGTCAGGCTTGCCTGCAAGGGCTATCCGGGTTTTGAGGCTGAGGACTGGGAGCTGAAGCAAACACGTCCGTCTTACACAGCATCGACACTCGCTGAACTTTCTGAGCATTATCCAGGCGACACACTCATTTTTGTGATGGGTATGGACTCGCTAATGAGCTTAAATCAGTGGTATCAGTGGCACGACATTATAAAGCATGCGCATATCGTCGTTATGCCAAGAAGCGGTGTTTCTTTTGAGCCGCAGGACAGTGAACTGAAGCGTTTCATTGAACAACACCGAGTTTATCAGCCCGGTATCCTCGCAAATAGTCCTGACGGTAAACTTTATATAGCGCAAACACCACTTATTGATATTTCAGCAACAGAGCTTCGAAGTCAATTACACGAGCGTCCCGCTTCACCGCCTATCCCAACCTCGGTTTACGAGTATATTAAAACAAACAAACTGTATTTGTAGCTGAACAGCCCTGCGATATTCTGTTAAACTTACCGGTTGAAGCAAAACCTTTTTAAATCAAATGGAGACCCTCCTTTGCAGGCAGAAGAATTACGCGATTTTGTCATCGACAAAATTGAAGATATAAAAGCCCGTGACATTCAAGTTTTAGATGTTCACGATAAAACAGACGTTGCTGACTTTATGGTCATTTGTTCGGGCAGTTCAAAAACGCACGTTAAAAGCATTGCCGAGTATCTGGCAACTGAAGCGAAACACGCAGGCTTCCCGCCTATCGGTATTGAAGGCGGCGAGCAGTCAGAGTGGGTTTTAGTCGACCTGGGTGATGTGGTTTTGCATGTTATGCAAGAAGCTATCCGCGACTTTTATCAGCTTGAAAAGCTCTGGGGCCAGTAAGTGCAGATCCAGTTACTTGCGGTTGGCACTAAGATGCCAACCTGGGTAAAAGAAGGCTTTGAGCAATACCAAAAGCGTTTCCCTAACGACTGCAAATTTGTATTAACCGAAATTGCGGCTCAAAAGCGTACAAAGAAAGCCGATGTGAACCGAATTGTGCAGGAAGAAGGCAAGGCGCTCATTCAAGCTATCCCCAAAGGCAACAAAGTCATTACACTGGAAGTAAACGGTAAAGCGTGGGATACACCGAAGCTGGCCCAACAGCTCGCCGCCTGGCAAATGGATGGCCGCGATGTTACGTTGCTGGTTGGTGGCCCTGAAGGGCTATCGAATGACTGTCTGGCGCTTGCGGAGCAACGTTGGTCGTTATCAAAGCTGACGCTGCCACACCCAATGGTTCGGTTAATTGTTGCTGAAAGTCTTTACCGAGCATGGAGTTTGAATAATAATCACCCTTATCACAGAGAATAATAACGATAATAATGCGTCAGCGCACAACCATACGTGATCACGAAGCCGAATCAGCTATTTTTGCCCGCCGTGCGATGGTCGCTATCGTTATTGTTGTGGCTGTATTCGTATTGCTGGCATCCAATATGTTCCACTTACAAGTAAGTGAACATAACGAACTGCAAACCCGTTCAAACGACAACCGAATTAAGCTTGTTCCTTTAGCCCCTAACCGAGGACTGATTTACGATCGTAACGGCGTTTTATTAGCTGAAAACAAGCCTATTTACAGTATTGATGTTACCCCGGAAGAAGTACCTGACTTAGACGCAACCCTGACATCCCTCCAGAGTTTGCTAGGGTTCCCCGATGAGACTCTTGAGCAATTTGAACAAAACTTAAAAAGCCAACGACGCTTTAACAATGTTCCATTACTCGACAATGTGAATGAAAAAGAACTTGCTACATTCGCAGCACATCAACATAAATTCCCTGGGGTAAGCCTTGAAGCACGCCTTATCCGCAGCTATCCCTATGCAGATTTACTAACCCACGCTGTCGGCTACGTTGCCAAAATTAACCAACAGGACGTCAATCGCCTTAAAGAACAAGGCGAACTTGCTAATTACGCAGCCAGTCGCACCATCGGTAAACTAGGCATTGAAAAGTATTACGAAAAGCAGCTTCACGGCACTGTCGGTTATCAAAGTGTTGAGGTGAATAACCGGGGGCGTGCCGTTCGAACGCTAAGTATTGAAGCGCCTGAACCTGGAGTGGACGTGATTCTCGAGCTTGATATTGAACTCCAGAAAAAGGCCGTTGAGCTGCTTGGGGAAAGCCGAGGCTCAATTATTCTTATGGATAACGATACGGGTGCTATTCTTGCTATGGCAAGTACCCCAAGCTATAACCCGAACTGGTTTGTAAACGGTATCTCAGTCAAGCAGTATCGCTCCTTATTGAATTCTAAAGACAGTCCCCTGCTCAACCGGGCAACTCAGGGCGCTTATCCGCCCGCTTCAACCGTTAAGCCGCAGATTGCACTCCTCGGTCTTGAAGACGGTACCATTACTAAAGATACCCGTATTTGGGACCCTGGCTGGTTCGAAATTAAAGGCGTAGACAGACGTTACCGCGATTGGCTTGCCTGGGGGCATGGATGGGTCGATGTGACCAGTGCGATAACCGAAAGCTGTGACACATTTTACTACGACATGTCGCTCAAGCTCGGTATCGATAAAATATCTGACTTTATGACAAAGTTTGGGTTTGGTGAAATCACAGGCATCGATATACACGAAGAAGTCCCCGCACTCATGCCGTCCCGAGGTTGGAAACGGGCCCGATTTGGCCAACCTTGGTACGCTGGTGAGACGTTATCGGTAGGTATTGGACAAAGTTATTGGACAGCGACCCCCATTCAACTGACCGTCGCCACCGCCATTGTGGCGAATGAAGGAAAACATGTTATTCCTCGACTACTTCGCGGTACTTTAGATGAGGAACAAGTATCAGAAGCGCTAATTACTTATAACCGTCCCGTAAAAATTGAAAAAACGGCACACTGGCAAGTTATTAAAGACGCAATGAAGAAAGTGAACATGAGTGACACCGGCACGGCACGTTCAGCATTTAGAGACGCTGAATACAGTTCAGCCGGTAAAACAGGTACGGCGCAAGTTCGAAGCCTTGGCGAGGACGAAGAGTACAATGCGGAAGAAATTGCAGAGCGCTACCGCGATAACGCTATGTACGTTGGTTATGCACCGGCAACAGACCCAAAAGTCACTATCGTTGTTGCTATTGAGAACTCACTCGGCGGTGGTGGCAGCGTGGCAGCTCCTGTTGCTCGCAAAATGCTTGATGCATGGCATTCGCGTTACATGATAAAGGATAACCAGCAGGTGAAAGACAATGCTGACAACTGAAGAACGACAGCGAAACCCGCTACTAAAAAAAATTCATATTGACGGACCTTTATTTTTGGCCCTTATTACGCTTTCTGTTGTCAGTTTATTCGTGGTTTTTAGCGCATCGGGTCAAGATATAGCGATGATGCAGCGTCAGTCAGTTCGAATTTTAGCGTCCTTTGTCGTGCTGTTTATTCTTGCACAAGTTCCACCACGGGCATTGAGCCGACTTGCCGTTCCGCTATTTCTTATGGCAGTGCTACTGCTGGTGGCCGTTCTTGCTTTTGGCGAAATGGGTAAAGGCGCACAACGCTGGCTCGATATTGGTCCCATAACGATACAGCCATCTGAAATAATGAAGCTTGCTATGCCACTCATGTTGGCTTGGTATATGGACAGACGACAAATTCCTCCCACATTAACTCACCTTTTTGGCGGCCTGCTTCTTGTGTTGATACCCACATTACTAATAGCGAAGCAGCCCGATTTAGGAACTTCATTGATTGTTGCCAGTGCCGGATTGTTTGTTATTTTTCTAGCAGGTCTCAGTTGGCGACTGGTCATGACCGCCGCTGTAGCGGCCGCCGCCTTTGCACCCGTACTTTGGTTTTATCTCATGCACGACTATCAACGAGAGCGTGTACTGACCTTTTTAAACCCAGAGAGAGACCCACTTGGTAGCGGCTACCACATTATTCAATCACAAATAGCCATAGGCTCGGGTGGTATTGATGGCAAAGGCTGGTTGCAGGGGACTCAGTCACAACTTGAGTTTCTGCCTGAACGGCACACCGATTTTATCTTTTCGGTATTTAGCGAGGAATTCGGTCTTACCGGTGTTGTGTTGCTTCTGGCTTTATACGGTTTTGTGATTTTGCGCGGCCTTATCCTTGCCATGCGCGCTCAGGATATTTTCAGTAAGTTGCTCGCCGGCTCTATAACGCTGACCTTCTTTGTGTATGTTTTTGTAAATATTGGTATGGTTTCAGGACTCTTACCTGTTGTTGGGGTACCATTACCTTTAATTAGTTACGGTGGCACCTCAATGGTGACGTTGATGGCAGGTTTTGGCATATTAATGTCGATAGCGACTCACCACAGGCTCATTATAAACAATTAAAAAAGAGGCTGGTTATGCGTTTATTAGCAGGCATTACACTATCTATTTTCAGTTTTGGTCTGGCAGCACAGGACAATATACCAAGTGTTGATGAGTTTATTGAGCAGCAAGTTCAGCAGCATAACCTTGACAGAGAGCAATTGAATAAGTGGTTAAGCAAGGCCAAGGTTAACAACGAAGTCCTTGAAGCAATACAGCGCCCTTGGGAAGCCAAACCCTGGTATCAGTACTATCCAATCTTTTTAACTGAGAAACGCCTAAAAGCCGGTTTAAAGTTTTGGGAAGAGCACGAAGCCACACTCGAAAAAGCAGAGCAAGAGTACGGTGTTCCGGCTCAGATCATTGTCGCAATTATTGGAGTAGAAACCTTTTATGGTAACTATATGGGAAAATATTCCATATTGGATTCACTTTATACTTTAGGTTTCCATTACCCCCCCCGCGCTAAATTCTTTCGTTCTGAGCTTTCAGAGTTCTTTCAGTTAGCTTCTGAAGAGGATTGGGATATTAATTCAGCGAAAGGCTCCTATGCAGGAGCTATGGGTTACGGACAGTTCATTTCATCCAGTTATCGTCATTATGCCGTCGACTTTGACGGTGATGGTGAGCGCAACCTGTTAACCAACCCGGTCGATGCCATTGGCAGTGTCGCCAATTACTTCGCAAAACATAAATGGCAAGCGGGACAGCCTGTTGCTCAATCGCTGAACCATAGTGAGAACTGGTCAAAAGTGATTAGTAAGGGCATGAAGCCCAATACCACGCGTCAAGCACTGAAAAATCAAGGGTTTGATTTACCCAATAACGAAACCGTGACACCGGACACCAAGGTTCGGGTCTTTGAGTTTGAAACTGAAAATGCTGCAGAATACTGGTTGGGCTACAATAATTTTTACGTGATTACGCGCTATAACCACAGCCCACTCTACGCCATGGCGGTTTACCAATTCAGTGAGCAATTGAAAAATGCGCGCCGCTAGCCTGCTCTATTTCTCGTTAATCACTGTTCTGGTTGTTGGTTGCAGTTCTGATCCCTCAGGAAGGTACAGCCAACATCACGATAGCGCGCCGACTCGCTTACCAACTCAGGCAGAGTTAAGAAATGCGGTTCCGGTTCCCGAGCCGCATAGTCCTCAGGGCAACCGCGACTATGAAGTTTTTGGTAAACAATATGAGGTTATGGAGCAAGCCGACGGTTATGTCGAAGAGGGGTATGCCTCATGGTACGGCAATAAATTTCATGGCCATCTTACCTCGAATGGCGAGTACTATGACATGTACAGTATGACAGCTGCTCATACTCGACTGCCCTTACCCACTTATGTAAAAGTCACTAACCTAAGCAATGAACGAAGCGTTATCGTAAGAGTCAATGACCGCGGCCCCTTCCACCCCGAACGCATTATTGATCTTTCTTTTGCCGCCGCTTATAAGCTTGATATGCTGGATTCTGGAACCGCTCATGTCCGGGTCGAAGCGATAAACCTGAAAACACCGTTAGCCAGTGCCGGTGAGCAACCAGCAACGAGTTCTTACCATATTCAATTAGTGGCATCGTCCGATAAGCAACGTTTGTCGCAAATAAAAGACCAATTACCGACAACGCTTAAAGAAATTGCAACTACCGAACAAAATGATGGTCTATACAAACTAGTATTAGGGCCTGTTCCGGAACACGAAAGTCACAACCTACTCGAACAAGTAAGAGCCAGTGGTTACCCTAAAGCCTTTCGTGTAAAAGCAACGCAAAACACTACGGCTGCGCCTGACGGGACAGCGCAGAACTGATATAATCCGGCGCTAAATTAAAACTCGCGTTTTACATGTTGTTTCACCTGACTAAAAAGATAATTCCAATGAAAAAAATCTGTCGTTTTTTTGCCATCGTTGCCATTACCTTTAGTACTGCAAGCGTAGCAGCAGCTCAATCTCTGGTGCCTAGCGCACCATCCGTTAATGCGAAAGCTTACATCTTGATTGACCACACAACCGGTAAAGTGCTGGCTCAAGAAAATGCAGACGAAAGCTTACCACCTGCAAGTCTGACTAAAATGATGACAAGTTACATTATTGGAAAAGAAATTCTTGCCGGCCGAATTTCACCAAGTGATCAAGTCACCATTAGTGAGAATGCCTGGGCTAAGAACTTTCCTGAGTCATCAAAGATGTTTATCGAAGTTGGCAAACAAGTGCCTGTCGAAAAGCTGAACAAAGGTATTATCATCTCTTCAGGTAACGACGCCTGTGTGGCCATGGCTGAACATATCGCCGGTAGTGAGGACGCCTTCGCTGACCTCATGAACAACTACGCGCAACAACTTGGCATGTCAAGCAGCCACTTCGCAAACAGCCATGGGCTGCCAGATCCAGAGCAGTACGTATCGGCACGTGATATGGCAACTTTGGCCAGCGCGTTGATTAATGAAACGCCAGAAGAGTACGAGTTATACGCGCAAAAATCCTTTACCTATAACAACATTAAGCAGTACAACCGCAACTCGTTGTTGTGGGACAGAAGTTTAAATGTCGACGGCATTAAAACTGGGCATACAAATGAAGCCGGTTACAGCCTGGTTTCTTCTGCTGTAGAAGACGGCACTCGTCTCATTGCGGTCGTTATGGGAACGAACAGCGAACAAGCACGCAAAGTAGAAAGTAAAAAGCTACTTAACTACGGTTTCCGTTACTACGAGACAGTAAAAGCCTATGAAGCCGGTGAAAGCTTTGTGGCGCACCGCATTTGGGGTGGCGACATCGACGAAGTAGCGTTAGGTATCAGCGAGGATGTTGTTGTCACTTTGCCTCGCGGTCAAAAAGATGATTTAAACGCAAATTTCGAATTAGACCAGAAGCTACAAGCACCACTAAGTAAGGGGCAAAAAGTAGGCACCGTATATTTACAGCTTAATGGCGAAGATGTTGCATCATTCCCGTTAGTTACCTTACAAGCTGTTGAGGAAGGCGGCTTTTTCAAAAAAATCATGGACTATATTAAGCAACAGTTTAGTGAAGAATAAAGGTTTAAGTCATGCAAAAAACGCGCTTTGATAAACTGGTAGACTTTCCGACGCGCTTCACGTTTAAAGTGATGGGCGTCGCGACTGAGAGTTTACCTGATCAAGTAGTAGCCGTACTCCAGGAGCATGCTCCCGGGGATTATACACCGTCCATTAAGCCAAGTAGCAAAGGAAACTATCATTCAGTGTCTGTATCGGTTCGAGTGGAAAGTCAGGAGCACATAGAAATATTGTACCGTTCGCTTTCCGATATTGATGACGTTCGTTACGTACTTTGATGTAACGACTAGCCGTAGGGCTTTGCAAACGTTATAATTGCGGCATGAATGACACTCTTATCATACGCACACTTGGCAGGCAGCCATACGAACCTGTATGGCACGCCATGCAGGCGTTTACGAACCAACGTGACGAAACCACCGCTGATGAACTCTGGGTGGTTGAACACGATCCTGTCTTTACCCAAGGGCAAGCAGGTAAAGAAGAGCACCTCCTTGCCCCGGGAGACATTCCCGTAATACAAGTTGATCGCGGTGGTCAGGTCACGTATCACGGCCCTGGTCAGGTCGTTATATACTTTCTACTGGATATTCGACGTTTAAAATATGGCGTCAGACAACTGGTCAACCGCATCGAGCAAACCATTGTCGATATGCTTGCTGACTATAACATAGAGGCAGCAGCGAGACGCGATGCGCCTGGCGTTTATGTCAGCGGTGACAAGGTGTGTTCATTAGGACTACGCATTCGCAAAGGCTGTTCATTCCATGGTCTCGCACTCAACGTTAATATGGATATGGAACCTTTTGCCCGCATAAACCCGTGTGGCTTAACCGGTATACAAATGGTCCAAACGAAAGATATGAATGGACCACAAAGTTTTGATGAAGCCGCAAATGCGGTTATCAAGCATTTCACAGATGCGCTGTCATACAGCAACATTCTTCAACAAACAGGACTCGCTCAAGATTATGTCAAAGCCAGTTAGAGTTGAACCTGGCGTCAAAATGCGCGACGCCGACAAAATGGCCCTCATACCCGTGCAGGTTATTCCAACCGAGCGCGACGAAATGCTGCGTAAACCATCATGGTTGAAAGTGAAACTTCCCTCTTCAACCGAGCGAATTGACGAAATTAAGCAGGCGATGCGCAGTCACGGATTGCATTCTGTTTGTGAGGAAGCGTCGTGCCCTAATCTCCCGGAGTGCTTTAATCACGGCACGGCCAGCTTCATGATCCTAGGCGACATCTGCACACGTCGATGCCCTTTCTGTGATGTTGCGCACGGTCGTCCATTACCTCCGGACTCCGAAGAACCAGAGAAATTAGGTAAAACCATTCGCGACATGAAAGTGAAATACGTGGTTATCACGTCAGTTGACCGTGATGACTTACGCGATGGTGGTGCTCAACACTTTGCTGACTGCATTCGCGAAATTCGCCACCACTGTAATGGCGACATTCAAGTCGAGGTTTTAGTACCTGACTTTCGTGGTCGTATGCAAGTTGCTTTAGACATTTTAAAAGACGAAGCACCAGATGTGTTCAACCATAACCTGGAAACTGTGCCTCGCTTATATAAGGCAGCACGCCCGGGTGCGAATTACCAGTGGTCACTTGATTTGCTGAAAAAGTATAAAGAAGCACGCCCTGACATTCGAACCAAATCAGGACTCATGGTTGGCTTGGGAGAAACCAAAGAAGAAATTCTTGAGGTGATGAAAGACTTACGAGCGCACGATGTTGATATGCTGACGATTGGACAGTATCTTCAGCCTAGCCGTCATCACCTACCAGTAGCGCGTTACGTGCACCCTGACGAATTTGAAGAACTGCGCGTAGCTGGCGAAGAAATGGGCTTTTCACACATCGCCAGTGGCCCGTTGGTCCGCTCGTCTTACCATGCCGATCTACAAGCGGCTGGTGAAACCGTTCGTTAAAACATTAAAAGCAACAGGAGCGCTTTGTGAGCTTACTTATATGGTGTCTACTCATTGCCGGGCTGTTACCTATTTTAGCCAAGGCGCCTGTTGTTTACTTTCAAAACCGCGACAACGGCTACGACAATAAACACCCAAGAGCTCAGCAACAACGGCTTATCGGTCGCGGTGCACGCGCTGTTGCTGGCCATTATAACGCGTATGAAGCCTTTCCTTTATACGCAGTTGCGTTATTAGCGGCCATAGCAACAAACGCTGTAACAGAGCGTATTGAGTTTCTGGCTATCGCCTTTATCGTTTTACGAGTGCTCTACCATATTGCTTATTTAGCGAACTACGACAAACTGCGTTCTTTACTGTGGTTTATGGCGACTTTCTGTCCGGTGATTATACTGGCTCAATTAGCCGTTTCGCTTTGAGCCTCTATTAGCTCCAGATACACCTTTGGCCAGTATTCGGTTGCATGCTGTTCCATAGCGGTAGTTTCTTTAACCGGCTTCCAGGCTTGAAAGCCCTCTTCAGCATTACATGTATCCGCTTTAAATAGCCCCACTTTATGCTTGCTTGCATCGGAGCCCAACACCCAGTATTGGCCGGTATGCTGAGCAATGTCTTTCCAGGAGCTTAGACTATTTTGCCAGGGAAGGCGTTGATATAAGGCTTTGATATCGCTCTCTGATACACCTTGCTCAGTCGAATCGGTTACTACGACATTAAGACTTTTATGTTGATAAAGCCCCTGGCAAAATCTTTTCGCCAAAACGCCTGACATGGGGTACTCGTCAGCTAATCCCAACCAATGAGCAATCTCATGCTGAATGACGGCGCGCGAGCTATGCTCCGTTAATACTATTTGACGGCTGGAAGCACTGGCAATCCCCGAATCAGCAAGAATGATTTGATAATCGGCTTGCTCACCCGAATTGCACTCTGCACGGTCTCTCTCCCCCTTAAGCGTGCATTCAAGCGCCCCGTCGACCACCCAGCGAGAACACCAGTTAAGCTCAAATTCACTGTTGTCCAATGCGCTCAAGACTCTGAGGTACTCTGATTTTTGAGCGTCGCTGTGACCAATGACAGCCAAAGTGCTATCACACTGTCCATGGCTTTCAAAAGAGTTCAGCAAGCTGCGTTGCTTATCAAGCCAAGTCGTTTGCTTCTGCTCCCAACGAGTCAACCAGCTTGCCAAAGAGAATCTTGCACTGTTAAGCTCGCGCTTTGCGACTGCATTTATCGCTGATGGTATTTCTGCTTTTGCAGCTAACGACAGCCATTCATCCGTCTGTTGAGGAAAGTATGCCATTAACTGGTGAATGGCTTTTACACTCCCCTTCTGAGCCGCTCTTTCCCACCAGTAATAAGCGTTTGTTTTATTACCTTGCTGCCAGTATGCGTTGGCTAGCATGTGTTGTTCATGAATGTTACCGCTGACCGCATTTCTATAGCGTTCCTGACCCTCAGTGAGGTATTGGTGACTGATATAACCAAACACCAAAAGCAGAATAACGGCGAGTGAATTTTTTATCATCGATTGATAAGCGACTGTCGAATCCGATCTAACTCGACTGATGCGTACCGGTGTTCGACAAACTCATACACATTAGTTGAAAGTGCCAGCTTAAAGTAGTTCATCGCATCTAGCGGCTTATTTTTAAGTTGCATGTACTTACCAAGGTAAAAGTAAGCTTCACACAGGCGCTCTGTCAGTTGCTCATCTTCACCAAGCTGCTGGGTCATCTTTTCGAGGAACTCATCAACATGCAGGTTACCGAGGAATAGCTGCGCTATCTGGTAACCCCAATCAGATTTGTCCAGCTCATTAATATTCTGGCGAAGCGTACTTTTTGCGTTTTCGGCATTAATATCCACGCTAGTCAAATATAGCCAAATGACTCGGTATGGATCAGAAGGTTCTCGTTCCAGATGATATTCCAGATCTTCCTTCGACAACTCATAGCGCGAGTCATAATATTCCGCTATACCGCGATTTAAGTAAGCATAGTTATGTTTAGGCTCTAACTCTATCGCTGAGTCAAAGGCTTCATAAGCGTAGTCAAACTCTTGTAGCTGAGTGTATTGAATGCCAAGAAAATTATAAGCATCGGCAAGCCGTGGGTTATATTCAAGGGCGCGCGTAAAGTCCATTCTGGCCAGTGTACTAAGACCAACCGCATCATATAAAGCACCACGACGATAGTACAGTTCAGCGCGTTGCTCGGGGCTTAAGTCTTCCGTTAAAACTTGATCAAGCCGCGCCAATTCTATTTCATAACGAAATTCGGCTCGTTCTGGCTCAGCCAGAACCAGTTGACTTATCGCCGACGGCTGTTGCCCCACCAGCGAGGCGCAACCGGATAGAAACATCGAAACAATAGCTAAGCCAACGACGGCATGGAAACGAACCAACTGCATAATAATACCTTTCATTTATCAATAGCCCACATTACAGCACATTCAGCGCCTTTCAGGCAAAAAAAAGCCCCGCTAAAATAGCGGGGCTTCTTCGTCAATTGAGAAATTACTCTTCTGTTGAGCTCTCTTCTGAAGTACTGCTCTCACCACTTGCTGTGTCGTTAGCGTCTTCTTTTTTCTCAACCGCTTCTTTCATACTCAGACGAACACGACCCTGACGATCAATTTCCAGTACTTTAACCGGAACAACATCACCAACTTTCAGGTATTCGTTTACGTCGTTCACACGTTCTTCTGCAATTTGAGAAATATGAACAAGACCATCTTTACCCGGCAGCACAGTAACGAAAGCACCGAAGTCTACGATACGTGCGACTTTACCCTGATAAATTTTGCCAACTTCAACATTCGCCGTCAGCTGCTTGATTTTCTCAATCGCCGCATCGGCATCAGCTTGGTCACTAGCAGCTACTTTAATCGTGCCATCATCACCAATTTCGATGTTGGTATTAGTCGACTCAGTGAGCTCGCGAATAACAGCACCGCCTTTACCAATCACGTCTTTGATCTTGTCCTGATCAATCTTGATTGTGGTAAAACGTGGGGCATAAGCAGACAGCTCCTGACGATGTCCGCCAATCGCTTCGTCCATCACTTTCAAAATGTGTAAACGAGCTGATTTCGCCTGTGCCAGCGCACTTTCCATAATATCGCGAGTGATACCGTCGATTTTGATGTCCATTTGCAGCGCAGTAATACCGTCGTTGTTACCCGCTACTTTAAAGTCCATATCGCCTAAGTGATCTTCGTCACCCAGAATATCAGACAGAACGACATGCTTGTCGCCTTCTTTTACCAGACCCATCGCGATACCGGCGACAGACGACTTGATGGGAACACCTGCGTCCATTAATGCTAGTGAGGAGCCACACACTGACGCCATAGAGCTTGAACCATTTGATTCTGTAATTTCCGAAACCACACGAATGGTGTATGGAAATTCATCATGGCTTGGCATTACTGCCTGGATACCACGCTTCGCTAAACGACCATGACCAATTTCACGACGCTTAGGAGAACCCATCATGCCCGTTTCACCCACGCAATATGGAGGGAAGTTGTAATGCAGCATGAAGCGGCTGGTATTCGTGCCAGTTAGCTCGTCGATCATTTGAGCGTCACGGTCTGTACCTAATGTTGCGGTAACCAAAGCCTGAGTTTCACCCCGAGTAAACAATGAAGAACCGTGAGTGCGTGGTAAAACACCAGTCGCTGCGCTAATAGCACGAACCATGTCCGGGTCGCGACCATCGATCCGCTTTTCACCAGCAATGATACGGCTGCGAACAATTTCGCTTTCAAGATCGTGGAAAATCTCGCCAGCTTCTTCTAAGTCAGCATTTTCGTCTTCAGCTGTCAGCTTTTCAGTCATCTGCTGTTTAACTTCGTCAAGCTTACCTTTACGCTCAGCTTTGTCAGTAATGCGGTAAGCTTCGCCAATACCTTGCTCTGCCAACTCACGAACTTTCTGTTGCAGAGTTTCGTTTTTCTCTGGTGCTTTCCAGTCCCACTTTTCTTTACCTGCTTCTGCAGTAAATTCTTCAATGGCTTTGATAACGTCCTGCATGGCTTCATGACCGTACATGACAGCCCCAGCATTTGGTCTTCTGACAGCAGTTCTGCTTCAGACTCAACCATTAATACTGCGTTTTCTGTACCTGCAACCACAAGATCCAACTTAGACTGTTCCAGCTCATCCATGGTTGGATTCAATACATACTCGTCGTTTACCACACCAACACGCGCAGCACCGATTGGGCCTGCGAATGGGACACCTGAAATTGACAGCGCCGCTGACGCACCTATTAGTGCAACAATATCAGGGTTAATTTGTGGATTAACTGAAACAACCGTAGCAACCACCTGAACTTCGTTCATGAAGCCTTCAGGGAATAAAGGACGGATTGGACGGTCGATAAGACGCGATGTCAGCGTCTCGTTTTCACTTGGACGGCCTTCGCGTTTGAAGAAGCCACCCGGAATTTTACCTGCTGCGTATGTTTTTTCTTGATAGTTAACTGTCAGCGGGAAAAAGTTTTGTCCTTCTCGGACGTCTTTTTTTGCAACAACAGTTACCAGAACTGTTGTGTCATCCATACTGACCAATACGGAGCCAGTGGCTTGACGTGCAATAACGCCAGTTTCTAAAGTGACTGTATGCTGACCGTACTGAAATTGTTTCGTAATTGGATTCACGTTGTCTTTCCTTTACCTAATAAATATAGAACATCCGGATTGATGTTCGTCTTCTCTCTTTATTTGTCTCGCCGCATAGTATAAGGGAATTGTGACAAAATTAAGACCCATAAGACTAAAAAGAACACAAAAAAGGGCTGAATTTTTCAATTCAGCCCTTTCTTACAAAATTTTTGCTTTGTTCAGTGTCTTAGCGACGGATTCCTAAACGCTCAACAACTGATAAATAACGCTTTTCGTCTTTACGCTTAAGGTAGTCAAGCAATTTACGGCGACGGCTAACCATGCGTAACAAGCCACGACGTGAGTGGTGGTCTTTTTTGTGCGATTTAAAGTGGTCTTGAAGCTCTGCCAGGTTTTTAGTCAACAAAGCGATTTGTACTTCTGGAGAACCTGTGTCGTTCTCGCCTTGACCAAACTCTTTTACGATTTCAGCTTTCTGTTCAACAGTTAGTGACATAATAACTCCTAATTATGTGAAATATCCGCCTCCGATCACTAATTCAGGGGCGGGAGAAGCGCGTATTATATAGAGACAGCGCCCAAAATCAATGATTATTTCAAATCATCGAGAGAGAACTCGCAGAATTCAAGCGCTAACACGCGCTTTGGCCAAAAGCGGTTATCATCTCTTAAAGCACCGACACCAATAAACTCTTTTCCTCCGTCAATACGTTCACTCCACATACGGCATTGATCGCCAACGGCAACCTCACGATCTAAGCAATTATCTACCGGCTGCCCATGAAGTAAATCTCTTGCTTCAGAACGAGTGACTTTTTGCTCTGGTAAGGCATGTAGCAGACAATCAACCGAATGGAGCTGTGCGTCCAGATCGCCCGCTTCAGCCAATTGCTCCAGCTGCTCTATAGCCAACATATTGTCCGCATTTAAATCCGCCACACCATTTCTATGCAGTAACGAAACATGCGCTCCGCACCCTAATGCCTGACCCAGGTCATCGATTAATGTGCGTATATAAGTCCCTTTGCTGCAGCTGACCTGTAACTCAAGAACCTCACCAACTAACTGAATAAACTCAATGGAGTGGATGGTTATCTCACGCACTTTTTGTGGGACGTCAATACCGCGGCGAGCGTAATAATACAATGGTCGGCCTTCGTGCTTAAGCGCGGAATAGATAGACGGAGTTTGTTGTTGCTGCCCAATAAACTCCGACAGCTTTCTCCGAATATCGTCTTCGGAAATATTGACCGCCTTACGCTCTACTACCTCGCCCTCTGCGTCACTCGTCGTTGTTCGCACACCCAAAGTGGCTTCAACCCGATAGCTTTTATCCGCATCAAGCAGGTATTGAGAAAATTTAGTGGCTTCCCCTAAACACACGGGCAATAAGCCGGTTGCTAAAGGATCCAGAGCGCCGGTATGGCCGGCCTTCTGAGCATTGTAGAGGCGCTTAACACGTTGAAGGGCATGATTGGAACTCATGCCCTTCGGTTTATCCAGAAAGACTACGCCACAGACAGGACGCCCTTTACGGGGACGAGCTTTGCCCATTGCTTAGTCCTCTGAATCGGTCTTATTTTTGTTGTCACGTGCGCGTGCTTCCGCCACCAGCTTACTCATACGAATACCTTCATTTAAGGAGGTGTCGTGATGAAATTTCAGCTCTGGCACAATGCGCGCTTTAATCCGCTTACCTAAAAGTGAACGAATGAAACCAGTCGCTTGATTTAAAATTTTCAGTGCTGTTTTCGTTTCTGCTTCGTCATCATTGAAAAAGGTAACGAATACTTTGGCGTACGCTAAATCTCTTGATATTTCTACATCGGAAACCGTCACCATGCTCACGCGAGGGTCTTTCACCTCGCGCTGTATGATGAGTGCGATCTCACGTTGTAACTGATGCCGCACCCTTTCGGTGCGGCTAAAGTCTTGTGGCATACCTTTCCTTACAACTTACGTTCAACTTGAACCGTTTCGAAGACTTCGATTTGGTCGCCTTCTTTAACGTCATTGTAGTTCTTAACACCGATACCACATTCCATACCGTTACGAACTTCCTGAACGTCATCTTTAAAGCGACGCAGTGATTCAAGCTCACCTTCATAAATAACGACGTTGTCACGCAAGACACGAATTGGCGCTGAACGCTTCACAATACCTTCAGTGACCATACAGCCGGCGATAGCACCAAGCTTAGGCGACTTAAAGACATCACGAACTTCAGCAAGACCAATGATTTCCTGCTTGAACTCAGGCTGAAGCATACCGCTCATCGCCGCTTTTACTTCGTCAATCAAGTCATAAATAACACTGTAATAACGGAGATCGACGTTTTCCTGCTCTACCAGTTTTCTGGCTGCTGCTTCCGCACGAACGTTGAAACCAACGACGATAGCGTTAGAAGCGCTTGCCAGAGAAATATCAGTTTCGGTGATACCACCGACACCGCTACCAATAATATTCACTTTCACTTCATCGGTAGACAGCTTGGTCAATGCATCAGAAATTGCTTCGAGTGAACCTTGAACGTCTGACTTAAGAACAATATTCAACTCTGAAACATCGCCTTCTTCCATGTTCGCAAACATGTTTTCCAGCTTCGCTTTCTGCTGCTTAGCCAGCTTCACTTCACGGTATTTCCCTTGACGGTAGTTTGCCACTTCACGGGCCTTACGCTCGTCTTTTACAACAGTCGCTTCATCACCTGCTTGAGGGACACCAGACAGACCCAGTATTTCCACTGGAATTGATGGGCCAGCTTCTTTAATTTCTTGGCCATTTTCGTCACGCATCGCGCGAATTTTGCCGTACTCAAGACCACAAAGAACCACATCCCCCTGTTTCAGCAAACCACGCTGGACAAGAATGGTTGCTACTGGTCCACGACCACGGTCAAGACGTGATTCAACCACGATACCTGACGCCATGCCGGTTTTTTCAGCTTTAAGGTCAAGGACTTCAGACTGCAACAACACGCCTTCTAACAGTTCGTCAATTCCTAGTCCGCTGTGCGCGGACACTGGAATAAACATGGTATCACCGCCCCAGTCCTCTGGAATAACATCCAACTGAGACAGCTCGTTTTTTACACGGTCAGGGTCCGCTTCTTCTTTATCCATTTTGTTGATAGCAACAATTAAAGGAACGCCAGCTGCTTTCGCGTGCTGAACAGCTTCCTTGGTTTGCGGCATAACGCCGTCATCCGCCGCCACAACGAGAATAACCACGTCCGTAGCACCTGCACCTCGAGCACGCATTGACGTAAACGCAGCGTGTCCTGGAGTATCCAGGAAAGTCACCATGCCTTGATCAGTTTCTACGTGATACGCACCAATGTGCTGTGTAATGCCACCGGCTTCGCCAGAAGCCACTTTCGCTTTACGAATGTAATCCAGCAGTGACGTTTTACCGTGGTCAACGTGACCCATAACGGTGACAACCGGTGCGCGCGGCGCTTCTTCACCACCTTCGTGGCGATCAGAAAGCACTTCTTCTTCAAGCGCATTGTCTTTAACCAATGCGGGTTTATGACCAAGCTCTTCAACAACCAGAGCGGCTGTATCCTGATCCAGAATCTGGTTGATAGTGACCATTTCGCCCATTTTCATCATGGTTTTTATGAGGTCACCTGCTTTAACCGCCATGCGGTTTGCCAGTTCGCCCACCGTAATGGTTTCGCCAATTTTTACTTCACGCTCAACAGGTTGAGCGGGTTTATTAAAGCCTTGTTGCAAAGAAGCTCCTCTACGAGCGCCCTTACGACGCTTCTCGCGACGCGGTGCGTCTTCATTTTCTTCATCTTTACGACGACGTTTTTTATTACGACGGCGACTTTTGCGTTCTTCATCGAAGTCCTGAGCGTCTTCTGCTTCTTGAGCTGTAGAAGACGTTGTAAAGTGCACATCTTCCTGCTCTTGCTGCTTACGTTTTTGCTCTTCTTCTTCCCAGCGTTTTGCGTTCTCTTCTGCCAGTTTACGAGCTTCTTCCGCTTGCGCTTCCGCTTCTTTTTCCGCTTTTTTACGGGCTTCTTCTTCTTGCTGACGTTTCAGTTTTTCAGCTTCTTCTTTCGCTTTGTCAGCCGCCTCACGCTCTTCTGGCGTCATCGCAGCACGCTTTTCAGCTTCTGCTTTTTGGCGTGCTTTTTCTTTCTCTTTTCGAGCTTTTTCTTTCTCAGCCTTTTCCTTTTCGGCTTTCTCGCGCTCCGCTTTGGCTTTTGCCTCTGCTTCTTTGCGCTGCTCTTCTTCACGCTTTTGCTCTTCTTCGCGGCGTTTCGCTTCTGCCGCTTCCTGTTCTTTCGCTACACGCTCTTGTTCTTCACGCTCTGCTTCTTCTGCAGCTGAGCGCTTAACGTAAGTCCGCTTTTTACGAACTTCAACTTGTACCGATTTAGAATCACGACCACCGCCAACACTCAGCGTGCTCTTGGTTTTGCGTTTCAATGTCATTTTGCTGGGTTCAGAGCTGCCACCACCGCCATGTTGGCGATTTAGGTGAGCCAGCAACTTTTGTTTCTCTTCTTCATTAACTGAGTCGCCAGCTTTTTTGTTCATGCCCGCTTCAGCGAACTGCTGAACCAGACGATCAACTGTTGTACCGACATCTTTGGCCAGCTTTTCGAGCGTTACTTCTTCCATAGTCTGTTGTACCTCCGCTGATCGTTTTACTGTTCTTCACTGAACCAGCAAATATTGCGGGCTTTCATTATTAAATCGCCAGCCTGCTGTTCATCAAGTTCTTCAATATCGGCTAAGTCATCAATGCCCTGCTCTGCTAACTCTTCCAGGGTGGTCACGCCTTTACTTGCTAATACGTAAGCAAGGTGGCGATCCATTCCTTCTAAGTTTAACAAGGTTTCATCAGGTTCAGCCGATTCTAAAGACTCTTCGTTAGCCAGTGCTTTCGTCGTTAAGTAAGCGCGAGCACGACCACGAAGCTCTTCTACAATATCTTCATCCATTCCTTCAATTTCAAGGAACTCTGCAACTGGCACGTAAGCGACTTCTTCAAGCGATGAAAAGCCTTCTTCTACCAGTACCGTTGCGAAATCTTCGTCAATATCCAAGCTTGAAATAAACAAGTTTAACAAGCGTTGCGTTTCCGCTTCGTTTTTCTCATTAAACTCATCTTCTGTCATGACGTTTAATGTCCAGCCGGTCAACTGGCTTGCCAAGCGAACATTCTGACCACCTTTACCAATAGCCTGTGCCAGATTATCTTCCGCCACGGCGATATCCATGGTGTGGGCATCTTCGTCAACAACTATAGATGCCACTTCAGCCGGCGCCATTGCATTGATAACAAATTGCGCCGGGTTATCGTCCCAAAGAACAATATCAACTCGTTCGCCGCCAAGCTCACCTGAAACGGCTTGAACACGGGCACCGCGCATACCAACGCACGCGCCAACCGGGTCAATTCGCTTATCATTGCTCTTAACAGCAATTTTAGCACGTGAGCCTGGGTCGCGTGCTGCACCACGAAGCTCTATCATTTCTTCGCCAATCTCTGGGACTTCAATGCGGAATAGCTCTAACAGAAACTCAGGATGCGTTCGGCTAACAAACAGTTGAGCACCGCGCGCTTCTGGCTTCACATCGTAAAGCAAACCACGGATGCGATCGCCAGGGCGAACCGATTCACGCGGCAGCATTTCGTCACGATAAATAATAGCTTCGGCATTGTTACCTAAATCTAAAATCACATGCTCTCGGTTAGCACGCTTTACGATACCACTGACCATTTCACCGACTTGGTCACGATATTCATCAACCACTTGTGCACGTTCAGCTTCACGAACCTTTTGCACAATAACTTGCTTCGCCGTTTGCGTGGTGATGCGGTCAAACTGAATGGAGTCAACTTGTTCTTCAACATAGTCACCTAAATTCAGTGACGGATCTTCATACTGCGCTGCTGACAAACTGATTTCGCGGTACGGATGTTCCAAGCCTTCATCCGAATCTTCAACCACCAACCAACGACGGTAGGTATCGAACTCACCGGTTTGACGGTCAATATCAATACGTACATCGATATCGCCTTCGTACTTCTTTTTAGTCGCGTGCGCCAAAGCTGACTCTAACGCTTCAAAAATCTTTTCTCTTGGGACGGCTTTTTCGTTTGAAACCGCTTCTGCGACTAACAGTATTTCTTTACTCATGAGTGCTGCCTCGCCAACGCAATCTAATCAAATCTTGGGACCAGGTGAATGCTCTTTACATCGCGCATTTTCACCTGAAGCGTATCGTCATCGACAGTTAAAGTCAGTGTGTCGTCTTCAACTGCTTCCAATAATGCCTGAAATTTTCTTTTGTTTTTCTGGGCGGCTATCAACTGTACTGCAACAGTTTCATTGATATAGGGCACCATTTGCTCGGTATTAAAAAACGGCCTTTCCATACCGGGAGAAGAAACTTCCAGGTTATATTCAGCATTTATCGGGTCTTCAACATCTAATAACGAACTAACCTGATAACTAACATCTGCGCAGTCATCTACACTGATACCGTTGGGGTGATCAATATATACGCGCAATGTCGAAAATTTACCTGCGCGAACAAACTCAACGCCCCATAGCTCGTAATCCAGAGCTTCAACCGCGGGTCGAATAATGTCTGTTAACCGTTCCTGCAAATTTGCCAATTACTGCCTCCTAAAAACAAAAAAAGGGCGCAAGCGCCCAGTGTTCTGGCTATCTTAAGATAGCTAAGGTCACATAGCAAAAAGCCCCGAGCTGCTGCGGGGCTTTTTAAACACTGGACCCTTTGTCAGTTATTCAACGAAGTCTATTACCATGTCCTACTTCATTGAATTTGGTTGCGGGGGCAGGATTTGAACCTACGACCTTCGGGTTATGAGCCCGACGAGCTACCAGACTGCTCCACCCCGCGTCCGAAACTTGTTGCACATTATACGTTTTTTTCTTTTATTTTCAAGCTCTGAAGCAACAATCAGAGAGAAATTAATTGGTGCAGAAGGCGGGACTTGAACCCGCACGCCCGTAAGAGCACTACCCCCTCAAGGTAGCGTGTCTACCAATTCCACCACTTCTGCAAATTCTTTAGTTAACCGGCGGTACGTCCGACGATTCGTCTTCTTTACTTTCCGCTGGCGGTAACTGTTCTTCTTGTTCTGGAACCGATAAATCAGAGAAATCGTCAGTCGATTCACCGGTTGACGTTGATAAATTACCTAGCGCCAAACTCAACACAAAAAACACAACGGCCAAGATCGCTGTCGTTCTACTCAGGAAGTTACCCGAACCTGACGATCCAAATACAGTATTTGATGCACCCGCACCAAACGATGCGCCCATGTCTGCACCTTTACCTTGTTGAATCATGATAGATCCGACCAAGATAATGGCAACGACCAAAAATGCGATCATTAAAAATTCATACATAATTAAATTACCCTTGTGCTGCCTGGCAGATGCTTAGGAAGTCGTCAGTTTTTAAACTTGCACCACCTATCAGGCCACCATCAATGTCTTTTTGTGAAAACAGTTCTTTTGCGTTATCAGGCTTGACTGAACCGCCGTATAACAATGGCAATTTATTGCCAATTTCACCGAACAAGTCGACAACCAGTGCTCTTAAATTTTCATGCACTTCCTGAGCTTGTTCAGGTGTTGCTGTGTCACCTGTTCCTATTGCCCAAACAGGTTCATAAGCAACAACAATTTTTCCTGCGTTGTCAGTGGCGACGTCCTGCAATGCATTTTTCACTTGCTGCGATACCACATTCCAGGTTTCGCCTGCGTCTCTTTGTGACTTATTTTCGCCAACACAAAGAACCACTTGTAAATCCGCGCTCAATGCTGATTTAATTTTCCGGTTAATTTGCTCATCATTTTCAGCAAACAACTGACGTCGCTCTGAATGACCAATTAACACACAACCAACACCGGCTTCTTTTAACTGGGACGTTGATACTTCACCAGTGTAAGCACCACTTTCATGCTCAGATACATTTTGCGCACCAACGGCTATATCGTCGTAGTAACATTCACGCGTTAAATCAGAAATAAGCGTAAAAGGAGGACAAACGACAACGTCAACAGCATTAAATTGCTCTTTGTTATCTCTTAAAAACGCCGTCATTTCTTTGACCAACGCTTTATTTCCATTCATTTTCCAGTTTGCAATCACTAACGATGCATTTGGCATAATTTGTCCTCTACTTCAGAGCGCGGGAATAGTAGCGAAACCCGCTCAAAGATACAAGCAACATTTTTAGCAAAGCCGCTAAGTGTTTAATTTGTAGCCGCTTCAACTTCGCTGGCGATTTGTTGAGCATAAGCGCGCACATTGCCTTCATCCTCTCCCTCTACCATGACTCGGATAAGCGGCTCAGTGCCTGACTTACGTAACAGTACTCGGCCTTTGTCACCAAGAGCTGACTCAACTTCTTTAACGACACTTTTCACAGCCGATGACTCAAGTGGCTGTTGCCCCTTTTCAAAACGAACATTCACCAGTACCTGAGGCATTTTCTTAAAGTCACAACTCAACTGCTCTAATGACTTTCCTTCCTGATACATAGCCGCTAACACTTGCAGACCGGCGATAATACCGTCGCCTGTCGTATGGTGTTGGCGATTGATTAAGTGCCCGGAGTTCTCGCCGCCTAAATACCAGTCGCGTTTAACCAGTTCTTCTATCACATAGCGGTCGCCTACTTTTGCTCTCACAAAAGGTATATTGCGCTTGTTCAGTTCGCGTTCAAGAGCGAAATTAGTCATTAAGGTGCCGACAATGCCACCTTGCAGTTGCCCTTGCTGTTGCGCAGTGACTGCTAACATGTACAGAATTTCATCACCATCAATCGCACGTCCATTTTCGGTGACCATCATAATGCGATCGCCATCACCATCTAAGGCAATGCCTAAATCGGCTTTCTCTTTAATCACCGTTTTTTGCAACGCATCGAGGTGTGTCGCACCGCATTCATGATTGATATTTAAACCGTTCGGCTCTGTACCAATTTCCGTCACTTTTGCGCCTAACTCACGAAATACATTAGGGGCGATGTGATAGGTTGCACCGTTGGCACAGTCGACAACAATATGCAGACCTTCGAGGGTCATCTCATTGGGGAACACGCTTTTACAAAACTCAATGTAACGACCTGCTGCATCATTAATTCTCCGAGCACGCCCGAGCTCTTCCGAAATAACACAGTCCATCGGCTCATCGATAAGACGTTCTATTTCAAGCTCCGTAGCATCAGGCAGTTTATGACCATTGTCGGAAAAGAATTTTATACCGTTGTCATAATAAGGATTATGTGAAGCACTAATCACAATACCAGCCGCCGCTCTAAAAGTTCGGGTCAAATAAGCGATTCCGGGGGTCGGCATAGGCCCTAGAAAATCAACGCCAACACCCGCAGCAGCCAAGCCCGCTTCAAGCGCTGACTCCAGCATATAGCCTGACACGCGAGTATCTTTTCCGACCAATACCCGACTTGCGCCTTTTGCTGCTAAGGCTCGACCCGCGGCCCAACCTAATTTCACCGCGAAGTCAGGGGTTATGGGGTAGTCTCCAACTCGCCCACGGACACCGTCAGTGCCGAAATACTTACGCTCACTCAAATGTGCTCTCCTTCTAATGTTGCCGCGACGACTTTCATCGCATCAACCGTTTCCTTTACATCGTGAACGCGAATTATACGTGCTCCTTTCATCGCTGCAATGGTTGCACCGGCTAAACTGCCTGCCAATCGTTCACTCACGTCTCGACCAGTCACATGACCAATCATACTTTTCCGTGACAAACCAATGAGCAATGGCAGTTGCAATTCATGAAACGCCTGCAGTCGTTGTAATAGCTGATAGTTGTGGCGGGGTGTTTTGCCAAAACCGAACCCGGGGTCGAGCCAAATTTTTTCTCTTGCTATGCCCGCCGCCGTGCAAACATCGATTCTCTCTTGAAAAAAGCGTTTAACGTCGCAGACAACATCGTCATAATGTGGCTGCTCTTGCATGGTGCGCGGCTCGCCCTGCATGTGCATCAGGCACACTTCTGCACCAGAACGAGCCGCCGCCTCAACTGCCCCTGCTTCTCTTAACGCGTTCACATCGTTTATCAAGCTTGCACCGGCATTAACACTTTCAGTCATCACCGCCGCTTTGGTTGTATCGATAGAAACCGGTATCTCAAAGCGCTGCTTTATTGCTTCTATAACAGGAATAACTCTCTCCAGCTCTTCAGCCTCACTAACCGCATCTGAACCGGGGCGGGTCGACTCTCCGCCAATATCAAGAATATCGGCACCATGCTCTATGAGTTCACTTGCTCGACTGATGGCTACGTCTAATTGATTGTAGCGACCGCCATCCGAAAACGAGTCGGGCGTCACATTCAAAATACCCATTACTTGCAGAGGCTTTGGATTCTTAGGCATAGCAGCTCCCAATTTGCTTCCCTATTACAAAAAAGCCACCTTGCGGTGGCTTTTTAAATTAACCTACTTCTTACGAGGTTGCGTCACCAGGCTTATCGACATTGATAGGTCTGTTTGGACGCTCTTCGGTATCATCTGCTTTAGCAGCGCCACCGTTAGTGCCGTCACCGTCGTTATTGTTATCTGTCCAGCCTTTAGGTTGGCGAACTTCACGACGATTCATTAAGTCATCGATTTGGTCTGCATCGATAGTTTCATATTTTACCAACGCGTCTTTCATTGCATGAAGAATATCGACATTTTCTTCAAGAATCTGTTTTGCGCGCAGGTAATTCTTATCGATAACAGATTTCACTTCTTCATCGATAGCCCGCGCTGTGTCATCAGACATATTCTTATGCTGTGTCACCTGACGACCAAGGAACACCTCGTTCTCGTCTTCAGCATAAAGCAGTGGTCCCATTTTTTCCGATAAGCCCCACTGAGTCACCATTTTACGAGCAATTTCTGTTGCTCTCTCAATATCGTTAGAAGCGCCTGTCGTGACTTTTTCATCGCCATAAATAATGGCTTCGGCCAGACGACCACCAAACAAGCTTGAAATCATACTTTCTAAGTGCTGCTTGCTGTGACTAACCCGGTCTTGCTCGGGCAAGTACATTGTCACACCCAACGCACGACCGCGTGGAATGATAGATACTTTATAGACAGGATCGTGCTCTGGTACTAAACGACCAACAATCGCGTGACCCGCTTCATGATACGCGGTCATCGCTTTCTCATCATCGGTCATGACCATCGAGCGGCGCTCTGCGCCCATCATGATCTTGTCTTTTGCCTTATCGAATTCTTCCATCGCAACGACACGCTTATTACCACGTGCAGCAAACAAGGCAGCTTCATTCACTAAGTTCGCTAAATCTGCGCCGGAGAAGCCTGGTGTACCACGAGCGATCAGCTCTGGTTTAACATCATCACCTAAAGGTACTTTGCGCATATGTACTTTCAGAATTTGTTCACGACCGCGAACGTCAGGTAGCCCCACCACAACCTGACGATCAAAACGTCCAGGTCTGAGTAATGCAGGGTCAAGTACGTCTGGGCGGTTAGTAGCGGCAATGACAATAATACCTTCGTTGCCCTCAAAGCCGTCCATTTCAACCAGCATTTGGTTCAGTGTTTGCTCGCGCTCGTCATGACCGCCGCCCAGGCCTGCGCCACGTTGACGGCCTACCGCATCTATCTCATCAATAAAGATGATGCATGGTGCTGACTTTTTCGCTTGCTCGAACATATCGCGAACACGCGAGGCGCCAACACCGACAAACATTTCAACGAAGTCAGAACCCGAAATACTAAAGAATGGTACTTTGGCTTCGCCTGAAATTGCCTTCGCCAGCAAGGTTTTACCGGTACCAGGAGGACCAACCATTAGCACGCCTTTCGGGATTTTACCGCCCAGGCGTTGGAACTTCGATGGATCTTTTAAGTAGTCAACCAACTCGGTTACTTCTTCTTTGGCTTCGTCGCAACCAGCCACGTCCTTGAACGTTGTTTTTATTTGCTCGTCGCTCATTAAACGGGCTTTACTCTTACCGAACGACATGGCGCCTTTGCCACCACCGCCTTGCATTTGACGCATGAAGAATATCCATACACCAATAAGCAACAGCATTGGGAACCATGAAATGAAAATAGACGCAAGAATACTTTGTTCCTCAGGAGGAGTACCTTGTGTTTGAACGTCGTTCGCCAATAAATCGTCCAGGATTTTTGGATCGTACTGGGTTGGAACAACCGTTTTATAAGATTGTCCGTTTCGAGTTACCCCTGAAATCGTGCGTCCGTCATCACCAAATTCAGCCTTGCGAATGTTGCCATTGTTAACCTGACTTACAAACTCGTTGTACGCCATGGTTGAAGACGACGATTCGCTTGGACTGAAGCTCTGAAAAACGCTCATCAGCACAACGGCTATTACCAGCCACAAGATGAGATTCTTTGCCATATCGCTCAAAGCCTATTACCTCTATTAAAATCACTACCCAACAGGGTACTACAGTTTATAATCTGTCGCTACCAAGTAGACTTCTCTGGAACGAGCCCGAGAAGAATCTGGTTTACGTGTTTTGACCGTTTTAAAAGCGGCTCTTGCATCTTTCAGGAACTCTTCGAACCCTTGCCCCTGAAATACTTTGACGACAAAATGGCCGCCAGGTTTCAATACTTGGTGACACATATCTAAAGCAAGCTCGACTAAGTACATAGAGCGAGCTTGATCAACCGTGCCATTACCACTCATATTGGGCGCCATATCCGACAATATAACATCGACATTCTTGCCACCAATTCTGTCGGTTAACGCCTCCAGTACAGATTCTTCACGAAAATCGCCCTGAAGGAAATCGACACCAGCGATTGGATCCATCGGCAAAATGTCGCAGGCGATAATTTGCCCGTCACCATTGAAATAGTCAGCCACGTATTGTGACCAACCGCCGGGAGCAGCCCCTAGATCAACGACAGTTTGGCCTTTTTTGATCAACTTATCTTTTTGCTGAATTTCTTCCAGTTTGAAAACCGCCCGAGAACGCAGGCCTTTTTTTTGCGCTTTTTGCACAAAATGGTCATCAAAATGCTCTTTCAGCCAACGCTGACTACTGACACTGCGCTTTTTTCCCATGATTTACCGAAGTTTCCTCAATTAACTGGCTAGAACACCTTATCTGGCGTTACAATACCAAAAATTCAAGTCGTAAACCGGAATATTAGCAAATGTCATTAACAAATAAACAAAAGCAGTTTTTGAAAGGACTGGCTCACCCGTTAAAGCCTGTTGTGTTATTAGGCGCAAACGGATTAACCGAAGGTGTTATTGCCGAAATAGAGCAAGCACTTGAACACCATGAGCTCATAAAAGTAAAAGTGCCGGAAGAAGACAAAGAGTTACGCCAGCAAATTATGGCAACTATTGTTCAGCATACCGACGCTGAGCAAGTGCAAATTATTGGTAAAACTCAAATTCTGTATAAGCAAGCTGAAGAGCCGCAAATAAAACTACCGCGTCGTTAATCTATTCGCTTTTTTCTGAAGGTATCGGCGGCTGCATTGCTAAGGCTCTGGCAATAAGCTCAACAGCTTGTTCTTTGTTCAGGAAGTTGTCTTTTGACAATAAGTAACAGTCCAGCAGAAAGGCCTCCGCTTTTCTGCTGCCTTCTAGCCCATATTTTTTCATCAAAGGTACAACTCGACGGTGAGCATTGAGAAAGTTTAACCGCTGCCACTGCTCATGCTCTCTAACACTCGCTTTGGTATAGTCACCAATACTGTAGCTGTATTGAGGTTTACTCAACTGCTGACCGGGAGCACAAAACCAATCTAATGAAATACCCTCTTTCAATAATGCCCGAATGATATCAGGCCATGGCAATTTTCCCGTCCGTCTCCAATTATTATACTCAGCCTGGGTTTTACCAAGCCATATGGCAATATCCTTGTAAGTTGTTTTGTTCGTCACGAGCTTAAGCCGTTCAAAGCATTCTTTGACGGTCAAATCATCAATTTGAGTATAAGTGAGAGGATCGAACTGAGGGGCTTCCGTGTCCATTGTTTAGATTCTTTGTTTTTTTAATGTTAATAGCCTGTATTAGATGCGGAAATATACAACAACCTGTCGAAAAAACCACCTCTCGTGATCCAAAAAGCAAAAAGGGCTGGTAAACCTAAGTTTCCAGCCCTTAAAAACTTTAAGAAATTTAGTGTGTTACTTGTACTCTACCTTAACGACTTCGTACTCAACTTCACCATTTGGCGTAGTAACAGTAGCAACATCATCAATTTCTTTACCAATTAACGCACGAGAAATCGGTGAATTAACAGAAATAAGATTCGATTTTATGTCCGCTTCGTCATCACCGACAATTTTGTATGTCACCTCTTCGTCGGTCTTAGTATTGTACACAGTGACTGTCGCACCAAAAATAACTTTGCCATTGTTTGGTACTTTCGTCACATCAATAATTTGAGCGTTAGAAAGCTTCGATTCAATTTCTTGAATTCGGCCTTCACAAAAGCCTTGTTGTTCACGTGCTGCATGGTACTCGGCATTTTCTTTTAAGTCGCCATGCTCTCGTGCGTCGGCAATCGCCTCAACAATGCGAGGTCGCTCTACCGTTTTTAAACGCTTCAGCTCATCTCTTAACAACTGAGCGCCCCGTTCCGTCATTGGAATCTGGTTCATACTAACGATACCCTTTTATGTAATTCTTGCACTGAGCTTACTCTTGCTCTGTCGTCCGCCGTGTTTGCTTTTACCGTCGCGAACGCTGCATTTAATGTGGTGGTGTAAATCACTTTATTCAATAGAGCTTCACGGCGAATGTAAACAGAGTCTTCTATCGCCTGACGACCTTCTACTGTATTAATGATATAACTGTACTCGCCATTTTTTATGGCATCAACAATATTTGGTCGACCTTCCTGAAGCTTGTTGACGATAGAGCAATCAATACCCTCTTCTGCCAGCATTTTAGCGGTACCGCGGGTAGCCTCTAAACTAAAGCCTAAAGCTAACAAACCACGAGCAAGATCCATAAGGCGCTGTTTATCGCTGTCTTTCACAGAAATAAGCGCCTTACCTTTTTTCGCCAACGCTTCACCGGCACCAAGGTTAGCCTTCGCGTAAGCTTCTTCAAAGCTTTCGCCAACGCCCATGACCTCACCCGTTGAGCGCATTTCAGGACCTCGAATTGGGTCGACTCCCTGGAACTTCGCAAACGGAATAACCACTTCTTTAACCGAGTAATACGGTGGGATAATTTCTTTTACATAACCTTGTTCTTCCAGGCTACGTCCCACCATAACTCGCGCTGCTACTTTCGCCAACGGCACACCAGTCGCCTTTGATACAAAAGGTACGGTACGAGCGGCGCGAGGGTTCACCTCAATCAGATAAATTTCATCGTCTTTTACGGCAAATTGTGCATTCATTAAGCCGTTTACGTTCAATTCAAACGCCAATTTACGCATCTGTTCACGCAATTGCGCTTGAATGATGTCACTAAGAGAGTACGGCGGCAACGAACATGCCGAGTCACCTGAGTGAACACCGGCTTCTTCAATGTGCTGCATGATGCCGCCAATCAACACATCTTTACCGTCGCAAATGGCGTCGACATCAACTTCAATTGCGTTATCCAGGAATTTATCCAATAGCACAGGCGCATCATTTGACACTTTTACGGCATCAGTCAGATAACGCTGCAAGTCGGTCTCGTCATACACTATTTCCATAGCGCGACCACCAAGAACATACGATGGGCGAACGACCAACGGATAGCCGATACGCTTCGCTTCGGTCAGAGCCTCGTTAAAACCTGTAACAGTTGCGTTTTCAGGCTGCTTCAAGCCCAAACGACGAACCGCTGTTTGGAAGCGTTCGCGGTCTTCTGAGCGGTCGATAGCATCTGGCGAGGTGCCAATAATAGGTACACCATTCGCTTCTAACTCACGTGCTAGTTTCAACGGAGTCTGTCCACCGTACTGAACAATAACGCCTTTCGGCTTCTCAATACGAACAATTTCCAGTACATCTTCTAAGGTAATTGGCTCGAAGTACAGGCGGTCAGACGTATCGTAATCGGTGGAAACAGTTTCCGGATTACAGTTCACCATAATGGTTTCGTAACCATCTTCACGAAGCGCCAACGCCGCATGAACACAACAATAGTCGAACTCAATGCCTTGTCCTATACGGTTAGGTCCGCCGCCAATAACCATGATTTTTTCTTTATCAGACGGATCGGCTTCGCATTCTTCGTCGTAGCTTGAATACATGTATGCAGTGCTTGACGCGAATTCTGCCGCACAAGTATCGACGCGCTTATAGACTGGATGTATTTTGAACTGTTGACGCTTCTTACGTACTTCGGCTTCGCTAACATGAAGTACGTCGGCTATTCTGGCGTCCGCAAATCCGCGACGTTTCAGGACGGTCATGACCTCTTCTGACAGTCCGGCCAGACCGAGCTCATCAACTTCTTTTTCAAGGTTAATAAGCTCTTCAATTTGAATCAGGTACCACTCGTCTATGCGTGTCAGCTCAAATACTTCGCGAACCGTCATACCTAAACGGAAGGCGTCCGCAATGTACCAAATACGCTCGGCACCCGGTTCTTTCAATTCGCGAATCACCTTTGAGCGAGCGTCTTCTGCCTGTAAGTCAACAACCGGGTCAAAACCAGCTGCCCCCAACTCCAAGCCACGCAGAGCTTTTTGCATGGACTCCTGGAAGTTACGACCAATGGCCATCACCTCACCGACTGATTTCATCTGGGTCGTCAAACGGTCGTTGCAGTTCGCAAACTTCTCAAAGTTGAAACGAGGAATTTTAGTAACAACATAGTCTAGCGCAGGCTCGAACGACGCTGGTGTAACGCCACCGGTAATTTCGTTTTCAAGTTCATCCAGCGTATAGCCAACAGCTAATTTTGCCGCCACTTTTGCAATTGGGAAACCCGTTGCTTTCGACGCCAACGCCGATGAACGAGACACTCGTGGGTTCATCTCAATAATGACCATGCGCCCAGTGTCGGGGTTAACGCCAAACTGAACGTTAGAACCACCGGTTTCCACACCAATTTCACGCAGTACAGCCATCGCCGCATCACGCATTATTTGAAATTCTTTATCGGTCAGCGTTTGCGCCGGAGCAACCGTAATAGAGTCACCGGTGTGAATACCCATGGCATCGAAGTTTTCGATGGTACATACGATAATGCAGTTATCGCTTTTATCGCGCACCACTTCCATTTCGTATTCTTTCCAGCCAAGCAATGACTCGTCAATGAGAAGCTCATTCGTTGGTGACAAGTCCAGTCCGCGACGACAAATTTCTTCAAACTCTTCGCGGTTATAAGCAATACCGCCGCCGCTTCCGCCCATTGTAAACGAAGGACGAATAATGCAAGGAAAGCCTAAGCGGTCAAGGACATCGAATGCTTCTTCCATGCTGTGCGCCATTTCGGCATTGGGCGTTTCCAGACCAATAGCCTTCATGGCTTTGTCAAAACGATCTCGGTTCTCCGCTTTATCAATAGCGTCGGCGTTGGCACCAATCATTTCTACTTTATAGCGCTCCAACACTCCATGACGATCCAAATCTAATGCACAGTTCAGTGCGGTTTGCCCGCCCATCGTCGGTAAAATAGCATCCGGACGCTCACGCTCAATGATTTTCTCAAGCACTTCCCAGTGAATTGGCTCAATGTAGGTCGCATCGGCCATTTCCGGATCGGTCATAATGGTTGCCGGGTTCGAGTTTACCAATATAACTCGGTATCCTTCTTCGCGTAGCGCTTTACAGGCCTGGGCTCCAGAGTAATCAAACTCGCACGCCTGACCGATAACAATCGGACCTGCGCCTAAAATCAAAATGCTTTTAATGTCGGTACGTTTTGGCATAAGTCGCTCTGTCTATCCTCTCGCTATACGTAACTGCTTATTGAACAACGAATTACGCATTAGCCTGCATTAATTCAATAAAATGGTCGAAAAGCTCACTGGCGTCATGCGGACCAGGACTTGCTTCCGGGTGTCCCTGGAAGCTAAAGGCCGGTTTATCGTTACGGTGAACGCCTTGTAAGGTTCCATCGAACAATGAGCGATGCGTAACATCGAGGCACGCCGGCAGATTTTCTTCATCAACCGCAAAGCCGTGGTTCTGACTGGTTATCATAACCTGCTTCGTTTTAAGATCTTGAACCGGGTGGTTCGCACCGTGGTGACCAAACTTCATTTTTACGGACTGCGCACCACTGGCAATTGAGAGCAGCTGGTGACCTAAGCAGATACCAAAAATTGGGATGTCTTTTTCCAGAAAGGTTTTAATGGCTTTTATTGCATAATCACATGGCTCTGGGTCGCCCGGTCCATTCGATAAGAAGATGCCATCCGGGTTCATAGCCAGAACGTCTTCTGCAGTCGTTTGCGCTGGTACCACGGTTATTTTACAGTTTCGGTCAGCCAATAGCCTTAGGATATTTTGTTTGCAGCCGTAGTCGTATGCGACAACATGATATTTTGACTGCTCTGGCTGGGTGAAGCCTTCGCCCAACTGCCAACTGCCACCTTTCCACTCATAAGGCTGGTCACAGCAGACTTCTTTTGCTAGATCCATGCCTTTTAATCCAGGAAACTCTTGCGCTAACTTCAGCGCCTTCTGCTCGTCAAGCTCACCGACAATAATACAGCCATTCTGAGCGCCCTTCTCTCGTAGTATTCGAGTCAAACGACGCGTATCAATATCAGCAATACCCACCACATTATGGCGCTGCAAATAGGCACTAAGTGTTTCTTCCTTTCGAAAGTTACTGGCTTTCATGGCCATATCACGAATAATAAGACCTTTCGCCCAGACGTTATCAGATTCTTGATCTTCTGAGTTAGTGCCTGTATTGCCAATGTGGGGGTAAGTGAGGGTAACAATTTGTTCGGTATAAGATGGGTCGGTAAGAATTTCCTGATAGCCTGTCATTGCCGTATTAAAGACAACTTCACCGACGGCGGAGCCTTCCGCTCCTATTGCGGTTCCGCGAAAAACGGACCCGTCGGCAAGCACCAGAATCGCTCGTTTAGCGGATTGACTCGCTAGAATACTCAAGGGCAACCTCCGTACATAAAAAAACGGGTGAATCAAATAATTTGACTTCGCCCGCCTTGCGTCCTGAACCGCGCATTTTGCCTGTTACATCCAAAAGCACGTTAACTGACTGAATTAACTGCCCGAATTGACTTAGGCAAATTGCACTTATTCTACGAAATTTTACCCAAATCGTCCAGTTATATTTATTGCTTGAGTAACTGATTAAACACCTTATTGAGCTCCAGTATGTCCTGCATACTATAGTAGCCGGGCTTCTGGTCTTGTAACCATAAAGCCGCATTGACGGCACCTTGTGCAAACGTATTTCTATTGCTGACTTTATGGCTCAGTTCTATACGTTCACCTTCTGTGGCAAGAGTCACCTGATGTTCACCAATAATATCGCCGGCTCGCATGACCGAGAAGCCGATACTGTCGTCTTGTCTGACACCATCACCACGCACACCAGTATTTACTGTACTCCAGTCTTGATGGCGTCCTTTTGCCGCGGCCTCTCCAAGTGCAATAGCCGTGCCGGATGGTGCGTCTTTCTTATGCTTGTGGTGAGCTTCAAATATCTCAATGTCAGCCGTTGATAAAGCAGCACTCGCCAAAGCAACTAACTGCTCTAATAACGCAATACCGACGCTGGTGTTGCGAGCGTAGAGAAGCGGAATATCTTCAGAGGCTTTCATTAACTGTTGCTGGTGATTATTGTCCAGGCCTGTCGTGCAAACAACAATTGGAATACCGTTCTCGCAAGCAAACGAAAGATTGTCGTCCAGCGCTTCAGGTAACGAAAAGTCAATGAGTACGTCAATATTCTGAGCGTTAGTGTCTTGCAGCGACGTATACTGAAGTCCATCTTTCAGCTTTTTCCCATAGGAGCTACTGGCTGCTCGTACAACTGCAGCGGTTAATTTCGCGTTCTCACTTTGGCTAAGCGCACTAACAACCGTTTGTCCCATACGTCCGGACGCACCCAAAACCCCAACTTTCAACATTATTACGACTCCACTTTAGCTGTGCTGTCATCCTGCAACAGGTTTTCGCTGCGTGCAACTACTCTAGACACCATCATATCACCGGTGACATTTGTCAGCGTTCGCGCCATATCGATAATGCGGTCAATAGCAGCAATAAAAGCAATGCCTTCGAGTGGCAAACCGATAACATTCAATGTCACCGTCAGCATAACTAAAGCTGTGCCCGGCACGCCGGCTGTCCCAACAGAAGCGAGCGTCGCGGTTAACATGATAAGCCCGTAGTCCATCCATTCTAATGGGATACCATACAACTGTGCGATAAATATTGACGCAACAGCGGGATAAATACCACCACAGCCATCCATATTAATGGTCGCACCTAACGGCAATACGAAACTTGCGTAGTCTTTTGATACTTTCAGGCGTTCCGTTACTGCTCTGTGAGCGGCCGGTAACGAGCCGAATGAGCTGCACGTGGTAAACGCAACAACTTGTGCGTCAAACACGGCTTTAAAGAACTGCCAGGCGCTCATACCGCCGGCAGTGCGAACCAAACCACCATAAACAACCACAATATGAATAAGGCATGCCAAGTAAATAACACCAACAAACTTAGCCAGCGGTAGCAACGTTGAAAAACCATATTCACCAATAACCCAAGCCATCAGACCAAAGACACCAATAGGCGTTAACTGCAAAACCATGCGGGTAATTTCATACATAACTTCGGCGCCCGATTTGATCGTTTTACGCAACGGCTCTGCCTTTTGACTTAACCGTTGGATCGCAATACCAACCAGCGCCGCAAAAACCACTATTTGCAAAACATTACCTTCTGTCAGCGCCGCAAATGGGTTATCAGGAACAAAGTTGAGAAAAACGTCTGACACACTCGGAATGTTTTTTTCATTTTGTTCAGTTGGGGTCAAAACGGTTTCGGGGCTAATGTCGATAACGGTCGCCAGTGTCAAACCGATTGCACTGGCAATAACCGCTGTGAACATGAATAAACCAATGGTTTTTACACCCAGTCGTCCTAATTTTTTACCGTCGTTTAGGTCAGTAATGGCGCTGACAATGGCGCAAAAAATTAACGGCGCCACCAGCATCTTTATGGCTTTTATGAACAGGTCGCCAAGTGGCTTAAGCGCTATACCGACGTCCGGCGCCAATCCACCAATCAGCATACCCGCAACAAACGCGCCTAAAACACGCTGCCAAAATGGAATTGCAAACCACACTTTTAACATACTACTGCCCGTTAGTCGGATAAATGGGCGATAGATTAGTGACTCACTGTTTAAAGGGAAAGAACCGGTTGATATACCTTATAACCATTTAAATAAAAAAAGCGCAGCTAAAACAAGCTGCGCTTTATATACTGAAAAGAAGAAGAATTTACTTGGAGACTTTATCAAGCGATGCAGGTCGTTGACAGTTAGGTGTATTTCCTGCGGCAACTGCTTGCTGATACCTGCTTTGAAGCGAGGGTATTTGCGCTTCTAAGTCCCGAATACGAGTATCCGGATTCGGGTGAGTAGACAATAATTCCGGTGGTGCAGAGCCGCCGGAAGCGGCCTTCATATTGCGCCATAATTCTGGTGCCTGGTCGAGCTGAAAACCCGCATCAGCCATATACTCAAGACCCAGCTCGTCAGATTCAGATTCATGCGTTCTCGAATACGGTAAAAGAACCCCCACTTGCGCGCCAATACCCAGTGCCGCCATGAGCAAGCCCGCTTCTTTGCTATCAAGCTGGCTATTTGCGATAACGCCGCCAATCTGTAGACCAAGGCCGACCAGCATGTTGCTGGAAATACGTTCATTACTGTGCTCAGCAATAACGTGACCAATTTCATGGCCAATCACTGCGGCTAACTGATGTTGATTTTCAGCCGTTTCCAAAAGGCCGTTGTATACACCGATATAACCGCCGGGCAAAGCGAAAGCATTAACCGTAGGCTCATCAAATACCGTCACTTCCCACTCTTTCTCAGAATACTCATTAGGTAAAGTATCAACCAACGCATCCGTTACACAACGTACATACGCGTTAACCTGCTCATCCTGGTTGATCTTCCCTTCTTTTCGCATTTCTTCATAGGAGGCAGCGCCCATTTTGTTCAGCTCACTGCTTGAATATAACTGCAATTGTGAGCGGCCGGTTGGTGATTGCGCACAACTGGCCAAAGTCACTGCTGCGGTAATGCCTAACAAAGCTGTTTTTAACTGCATTTGCTGCCTCCGTTCATTAACTAACACCTTATAGAGATAGCTAATTTATCCACGTAAGTCATCAAAAAATTGTTTTACGCCGTCAAAAAAACCTTTTTCCTTAGGTCTGAACTTTGCCGCTTCATCACCGGTTCCCATAGACTCTTCCAGCTCTTCGAGCATTTCACGCTGTTTCGAAGACAAGTTCACCGGTGTTTCAATCACTACCTTACAGATAAGGTCACCGACAGCTCCTGTTCGCACTGACTTAACGCCCTTGCCACGCATACGGAAATGTTTGCCGGTTTGCGTTTCCTTAGGCACTTTCAGCTTTACTTTGCCGTCCAGGGTCGGCACTTCTATTTCTCCGCCTAGCGCAGCCTTGGTAAAGCTGACCGGTACTTCGCAGTAAAGGTTGTTACCGTCGCGAGAGAAAATTGGATGTTCGCGGACATGCACTTGAACATATAAATCCCCTGCCGGCGCGCCGTGCTCGCCCGCTTCACCTTCATTGGCTAGGCGAATACGATCGCCAGTATCCACACCGGCTGGAATTTTCACTGACAAGGTCTTCGTTTCTTCTTTGCGACCCTGTCCATGACAAGTACGGCATGGGTCACTAATAATTTTACCTGTACCCCGGCATTGCGGACAGGTTTGTTGAACCGCAAAAAAGCCCTGGCGCATTTGAATTTGGCCTGCACCATGACAGTGACCACAGGTTTGAGGTTTGCTGCCTTTCTTGGCTCCGCTACCGTCACAGTCTTCGCATTCCACCAAGGTGGGAATTTTCAGCTCTACGGTTTTACCTCGTACCGCTTCTTCCAACGACATATCCAGGTTGTAGCGTAAGTCCGCACCACGTTGCGCACGTGCTTGTTGCCGTCTACCACCACCAAAAATATCACCGAATACATCACCAAAAATATCAGCAAAATCGGCACCACCGCCAAATCCGCCGGCGCCCGGGCCTCCACCGCCCTGACGTGCCTGTTCGAAGGCTTCGTGCCCATATTGGTCATACATCTGGCGCTTCTGCGGGTCAGATAAGACCTCGTAGGCTTGTTTTATCTCTTTAAATTTTAATTCAAGGTCTTTATCGCCTTTCGTGCGATCCGGGTGATACTTCATCGCCATACGTTTGTATGCTTTCTTAATATCACGGTCGCTGGCGTCTTTTGAGACCCCAAGAATTTGATAGAAATCTTGTGTCGCCATAATGTTACGTCTTCTGTCCTACTCTGATACGAATACACGGGCATTACCTTGCGGCAACACCCGTGTTGATTAGCGAAGTTGCCTTACTGCTTACTTTTTGTCGTCGTCTTTGACTTCTTCAAATTCAGCATCAACAACATCATCATCCGCTTTTGACGAAGACTGTTCGCCGCCAGCTGCACCTTCAGCACCTTGCTGAGCTTGCTGTTGTTGAGCAGCTTCCATCAGTTTTTGAGACGCTTCCATCAACGCTTGTGACTTCGCGTCAATGGCTTCTTTATCGCCATCTTTAGCTGCCTGCTCAAGCTCTTCACACGCTTTCTCGATAGCATCCTTGTCTTCCTGAGACAGGGCGTCACCCACTTCTTTCAGCTGGTTACGAGTTGCATGAACTAAGCCGTCAGCTTGGTTACGCGCTTGCACCATCTCTTCAAACTTCTTGTCTTCTTCAGCATGGGCTTCTGCGTCTTTCACCATTTTCTCGACTTCAGACTCATCCAGACCAGAAGACGCTTTAATGGTGATCTTCTGCTCTTTACCAGTGTCTTTGTCTTTCGCCGATACGTGCAGGATACCATCTGCATCGATGTCAAACGTCACTTCGATTTGCGGTACACCACGCGCTGCCGGGCGGATACCTTCTAAGTTAAACTGACCCAATGACTTGTTATCGGCTGAGCGCTTACGTTCACCCTGGATAACGTGGATAGTTACCGCAGACTGGTTGTCTTCCGCCGTTGAGAACGTTTGCGATTCTTTGGTTGGAATCGTGGTGTTTTTCTCAATCAACTTAGTCATTACACCGCCCATGGTTTCGATACCCAGTGACAGCGGACATACGTCCAATAACAGTACGTCTTTCACATCACCAGAAAGAACACCGCCTTGAACTGCAGCACCCATTGCTACCGCTTCATCCGGGTTCACGTCACGACGTGGCTCTTTGCCAAAGAAGTCAGTCACCGCAGCACTCACTTTCGGCATACGCGTCTGACCACCGACCATAATAATGTCGTTGATATCACTTACTGACAGGTCAGCATCAGCCAGTGCCTGTTTAACCGGCTCAAGTGACTTCTTAATTAAGTCTTCAACCAGCGACTCAAGTTTCGCACGAGTCACTTTAATAGCCATGTGCTTAGGACCGGTGTTGTCTGCCGTGATGTAAGGCAGGTTAACTTCGGTCTGCTGAGCAGATGATAGTTCAATCTTCGCTTTCTCTGCAGCTTCTTTTAAGCGCTGCATCGCTAAAGGATCTTTACGCAGGTCAATGCCCTGGTCTTTTTCAAACTGCTCAACTAAGTAGTTGATTAAGCGGTTATCGAAGTCCTCACCACCTAAGTGCGTGTCGCCGTTAGTCGCTAATACTTCGAACGTGTGCTCGCCTTCAACTTCATCAATTTCGATGATAGAGATATCGAAGGTACCACCACCTAAGTCATAGACAGCAATAACATTGTCGCCAGACTTCTTGTCCATACCGTAAGCTAAAGCAGCAGCGGTTGGCTCGTTGATGATGCGTTTAACTTCCAAGCCTGCAATTTTACCCGCGTCTTTCGTTGCCTGACGCTGAGCGTCGTTAAAGTATGCAGGGACAGTAATAACGGCGTCTGTTACTTTCTCGCCCAGGAACTCTTCTGCGGTTTTCTTCATTTTCTTCAGAACTTCCGCAGAAATTTGTGGTGGTGCTTTTTTATCGCCATCCACTTCGACCCAAGCGTCGCCATTGTCCGCTTTAACAATTTTGTAAGGCATAATGCCAATGTCACGCTGTACTTCGTCGTCCTGGAAACGACGACCGATTAAACGTTTAATTGCGAACAAGGTTTTGTTCGGGTTAGTGACAGCCTGGCGTTTCGCCGGTGAACCCACCAAAATTTCGCCGTCGTCAGTGAATGCAACCACTGACGGGGTTGTGCGGTCACCTTCGCCGTTTTCAATAACGCGTGCTTTACCGCCGTCCAGTACAGCAACACAAGAGTTTGTTGTACCTAAGTCAATACCAATTGTTTTGCCCATGATTCGTCTCCAACTCCAGATTCATGAAATTTGTTTCGTTCCCCCTTATTTGGGGGCTCTCTATTTCGATTTCAACACCCTGTAACAGGATATTTGATTCATCGTTATGCTTTCGTATCAACACCTGAGTCTGAATTACGCGCAACCATCACCATTGCCGGACGTAGCAAGCGGCCATTTAACTCATAGCCTTTTTGCATCACTGCCATAATGGTGTTATTTGAGTGCTCGCTTGACTCTTGCATCGACATTGCCTGGTGTAAATCAGGGTTAAAGGCTTCGCCCTCTTCACCCACTGCTTTTACGCCGAATTTTTCTAATGTTGAGGTAAGGCTTTTATAAGTCAGCTCAATCCCTTCAATAAAGTTCCGGCTTGATTCGTCTTGCTGATCAGCCAGTTGCAGCGCTCTCTCTAAATTGTCCACCGACGTGAGCAACTCATTAGCGAATTTTTCCAAAGCAAACTTATGGGCTTTTTCAACGTCCTGACTGGCACGGCGTCTTACATTTTCCATTTCCGCCTGTGTACGAAGCACTGAGTCACGCTGCTCTTTTACCTGCGCTTCCGCTTTACTCAGAGCGAGCTCAAGCTCAGCAATTTTGTCAGTTTGATCGGCTGATGTGCCTGCTGTTTCAGCTTCAGCTGCAGCAGCATCCTGTTGCAACGCGTCTTCTGCCGCTTGTGCAGCTTGCTGCTCTGCTTGCTGTTGCTCAACCGTCTGGTCAACATTCTGTTCAGTCTGTTGGTCTTTCTTATCCGCCATATTTGACTCTCTTCAGTCGGGTTTAAATTGAGGTTGCCAAGTTAATGGGGGCAAGTTTTTTACTTTCAAGGGGCTTTCTATGACTTGATAAATTTTCCACCTGATATTAGCGTTAACAGCCTAAACTACAGGAACTGTCATTATGAGCGCATTTCAAAGAATTGGCTTACTCGGTAAGGTCAATGACCGCGGCACGCAACTCACTTTAGAAACAGTGACGACGGCACTAAACGAACGTGGCTATGACATAGCACTTGAATCCCGCACCGCTGAACAGTTACCTCAAAAGCTGCTCGAGTCCGGTAAAATAAAGACCATAGGTCTTTCTGAATTAGGCGAGTGGGCTGATATTGCGGTTGTCGTCGGCGGCGACGGCAATATGTTAGGAGCAGCCAGAGCCCTGTGCGAATACGACATAGGGGTTATTGGTGTGAATCGGGGGAATTTAGGCTTTTTGACTGACCTAGACCCTGACGAAGTAATGACCCACTTACTCAATGTGTTAGAAGGCGAATACCATGTTGAGAAACGTTTTCTACTTTCCGCCGAAGTGATTAGCAACGGATCTCCTGCAGGTGCAGGGCGTGCCATTAACGAAATTGTTCTGCACTCTGACAAAGTCGCTCATATGATAGAGTTTGAGCTGTATATTGATGACCACTTTGTCTTTAGTCAGCGTTCCGACGGATTAATTTGCGCCACCCCTACAGGTTCTACTGCCTACTCACTGTCCGGTGGCGGCCCTATTCTGCACCCGAACCTCAACGCAATGACGTTAGTGCCTATGTTTCCGCATACATTGAGTAGCCGCCCTATTGTTGTCGACGGAGAGAGTCATATACGGCTGCGTGCCGCCTACGACAACGATTTATTGCAAATTAGCTGCGATGGCCACGTGCGGATGGCAGTGCATCCAGGCGATGATATTGTTCTTAAAAAACATGATCATGCGTTAAAAATGATTCACCCCGTCGACCATAACTATTACCACGTACTGCGTAACAAACTCGGCTGGGGTAGCCGACTATTTTAGCGTGACGAGCAAACTGAGCTTGCAATAAAAAAATAGTACTGTATAAATACTGTATAAACTGTACAAATCAACAGTACTCTGAAGGTACACGTATATAAGGTGCATTTATGTTAGCTCAGTTACACATCCGCAATTTTGCTGTCGTAAAGTCTTTAGATATCGATTTCGCAAAAGGCATGACGGCCATCACGGGCGAAACCGGGGCGGGTAAATCCATTGCTTTAGATGCTTTAAGCTTATGTTTAGGTGCCAGAGCAGACGCTAGCTGGGTTCGGCCAGGTCAGGACAAAGCAGAAATTAGCGCAGTTTTTACGGTTGATTCAGACAGTCCAGCCGCCCAGTGGCTTAATCAAAATGACTTCGATTCGGAAGAAGAGTGTATTTTACGGCGTGTCATTCAGCGCGATGGTCGCTCAAAAGCCTGGATAAACGGCACCCCGGTTGCACTCAACCAACAAAAACTGTTGGCTCCGCTCTTGGTGAATATCCACGGGCAGCATGAACACCAATTATTATTAAAAGAAGACCATCAAATAGAGCTACTTGATAACTACGCAAGACACACAGATCTGCTGTCAGCGGTTGCAGCGCAATACCGCCAATGGTTCGATCTTGAAAAAGAGTACAAACACTCTATTCAGCAACAAGATGAACTGGAAGCACAGCGGCAATTACTTCAATATCAGGTAGAAGAGCTGAATGACTTTGCGATTGCTCAAGGCGAGTTTGAAGAACTGGAACTACGTCATAAAAAGTTAAGTCACAGTAAGTACTTAATGGAAGCCAGTGCCTTTTCAATCAGTGCGCTATACGAGGGCGAGCACAACAATGCAACAGGGCTGGTCTCTTCAGCGAATCAACGATTGGAAGAAGCGGCGGATATCGATCAGCACCTAAAGCCAGTTTGCCAGTTATTGGAACAGGCCAAAGTCCATATTGAGGAGGCCGCACTCGAACTGAGGCATTATCAGGATGAACTAGAGCTCGACCCTGCTGAGCTGGACATTGTTGAAGAGCGCCTCAGTAAAGCCATTAGCTTAGCGAAAAAGCATCAGGTGGCAGCTGCCGACTTATGGCAACACCATCAAAAGTTGAACGCCGAACTGGATAACATTGTTAATGCTGATAAAAATCTTGAGCAGCTTGATCTCAATCGCCAACAAGCTGAAACGGATTACCGTGCATTGGCGCAGAAGCTTTCTTCCAGTCGTCAAAAAGCAGCTGATGAGTTGAGCCAGAAAATTACACAGTCAATGCATGAGCTCAACATGCCTCATGGCCGATTTATTATTAATGTCGAGCATGATTCGGCTAAAAAGGCATCTCGTCTGGGTACCGATGATATTCAATTTGAAGTGACAACCAACCCAGGCCAGCCGCTACAGTCTCTCAGTAAAGTTGCGTCGGGCGGTGAACTTTCACGTATTAGCCTTGCCATACAAGTCATGACAGCAACCCAGAAGTCAGTGCCAACTATGATGTTCGATGAAGTTGATGTTGGTGTAAGCGGCCCAACTGCGGCTATTGTTGGCAAGATGCTACGTGAGCTTGGAAAAACCGCTCAAGTTATTTGCGTCACTCACTTACCACAGGTTGCTGCAAAAGCTGATAATCAGTTCCAGGTCAGTAAATACAGTGACAATGATGAAACAGAAACGACGGTAACCGCCCTCAGTCATAACGAGCGGGTGACAGAGCTTGCTCGCTTATTAGGCGGAGATAGTGTTACCGATATGGCAAAAGCAAACGCAAAAGAACTTTTAGCAAGTTAGTCGCTGACTGTGCTGGTGTTCAGGGGCTGCTTTGTTTATCATCGTCAAAAGTTGAATACAGTGACAATAAAGAAGAATAGGTACTTCATGACCAAATTTGCAGTTTGTATCGCCGCATTGCTGAGTTTAGGCGGCTGCTCCGTGCTTGATAGTATGGTTTACAGAATTGATATTCCTCAGGGCAATTACCTTGAGCAGGACGATGTTGATAAACTTCGTGTTGGCATGACCGAAGAGCAGGTTATTTATGTATTGGGTAAGCCAGTTGCTGAAAACAGTTTTGACTCAGACCGTTGGGTTTACCTCTACAACATGAATCCGAACGAAGGCAAAATATACCGTAAAGAGCTCATATTAACTTTTAATAACGAGCGGCTAAGTGATTTAAGCGGTGATTTTGCAAAATCAGAACAATTTGATCAGCCTCTTGATCAATAATAAGCCCTAACATGAACTAAGGAGCATTATGGCGAACTCCTCAACACCTGATGAGCTCGTCCGTGTTGTCCGAAGTCCCAGTGACAAACGTGACTATCAGCACTTGGTTTTAAAAAACCAGCTTAAAGTGCTGCTAGTCCATTGTCCTGATAGTTCCAAGGCTGCCGCATCAATGGCCGTAAACGCAGGCCACTTTGATGATCCATCTCATACTCAAGGTCTCGCTCATTTTTTAGAACACATGTTTTTTATGGGCAGCCAGTCTTACCCAGAGCCTAGTGCATTCAATGACTTTCTTAGTGCACATGGCGGCCAGCATAACGCCTGGACAGGTACAGAGTTCACGAATTTTTATTTTGACTGCAACGCCAACGCTTTGGAAGCCGCTTTAGAACGTTTCGCATCAATATTAAAAGAGCCTTTATTTTCTAATGAATGGGTGCAAAAAGAAAAACAATCGATCGAGTCAGAGTTTCGGTTAAAGCAAAAAGATGAACTACGCCGGCTTTACCAGGTTCATAAAGTCACGGCAAATCAAAACCATCCTTTTTCCCAGTTCTCTGTCGGGAACCTGAATACATTAAAAGATGATGAACACGGAACCTTACAACAAAAATTAGTTCAGTTTTATCGGGACCATTATAGTGCCAATCAAATGCAATTGGTGGTTGCCGGACCGCAATCATTAACTAAGCTAGCGGATATCATTCAAAAGCTTTTTGCTGACATACAAAACCACAAAAAGCCCAAACTATCGATTAAAGCTCCGCTTTATACCGCCGAGCAAAAAGGACTGTTTTTGCAGGTGAGACCGTTAAAAAAAGCCTACCGCCTGATTCTCACCTTTCCATTGCCAGGCATAGATCAAGACTACCGAAATAAGACCACCAGCTTTATCGCCCATATAGTTGGGTACGAGGGGCCTGGCAGTTTATTTAACTGCTTACGTGACAAAGGCTGGATAAACTCTTTGTCAGCCGGCGGCGGTATTAGCGGCAGTAACTTTAAAGACTTTAATGTTAATATTCAGCTAACGGAGTCGGGTCGCAAAAATATAACGACGATACTCCAGTGGGTTTTCGCCTACTTAGGCAAAATCAATACCGACGGAATTGAAGACTGGCGTTATCAAGAGAGGAAAGTCACATCAGAACTGAGCTTTTTGTATCAGGAGCCAACTCCTGTTGGTGAATTAGTTAGTCAGTTAAGTATTAACGCCTTTCACTACAGCAAAGTCGATATCATTTACGGCGATTACCGAATGGATGGGCTCGATCATGATTACGCAGCGAAGCTTTTAGCCCTCATGACGCCAGCGCATAGCCGCATTACCTTAATCTCGCCAGATGTCGAAACGAACCTAAAGGCCCCCATTTACGATACCGAATACAGCGTAACAAAGCTCACCGAGTCTCAGTTAGACCTTTTCACTCGGTCCCCCTGTGACTTCAACGCCATGTTGCCTAAACGTAACCGCTTTATAAACGAGCGGCTACACCCTCAACCCCTGGAATCAGAAAATGCGTTGCCCACGTGCCTTTCAAGTTCGGACTTAATGGAGCTTTGGCACCTACAAGATAACGAATTTAGGGTGCCAAAAGGTCATATTTACTTGGCCCTTAAGCTACCAGCTGTCACTAGCTCAGCCTATTATTTTGCTATAGCAAGGCTTTGGTCAGAGCTTATCATTGATGCGTTAAACGATGACCTCTACGACGCTGAAGTTGCCGGGTTGCATTTTAATATCTACCCCACTCAACAGGGTATTGTCATTCATACTACCGGGCTATCCGAAGGGCAACTGCCTTTAATGTCACATTTAATGAAACGAGCATTGCTATTAAAGTTCGCTCATCGTCGCTTCCGGGATATCAAACACACTTTGGTCGCCAATTGGCAGTCGGCTCATCAAAATCAACCCTTAAACAAACTCTTTGCAGAGCTAAACCAACAATTACAGCCGGGACTATTTAGACTACCTGAGCTGGCCAATCAGCTACTGTCTTTGTCATTTCGTGAGTTTACTCAGGCATTAGAAAAAATGTTTGAACCTGTCTATGTACAGGCCTTTATGCACGGAGACTGGCAGAGCCAACAGGCTGATAGACTCGCAACACTTATTCGTGAAAACTTACCCACACAGCAACCGGCCGCAAAAGACAGAGAGACGGTAAAAAGGGTTGGCGATTTTCTGAGCAAAACGCTGGAGGTGCCCTGCTCTCACTCGGATAACGCCGTGTTGTTTTACCAACAAGGTAATAATGACAGTGAACAAGAGCAGGTGTGCTACATGCTGCTGCAACAACTGGTGCATCAACCCTTCTTTCACGATATCCGCACCAAGAAACAGCTTGGCTACGCAGCAGGAAGTCAATATTTTCCGATACAACGACTACCAGGCATTCTCTTCTTTATTCAGTCAAACACAGCTTCAACCGACAGACTAACGACTGAAATTTTGAACAGTCTGGAGCAACTCTTTGTCCAACTGGACTCAACACCCCTGAAAGCCTGGCATCACAGTAAATCCGTGCTGGAGCAACAAATTCGCACTCGAGACAGAAGTTTACGAGTTAAAAGTCAGCGCTTATGGGGCGCAATACAACTCGGCGACACCTCATTTAATCGGCAATTAAGACTCCTTGACGCATTGGACAAATATCAATTGGCTGACTGGCTGTCTGACATAAAACAAAAATTGTCACAAAATTCAGGATGGTTAAGGCTTCAAACTACCTCGCAAGGCAAGTAAAATAGGCTTTGACAATAAAATGCCGAACCATTAGATTAACATTTAACTAACAAAAAGAGCCGTTAAAACGGCCATCGGATCTCTTGTGATAATGACTTTGCCAACAAAGGTGTGGAAGTGCACCTACGCATGCTTTTTACTTTTGTTTACCGGCTTAGCCTATTCCGAGACCGATGTCCCACCTCTCCTTCAGGTACAGAATGGACATTTCATTACGACGGCTGACGGGTTACCCAGTAACTATGTGGACGATGTAACGATCGGCCCTCAAGGCTTCCTTTGGGTATCAACAGCGAAAGAACTTGTTCGATACGATGGCAAGAAGTTTACTTCAACTAACGATATTAATTCCATAGAAAAGCCTTCCTCAGCGCGTTTGTTGGGCACTAAAGACCGACTATGGGCGGCAGACAAAGAACGCTTGTGGATACTATCATCGGATCGCTCATGGGCCTCATTCGCCTTGCCCAACCACAACCAGAGGACGGTACAGCTAAACCATATCAGCTCAGCTAAGAACAACCGACTGCTTTTAGCAACAACGGAAAACCTGATTATTTTCGACGCGCAAACTCACTCCTTCAAAGAGCAGCCACTCAGGTACAGCGGTCAATCCATTACAGGTATCCGTTTTATCCATTTTCATAACGATTGGTTTTGGTTAAGCACGGTGACAGGCGGGATCTACGTTTGGGATGGCTCATCCAAAAATGTATTTTCAATTACAAAGAACAACCCGATTACAGACAAACTCGACGCAACGAATCTATACACCTTGACGTCTTTTAACGATAACCTTTGGCTTGCGACAGATAATGGCATCAAAGTACTCAATGATGAACTACGAAAAGTGCCTACGCCTAAAGCCATAGAAAAGCTCAACGAAGTTATTGTTGATATAAAGGTTCACGAGAAGCAGTTATTTATTGCAACCGAAAAATCCGTTTACACGTTGAATTCCGGAGCATTAAAGCAGCTGACGACTGGCGACATCACGGGCAAGTTAACATTCAATGTTAACGGCGATTTATACATTGTAACCGAGTCTAACGGGCTTTATGAAATTCCGACAAACTATGCGCCGGCCATCCTTAAAAGTTTTACGAGACCCAATAGACTGAGTGGAAATACTCAATCCTACCTACCTGGCCCGCTTAAACAAGCAAGCACTTTCAGCCGAGTGAACAATCATAATTATTGGGTTGAATCCGACTTAGGCATTGTCCATTATGATTTCGCCAAAGAAGAAATCATCGAAATCGTAAATCCTCCAAGCCAAGAGCAATTAAAAGACATAGAAGCCTACTCAGACAATGTGTATTTACTCACATTAAGTCATCAACTGTATCGGTATAACACGGTCACCCAAACCTGGCTGCAAATGCCCCTAAATCATTCTCCAATGGATGATTTTTGGCTTACTCGTCTAGGCGATACACTTTGGCTTCATTCTGACAAAGCGGCGTTCCCAATAGATGACTTTTCAGAAATTGGCGCAAAACAAACAATAAATAATGCGCCATCATTGTTCTATTCATCGCTCGCTATTGATACAACGCAAACGAATCAGGCGCTCAACGCCTGGTTTTCCATTCCATTCTTTAGTCCTGTGGACGAACTCATTTATCGCTACAGACTCGACAGTGACTCCGACAAATGGGCTTATCTGACTCATTCTGAGTTACCACTGCGCCTTGAACAATCAATACCCGGCACCTATCAGTTAACCGTTCAGGCCTCTATGGATGGCGAAAATTGGTCTACTGAAAGCCAAACAAGTTATCGCATTTCTCACTCATTCTGGGGTACGCCGTACGCTTATATTAGTTACTTAGCCATTAGTTTCTTGCTACTGGTCATAGTGGTAGCCCTGTACCGCCAAAAATTGAAACGTATCAATAGCGTTATTGCCTCTCTCGACGGACAGGCAAAAGCGTTACGGTTTAGTCGCAGTCAATATTGGCAATGGGATTTATTGACCGGTGAACTTTTAAGACAGTATATCTGGCCACAGTGCCCGTCATTTCCCGTCGACGGCCGCCGCTTGAAGTCACCAGAAAGTACCGCATCGAACATTCATCCCGGCGACGTTCTTCGTATGCAGTCCGCCCTGGACAAACATTTAAACGGCGAGTCTGATTATTATGAATGCTCTTACCGTATCAACAACAATGGCAACTGGCTTTGGGTGCTTGATCAGGGTTGTCTCGAGCGTAGCAATAGCTCTACGGTCATGCACGGTACACTCAGTGATATAAGTAGTCTCGTCAGCTCACAAGACCGAATTGATATGCTGGCAGCGTCCATTACCAATATTTCTGACGGTATTTGTATTTTCGATCGCTTCTTCAAGAAAGTAGAGGTCAACAAAGCCTTTGAGCGCATACTGGGATACCCGCGGGAGCAGGTGTTGAGTAAAAGCTTTCATCTCGACTTATACTCTGAAGAATTTACTAACCAGATTAAACGTACGGTTATTAAAGAAGGGACCTGGCGTGGTGAGTTAAGCGACCTAAAAGCTGACGGCAGCGAATTTTTAATGGAATTAACCTTAGACGCTGTGCACGATGATGAAGGCGACTTATCTTTCATTGTTGCCAGCTTCTCTGATGTCACTGAGCGCCAGCGCACGGAAAGCGAACTTCGCCGCTTATCAAATACGGACACCTTAACCGGTTTGCCTAACCGCTCATACTTTCAGGTAAGTCACTCGAACTTAGTGCGTAAAAAAGTCTCTCACACCCTGCTGTTGTTTGACTTAGATGACTTTAAAAAGATAAACGACTCGCTGGGACATGAAGTTGGTGATGACTTGCTCTGCCTGGTCGCTGAGCGGCTTATGGATATTAGTCGGCGGCAGGACACACTGTACCGGCTGGGTGGTGATGAGTTCGGTTTATTGATCGAAGACAGTACTGACTTGCATCTTATTGGTGACTTAGCGCACAAAATTAACCGCACCATTGCAGAGCCCTATTCTGTTAACAATCACGATATTGTTATTGGCAGTTCCATTGGTATTGTCCTGTTTCCACATGACGGCATTACCTCACAAGAACTTCTGCAGAAGGCCGATATGGCGATGTATCACGCTAAACAGCGTGGCGGAAATTGCTATCAGTTTTTCAGCCAGTCAATGAATGAGAATGCCGTGCAGCGACTGAAGCTGGAGAACCAACTGCGCGCAGCGTTAAAAAATAACGGCGTAGAAGTCTACTACCAGCCTAAAATTGAAGTGCATACCGGACACATAGCCGGTATAGAAGCGCTGGCAAGAATAAAAAGTGAGGATGGCTCTCAGATAAGCCCGGCAGACTTCATTCCTTTGGCGGAGGAAACAGGTCTGATTATTGAGCTTGGGGAACAAGTTTTACGTCAATCATGCCAAGCGATGAAAACCTTCATGCAGTACGCTGGGTCGCCAAAAACCATTGCAATTAACCTGTCAGCTCGTCAGTTTATGCAATCAGGTCTGGCATTGCAGATAGAGAGTATATTGCGTGAAGAGTCCCTACAGCCGCGCCACGTTGAGTTTGAAATAACCGAAGGCATGGTCATGAGCGATCCTGAACGCGCGATTATTATGATGGAGAACCTGTCAGATATGGGAGTTAAGCTGGCTCTTGATGATTTTGGAACGGGCTATTCGTCACTGGCGTACCTTAAGCGGTTCCCGATGGACAGCTTAAAGATAGACAAAGCCTTTATTGATGACATAACCACCAGCCCGAAAGACCGCAGCATGGTGGCCTCCATTATCGGTATGGCTCATAACCTGGGTCTGAAAGTGATTGCCGAAGGGGTTGAATCTGAAGCTCAGCTGGAGCAATTAAAAAGCCTTGAATGCGAATACATCCAAGGCTTTTATTATGCGAAACCAATGCCTGCTGACGACTTTATTGAGTTTATCAAACAGCACACAGCAGACGTGATTGACGTTTAACCGCTCACTTAAGAGTAGAAACGCTCGCCGTTTTTCGCCATTTCTTTTAACAATGGCGCCGGCGTGTAACGTTCGCCTCGCTCGCCAGCTAACGCTTCCAACTTAGCAACGATGCTACCAATCCCCTGACTGTCCATATAACGGAACGGTCCACCTAAGAACGGCGGGAAGCCAATACCGAAAATGGCACCGATATCGCCGTCACGCGGACTACGAATAATGCCTTCCTGCAAGCAATAAACGGCTTCATTCAGCATCGGTAGCAAACAAATATCAACGATATCTTCGGCTGATTTACTTTCGTTCGGGTCAACGCCCAGTAACGAATAAACTGACGTGTCCACCGGCTTACCTTTCACGCCTTTACCGTATTTATAAAAGCCTTTCTGATTCTTCTTACCCTTACGGTCGTCATTAATCAGCTTTTCAAACGCCTCTGGTGCCTCGAACCTATCACCCAATTCGTTGACCAAAATAGGCGCCACTTTCGCCGCGACATCAATACCCACTTCGTCCAATAACGTCATAGGGCCAACCGGGAAGCCAAACTTAACTAACGTCTTATCCAGCTTCTCAATAGGTTCACCAGCAAGCATTAAGCGTGCGGCTTCGTTCATGTAAGGCGCCAGGATACGGTTGACGTAAAAGCCCGCACCATCCTTTACCACGATAGGTGTCTTACCCTGCTTTTTAGCCAATGCCACCGTGGTCGCAATGGTTTTATCTGAGGTACCTTCATGCGTAATGATTTCTGCCAGCGGCATTTTGTCGACCGGAGAGAAGTAATGCAGACCAATAACCTGCTCCGGGCGCTTCGCCTTAGCCGCAATTTGCGTAATTGGCAGAGAACTGGTGTTAGTGGCAAAAATCGTTGACTCACTCGCATTCTCTTCAATGTCAGCAACCATTTTTTGCTTCAGTTCAAGATCTTCAAAAACCGCTTCAATGACGACGTCTGTGCGTTCAAAACCGCTGTAATCCAGCGTACCGCTTAACATCAGCATGGTCTTCTCATACTCTGCACGGCGCATGTGCTTGCGCTTCACTTTCTTAATTAAACGCTCGTAGCTGTAATGCAGGGCATGACGCACGCCGTCTTCAGAAATGTCTTTAATGCGTGCAGGAATGTTTGCTTTAGCCGCAGTTACATAGGCAATGCCACCGCCCATCAAGCCACCGCCGAGAACCCCAACGCGTTTTATCGGATCAGGCTCGACGCCATCAGCGCCGGTTTCTTTCTTCATTTCGGTGGTTGCGAAGAAAATCTGGCGCAGTTGATACGACTCAGGGGTCATGGCTAATTCGCCAAAACTGCGCGCTTCTTTGTCAAGCCCTGCTTCCTGACCTCTCTCAACACCCTCACGTACTGTCTGTATGATCTTATCAATGGCCGGATAATTACCTTGTGATTTCTTCTGCGCCTGTTCACCCGCCTTTTTGAAAATAATATCGCGACCAAATTTAGTGGCTTCCAGCAATTTACTAAAGCCTTTCAGAGGCGGTTTACTGGCTTTGGGTTTGCGTTTCAGTGCATGCTCTACCGCCACATCCAGTAAAATACTTTGCGGCACAACTTCTGTTACTAAGCCCGCTTTCTTCGCTTGCTTAGCGCGCAATTGCTTGCCGGTTAGCATCATGGTTAAGCCCTGCTGAATACCCACCAGACGCGGCAAACGCTGCGTGCCACCACTGCCTGGCAGAAGGCCTAACTGCACTTCCGGCAAACCAAGCACAGTCTTTGAGTTATCCGTACAAACACGGACATGACATGCCATAGCAAGCTCAAGTCCACCACCAAGGCATGCACCATTAATAGCGGCCACGACCGGTACATCCAACTGCTCAATACGGTCAAACATGGCCTGCCCCTTACGAGCCAAGCTTTCTGTATCCGCAGCGGTTTCGCAGTCGTTGATCATATTAATATCAGCGCCGGCAATGAACGAACCGGGTTTACCACTGATAAAAACAACGCCCTTAATTGAGCTGTCGCTTTCCAGCTTGTTCAGCAGCGAACCAACTTCATCCGCAAATGAGTCTTTTAAGGTATTCATCGACTCACCCGGAACATCAATTGTGACAACAGCTACGCCGTCGTCGCGTATATCCATCGTGAATGCTTTATCCTGACTCATTATTCTGTCTCCACAATCATTGCAGCACCTAATCCACCCGCGGCACAGGCTGTTGTCAAACCAACACCACCGCCGCGTCGACGTAATTCATTCAACGTTTGCGTAATCATACGCGTACCGGTTGCTGCAAACGGGTGCCCATAGGCAATTGAGCCGCCCAGTACGTTAAATTTGTCCATATCAATGTCGCCAATGGCTTTGTCACGTCCTAGCTTTTCCTTCGCAAATTTGTCACTAGCAAACATTTTCATATTGGCTAATGTTTGTGCTGCAAAAGCTTCATGCATATCAATTAAATCGAGATCGTTTAGCGTCATACCCGCTCTGTCGAGCGCAACTGGCGTAGAATAAGACGGCCCCATCAGCATATCTTCTTCGACCTGCAGCGCCGCAAAGGCGTAGCTGCGTAAATATCCCAGCACAGGTAGCCCTAACTCTTTTGCCCGGCTTTCCGTCATCATCAATACGGCAGAAGCACCATCGGTTAACGGCGTACTATTGGCTGCTGTAACCGAGCCGTGCTTGCGGTCAAACACTGGCTTCAGCTTTGAGAGTTTGTCGACCTGGCTGTCACCTCGAATATTGTTGTCGCGGCTTAAGTGCTTTTTATAGGGTTCTGGGTAGGCCGTCATAACTTCGCTGTCCAACCATCCTGCTTCCCACGCTGCGTGCGCCTTTTGATGCGAACGCACGGTCAGTTCGTCTTGGTCAGCACGACTAATACTGTGGGTTTTAGCCATTTGCTCTGCAGTCTGGCCCATGCTCAAACCGGTTGAGTACTCAGCCACAGCAGGCGGCACTGGCATTAAATCTTTAAACTTAAGACGTTTTAAAATCGATAAGCGCTGACCCAGTGTCTTGGCTTTATTCAGATCAACCAACGCGCGAGCTAAGCGTTTACTCACACCTATAGGCAATACCGACGAAGAATCAGCACCACCGGCAATACCACCACGAATATGTCCGGCGATCATTGCTTCTGCAATATTAACCGCAGACTGAAAGCTCGTTGCACACGCACGTGACACACTGTAGGCGTCGGTGTTCACCGGTAAGCTGGTGCCTAACACTATTTCGCGCGCAATATTCGGCGCCTCCGGCATTTGAACAACTTGCCCAAATACCAACTGCTCGACCCACTCGCCTTCAATACCGGTTTTATTGACCAGCTCCTGAACGACCATTTTGCCAAGATCAACCGCCGGCACGCCGTGAAACTCTGTTGCCTGCTTAGCAAACGGCGTTCGTAACCCCGACACAAAGGCGATACGTTCACCGTTAACGGTACGCACTTGCTGTGCTTCTGACATAACTTTTCCTCGCTTCATCAACCATTACTGGTCTGACCACAAAATATGTTACAAATTCTAGCGCTTAATAGAGCAGATTAAAACCTTCGTTTTCGGTACAGTATGGCAATACAATTGAAAATTCGGAACAAAGACTACATTGTTACTGTCATTGCATAAACGGTACTGACAGCATAGTCACTTTTCACCGGATTCGACAGCCTGGAGTCAAGATGTCATCGACAGCATTTCAACAATTACAAGACTACCTGAATCAGCAGGTTCTGGGACAACCCGACTTTACCCGTAATTTATTAATCGCGGTATTAGCCGATGGACACTTATTGGTGGAAGGACCGCCAGGCCTTGCCAAAACTCGCGCAGTGCAGAGTTTAGCGAATGGCATTGAGGGCGATTTTCACCGTATTCAGTTTACTCCCGACTTACTACCCGCTGACTTGACCGGTACGGATATTTACCGTCCCGAGACCGGGACTTTTGAGTTCCAACAAGGTCCTTTGTTCCATAACTTGATTTTAGCGGATGAGATTAACCGGGCTCCGGCCAAGGTTCAGTCAGCGTTGCTGGAGGCTATGGCCGAACGCCAAATTACCGTGGGACAACGCAGTTATCCGCTGTCTGACTTATTTATGGTGCTGGCAACACAAAACCCGTTAGAGCAGGAAGGCACCTATCCGCTTCCTGAAGCACAATTAGACCGCTTCTTAATGCATTTAAAGCTGGACTATCCTGACGCAGAAACCGAACAAAAAATTCTCAGACTGACCCGCGGGGAGGCGCTCAACGAGCAAATGCCAGCGCCCAAACCGCTGACGCAGGCAGACTTATTCAATGCTCGTAAAGAAGTGTTGGAAGTGTACCTGGACGACGCCGTAGAGAATTATTTAGTTCAGTTAATTATCGCCACTCGCCAACCTCAGCACTATGACGCCAACCTGGCTTCATGGATTGGTTATGGCGCCAGCCCGCGTGCCACTATTTCATTAGAGCGCTGCGCACGTGCTCAAGCTTGGCTGGCAGGTCGTGACTTTGTCACGCCGGACGACGTTATGTCCATTTGCCATAACGTATTACGCCATCGAATCATACTGAGTTATCAGGCTGAAGCTGACGGCGTCACGCACGATCAAGTTATCGATACAATACTGAAACTGGTGCCAGCGCCGTAATGCCTCAACTGGACGTTTCACAATGGCTAAAACAACTGCATACCGATGGTATTTCACTGGGTATGCAGGAGCTTATGTATTATCGCAGTAAAATTGCCGCTTTTGCTAAGCACAAAAAAAAGCTACCGCGAACAACGGTGTCCGGCCCTTTACTCAGTAAAGTTCGGGGGCGCGGTATGGAGTTTGACGAAGTGAGGCATTATCAGGCCGGCGACGACATTCGTGCTATTGACTGGCGCGTAACAGCCAGAACCGGTAAAGCCCATACCAAGCTGTACCGGGAAGAAAAAGAAAAGCCCGTGTTCATTTGGGTCGATTTGTCATTGTCTCAGTTATTTGGCAGTGAGTTTGTATTTAAGTCGGTCCAGGCTGCGCACCTTGCTGCGGCCATTGCCTGGCAGGCGCAGCACAAAGGTGACCGTGTCGGCGGACTCATTAGCAATGGCTGGCTTCATAATGAGTTTAAACCGGCCGCGCGCCAACAAGGCGTACTACGGCTATTGCACGGTCTTGTTGACGTGAGTAAAGATAGCTTAGCGCGCTGGCAGAAAAAGGGGCCGGCTCCCGCAGAGCCGATGTCCGAATCGTTAAAGCGATTACGTCAACTGGTGAAGCCCGGTAGTATTATTCATGTTATTAGTGATTTTCATAATGCCGACAAAAACATTGTTGATGGGCTGCAAGTGTTATCGAAACATAACATGGTGCGTTGCTACGGTGTTTATGATCCGATGGAAAAAGCGCTTCCTCAAGGACATTCCATTCAGCCTTTAGCTGTGTCTAGTGGTCAACAACAAGTCGATATCGACTTAACCAATAAACGTCAGACAGACACATACGAAAAAGCGGCCCAGAGCCACTGGCAGGCGCTTGAAAAGAGTTTTGCAAACCGGCAGCTGCTGTTTACACCGGTGAGCAGTGCGCAACCGATTGAAGTACAGTGGAGCGATATTTCATGATACAACAAGCATCGCTCAGTCAGCTCAATGACATTGTCCCGCCGGCTGATGCCAGTTGGTGGCCACCGACCTGGTGGAGCCTTGGTGCCGCCTTACTATTCATCGCAATTGTCGCGTCCATTAGTTATTGGTTGGTTCAACGGCGGTTAAGGGCACGGGCTCGCCGTGAAGCCTACAAACAATTACAAACATTAACGCCAGCCACCACTGAGCAAATCACCCGATTACTTAAGCGCGTGGCGCTTGTATATTATCCTCAGCAAACGGTTTCTAACTTACACGGACAAGAGTGGATCGCGTTTTTACTCTCAGGTATGAGCGAAAAGTCGCAGCAACACTTTAACGCGGAATTACAGCAGTACGACATTAATAGCGAGCTATACGGACAAGCAAGTAATGCATTTTGTGAGCTATACAAAGCAGTTGGCTGCCAATGGTTGCAGTTAGACCTGAGTAAAATGCCGGGAGAACACAATGTTTGAGTTTGCCTGGCCCTGGATGTTTCTTTTTTTACCGCTGCCAGCGTTGGTCTGGTGGTTAATACCCACTCGCAAGAACACCCGTTCAGCTATTCGACTCCCCAACTTATATGGGCTGTCCAGTGAGCAGCAAACTCTAAAGAGCCAGTGGCTTTTCTTAACGTTACTAGCCATTGCCTGGGTGTCACTCGTTTCGGCTACTGCTCGTCCACAATGGTTAGGTGAGCCGGTTGCAACCCGCTCTGAAGGCAGGGAGATGATGTTGGCAGTAGACTTGTCGGGCAGCATGGAAATTGCCGATATGGAAATTAACGGCCAGTCGGTCGACCGGTTGTCGATGGTCAAACATGTGCTCAGCGACTTTATTACGCGTCGCGAAGGCGATCGTCTGGGGCTTATCTTATTTGGCGACACCGCCTATTTACAGGCGCCCATGACGTATGACCGACAGACTATTGCACAAATGCTGAATGAATCGGTACTTGGGCTGGTCGGTGAAAGAACCGCCATTGGCGATGCGATAGCCCTCGCGGTTAAACGCTTTCAGCAAGATGAGCAAACCAATCGAGTACTCATTTTGCTCACTGATGGTCAAAACACCGCAGGTAATTTAACTCCGGAGCAAGCTTTAGAGCTGGCTAAAAGTTATGACGTCACTATTTACCCAATTGCCGTTGGCGCAGAAGAAGTGGTCGTTGATAGCTTTTTCGGGCAGCGCCGGGTTAACCCAAGCCGCGATTTAGACATACCTTTAATGCAGAAGTTAGCCAGCGAGACCGGTGGCGAATATTTCCGCGCCAGAAGTACCGAAGAGCTCGAAAATATTTATACATTGCTGGATGAACTGGAGCCCGTGGACGATGACCCTCAGCAGCTTCGCCCCAGAGCCAGTTTGTTTCACTGGCCGCTTTCACTGTGCTTTATTGCTTTAATGGCATTTGCCCTGAATCGCTACAAGCCATGGAGGGTGTCACAATGAGCGACTTTCATTTTATTCGCCCCTGGTGGCTTATTGCATTGCTCCCTGTTGCCCTTATGTACTGGCGACTGCTTAGACAAAATAAACATGAAGCCGGATGGAATCAGTTTCTTCCTGGCCATTTAGCGAAGGTGCTGGTCAACTCCGGAGGCAAAGCATCCAGCTGGCCGATTCACCGACTTGCTTTAATGCTAATTATTGCCAGTGCGGCTCTTGCCGGACCGACTTGGGAAAAGCTGCCACAACCGGTTTATCAGTTAGAATCCGGTCAGGTGGTTATTATGGACATGTCACCGTCACTGTTAGCCGAAGACGTTACACCTAACCGACTGACCCAGTTGCGTTTTAAAGCCATTGATCTGGTGCGCTCCGGTCTTGACGGCGATACGGGCTTAATTGCCTATGCCGACGACGCATTTACCATTAGCCCGTTAACCGCTGACAACCGAAATTTAATCAACTTAATACCCTCATTGTCGCCGGAAATCATGCCGTTGGAAGGGAGTGAGCCCTTACGCGCCCTTAAACTGGCTAACGAGCTTCTCGCGAACGCCGGGTACCCGCAAGGCGACATTTACTGGTTAACAGATGGTATCAGCAGTCGCGACCTACAGCCATTAACGGACTACTTGCGCGATATTGAACACAGAGTCTCAATTTTAGGCGTGGGAACAGAAGACGGAGCTCCCGTGCGAAACGCAAATGGCAGTTTGGTCAAAGAAAATGGCCGAGTCGTCATAGCGAAACTGTTTCCGGGTCGGTTAAGTGACTTAGCACAAATAACCAACGGTGTTTTTGTTCAGGCGACATCAACCAACGATGACATCGAAGCGCTCACCGCATTGCCACCACTCAGCCGTGAAGGTAAAGACAACGAGCAGCAACAGCGGGGAGACGCCTGGAAAGATATGGGCCCTTATCTCGCCCTTTTCATTCTGCCTTTATTACTGGCGAGCTGGCGTCGAGGTACCCTTTTGACGCCACTCATACTGACATTCATCATACCAATGTCGTTATCCACCCCGAAGGCCTATGCTCAGGAGACTAAGCCGAATAACTCTGAGGGTGCGCTAAGTTCGCTATTTTTAAACAACGAACAGCGTGCCCAACAGCTTTATCAGAACGAACAGTTTGAGCGCGCATCGGAGCTCAGCTCTGACCCGCTTCGAAAAGGTGCTGCACTTTACAAACAAGGCCAGTATGCCGAAGCGGCTGATTCTTTTGCCCAAAGCAACTCGGCCGAAGCTCATTATAACCGGGGTAATGCGCTGGCGCAGCAGCAGCAATTCGAGCAGGCGTCAGAAGCTTACCAACAAGCTTTAGAGCAACGCCCGAACTGGCAACAAGCCAAAGAAAATTTGGATGTAGTGAAAAAGCTACAAGAAAAGCAGCAACAAGAGCAGTCTGGTGAATCTGGCGATGAAAACTCAGAGTCAGATAAAAATTCTGAGCAGTCGAATGATAATCAGGGTAATAACCAAAACAACAACCAAGGCCAAAACCAGCAAGGCGACAACTCAGATTCCCAATCGCAGCCCCAAAATAGAGACGCTCAACAACAGCAGGGGCAAAACCCGAAAGAACAAGAGCCGCAGGACGACGCTGAGCGCAAAAAAGCGAAAGAGCAAAGAGAAGACAGTGCTGATGGTCAAGCAGAGCAACAAAACGCTCAATTTAAAGAGGGAGAGATTGATCCTGAAAAAGCACGTCAACTAGAGCAATGGATGAACCGTGTACCGGATGATCCCAGCATACTGCTAAGAAATAAGATGTTATTGGAAAGCCAGCGCCGCAACCAGCGTAGAGCTTCTCAGCCACAAGGAGAGAAGAAAAAATGGTAAGAGCCGTAAACTTGCTCGTTGTTTTACTAATGTTAATCAGTGGCCTCGCAAACGCTGATGTAACCGAGGTAACAGCAACGGTCGACAGAAACCCAGTGACCGCAAACGAGTCTTTTGTGCTGACAGTCACGGTTAACGATGACGTATCGAATAACACATTTGAGGCGTCAAAACTGCTCGAGGACTTTGTTGTCGGCCGCACTTCTGTCAGCCGCCAGACCTCTATGGTAAATGGCAACCTCAGCAAGCAAACACGCTTTACCACGGTACTGATTCCACAGTCTCCCGGCGAGTACACCATTCCGGAAATTACTATTAAAGGAGTGTCGTCTAAACCAATTAATTTGCGTGTGCTTGAACAGGGAAGCGACAGCAACACTGAGCAGAGAATTGCCTTTATTGAAGCGCAAATTGATTCAACCAATGTCTATTTTCAACAGCCAATTACCTATGTTGCCCGCCTGTTTCTGGCAGCCGACTTAAATAAAGGTAATCTGGTGCCACCTCAGGTCGACAATGCCGATGTGCAACAGATAGGCCGTGACGAAGAAAGCACACAAATGGTCAACGGTCGCCGTTATAAGGTTTACCAACGCGTTTACCAAATAACGCCTAACAAATCAGGCTCTATCACCATACCCGGCGCTCGTTTTGACGGTGAGGTTTTCACACAGGGGCAGCGCTCAATCTTTTCCTCTTTTTCAAACACCCAACCAGTGAGCGCAATAGCCGAAGGCATTGACGTTAATGTGCAACCGGTGCCGGACTCATGGACCGGACACTGGTTACCCAGCGAGTTGGTCAGCTTATCAGCATCAATAAGCCCAGAGCAGGAGGAGTACAAAGCTGGAGAGCCTATTACCTTGTCTTATATGCTGACGGCAGTGGGAGTGAAACCTGAGCAACTACCAGAAATAGCACCGGATTTTCCGAGCAGCTTCAGAGTCTACCCAGACAACGATGAAACCGACAGTTTCACTCGAAATGGTGTGGTGATTTCTCAAAAAACCGTCAGTTTTGCGCTTGTACCAGAGCAAGCAGGTAATTTAACAATTCCTGAGTTTGAGCTGCCTTGGTTTAATACCAAAACCGAGCAACGAACCTTGGCTAAAACGGAGAGTATGACCTTACCCGTGATCATGCCTGCGGGCATGACGCAAAGTGATATCACTGAGGCTGCGCCGACTGACAGCAGGCCAGACTCTGAAAGTATTGAAACTACGAACACCTCTGAGAGACCGAACAGCAATACGGTTGCGCCTAAACCGTTGGTTCCGATTTGGGTCATCGGGGCCTTAGCGGTCGGATTAGCCATTTCGTTGCTGCTTAACCTGTACCTGCTGATTAAGCGCAATAGTGTTAAACGCCAGGAGAAAACCGTTAAGCCTGAAAGTGCAGATAATTTAAACCGCAGTAAATCATGGCAAGACTTTCAGAAAGCCTGCAAAAACAACGATGCTAAAGCAGCACAAGAGAGCCTTATTAATTGGGCTCATACGCATTTGGACGGTTCTTTTAAGAGCCTTGCGGACATTGCTAAATATCTGAATATTGAGGACGAAATAACGCCACTGCAGGCGTCCCTATACAATGTTGGTGGCTCTCAATGGACAGAAGGTAAAGTGCTTTATCAGAAAGTCAGAAAGCAAGTAGACAATTTGAACGTAAAAAGACAACACTCAAACTTGCCACAACTCTACCCATCTTAAGAACTAAAAAAGCCCGGCTAAAGCCGGGCTCTTAACTTCCAACTACTCTGTAGTGACTTACTGAAGACGCATTCTGCGAATTTCGGCATCCGCTTTTAACGTATCAATAAATGACTGAAGCATTACCTGAGCCTTACGGTTTTGTAATTGCTCTTTTAAACCATCCATTTGAGCTTCATCTGGGTTACCGGCTGTTACTGAGGTTAATGCAACGATTGCAGCATCCCCGTTAGGTAATGTTACGGCTTCATAAGTAGGCTCGCCATTTGCTTTAGGTGTCAGCCTAAACAGCTCCTGCACTAAAGTGCTTGAGTACTCACGGCTATTCCGTTGGATGCTATCCACTAAAGTGACCTCTCCACCCGGCTCTGTACCCGCTCGCCATTGTTCAGCGGTTGCCTGTGCCTGTTGCAAAGCAAGCTGCTGAGCCTTTTTTACGCGCAATTGCTCGACAATTTGATCACGAACTTCAGCCATATCTTTCACACGCTCTGGCTGGTGCTCAGTCACACGGACAACCAATGAACGATCATCCGTTGTTTCTATAATTTCACTGTTCAACTTCTCTTCAATGAGCTGTTCAGAGAAAATATTGTTCAGCACGACATCGTCACTCAGCGTTGTCGGAGCACGGTTTCGTGTAAATAAGTCTGTGCGCTTCACTTCAACACCCAGCTCTTCAGCGGCAGGTTCTAGCGTGTCTGGCTGCTCGAACGAAATCTCCGCCAGCTTTTGCTGCAGCTCGAAATAGCGATCTTCCGCTTGCTGAGCCAATAACTGCTGTTTCACTTCGTCTTTGACTTCATCGAAAGGCGTCACAGATCCAGGTCGTAAGTCTGTCAGCTTAATAATGTGATAACCGAAGCTGGTCTCAACAACACCAGAAGTATCTCCTACGTTCTCAAGCGCAAAGGCTGCATCGTCAAAGTCTTCATCCATTACGCCTTTCTCTATCCAGTCAAGGTCACCGCCTTGTTCAGCAGAGAACGTATCATCTGAATAGGACTGAGCAACGTCAGCAAAATCAGCACCATTTTGTAGTTCCTGAAGCGCCTCTTCCGCTTTCTGCTGCGCATTTTCAGTGTCATGCTCAATCAAAATGTGAGAAACACGGCGTTCTTCTTCTGTCGTATACTGTTGTTGGCGCTGTTCATAATATTCGCGCACTTCTTCTTCAGTAATATCAACCGACTGCTCAATGTCGGCTAGCGACAGTTCAACATAAGCAACACTAAGCTGTTCTTCGGTGCGGAACATATCCTGATTTTGCTGATAGAAAGTGTCGACATCAGCGTCAGTAATTTCCACTGCATCAGCAAAGTCTTCGTTGTTAAGTACCAGAAAGCCACCTGAGCGTGTTTGGCTTTGCAAACGCATAAACGCCAAAGCTTCCGGCGTTAGGACGAATTCGCTGCCGGCAAGCCCGCGCAATAACTGATTGCGAGTCATGTCCTGTTGCATTAGGTTGGCAAAAGATTCCGGCGTATACCCCGCATTTCGCAGTGACATTAAATAAATGTCATTATCGAACTGCCCGGCTGTACGGAACTGAGGAATATCGCGAATAGCTGCTTTGACTTGGTCTGGGCCAACACGCATTCCCTGAGACTCAGCATATTGTCTCAGTAGTTCCTGATCAATGAGTTGTTCCAACACACCACTTCTTACGTTTTTCATGTAGTTGGGGTCTGAAGTGATGGCAGAAAACATATCGCCGAACTGCTCTTGTAAGCGGCTACGCTCGTTTTCATACGCTCTGTCATAAGCACTTTGAGGAATTTCTTCCCCGTTAACTTCTGCTACAGCGTCTTCTGTGCCGCTGGTGATATAGCCACCAACACCTGCTAGAGCAAAAGTTAGAATGATTAATACCAGAATGGCTTTAGCAGTAAAGCTCTGCGAACCTTCCCGAATCCTCTCTAACATAATAAGGCTTTCCTAATTTACCGGTAAAACGACGAGACATTATAAGTAGATTCGTCGCAAAACTCACCCTTCAGATAAAAAATAACCCGAGGTTTTAAACCCCGGGTTACTATTTAATTCAATAAAAAAGCGCTAACGCGCGTTTCTTAGTTTACTGCGTCTTTCAGTGCTTTACCTGCTTTGAAAGAAGGTACTTTAGCTGCAGCGATCTGAATGGTCTCACCAGTTTGTGGGTTACGACCAGTGCGAGCAGAACGCTCACGTACACTAAATGTACCGAAGCCAACTAATGCGACTTGGTCATCTTTTTTCAGAGCATCAGTTACTGCATCGATCATTGAGTCCAGAGCACGACCAGCAGCAGCCTTAGAAATATCTGCACCTGCCGCGATTTTGTCAATAAGCTGAGACTTGTTCACAGTATCATCCCCTTAGATTGTTATTATCAAGTTTCCGTGGTTCCATTCGGTTTTAAATGGGCCGACAACGTTTATATCAAGGTTGATATTATTGTTCAAGCACGTTTATTACCGAACGTATTTCTTTCCCAGCTCCTCTGAGAGTCCCCTCAGAAGTAGCTATGAACCTTAGGCTACCACAGTCTTACAGATTGAAAACCCTTTTTACGCACTTTTTAACGAAAAAATGCGGGCTGAGGGCTAAATTCGCACCTGCAGACCGCATTCTACCGTCCAAATATGACTTTAGTATTACCGCTAAGGTTAATCCTTCACCAACGCCACATCGAGCACTTCGTCTATCCACTTCACCGGCTGGATAACCAGGTCTTCCTTGACGTTGTCGGCGATTTCTTTCAAATCGCGCTCGTTATCTTTTGGTATTAAAACGTGTTTAATACCGCCACGGTGCGCTGCCAGGAGTTTTTCTTTTAAGCCCCCAATAGCCAACACTTCACCACGCAAGGTAATCTCACCGGTCATAGCCACATCAGAACGCACTGGCTTGCCAGTAAGCGACGACACCATAGCGGTCACCATCGCAATACCGGCGCTTGGTCCATCTTTTGGTGTTGCGCCTTCCGGTACGTGAATGTGAATATCACGTTTTTCGTGAAAGTCTTCGGCAATGCCCAGCTTATCTGCACGGCTACGAACAACCGTCAAAGCCGTTTGAATGGACTCCTGCATAACATCGCCCAATGAGCCGGTGCTGGTGGTTTTTCCTTTACCGGCGACATTGGTTGCCTCTATGGTCAGCAAGTCGCCACCCACTTCCGTCCAGGCGAGTCCTGTGACTTGACCCACTTGGTTGGCTTCTTCTGCTTTACCATAATCAAATCGCTGCACACCCAAGTAATCACTTAGATTATCGCCATTAATTTCGACGTGCATTATTGATTTATCAAGCAGGATCGTTTTTACCGCTTTACGGCAAAGACGTGACAATTCACGCTCAAGGTTACGAACACCGGCTTCACGCGTGTAATAACGGATGATCCCAATAATTGCGCTATCATCAACGGTAATTTCTTTTTTCTTAAGGCCGTTACGCTCAATTTGCTTCGGTAGTAAATGGCGCTTAGCAATGTTCAGCTTTTCGTCTTCGGTATAGCCTGATAAGCGAATGACTTCCATACGATCCAGTAACGGCGCAGGAATGTTCATACTGTTTGACGTGGCGACAAACATCACGTCAGACAGGTCATAATCCACTTCGAGGTAATGGTCGTTAAAATTGACGTTTTGCTCTGGATCCAGCACTTCCAACAACGCCGAAGCCGGATCACCGCGCATATCCGCCGACATTTTATCAATTTCGTCCAGTAGAAATAGCGGGTTACGAACCCCTACTTTCGACATTTTCTGAATCAGCTTACCGGGCATTGAGCCAATGTATGTACGACGGTGGCCACGAATTTCCGCTTCGTCACGAACGCCACCTAAGGCCATGCGAACATACTGACGACCCGTTGCTTTCGCTATCGATTGACCCAGCGAGGTTTTACCCACACCCGGCGGACCGACTAAGCACAATATTGCACCCTTAACTTTGGTCGTGCGCTGCTGCACAGCGAGGTATTCAATGATGCGCTCTTTAACCTTTTCCAGACCATAATGATCGGCGTCGAGAATTTTCTCAGCATTCGCCAAATCTTTCTTAATACGCGAACGTTTTTTCCATGGCACTGACACCATCCAGTCAATATAGCCTCGCACAACGGTCGCTTCAGCCGACATGGGTGACATCATTTTTAGCTTCTGCAGCTCGGCTTCGGTTTTCTTTTTCGCCTCCGCCGGCATTTGCGCATCGTCTATTTTTTTCTGCAGCTGCTCAAATTCATCAACGCCGTCTTCGCTCTCACCGAGCTCTTTTTGAATGGCTTTCATTTGCTCATTCAAATAATACTCGCGCTGACTCTTCTCCATCTGCTTTTTCACACGACTGCGAATGCGCTTTTCAACCTGGAGAATATCAATTTCGCCTTCCATCAGCGCCATCAGGTGCTCAATGCGTTCACGCACGTCGGTAATTTCAAGCACGGCTTGCTTTTCTGCCAGTTTCAGTGGCATATGCGCAGCCATGGTATCAGCCAGACGATCCAAATCTTCAATGCCGGACAACGAGGTCAGCACTTCCGGTGGAATTTTCTTGTTGAGTTTGACGTATCCTTCAAACTGATTCAGTGCAGAACGAATCAGCACCTCTTCTTCTTTCTCGGACAGAGCTTCAGCAGCAAGGTAATGAATATTCGCTTCAAAGTACTCTTCACTGTCTTTTAATTCATCTAACTGAGCGCGTTGCTTGCCTTCAACCAGTACTTTTACGGTACCGTCAGGCAGCTTCAACAGCTGCAAAATCGTTGCAACCGTGCCAACTTGGTAAATATCGTCTTTTTCCGGCTCATCTATTGATGCGTCTTTTTGCGCAGCCAAAAAAACCTGCTTGTCTGCATCCATGGCAGCTTGTAAACAGCGAATTGACTTTTCCCTGCCTACAAACAGTGGAATTACCATATGCGGGTAAACCACTACATCGCGCAACGGCAGAACTGGCATCGTTAATTGTTCGGTGCGTTCTTCGCTCATTAATCTTTTCTCCCGACCTTGGTTTACTCTGTTATATGCGGTCTTTCGGCTAAAGTTCAATCCTTAACAGAAAAAAAGGGCCAAATGGCCCTTTTGTTGATTACTTTTAATGCAATTTAAGCTACTCGCCCGAGGCTTGCTTATCCTTCTTCTGATTCGCGTAAATCAGAATAGGGTCAGATTCACCGGCAATAACCGACTCATCGACAACCACTTTGACAACACCTTCAATCGACGGCAACTCGTACATAGTGCTTAGTAAAACGCTTTCAACAATTGAGCGCAAACCACGCGCACCGGTTTTGCGTGCCATCGCCTTCTTGGCAATCGCTCTTAGTGCGTCGTCACGGAATTCTAACTCAACATCTTCCATGTCGAACAAGGCAGCGTATTGCTTCGTTAATGCATTTTTAGGCTCTTTAAGTATTTCAACCAGCGCAGCTTCATCCAACTCATCAAGCGTAGCAACGACAGGCAAACGACCAATAAATTCAGGAATTAAGCCATAGCGAACCAAGTCTTCCGGCTCAACCTGAGCAATAATCTCGCCTTCTTTGCTCTGTTCTTTGCTTTTTACTTCAGCACCAAAACCTATGCCAGTTCCTGTCGACAAGCGTTGCTCAATCACTTTATTTAAGCCCGCAAACGCACCACCACAAATGAACAGAATTTTAGAGGTATCAACCTGCAAAAACTCCTGCTGCGGATGTTTACGCCCACCTTGAGGTGGCACCGATGCGACGGTCCCTTCAATCAGCTTAAGCAGCGCCTGCTGCACACCCTCACCACTGACATCACGAGTAATTGATGGGTTTTCAGACTTGCGTGAAATTTTGTCAATTTCATCGATGTAAACAATACCACGTTCCGCTTTTTCAACGTCGTAGTCACACTTTTGAAGCAACTTCTGAATAATGTTTTCAACATCTTCACCGACATAGCCCGCTTCTGTCAGCGTGGTTGCATCGGCCATGGTAAATGGCACGTCCAAATAACGCGCTAAGGTTTCCGCGAGGAAGGTTTTACCTGAGCCGGTTGGACCTATCAGCAAAATATTACTCTTACCTAACTCAACCTGGTCTTTACCTTTACCCGAATTGCGTAAGCGCTTGTAGTGATTGTACACAGCAACCGACAAGACTTTTTTGGCACGGTCCTGACCAATTACGTAATCGTCCAAATGCTTTCTTATCGCTTTCGGTACCGGTAACTCTTCTTGGTCGGGTACCGGAGCAAGCTGATGAATTTCTTCTTTGAGAATATCGTTACAAAGTTCTACGCATTCATCACAAATAAACACAGACGGCCCAGCAATCAGTTTTTTCACTTCATGCTGACTTTTACCGCAGAATGTGCAGTATAGCGGTTTGTCGTCGTCGCCTTTGGACTTATCCGTCATTCTACTCTCCTACCACAAATACAACTTAGGCTTCTTCGCCGCGTTGACTTAAAATACCGTCAACCAGGCCGTAATCAACCGCTTCTTCGGCTGCCAGGAAGTGGTCACGATCCGTATCTCTTGCCACTTTATCGTAATCTTGCCCGGTGTTCTCAGATAACATACGGTTCAGGCGTTCTTTCAGATCCAAAATTTGCTTCGCATGAATTTCAAAGTCTGATGCTTGCCCCTGGAAACCACCTAACGGTTGGTGAATCATAACGCGAGAATTTGGCAAACAATAACGCTTACCTTTTGCGCCACCGGCAAGCAAAAACGCGCCCATGCTAGCCGCTTGTCCCATGCAAACGGTACTCACATCAGGTTTAATAAAGCGCATGGTGTCGTAAATCGCCATACCTGCTGTCACAACACCACCGGGTGAATTGATATAAAGATAAATATCTTTGTCAGGGTTGTCAGATTCTAAAAATAAAAGCTGAGCCACAATAAGATTAGCCATGTGGTCTTCCACCTGGCCACAACAAAAAATAACGCGTTCTTTTAATAAGCGCGAATAAATATCATAAGAGCGCTCCCCTTTTGATGTCTGTTCGACAACCATAGGGACTAGCTGTGCCATCGGATCCTGAATATCGCTCGACATGTTTTATAAAGCTCCTGAAATAAAAATGGCTCGTATGAGGTCATACGAGCCATTAAACCAAGCTGTGGCGTGCCCCGTCAAGGACTCACGCTGACATTATTGTTGTTTTGGATTCATAATGTCGTCAAAGCTTGCTTTTTTGTCTTTGACTGACGCTTTTTCCAAAACCAAATCGATTGCTTGTTCTTCTAACGCTAAGTTACGAACTTGCTGCATCATGTCGTTATTAGACTTGTAGTACTCAACAACTTCCTGCGGATCTTCATACGCAGACGCCGCCGTCGCAATAATCTCGTCTACTTTTTCGTCATCAGCTTTCAGTTCGTTTGAACGAATAACTTCACCTAGCAATAAGCCAACTTTGACGCGTTCTTTGGCTTGCTCTTCAAACAGTTCAGCCGGAAGCTCAGGCATTTGGTCTGCGTTACCGCCGAAGCGCTGTGCTGCCTGCTTGCGCAGTTGGTCAATTTCTTGATCAATCATTGCTTTTGGCATATCAACTTCGTTGGTTTCAACAAGGCCTTTCAGCACTTGCTCTTTGACCTTAGACTTAACTGCATTTTTCAGTTCGCGTTCCATGTTTTTACGAACTTCTTCTTTCAATGCTTCTACGCCACCTTCTTTCACACCGAACATAGCAACGAACTCGTCGTTCAGTTCAGGCAGTTCACGCTCTTCAACTTTCTTAGCAGTAACGACGAACTGAGCGTCTTTACCTTTTAAGTTTTCTGCGTGGTAGTCTTCCGGGAAGGTGACTTCAATGGTCTTCTCTTCACCTGCTTTTATGCCTTTAATTTGGTCTTCAAAGCCAGGAATCATGCGGCCTTCGCCTAATTCCAAAGCGAAGTCGTCAGCTTTACCGCCTTCGAATTCTTCACCGTCGATTGAACCAACGAAGTCCATAGTGACCTGGTCACCCTTCTTAGACTTACGCTTAACTTCTTTCCAGCTTGCATGTTGTTTTTGCAAGGTTTCAAGCATGTTATCAACGTCTTTGTCAGTCACTTCAACCGCAGGCTTCTCAACTTTCACTTTGTCTAAATCTTTCACTTCAACTTCTGGATACACTTCAAAAGTCGCCGTGAATTCAAGATCTTTACCTGGCTCATTAACTTTAGGTTCAATTGCAGGTGCGCCAGCAGGGTTCAATTTTTCCTGCATTACCGCTTCGAAATATTTGCTCTGCATGACGCTTGACGCTGCGCGTGAGCGCGCTTCGCGACCAAACATTTTTTGTAAAACATTTGGCGGGATTTTGCCCTTACGGAAACCGTTCACACGGCGGTGACGGTATTCTTCTTTCAATAAGCGTTTTACTTCGCTATCAATTGCATCTGCCGGGACAGTGATTGTCACGCGGCGTTCTAAACCTTGAGTTGTCTCTACAGAAACCTGCATTGCTTCATTACCTCGGTTTCAATCAATGAATGTCGCTCGCATCTGTTTATCATTATAAAAATGAGATACGGCAACGGCGTTGACCTTTAAAAATGACGCAGCATTATAGCGAGGTGATAGCTAAGAGTCGAGAGGGTTTTAGTAAAAAACGGGGAGAACGCACGCAGCGGCGCGCGTTCTTATGTAATTACTCTTCTAGTTGCAGAATTAAGTTATTAATTTCGCCCAGTTTGTCCGGCTTGTCAGCGCCCATATTTTCCTGGTCCGCCACTTCCGTTTCATACTCGTCGTAACGCCACTGCTTTAATATCTTAAGTTTCTGCTCTTTACTAAAATCAGTACGGTTCATCACTTCTTCCGGTTCGTGAAAAGAACCCGCTGGATTGCGCATACAGGTTTCAAAATCTGCCATGATCATGCCCTCCAATTGATAGCAACGATACTAATAAGCTTAGCCTTATTGGCGCATTACGCAACTATTGAAGTGTTTGATCATAAAGAAATGATGGTCGGCGAGACTGGATTCGAACCAGCGACCCCTTGGACCCAAACCAAGTGCGCTACCAAACTGCGCTACTCGCCGAACTAATAATGGGGAATAAAGAAATGGGGTGGATGATGGGACTTGAACCCACGACAACCGGAATCACAATCCGGGGCTCTACCAACTGAGCTACACCCACCACTGAGTGATTTTCTTTGGCGCGTTCTGGCGCACCCGGCAGGATTCGAACCTGCGACCGACGGCTTAGAAGGCCGTTGCTCTATCCAGCTGAGCTACGGGCGCACTTCGAACCTTACGCTGCCGTCAAGAGAATGGTCGGCGAGACTGGATTCGAACCAGCGACCCCTTGGACCCAAACCAAGTGCGCTACCAAACTGCGCTACTCGCCGAACTCTCTGAAAGCCCTGTCACAACCAGCGTCTAAATCGTTATTGCTAGCTGACAACGGGGGCGAATATTACCTGCTGATTATGCCAGCGTCAAACTTTTTTTCCGGAATAGCGCTCGACTGGCTACTTTTAAAACAACATGCTGAGTTATCCAACAATCGGTGACATTAACGGTGAAATAACGTTACAATAAACAGCCTATATCGTCTTGAATTCTCTCAGGTTTGGAATCTCGTTATGTCAGCTCAAATTATTGATGGTAAAGCTATCGCCAGTGCCGTACGTCAGTCGGTCAAGCAGCAAGTTCAGGAAAGGCTTGAATCCGGCCTAAGAGCACCCGGTCTGGCCGTTGTGCTTGTTGGTGCAGATCCCGCTTCGGAGGTTTACGTAGGCAACAAACGACGCGCGTGTGAAGAAGTCGGCTTTCGCTCCTTTGCCTACGACTTGCCGGCGACAGCGAGTCAAGAGAAACTTGAAGCATTAATTGACCAACTAAATAACGACGACGAAGTCGACGGCATTTTGGTTCAGTTGCCTCTACCCGCCGGTCTTGACGCAACCCCTATTTTAGAGAGAATTCGCCCTGATAAAGACGTCGACGGTTTCCACCCTTTCAATGTAGGACGTCTGTCGCAACGTATTCCGGCGCTACGTCCATGCACCCCCAAAGGTATTATCACCTTACTTGAGCATACCCAAGTTGATTTGCATGGGCTCAACGCTGTCGTTGTAGGCGCTTCCAACATCGTCGGGCGTCCTATGAGCCTAGAGCTGCTACTGGCAGGTGCAACGACAACGGTTTGTCACCGCTTCACCAATGACTTATCAGAACACGTTAAGCGCGCAGATATTCTGGTTGTTGCCGTAGGTAAGCCTGAGTTTATTCCGGGAGAATGGGTCAAGCCCGGCGCTATTGTGATTGATGTTGGCATGAACCGATTGCCTGATGGCCGTCTAACCGGCGACGTCGAATTTAAGACAGCAGCGGAACGCGCCGGATGGATTACGCCGGTACCTGGCGGTGTCGGCCCTATGACAGTTGCTTCACTAATTGAAAATACACTGCAAGCCTGTGTCGATTATCACGACAAGCGAAAGTAATTCAGTCATTATCTTCGGAAGCCGCTCTGCAATGAGTGCTGAGCGGTATCCGTTAATGCCCATAGTGGATACTCACTCATACCCTCCCTGAGCTTGCAGTAACGAACCGCACTCGAGCCACTTAAAAATTGCTGCGCTGAACTCAACATTTCAGCGACAAGCGGAATTTTTAGCGGCAGACACCAGTCTGTTCGTATCCTTAACACTCTGGCTTCGTGCCATTCTATTGGCGTATTTTCGTCATAACGGGCATGGTAATGATCCACCGCTATTTCGGTAATATCTCGTTCTAAATCATAATCCCAACGTTCTTCGGCATACTCACGAAAGTCTTGTGGTGTTGGAGACAAAATGTCGAGTTGAGCAAAGCGCGAGAAGTGCAGCCGTTGTTTCGCCATAGCTAACGTAGTCGCGTATGCCAGGTTGTCCTGATCAAGCTGAGGTTCTAGGCCCGCCATTCCCGTTACAAGCGTCGTTACCATGGTCTGGTAATGACCATGATTAATAGCCCCAGCCCGAACCGTGTATTGATTAGCGACCATCAGTGTTTGTTGAGACCACCAAATAATAAGCGCCTGAACAATCAAAAAAACAAAACTCACTAGTATCGGCCAAACAACAATGAGCTCAATACTTGCCTGACCGCGAGAGTATTTTTTGAGGGTAAAAAAAGAAAAACCCGCTGCTGAGGAAGCAGCGGGAAGTGCTATGTCTAACTTAGACGATAACATGGGACCTCCGTGTCCAACGTGCGGTGTCTTACCTTTGACACCCGCGCATTATACGGAGCACGTTTACGCCAGGCTATAAGTCAACTGAGTATTGGCTTGTGAGTCTTTTACTACTTAGCGTCAACAGTCCATTTACCGTCACGGTAAAAGGCTTTCCAACCTGTTTGTTTTTTATTCACTTCTGTTACCACGTACTGTTCTTTATTTTTCCGCGAGAATCGGACAATAGCGTCGTTACCGTCCTCGTCTTCCTGTGGGGCGTCAGCCAGGTACAGAAACTTCTTCGGTAGACGATCTTTAAAACGGGCCAGCTCTTTTACCGTAACCGCTCGCGTTTCTCGAGATTTCGGAAACGTATTTGCTGATAAAAAGATACCCGAAGCGCCGTCGCGCAGCACAAAGTAGGCGTCCGAATCCTCACACGGCAATTCCGGTAACGGCACTGGATCCTCTTTTGGTGGCGCAGGCTCACCGTTTCGAAGTAATTTACGTGTGTTCTTGCACTCACTATTGGTACAACCGAAATACTTACCAAAACGCCCGTTTTTCAACTGCATTTCAGAACCGCACTTGTCACACTCAATTGTCGGGCCGTCATAACCTTTAATTCTGAACTTACCCTGCTCGAGCAACTGGCCATCACACGTTGGGTTGTTACCACACACATGCAACTTACGTTTTTCGTCAATTAAATAGCTGTCCATTGCTGTACCGCATTTCGGACAGCGTTTCTTGGCGCGTAAGGCTTCCGTTTCACGCTCGTCTTCGTCGGTAACTTCTATCGCTTCTTCGCCGGGTGTCAGGTTTATTGTCTTAGTACAACGTTCTTTCGGCGGCAGGTTATATCCGGAACAACCAAGGAACACACCAGTTGATGCCGTACGGATGCCCATTTTGCGACCACATTCGGGGCAGTCAATATCGGTCATGACAACGCTGTTTTCACGCATACCACCTTCAGCCGGATCCAACTCCGCTTTTTCAAGGCGCTGTTTGAAGTCATCATAGAAACTGTCCAGTGTCTCTTTCCATTGGCGTTTTCCCGCAGCAATGTCATCAAGCGCCTGTTCCATCTCAGCCGTAAAGTTGTAATTCATTAACTCGGTGAAATTTTCAATCAGCCGATCATTGACGATTTCTCCCATCTTCTCGGCAAAGAAACGACGGCTTTCAACACGCACATAGCCACGATCCTGAATGGTCGAAATAATCGACGCATACGTCGATGGTCGACCAATACCGCGCTTCTCTAGTTCTTTGACCAAGGAAGCTTCACTGTAGCGAGCCGGCGGCTTAGTAAAATGCTGCTCAGGTTCTAACTGTTCAAGTGACAGAGAGTCGCCTTTCTTTAAGTCTGGTAAGTTGGTATCGCCGTCTTTTTTCGACGACGGAGGCATGACTTTCGTCCAGCCCGGAAAACGCATTACTCGACCGCGCGCCTTCAGTTCAAAGTCGCCGGCGGTCGCGATTAAAGTCGTGCTATCGTATTTCGCCGGTGTCATTTGACACGCAACGAACTGGCGCCAAATGAGCTCGTACAGACGCTGTGCGTCCCTATCCATTGACGACAGTGAAGACGCTTTTATTTTTACATCGGATGGGCGTATCGCCTCGTGTGCTTCCTGAGCATTACTTTTTGCGCCATAACGATTCGCCGACTCCGGTAAGTACTTTTTACCGAATTCATTTTCAATGAGATCACGACAGGCGCTAACCGCTTCAGAACTCAAATTCGTTGAGTCGGTACGCATATAAGTGATGTGTCCAGCCTCATAAAGACGCTGTGCAAGCATCATTGTTTTCTTAACACCAAAACTTAAGCGAGTACTAGCCGCCTGTTGCAGAGTCGAGGTAATGAAAGGCGCACTCGGCTTGCTGGAAGTCGGCTTATCTTCACGAGAAGTTATCTCGTAGTCTGCGCCTTTCAGTAAACTTAATGCTTTATTTGTTTCTTCTTCATTGACTGGGCGGAAGTTCTTACCTGACTCTTTCACCACCTGCATGCGAAGCGTGTCGTTCGCCGTGCTGGCCAAGTCCGCATAAACATCCCAGTATTCTTCCGGTACAAACGCTTTAATTTCGCGCTCTCTCTCAACTACCAGGCGTACAGCGACTGACTGTACACGTCCGGCAGACAAACCTCTTGCAACTTTTTTCCACAAGAGTGGCGACACCATAAAACCTACCACACGATCTAAAAAGCGTCGCGTTTGCTGAGCATTAACACGGTCAGTGTTTAACTGAGCAGGATGTTTAAACGCTTCCTGAATGGCGTTTTTGGTAATTTCGTTAAATACCACACGCTTAAAGCGGTCGTCCTCGCCACCAATTAATTCCCGCAGGTGCCAGGCTATTGCCTCCCCTTCGCGGTCCAAATCCGTTGCGAGAATAATTTTATCTGACTTTTTCGCCAGCTGTTTGAGCTCTTTAACGACTTTCTCTTTTCCCTGAAGTACTTCGTAATGAGCTTCCCAGTTGTTTTCAGGATCAATCCCCATACGAGCGATTAAGCGTTTATAGTCACGCTCCTTTTGATACTTCGCTTTAGCTTCAGGCGACATTTTGCGAACTTCTGCTGCCGGCTTACTTTTTACCGTTTCAGTCGCACGTGTTGGCAGATCACGCACGTGACCAACACTGGACTTAACCACAAAGTCCTTACCTAAGTACTTATTAATGGTTTTGGCTTTTGCCGGAGACTCGACAATGACGAGCGATTTAGCCATAGAATAATCGTTCTCTTGTTATAGATGACCGTGTATATACGTGCTAAAGATATAAATTACAAGGGCAATTGTTCTTCAGCGGCCTTTTTTAGGTATATCGGTTATCGTTACGAGAAACAACCATGATTCGTTCTTTTTGATAAAAATTCGCACAAATTAAATAAACAGTCAAAACACGCAGGCTTTCAGAAAAGGCTTTAAAATAAAGGCTTTCAAGGGCATTTTAAAACAGTATAATGTGTACAAATTCAATGAGCAGGTGCACATAATGTGCAGGAGTAATCCTAGTGAGCATGGAACACTTTGAAGTCAACTACGACGGCTTAGTCGGCCCAACCCATAATTACGCCGGGCTGTCTTTTGGCAATGTCGCCTCGTTAGCAAATGCTAAAGCGTCATCCAGTCCTAAAGATGCGGCACTGCAAGGCTTAAGAAAAATGAAAGCGTTGCACGATATGGGAATGAAACAAGGTGTGCTTGCGCCACAGGAACGCCCTGATACACACGCATTGCGTCGTTTAGGCTTTACCGGTACAGACGCAGAAGTGCTTTATAAAGCCGCTTCCGAAGCACCCGCTATTTTCCAGGCTGTTTGTTCAGCCTCAAGCATGTGGACAGCCAACGCAGCAACGGTATCCCCCAGCGCCGATACCGCTAACGGTAAGGTTCACTTTACTCCAGCTAACCTAACCAATAAGTATCACCGTTCACTCGAGCCTGAAACCAGCGGTCGTATACTGCAGGCTATGTTCGAAAACGCCCGTTACTTCGAGCATCATAAACATTTACCCGACAACGAGCACTTTGGTGATGAAGGTGCCGCTAACCACACTCGTTTATGTAACGAGTACGGCCATGCGGGTGTCGAGCTTTTTGTTTATGGTCGCCATGCATTTGACAGCTCTAAACCAGCACCCAAACGTTACCCAGCACGACAAACTTTGGAAGCGTCTCAAGCGATCGCTCGTTTACACGGTTTAAGTGAAGACAACACCGTATTTATACAACAAAACCCCGACGTTATTGACCAGGGCGTATTCCATAACGACGTTATTGCAGTCGGTAACCAGAATGTCCTTTTCTACCACGAACAAGCGTTCGCAGATACCGACACTAAACTGGCTGAAATTCAGAAAAAATTCGGCAACGAAGGCGAGCTACACTTTATTAAAGTCGCAACGGACGATGTGAGTGTGGAGGACGCAGTAAGCACTTACCTGTTTAACACTCAGCTCATCACTCCACCTAACGGTGAAATGACAATTATTGCGCCAACGGAATGTGAAGAGAATCCACGTGTTAAGAGTTATCTGGACAGCCTTGTCAGCCAAGGCGGTCCGATTAAGCACGTGAAGTTCTTTGACGTAAAGCAGAGTATGCGCAACGGTGGCGGCCCAGCATGTCTACGCCTACGTGTCGCTATGAACGACGAAGAAATTGCGGCAGCCAATCAGAACTGCCTAATGTCGGACGCTTTGTTTGAACGGTTAAATCAGTGGGTTAACAAGCACTACCGCGATGAATTAGCCGTTGATGATTTGAAAGATCCCGCTTTATTAGAAGAGTCTCGTGCTGCGCTGGATGAGTTAACTCAAATATTGAAATTAGGTTCAGTCTACGCATTCCAACGAGATTAATTCATTTAAAACACCTCAATAAAAAAGGGCGCCGGGGATATTCCTCAGCGCCCTTTCTTTTAACCGTAACGAAACACTAATCGTTGTCGTTATGCAGCTCCAAGTTCGCGTCTTCAGAGCCTTCTCTTTCTGCTCTTGCGGTATCATTACGAGCCGCGTGCAGCTTGTCCAGATACTCTTGGTTTACATCGCCAGTCACATATTCGCCGCTAAACACTGAAGTTTCAAAGCGTTTGATTGACGTGTTTTCTTCACCTACGGCAGCGACTAAGTCATCAAGATCTTGGTAGATCAAGCCGTCAGCCTTAATCATATCACGAATTTCAATTGCTTCACGACCATGGCCAATTAGCTCGTTTGCGCTCGGCATATCAATACCATAAACATTCGGGAAGCGAATTTCCGGCGCCGCTGAAGCGAAGTAAACCTTCTTAGCACCGGCTTCACGAGCCATCTCAATAATCTGCTCAGAGGTTGTGCCGCGAACAATAGAGTCATCCACTAATAGAACATTTTTGCCTTTAAACTCGGCACTAATAGCGTTGAGCTTACGACGCACAGACTTACGACGCTGCGTCTGCCCCGGCATAATGAACGTACGACCAATATAACGGTTTTTTACAAAGCCCTGCCGATACGGTAAGTCGAGTACACTCGCTATTTCCAGAGCAATGTCACAGCTCGTCTCAGGAATAGGAATGACGACATCAATATCCAAGTCTGCGTAGTCTCGCTTAAGTTTCTCGCCCAGTTTACGTCCCATGTTCACACGGCTGGCGTAAACCGATATACCGTCAATGAATGAATCTGGACGGGCAAAATAAACGTACTCAAAAATACATGGACAGTGCATTGGCTTGTCTGCACATTGACGGGAATACAGCTTGCCGTCATTGGTAATAAAAATGGCTTCGCCCGGTTCAACATCACGTACGTACTTGAACCCGGTGCCATCGATAGCAACACTTTCAGACGCAACAATGTATTCTTCACCGTCTTCAGTGTCACGCTTGCCAAGCGCCAGTGGGCGAATACCCCAAGGGTCACGAAACGCCACTAAACCATGTCCAATGATCATTGCAACCACTGCATAAGCGCCACGAACTTTACGGTGAACAGCCGTCACGGTTCTGAAGATGTCATCATCGTTCAGCGTTAAACTGTCATTTTTATCCAATTCGTTCGCAAAGACGTTCAGTAAAATTTCTGAGTCTGAGGTGGTATTAATATGACGGCGGGCGGTTTTAAACAAATGCTCATGCACATCTGCCGCATTCGTCAGGTTGCCGTTATGTGCCATTGCAATACCAAATGGCGAATTCACATAAAATGGCTGTGCCTCTGCGGAGCTTGAGCTGCCAGCCGTTGGGTAGCGAACGTGACCAATACCCACGGTACCGGATAAGCGGTGCATATGACGGGTATGGAAAACATCCCGAACCAAACCGTTTGCTTTACGCAAACGCAATGTATTGTGCTCATCAACGGTCATAATGCCTGCGGCATCCTGCCCCCGATGCTGAAGCATGGTTAAGCCATCATAAAGCGCTTGGTTAACCGGTTGCTTACCAACAATACCAACAATACCACACATGTCTTTTCACCATTCTATACAGGTTGAGGGACTAAAAAACTCGAGCTGTTCTCCAGATAACTGAAGAACCATTGAATAAAGAGTCCGAAATGAGGAATGAGTAACGAATTTTGCCACCACTCGCTGGAAGAGAGCGGCGTGAATGAGTCAATAAAGAACAGCAGCGCGCTGACTATAAGCAAGCCTCTGAGCGCACCAAAAACCAGCCCAAGCACCCTGTCTGTTCCAGATAGCCCGGTATGTTGAACCAGTTTTGAGATAATGTAGTTAAGAATTGCGCCAATAATAAGCGTCGCAACGAACAAAGCGGCTATGGCAGCGGCGTTTCTGAGCATGGGTTGCTCAATACCAGTGAAGTAAACAGCTAAGTCTTGATAAAAGTAACTGGCGATGAAAAATGCAGATATCCAAATTGCCAGAGACACGGCTTCTTTGACAAAGCCTCGAACTAAGCTAATTACTGAGGACAGGCCAATAACAATGATAATGGCATAGTCAATCCAGACCATAAGCACTCACAGTTGCTGCGCAAAAGACGGCGTGGATTTTAACAGAACAGGTGCATAATTGTGAGTTTTTTACACACATATTGCATTTTTTTATGGCTTGTACGTCATGATTTTGCCATTGAGTCCAGTCAGTTCCTTGAGCGGCACCAGTTGCTTCTCAAGCTCAGCTTCGGAGGTATCCGGTCCGACGAGTAAGCGCGTTATTTTTCCGCTGGCTGACTTTTCTGAGTACGCCGCGTACCCTCTACTTCTGAGTTGCTCGACAAGCTTTTTGACGCTTTCTTCTTTACTAAACGCGCCCAGTTGAATAACCCAGGCTTTACCATCAATTTCTGCTTCGACCGGTTCTCTTGGTGGTGCTTTAAGCCCTTTATTCTCAGCAATAGGCTCTGCAGCCTCTGCTGTCACCTCAGTGTCTTCTTGTGACGGCTCTTCTTCTACTGGTTCAGCAACCAATTCGTCTGATAAAGCATTAGGTTGTTGTAGTGCCTCTTCAGATTCTGGTTTCAGGGGAATGGTTTCAATGGGATCAACTGGCTGCTCTTTTTTTCCATCCAATACTTCAGGAATAATAATGACCGCTAAAGCGACAAGTATTAAAGTACCCACAAGACGGTTTTGTAGAGGACTGGCCAAGGTCATGCTCCCACTGTTCTTTGATTAACGCTGGACACAGTGTAAAACGAGCCGAACACGAAAACCAGAGGCTTGTCATCACATTCTTTTGCTTTTGCTATTGCGTCCTCAAAAGCCGCATTCACATCGTCAAAAACTTGGTAGTCATGCGTCAGCTTCATGTTTTTTACTAACTGCCCGGCTTGTTCACCACGATGTTCGTTGAGTGTACCAACAAACCACTCGGAAATGTTCTGCTCTAATGCCGCTTTAACCCCGGCATGATCTTTATCTGAGAGCATACCAATAACGGCGTAGACTCGCTGCCCCTGATAATTCGACGCTATATAGGTTGCAGCATAAGCAGCCGCCTGCGGGTTGTGTGCGACATCTAAAAGCACGTCGACACCTTTATATTTCGTGACCTGCATTCGACCTGGTAAAACGGCTGAAATCAGGCCCATTTTTATCGCATCCAGACTGACCGGCAGTGGCAACTGCTCAATAGCGGCGATAGCGGTCGATGCGTTAATTAAAGGAAGCTGGGGCTTAGGAAGGTGGCGAGCATACACTCGATGACTGCGATACTCCCATTCTTTTTCAAGCTCCTTTCTGAAAAAGTCTTTCCCTACCTGAAAGAGCTTGGCGCCTATGTTTTCAGCCGAGGTCTTTATTGATTGAGGAGGATTAGCATCGCCGCAAATCAATGGCTTACTTGCCCGCGCTATGCCTGCTTTTTCCCGACCAATTTGTTCTCGGTTATCACCGAGAAAAGCAATGTGGTCAATACCAACACTGGTAACGACCGATACATCCGGGTCAACGCAGTTCACGGCATCCAAGCGCCCCCCTAAACCAACTTCCAGTATCGCTACGTCAACTTCGGCCTGCTTTATAAGCTGTAATGCAGCCAATGTACCAAACTCAAAGTAAGTGAGCGATGTCCCTTGTCGCGCTGTATTAATTGCGGCAAAAGCATCGGCGTGATGTTGTTCAGGCAGCATTCTTCGGTTTATACGCACACGCTCCTCATACTTCACAATATGTGGTGAGGTGTACACTGCGGTTTTGTAACCTGCCGCCGATAGCATTTCTTCTAAGTAACAGACTGTTGAGCCTTTACCATTGGTCCCACCAACAGTAATGACATACGGCGCAGGAGTCAGGATATTTGCATTCGCAGCTACTTGCGACACTCGTTCCAGACCCAAGTCTATTTCCGACGGGTGAAGTTTTTCGAGGTAATCGAGCCATACCTGCAGCTTATCAGAAGCTACAGGCACGTATTCAGAGGCGTCGCTCATTCTGATTCAGGTTGCGGTTCTACAGCCGTTTCCGGTGAAGGCCGATGCTGCATTTTGGCGAGCAAACGCGCGACTGTGTCACGCATATCTCGTCTATCAACAATCATGTCGATAGCGCCATGCTCCAACAAAAACTCTGCGCGCTGAAAACCTTCCGGTAATGTTTGACGAACTGTTTGTTCAATCACTCGAGGGCCCGCAAAACCAATCAGCGCTTTAGGCTCAGCGATATGGATGTCGCCTAACATGGCTAAACTCGCCGAGACACCACCCATCGTCGGATCCGTCAATACAGAAATAAACGGAATACCCTCTTCGCTCATCCGCGCTAGTGCGGCTGACGTTTTTGCCATCTGCATCAATGACATCAGGGCTTCCTGCATACGAGCGCCGCCCGATGCGGAAAAACAAACCAACGGAATGCGTTTTTCCAGGCAAACTTCAGCTGCTTTAACAAACTTAGCGCCAACGACAGAGGCCATTGAGCCGCCCATGAAGTTGAAGTCAAAAGCAACGGCAACCAACGGCACACCTTTTACCTCACCCTTTTGAGCGATAAGTGCGTCATTTTCTCCGGTACTTTTCTGCGCAGCGGCAATACGGTCTTTGTACTTTTTCGAGTCTTTAAATTTTAAGACATCTTTAGGCTCAAGATCCGTACCTATTTCTTCTCTGTTGCCTTCATCCAGGAAGATATCCAGGCGACGACGACCGGTTACACGCATGTGATGGTCGCATTTAGGGCACACATCCAGACTGCGCTCTAAGTCGGCACGATAAATAATGTTGTCACAAGACGTACACTTGCTCCAAACCCCTTCTGGAACACCGCGTCTCTTGTTTACTTTTGGCTTTGCGAGAATTCTTTCAATCCAGCTCATAGTATTCGGCTTACAGCTCTAATAAGTTTATTGGAATAGCTTACATGGTAGCACAATTCAATCAAGAAAAGAGGTCATAACAGTCACTCTAACCAAAGCGGTCCTGGTGTGACGGTTGGAATACCCCAGCTCTCTGGATACGTCACAGCCACCAAGTACAAACCGCCCGGTTTAGCGGTTGCTGCCGCCTGTGTGCGGTCTTTTAGTTCGAGTAATTCTTTTAACCAGCTGGTTGGCTGTTGCTCCTGGCCTATAACAATAAGGCTACCAACAATATTACGCACCATGTGATGAAGGAACGCATTGGCACTAATATCAACGATGACAAAGTCGCCTTTACGTGTTACTTCCAGTCGCGTGACGTTGCGATTGGCCGAATGGGACTGGCACTGAGCGGCCCGAAAGGAAGTAAAGTCGTGCTCTCCGATTAACGATTGAGCGGCTTCATGCATTAAGCGTTCGTTCAACGGTTGGTGGTAATGACTGACCCCTGCTGCGTGTATGCCCGGGCGCAAGCGCGTGTTCGCAATAATATAGCGATAGCGTCTGGCAGTTGCACTGAAACGGGCGTTAAAGTCTTCGGCAACGGGTTTTGCCCAACGAACGGCTATTCCATCCGGTAAGTTACTATTGACGCCTAGCGTCCAGGCGGCGTTTTTTCGCTCGCTTTTTACGTCAAAGTGCACAACCTGCGCAGTTGCATGAACGCCCGCGTCGGTTCGACCGGCGCAAGTGACTTCCACGGTTTCATTAGCAACTTTGCTTAATGCGTCTTCTAAATGCTGCTGGACACTAATGACTTCGCGCTGTCGTTGCCAGCCATAGTACTGGCTGCCGTCGTATTCCAGCCCCAAAGCTATTCGCATACTACTTAACCTTACGAATCTAAACGGTTTTTAAGAGCTTTAGCTTCTTCAGCAAGCGCTTCGTCGTCGCCATCTATCAGCTGTTGAAGAATGTCACGTGCTTCGTCTTTCTCGTCCATTTCGATATAAGCACGCGCTAAATCGAGTTGCCCAGCGGGATCATCGTCGGCCGGAGCTTCACCTTCCTGGACTTCATCGTCGTCCGGCAGGGCGCCTTTCACTGCTGACGACTCATAACGATCATCGTCTTCATCTTCTTCGTCAGCTTCCGCCATCAGCGAGTCTATATCGACGTAGTCTTCGTCATCGTTAGCCGTGAATGAGTCAGCATCATCTGTTTTTTCAGCGTCGTTTTCCCCCGCAGACTCGTCAACCGTTTCAGAGGGTTTCTCGTCACTCTCTGGCGCACCACCAAATAGCGACTCCAGATCTTCATCGGCCTGACTTTCCGCCTCATCCAATGCCTCATCGTCCTCCGGAACTTCCTCTTCGACATCGTCAAAGTCATCGAGCGCCTGAGTCACTTCATCGGATTCTTTTAGAAGCTGTTCGAGGTCATCTTCTTCTTCGCCATCAACGTCTGTCGTCTCGTCGGCTGAATCATCTACTTCGTTTTTCGATTCGGCTTTCGTTTCACTGTCTGCTGACGTGTCCTCTTCAAACTGAGCAAGTATATCATCCGGATCCGCGGCTTCCTCAGTGTCAGCTTCTTCAGAGACACTGCTGCTATCTGGCTGTTCGGAGCTTTCGTCATCTTCGAAGTCGTCACCCAACCCTAAATCCGCTAAAACATCATCGACTTCACTGTCATCAAAGTCATCCGGCAGCAAATCATCTGACTCGCCTTCAGCTTCATCCGCTTTCTCATCGGCAGAGTCATCAGCGGCGCTTTTCTCAGAAGTTTCAGTTCGAGCCTCCAGCGACTCCGACTCAGTATCTTCTACCGCGTCACTAACCTCTTGTTCCAGCTCGGAGCTTTCGTCACTGGCTTGCTCAGCTGTTGCTTCGCTTTCGTCCTCATCAGCCACCTCGTCGTCACTAATAGACAGATCAATCGCTTCTTCATCGTCGTCCGATTCACCAAACAAGCGATCGAGTTCTTCCTGGGACAGCTCACCGGCGTCATCATCGTTATCTGGAAGCACTGCCTTATCATCTTCATCAATGTCATCGTCATCGCCGGTATTCTCAACATCATTGGATTTTTCCTGACTCTGAGCGGTTTCATCTTCATCGTCGAGTTGTACGCTGAAGTCTTCTTCCGGCTCCGCCTTTCCAGAACCGCTTAGCTCAGCTTCAAGTGCACTTAAATCGTCGCCGTCATCTTCTTCATCAACGTCAACTTGCTGACTCTCATCAATATCAAAAATGCCATCGCCAGCGTCATTCTGCGGAGCGCCACCCATTAACTCTTTGTCAAGTTCAGCCGCTGCTTCTTCTTCACTCAGCTCTTTCTTACTGGCAACTTCTGGCTCTTCATCTTTATTTTTTGACGAACGTTTCATTAAGAATAAAACAACGCCGCCAATAATCAGTAAGGCAGGTAATATCGACACCAGCATCATATTTATCGGGTTTTGCAACCAATCCACAAAACCGGAGGTTTCTTCGGCCTGGCGCATTGCCGCTTGCTGCTCAATAAGCGCTTGTTGCTGAGCCAATACTTGCTGAAACTGAGTTTCCAGTTCATCCGTTTTGCTTGCGCTTTGTGCCAACTCGTCCAAACGTTCCGCTAACGCATCGATTCGCTGTTGTAATGACTGGTTCTCGTCATACATTTTTTGAACTGTTTGCATAGAGTTGCGAACTTCGTTTCGCAAATCCTCAAAGTTCTGCTCTTGTCGTTGCTCAACTTCTTGCACAGCTTGTTCTGCACGAGCCTTTGCTTCTTCCAGCAGTTGCGCTTGTTCTTCTCTGGTTCGCTGAGTGCTTTGCTCAACTGCGGAGAGCTGCTGAGATTTTTCCTTCAACTGACCGTCAACCACGACTTGGCGACGAGCGGCCTCCGGATTAACCATTTGAATTTCTTGTAACGACGGAATTCGCAAATAAAAACCGTCGAGCATACGGTTCATATTGCCATCGACAAAAGCGTCGTCATTAGCCTGAACAATGGCAACCATCGTTTGATATTGCGTGACACTGGAGTGGGGTTTATAACGGCGAGCAATATCCCAAAGAGTATCATTACTTGAAATAGGTCCGTAACGCTCCTGACCAATACGAACGTCCTCAGCTTCCGAACCTTTAGGGCCTTTGATAATGGTGCCATCTTGTTGCCACAGAAAGGCATTGCTACTGAGACTAACCAGTAACAATGCTGTTAGCGAAAGATGTTTACACACATGCCCTATAATTGTTTTTTTCATCCCTTGTTCTCTGCCCGCGCTTAGCTCTTATCTTTAACGGCGTCAGTAATAAAAACTTTATGACATACAGCCGCTTAAATTACCAGTATTCACGAATTAAAGTTTCCGCAATCTGAATACTGTTCGTTGCTGCGCCTTTGCGAATGTTGTCAGATACCACCCATAAGTTAAGTCCTTGAGGATGACTAATATCTTCACGAACACGGCCAACAAACACATCGTCCTTTCCAGCTGCATCACTGACTTGTGTCGGAAACTCCTCACGTTGCTCCATGAGGGTTACCCCCGGCGCTTCGCTCAATAGCTGTTTGGCATGCTCCGCAGTAATTGGCTGCCGAGTTTCGATATGAATCGCTTCTGCGTGACCATAAAATACCGGTACACGCACGGCTGTTGCATTGACCCGTACGCTGGGGTCATTAAATATTTTTTGCGTCTCCCACACCATTTTCATTTCTTCTTTGGTGTAGTCGTTGTCCTGAAATACATCAATTTGCGGAATACAGTTAAATGCAATTTGTCGGCTAAAGTTCTCAACGGTGGGCTGTTTTGCATTCAGTAACTCTGCGGTCTGCTTTGCCAGCTCTTCCATTGCTTCTTTGCCCGCACCAGATACCGACTGGTAGGTCGCCACATTAATACGCTCAATACCCACCGCGTCATGAATAGGTTTTAACGCGACCAACATTTGAATGGTTGAGCAGTTTGGGTTTGCAATAATGTTGCGGTTGCGAAAGTCGGCCAAAGCCCAGGCATTGACCTCCGGCACCACCAGTGGGATGTCGGGTTCATAACGAAACTCAGAGGTGTTATCAATGACAACACAGCCGGCATCGGCAGCTTTAGGAGCGAACTCTCTTGAAATCGCTCCGCCTGCCGAGAAAAAGGCAATGTCTGCGTTTGACCAGTCAAAGTCATCGGCAACCAATACTTCTTTCTCGTCACCATTAAAGTCAACGGTTGCTCCTGCAGAACGGGCACTGGCTAACGGGTACAACTCAGCGACGGGAAATTTTCGCTCAGCCAAAATATCAATCATTTGCTGACCAACCAGTCCTGTTGCTCCTAAAACTGCTACGCGAAACCCGTCTGCCATAGTTACTCCTTAACGGTCTGTTTGTCGGACATCAAAGCCCAACTGTAAGAATTGGATATATTGTTCGCTATTATGGCATGCAACGACCTGATTTATGAACTCTCTGCGAGGGCTTTCTTTGCGATATTTTTTACGCATGCTATCGAAACCCTCGGGCGTCATCCCATACCGCCGAAAATGGGCATCGTCGCTCATTATGTCGTAATGTTGATTCACCCATCGTAAGAGCGAGCTAATTGATAGCAACTGAGCCGCGTCCAGCGCTAGCCAATCGGCTCTCGGCAACACTAAACTTTTGTCATAATCGCTCTTAAGCTGACAATGCGCCAACAGAGCATCGGCAACCATCACGGCACCACCTATTTTGCCTTCCAGGCTATGTCCGGCAATATGCGGCGTTGCAATATCAACGCAGTCTACCAATGGCTTTAACACCTCAGGTTCGCCTTCCCAGACATCGAGCACCACAAAAGGTTTTTCACCCTGCTGCGCCCTTTCAAGCAACGCCGAGTTATCTATCACCGCCCCTCTGCTCGCGTTAATCAGCAATTGGTTTTCATGCAGCGACTGTAGCGCCGTATGTTCAAACAAATGGTGCGTCGGACAATCTCCTCCGCGAGTCAGCGGAACATGACAAGAAATAATATCGGCGGTAATAACCCGTTGCCAGTGATCATGCACCGCCTTTTCGCCTTTTTTACTGAGTGGTGGATCGTAGTAATGCACGTTCATACCCAGCGCTTGTAAGCGTTGCCCTGCCGCCTGCCCCGTATGACCGGCGCCAACAATGGCAACGTCTAAATCGGCTAACGAGTCGACCTCTTTTTGATCGAGCCACTGCAAAACTGCGCACAATACATATTCACCAACGGACGAAGCGTTCGCGCCAGGCGCGTGAGCGAAAGTAATGCCTCTTTCAGTGAGCAATTCGGTATCGATATGCTCGGTACCAATGGTCGCAGAAGCCACAAAGGTTAAGTTAGGAGCCAATTGAAGAAGCTCTTCGTTCACTTGGGTAATTGAACGCACAAGCAAAGCATCCGCTTTGGCCAGTAATTCTTTTGAAGGGGTTCGTTCGGAAAAAAAATGAAGATGTCCTGCGCCTGACAATAAAGTCGACAGCGCAGGAATATTTTTATCGGCGACGATATTCATCGTACTTACCGATGACACCGTTTACTCTGCGTATTGGCGCATAACCAATGACGCGTTTGTGCCACCAAAACCAAAACTATTCGACATAACCGTACGCAATGGCGCGTCCGTTGTCTGACGAATAATGTTCATGCCATCGGCCTGCTCATCTAACTTTTCAATATTGATAGATGGCGTGACAAAGCCGTGCTTCAGCATCAACAAAGAATAAATGGCTTCATGAACACCAGCCGCACCTAATGCATGACCTGTCATTGCTTTAGTCGCGCTAATCATCGGTGTTTTTTCAGGGAACACTTCACGAATCGCTTCTAACTCTTTCACGTCTCCCACTGGCGTGCTGGTTCCGTGAGTATTCAGATAGTCAATTGGGCTGTCGACGGTTTCCATTGCCATTTTCATGCAACGAACCGCCCCTTCACCTGATGGCGCAACCATGTCATAGCCGTCAGAAGTGGCGCCGTAGCCAACAATTTCGCCATAAATTTTCGCACCACGTGCTTTAGCGGCTTCCAGCTCTTCAATCACCAAAATACCGCCACCACCGGCTGGTACAAAACCATCGCGATCCTGATCGTAGGTACGTGATGCTTTTTCAGGTGTGTCGTTGTATTTGGTACTTAATGCGCCCATGGCGTCGAATTCCATACCTAAGGTCCAGTGCAGTTCTTCACCGCCACCGGCAAACACACGGTCTTGTTTACCAAACTGGATAAGTTCAAGCGCATGACCAATACAGTGGGCTGAGGTTGCACACGCCGAGCTGATTGAATAGTTTACGCCTTTAATTTTAAATGGCGTCGCAAGACACGCTGATGTCGTTGATGCCATGCAGCGAGGCACCATATAAGGTCCGACACGTTTCACACCGCGCTCGCGCAGGATGTCGGCGGCCGCTACCTGATGTTCACCTGAAGCGCCACCAGAACCAACAACCAAACCTGTACGCGGATTCGAAATTTCCTCTTCACTTAAGCCTGCGTCTTCAATCGCCTGAGACATAGCAATGTAAGCATAAGCGGCTGAATCGCCCATAAAGCGCAATGCTTTGCGGTCAATGTGGTCTTTAGGATCCAGCTTTACGGGTCCCCAAACCTGACAGCGAAGCCCCATCTCCGCAAATGATTCTGAACGGCTGATGCCTGACTTGCCCTGACGCAAGCTTTCCAGTACTTCTTCTTGATTGTTGCCGATGCTTGATACGATACCAAGGCCGGTTATCACTGCTCTTCTCATTCTAAAATCCTGTCTAACATTTATACGTCGGTATAGTAACTAACGTGTTCTAAGAATGTGGTCTGCTTTGTGCACTGTTTTTAGTAATCTTGTTATTATAGCGAGCATCTGCCAATAAATCATGGGGCAAACACTTGAATTCTAAAGCGTCGGTCAAGTTTAACGAGTATGGTGTTCCCGTTTCCACCTCTTTCGATGATATTTATTTTTCTGTGGAAAGCGGTGTCGACGAAAGCCAATACGTATTTCTTAAGCACAACGGATTACCCGCCCGTTGGCAAACGTTGAAAAAATATGAATGCTTTACCATTGCAGAAACAGGATTTGGCACCGGCCTAAACTTTTTGCTGACATGGCAACACTTTATCGAGTCAGCTTCTCCGGACAGTCGGCTGCACTTTATCAGTTTTGAGAAGTTTCCTTTAACCGTTGAGCAATTGCAACAAGCCTACGCCTTACTACCAGAGGTAGAGAGTATCAGTTCGCAGTTTCTAGCTCATTATCCGTCACCGGAACCCGGATGCCACCGCCTTACCTTCGCTGAAGGAAGAATTACGTTAGACTTGTGGATTGGTGATATTAACCAGCTATTCCCCCAGTGGCGGGGTCAGGCTCAGCATAAAGTAGACGCTTGGTTTTTAGATGGCTTTGCGCCATCAAAAAATCCGGATATGTGGCAACAAGCGCTTTTTGAAACCATGTCAGTGACCGCTCATAAAAAGACAACGTATGCCACCTTTACTGCGGCTGGCGTTGTTCGTCGAGGCCTTGCGGAGGCCGGTTTTGCCGTCAGTAAAGTGCCCGGTTATGGACGCAAACGCGAGATGATATGCGGTCAGTTTCAGGGGGGAACAGTTGAACCTGAAACGTCAGCAGAGCCGGTCGTTATCATTGGCGGCGGAATAAGTGCTGCGTGCTGTGCTTTGTCGTTACAAAAACGGGGCGTTGCTTCCAAAGTGATTGCGCCCAATATAGCCGACGGCGCATCCGGTAATCCCCAAGGCGCCGTATATCCACTGCTGCATGCAGAACACACGCCACTGAGCTGCTTTTACTGGCAAGCTTTTAGTACAGCGCGAAACACTTATCGACAATACACTCCGGAGCACTGGCACGCCAGCGGCGTCTTGCAGCCCGCATTTAATGAGCAACGAGAGCAACGCTTTCAAAAAGTTGCAGGTGATTTATATAACGAGACAACGGTTCGCTACTTAAACGCAGAAGAAGCGAACAAAACCGCCGGCATCACTATCGGTACTCCTGCTCTGTTTTATCCCCAAGCGGGCTGGTTAACACCTGAGACAGTCGTTAAGTCTTTATTTGAACACGCTAAAAGTACCTTTATAAACGACTCAGTTGAACGCATTAGCCATTCAGATGATGGTAGCTGGAGCGTCAACCTGGAAAGTGGAGAGAGGATTCACACAAAGAACTTAGTACTGGCAACAGGGCATCGTTTTAATGAGCTGTTGCCACTAAAAGTCGACAACTTGCCAGTAAACCCCGTACGCGGACAAATTACCCAAGTCAAAACTTCTGACAGCCTTAAACCTTTAAAAACCGTGCTGTGTTATAAGGGGTATTTAGTGCCTGAATCTGAAGGCCTACATTGTCTGGGCGCGACATTTAATCGGGGTGAAACAGATTTCGCAACGCGCCCGGAGGATAACGAGGAAAACCTTCAGCAGCTCACCGTCAACGCGAAACAACCCTGGGCAGAAAAGTTACAGGTTGTTGAACAAAGAGCCTCGGTAAGGGCAACAACACCTGATCATCAACCGGTCATTGGTCAGCTGGACTCAGGCCTGTACGGTGTCTCCGGACTTGGTTCAAGAGGTTTCACATCAGCCCCGTTGGCTGGCGAACTTATTGCAGGAATGATATGTGGCGAGACACTGCCGCTAACCAGTGATGCATTAGCTAGGTTATCCCCGGCCCGCTTTCGCCGCTAATTTATCCATGAGGTTTTTAATGTGCGCTTGATCCGCAGGTGAAAGTTCGTGACGAGTGTCATGAACCGCCTGCTCAAGCGATGGCATTATCTTGTCAACGTCAGCATTTCCGGACATTTCCAATTGTGCTACCACCAAATCGAAATGGCCGCGCAAATAACCGCTGGCAAACAGCTCGTCGTCATTGCCTGACACCACGGTTTCGTCAAACACGGTTTCCAGTTGCTCGACCTGTTGATCAAAGTCCATACTGCCCTCTTCTCAATTGATACTGCGTTACAAAGGTGGGTCATTCTATCGGTCTTTTTGGTACAATGCATCCACATCCAATCGTTAACTTAAGGTCAAGGTGTAATCTATGTCACTGCAAATTGGTTTGTTTTACGGTTCTACCACCTGCTATACGGAAATAGCTGCCGAGAAAATCCAGCAAGCCATCGGTGACGATATTGTGACCTTATTTAATATCCAGGATACTCCCCTCAAAGACGCCGAACAGTTCGACATTCTTATTTTCGGTATTTCCACCTGGGACTTTGGTGAGCTTCAGGAAGACTGGGAAAGTCATTGGGATGATATTAACGAGGTTAACCTAAACGGAAAAATTGTCGCGCTATACGGTATGGGCGATCAGGAGGGATACACCGACTGGTTCCAAGATGCGCTTGGCATGCTGCACGACGCCATCGCCGACCATGGTTGTAAACGCATCGGTTTTTGGCCAAACGAGGGGTATGACTTTGCCGCTTCGAAAGCATTGACCGCAGATAACTCGCAGTTCGTCGGCTTATCACTGGATGAAGACTCACAATATGAGTTATCTGATGAACGTATTGAGCAGTGGACGACACAAATATTAGAAGAAATTGCAGAACAACTGGGATAAACCATGCGACACATACTCTTAATTTTTCTGCTTGTTTTAAGCAGTATCACTTCAGTCAGTCTGGCGTCTGAGCAAAAAGCGCCAGCCACTATCGAAGCCTTTACCGAGTCTTTTTCCCAAGAGGATGGCTTCTTTACTTTTTATCATGACGCCGCCAACGGAAAGTATTACCTGCAAGTGCCAAGAAGTGGCAAACAATTCATTTTTCAAACCAGTTTACCTTGGGGGTTAGGCTCTAATGACATTGGTTTAGACCGGGGACAGTTAGGTGACACGCGATTGTCGTCTTTTCATATTGAAGGCGATAAAGCGTTACTCATGCAACATAACACCTATTACCGTGCGCAAACTGAAAATGCAGCAGAGCGTCAAAGCGTGAACGAAGCTTTCGCAGACGCGGTACTTTACGGTTTTAACATTGTTGCCAACAACGAATCTCACGTACTCATTGATTACACACCGTATTTATTCACTGACGTGCACGGCGTAACCCAGCGGTTAGCGGCCACTGAGCAAGGACAGTATAACGTCGATGCCCAACGTTCTGTTATATACCCCGAACGCAGCAAAGGCTTTCCTAAAAACACCGAACTGGAAGCGAAAGTCACCTTTGTTGGTGAGGGGCAAGGACGCTGGGTACGCGAAACGGCTGCCAATGCTGACGCTTTGACTCTCCACTTACACCACTCTTTTATTCAACTTCCGGATGCCGGCTACTTGCCACGTGAATTCCATACTAACAGCGGCTTCTGGTCACACAGTTTTAAAGATTATGCCGCTCCACTTGGCGAGTCTATGACGGTGCAATACATTCCGCGCCACCGTTTGCAGAAACAAGATCCGATTGCGTCTGAAAGTGAAGCGCGCCAACCTATCACTTACTACCTCGACCCCGGTGCGCCCGAGCCAGTTCGCTCTGCTTTGTTAGAAGGCGCAAAGTGGTGGCAGGAAGGTTTTGAAGCCATTGGTTATGACAATGCGTTTCAGGTGAAAATGTTGCCAGCAGACGCCGATCCTATGGACGTTCGTTATAATGTTATTCAATGGGTTCACCGGGCTACCCGCGGATGGTCTTATGGCTCTTCTGTTATTGACCCACGCACCGGTGAAATCATTAAAGGTCACGTCACCTTAGGTTCACTGCGTGTGCGTCAGGATATGAAAATAGCATCGGCTTTGCTCGCACCTTTTGTTGAGGACAAGCAAGCATTAAAAGAAGCCGTTAAGGAAATGGCGTTAGCTCGTATTCGCCAGTTAAGCGCTCATGAAATTGGTCATACGTTAGGTATTGCTCATAACTTTGCCGCCAGTACAGCGGATCGCGCTTCGGTTATGGACTACCCTCACCCCTTGGTTAATTTGACGACCGAAGGCACCCTAACACTGGCGGACGCATACGATGTCGGATTAGGTGTATGGGACAAGCAAGTCATTGCTTACGGTTACAGTGACTTCGGCGGTATGCCATCCGCTACCGAGCAGTTAGCTCGTATTTTGGACAAAAACAAATCATTAGGGCTGGGTTTCATCTCAGACAGAGATGCACGACCTACCGGTGGCGCGCACCCAACGGCTCATTTATGGGATAACGGCAGTAATCCGGTTACCGAACTGGAGCGTTTACTCACCGTCAGAGAGCAAGTTCTTACTAATTTCAGCAAAGCGTTTCTAAATGACAGCGAGCCGTTGAGCCGATTGCAGGAGTTTTTCGTTCCCGTCTACTTGTTGCACCGTTATCAGGCAGAAGCAGCGGTCAAATGGCTTGGCGGTGTCAACTATGAGTATTATCTGGCGGGTGATAATACGGACAGATACCGAGCGGTTGGCGGCTCGCGCCAACAGTCAGCTCTTTCTCAATTACTCAGAACCATTAGCGCCGATACGTTAGCCGTACCAGGGCAAATACAACAATGGTTAGTGCCGTTGGCCTACGGCGAAAGCGACTCACGCGAGCGGTTTAACGGGAGGACGGGATTAATTCCAGATCCTGTTAGCATTGCTGCAAGCGCAGCGAACCATTCACTGCAATTAATACTGAACCCTCAACGCTTAAACCGCTTGGTACAACAACATAGTGCTGACAGTAATGTACCTTCACCGGCAGAGGTAAGCTCTCAGGTTTTCAAGCAGGTCTTTAACGACTGGAACGAAAACCCGAAAAGCCCATTGCATCAGCGACTTGTTACCACAGCAGTGAACGCGCTTATCAAGACTGTTCAGAGCAGCAGTTTGGCGCCTGAAAGTCGCTTGCAAGTCATGTCAGAAATAAAACGTATGAAAGAAACGCTAGCCGCAAATGGCAATCGTTTTGCAACACAGCTTGCTGCCGATATTGACGGCTTTATAGAAAATGGTGAATGGCCGAAAAGCTATGAGCCTGAAGCACTCCCTCCAGGCTCACCTATCTAATGAAAAGTGGCAGGGTTGCTTACAGCGACCCTGCAAAATCGTCCAGTTCGTCCTTCGTTTTACCGTGAGCCGTTGGCTTACGAGTTTCAGGGTCAATGTGAACAAAGACGATATCGTCGGCCGTACAGATATTTTGCTTGGTATGTTTATTACGCACTAAGCACGTAATAGCCAATGAAGTACGCCCGACCGTTTTCACTTCCAGACCGAACTCAACAACGTCGCCCTGAAATGCTGAAGTTTCAAAAGTAATGGCACCAATGTGTTTCGTTACCAGGCTTTTAGCACCTAACTGGCAGCTGGCAAAGATGTAAGCCTCTTCATCAATCCACTCCAGAATACGGCCACCAAACAGTGAACCGGCAAAGTTAAGATCATTTGGCATTACTAAACGGCGAGATAAAAAGCGCATAACCACTCCTTTGTTGAGAACTCTTTCGAGAAGGATATGCGCATATTATAACCTATTGTTCGCCAATGGTTTGTTGAAAAAATTGGGCGATCATCGAGTAGAGATGAGTTTTTGTATGACGTCCGTTAATGGAGTGCTTCTTACCCGGGTAGTTCATCATTTCAAACGACTGTTCGTTATCCTGCAACTGCTTGTAAAGTTTGGTGCTGTGCGTGAATAGGACATTGTCATCAGCCATGCCGTGGTACATCAACAAGTCACCTTTAAGACCATCTGCGTATGGAAACACCGACGCAGCCTCATAGTTTTCACCTTCATCAGGCATGCCCATAAAACGCTCGGTGTAATGGGTGTCGTACAAGCGCCAGTCTGTTACCGGCGCTCCAGAAACGCCCGCTTTAAAATGCTCCGGTGCTTTAAACATCGCCATCAGTGTCATGTAGCCGCCGTAGCTGTGCCCATAAATACCAATACGACTTCCATCCACATAAGGCAATGACTTAAGGAAAGTCGCTCCGGTTACCTGATCCGTCACTTCCGGCGAGCCCATGTTTTTATAAATAGGTGCTTCAAACGCTTTGCCACGGTTATCCGAGCCCCGGTTGTCTAATGTAAAGACAATAAAGCCCTGCTGCGCCATATACTGAACAAAATGGTTGCCCCAGCTTTTCGTCACCCGCTGCGCTCCCGGTCCTCCGTACACATAGACCATCACCGGGTATTTTTGGGTTTTATCAAAGCCCGTCGGCTTGGTCATTTTGTAATACAACGTTTGTCCGTCTTCAGCCGTTAGCTCACCGAATTCCGGATAACGCCAGTCACGCATGTACTTCGCAAGTGGGTGGTTTTTGTCTATGCTGTTTTCCAAAAGCCATGCCTGACGCTCTCCCGTTGGGCCGTGTAAACTGACTTGCACTGGCTGTTCAGGCGAGGAGAACGTATCAATATAGCGGTGAAACGTCGATGAAAACTCAACGTCGTGCATACCTTCTCGCTCAGTAATCTGGGTTGGGTTATTACTGGAACCACTATTTAACTGAGCTCGATACAAATGACGTTCAAGTGGACTTTTCCGACGTGCGGTGAAATACAAAATACCAGAGCTTTCATCAACCGCTTCCAGTTCATCGACCATCCAGTCACCTGAAGTGAGCTGACGAATTAACGAGCCATCCAGTCGGTACAAGTACAAATGCTTGTACCCACTGCGCTCTGATGCCCAAATGAAATGGTTGTTATCTTCCAAAAAGTACAGATCATTATGAAGATTAATCCAGGTATCTGAGGTTTCTTCGACCAGTACGTTTTGCTGTTCCGTATCGACATTAAAAAGGCGCAAAGCCAACTGTTGCTGGTCACGACTTTGCCATTGGTAACTCAACCTCTCGCTGTCATTCAGCCAGTTGACCCGAGCTAAATACCCGTCCCCCAGCTCATCTAATCCAAGCCATTTAGTACGCTCGTCTCCCAGATGATAAACGCCCAAGTCGATATTGACGTTATCAGCACCAGCAAACGGGTAGCGCTGTTTAATAACTTTCACTTCATCTGCGTATATTTCAGTTCGGGTCGCCACAGGTACAGGGCTCTCATCGACTCGAGTTAAGGCAATAGCCGACTCGTCGGGCGACCACCAATACCCTGTCATGCGCTTCATTTCTTCCTGGGCAACAAATTCCGCCATACCGTATTTGACTAACCCACCACCTTCAGTAGTTACTGCCGTCTCTTTTCCACTCGCTAAATCGATATAGAAAAGATTTTGATTTCTAATAAAAGAAACGAACTTTCCTTTTGGGGACAAACGGGCATCGGTTTCAAAAGCTTCCGTTTCAGTCAAGCGCTTCACCTCGGTGCTTTTCACCGAGTAATAAAATATGTCACCGTTGTAGGGAAACAGTATGGCATCGCCATTATTTGACCAACTGTACTCGATAATGCCCGTTCCGCTAATGCGTTGACGTTCCCGGCGAGCCTTTTCTTCTTCAGATAACTCCTGCGAGCTGGACGTTAAGTCATTAGCAGCGACCAGTTTTTTGTGCTCCGCTTTTTTAATGTCATAGAGCCATAAGTCATAGCGATCCGGGTTCGCTTCACTGCCCTTTAAGTACGACAAGTAATTGTCGCCAGGCGCGAAGCGCAAAGACCGCGGCTTTTCACCAACCAAAGACGGCGCACTAAACAAACGCTCTATTGTAAGTTTCTCGGCCGTTGCCGACGTACTTAAAACGACACAAAAAACACCAATCAATGAGGTGACAAAGCGGGATTTAATAAACAAAACAGCTACCTTAAAGTGACTTGTTAAACAGCTGTTAACAATGATAGCAAACTGACAATGAAATGTCGGTGACTGTGCGGTGAACTGACGGGAAAATACTGTCACTAGAGCACCGCCACTAAAAAACAGTGGCGGTGTATTCGGGCTTTAGAAAGTAATAGACACTCCTGCCTGGAACTGACGCCCCATTACCGGAGCCTCCTCTTTTAAGTAAGAGCTATGCACTAAGCCGAGCTGATTGGTAAGGTTTTCCCCCTTCAAATAAAGGGTCGCACCATAATTTGCCAACCAGTTTGGATACATGTTTACGCGTGCATTTAACAGGCCATAAGCATCTGTTTCTGACTCGTTCACTGCCACCTTATCCTGAGAGAAATAACGCGTGTAACCGAGAGAGCCATCCCAACTTTGCGCCTGATAGCGAACTTCAGCCCCCAGACGTTGAGCCGGAATTCGAGCTAAATTACCACCGTCACGCTGTTTCGCGCGAGTGTAGTCACTGAAACTATGGACTGACCAAGCGTCACTTAATTGCCAATCTAGCTCAAGCTCATAACCATAAAGCTCAGCATCCAGCTGACTAAACTGAACCACTTGTAGTGCTTTGCCGTGAGCATGCTCTTCATGTTCATGCTCTTCGTGCTGATGCTCATCATGGTCTTCATCGCCATGCAACTGGTCGCTGGTTAACCCTACAAAGTCATCATAAATGAAGTCGTCTACACGGTTATAGAACACATTAACGTTGGCGTGGAAAGAGTCAGTTTCATAATGCACACCAAGGTCCAGGTTATTTGAGCGCTCCGTTTCAATACGGTGCTCTGCCGTTTCTATGTGGTATTCACCGGAAGTTTCTTCATGCAGTTCATAGCCAAGTCCTAACTCATAGGTACGAGTCGCAAAATGGTTACCATTGGAAAACACTTCGGTACCGCTTGGTGCTCGCTCAGCATGACTCAAGTTAACCGATACAGACGTGTGCTTATCAAAGTGATACAAATAACCCGCCGAGGCAGAAACCGCACTGAAGGTATTGAGCTGCCAGTCTTCGCTGGCTAACGCGGTACGCTCATAACGCGCACCTAAATCGACGTGATGAGCACCAAATTCTTGCTCCACCACCCAGAAAAGCCCTTGTGTTCTGCGGGAAGTATCCGGTGTGAAGGCTTCGTCACCAATGGCTGACTTGTCACTAATGTCCCACTGCCAACCGATAGCACCAGACCAGCCCGCTAACTTTTGGTGACGTGCCGTTAAGCGAACTTCTTTTTGCTGATTTTCAAACTGGGTTGCGACGAAGTCTTCTTCGATTTCCTGATGTTGATAATCAGTAAGAGCGCCTCGAAAATCCACTTGCTCAATACCGCTGAACGGACTTCTCCATTGACCCGCAATCTGAACGCGATCCTGTTCTAAATTTGCGTAAGGACCATGAGCTTCGTGCAACTCCTCTTCATGGACCTCATTAGAGTGCTCTTCTTCGTGATCTGCTTCGTGCTCTTCCTCATGGTGACCATGTCCTGGAATACCATAGTCCTGCGACAGTCCCTGATAAGACAGTCCAAAAAAGCCGTTATCAAATTGATAACTCACACCCAGTGTTCCGCCCTGAGCTTCAACAAAACTGTTTTCAACGGAGTCAACGCGCTCGCCTTCATCATTGATAAAGGACGCCGTTTCATAGTCACTCGCATCTCGTATAAACGCATCGGTATAAAGCGCCCAGGTGCCATTACCTACTTGTAGGTCGTACGATGCTTCTTTGTTGTCATTATTTGACGACAATGAGCCATTCACATTACCTTGCAACCCATAAATCGGTTCGCTCGGAATGCGGTTGTCGACAACGTTGATAACCCCGCCAATAGCACCACTACCGTATAGAAGCGTTGCCGGCCCACGCAAAACCTCTATTTGTTCAGCCGTGCTGGTTTCGGTTGTCACTGCATGGTCCGGGCTTCCGCGGGATACGTCACCGGTGTCTAATCCATTTTGGGTGATTTTTACACGAGGCCCGCCAAGCCCACGTACAATAGGACTCCCGGCCACATTGGCAAAATGTGTGTTGTTAATTCCGGGTTCGGACGACAACGTCTCACCTAAACTGTGTGCGTGTCTTTGTTTAAGCTCATCACCCGAAATAATACTGACGGGCTGCGTCGATTCTAATGCGGTTTTTCCCAATGGGTTTGCCGTTATGGTGATAACCTCAGTGGGGTCCGGATGCTCATGCTCCTGGTCTTGCGCCAATGCCGCCGATGAAACAGCGAGAATAGCTAAGGTTAAAGTATTCAACTTCATGACAAATTGCCCTTCTTGATTATGTTATAATATAACATTACGTAAATCAGGAACATTTTGCAACACTCTTTTGCTGAGAATCTATGGTTGAATAATGCTCGCTCAGGTACAATCAATTCGATTCTCGAGAACAACTACAATCAGAGGACAGCTCATGAAACTTTCTCGTATCCTTGCACCCGCGGCGCTTAGTCTATTTGTTGCCGCTTGCGGAGCACCGGAAACTCAGTCGCAAACCGTTGATGTCAGCGCAAAAGAAGCCAACATTCGTTCGCACCTTGAGTTTTTGGCTGACGACGATCTTAAAGGCCGCCAAACCGGCAGCGAAGGTCATGAAATTGCGTCGAACTATATCGTTTCTGAATTTAAACGCCTTGGCTTAGAACCAGCCGGCGATGATGGCACTTATTATCAGCGCATACCGTTTCGCAAAAGCACATTAAAAGAAAACAGTGCATCAATGACCTACGAAGTAAACGGTGAAACCGTAGAGTTCGATTTCCCGAAAGAGTTTATTACCGGTCCAAGTCATTACAGCGAACAAGATCAAGTATCTGCACCGCTAGTTTTTGTTGGTTACGGTATGGAAGCGCCTGAGTTTGGTCTTAATGACTACGAAGGTTTAAACGTTGAAGGCAAAATTGTTGTCATGTTGACGGGCCGCCCAGAGTTTTTGCCAAGCGAAGAAGGCGCTCATTTGTCTAACATTAAGTCTGACATTGCTCGCGAGAAAGGCGCTATTGGTATTATTACCTTGCATACGCCAGTGCGTGAAGAAGTCCGCAAATACGAAACCAGCGTTTACTACACCAAAACCCCGCGCATGACTTGGTTAGGCCCAAATGGTCTTCCTAAAGGTCAGGAGCAGCAGATTAGCGGAACCGCATACTTAGACGACGAACCTGCAAAACGTTTGTTTGCCAATGCGCCAACTGAGTTAGAAACTATTTTCACCCAAATTCAGGAAGATCCGGATTTCTCACCGAAAGGTTTCGACCTGGAAGGTAAAGTGACGTTAAAGCGTGAGTCTCGCCATGAAGAGATTAGCAGCCCTAATGTCGCCGCTATTTTGCCTGGCTCTGACGAAAAACTGAAAGACGAATACGTTCTTTACACCGCGCACTCTGACCACATTGGTGTGATCAAAGACATGAGCCGCGAAGATAACATTAACAACGGCGCCATGGATAACGCCAGTGGCGTTTCCGTTATGCTGGAAACCGCACGTTTGTTTGTTGAGTCAGACAAAGAGTTTAAGCGTTCTGTCATGTTTCTTGCGGTAACCGCTGAAGAGAAAGGCTTATTAGGCGCAGACTACTTCGCTAATAACCCAACCGTTCCTTTAAATAGTATCGTCGCTAACGTAAACCTGGATATGCCAGTATTACTTTATGACTTTGCTGACGTTGTTGCTTTTGGTGCATCGCACTCAACCCTCGGCGAAACGGTCAGTAAAGCGGCTAAAAAGTACGACACAACTCAAAGCCCTGATCCAATGCCTGAACAGGCGATTTTCACTCGCTCTGATCACTACACTCTGGTTAAGAAAGGCATTCCTGCTGTGTTCTTAATGACGGGCTTCAATTCTCGTACCGAAGGTGAAGACGGTGGTGAAGTTTGGGGTAAGTTCTTCGCTGAACATTATCATAAGCCAAGTGACGGCCTGAACTTAGACATTAACTACGAAGCCGGTGCACGCTTTACCAATATCAACTTTGCTATTGGTGAAGAAATTGCCAATGCCGCACAACGTCCACAATGGTTGGAAGACTCATTCTTTGGAAAGCAATTTAACGACTAAGACGTCTCGAATAGTCAGTAAAAGGGAGCGGTTTAGCTCCCTTTTCTTTTTAAGGTTCACAAAACTGTCACTCAAGCACCTTACAGTCAGGCTTACAAGTAAAACTTGGAGCTTGTACTATGTTATCGGTCGAACAGGTTGTTAATAAAAAACTCCCCAATTTAAAAAAGACACCATGGCTTGAAAAGTCAGCGACGTGGTTTTTACGCCACCTATTACATGAAAAAGATATCCAACAATTTGCCAACAGCCTATCACCGCTTGATGGCATCGATTTTGTTGAGCACGTACTGGATTATTTTCATTTCAACTACTCCTACTCAGCCAAAAATCTGGACAACATTCCAACCGCGGGTCGCCTGATCATTATCGCCAATCATCCTATCGGTTCGCTCGATGGGCTGGCACTTCTAAGATTAGTTAGCGAAGTGCGCGACGATGTCAAAATTGTGGCGAACGACTGGTTAACAGAGCTAGAGCCTCTCAAACCGATGTTACTGCCTGTTAATGTCTTTGGTGAAAAGCCACAACCCAGTGATCTCAGAAATATTCGGGAGTACCTGCATAGTGAAGGCTGCGTCATTATTTTTCCTGCTGGTGAGGTTTCTCGATTACGGCCTAACGGTATTAAGGATACACGCTGGGCGGCAGGCTTTCTGAAAATAGCTAAGTCAACACAAAGCGATATTCTGCCCATTCGTCTGAATGCTCATAATTCAGCCTGGTTTTACACTGCGTCTATGGTTTATAAGCCACTGGCAACCGCCTTGTTAGTGAAAGAAATGTTCCGGCAACAGAAAAAACAGGTTCATTGTGACATCGGGGAAAGAATTCCTCTCTCAGCTTTTAATCAGCCAACGATTAATTTAAACCAGCAAGTTAAGTTATTTAAAAAACACCTTTACCGGGTCGGCTCTACAAAGCCCACTATTTACCCCACCCAAACGGCTATTGCCCGGCCGGAGCCAAGGCAACCACTAAAGTCAGCCATTGAATCCTGCGAGCTTTTAGGCGAAACCCATTGTGGGAAAAAAATTTACCTATACGAATTTAGCGGAAGTTCTCCCATTCTAAGAGAAATAGGCCGTTTGCGGGAAGTTGCTTTTCGAACCGTTGGTGAGGGCACCTGGAACCGGCGCGATCTTGATGAATACGATACCTGGTACATGCATTTAATCTTGTGGGATCCGGACGATCTTGAAATTGCCGGAGCTTATCGTCTTGGCGACTGTCGGCAGATTATCCAAAGTAAAGGTTGTGACGGCTTATACACCAACAGCTTTTATCGCTTTGAAGAGGGTATGAAACTCATTTTCGAAGAAGGGCTAGAACTAGGGCGTTCTTTTGTCCAGCCTCGCTACTGGGGAAAACGCAGCTTAGAATACTTATGGGTTGGTATAGGCGCCCTACTTCGCAAGCATCCGCGTTATCGTTACTTATTTGGCTCGGTCAGTATCAGCAATGCACTGCCTAAAAATGCCCAGGCGGCTTTGGTTGATTTTTATTCAGCACACTTCCCACCGCTTAAGCCACTAGCAACAGCCAACATCCCTTATCAGTCAACTCAGGCGTCAACGACGCCCACGTTCTCTGGTTCCAACTATTCAGAAGAGTTCTCCCAGCTCAAAACCTACTTGGCCAATATCGGGGTTTCCATACCGACGATGTACAAGCAATACTCGGAATTATGTGAAAAAGGTGGGGTTCAGTTTTTGACCTTTGGTATTGACCCGGACTTTAATAACTCCATAGACGGTTTTGTTCTAGTGGATATACACAAACTTAAGGATAAAAAACGGAAACGCTATCTAGAAACTCGGTAGACACTGGCCTGGGTGTACCAGTCGCCTAACACAACACGTTTTGCCGGCGTGCCATCGTTAAGCTTAAAGCTGTGTATTGCAGGGCGGTGAGTATGCCCATGAATAAGTTCATTTACCTGGTGTTTTTCCATAACATCAAGCACGGCTGGGTGCTGAACATCCATTTGGTAAAGCTGCTCAGGCGTCAATTGCGGACGCTGGCTGTTTGAGTTTTGCCTTAGTTTATTGGCAATACGCATACGCCAGGCCAAAGGTAAGCTTCGTAACAAACCAGTCACTATCGGATTCTGAATGACGCGCCGATACCGCAAATAGCCTTTATCCAAAGTGCACAATGTGTCACCGTGCATCAATAAAACACGTTCGCCATAAAGGTTTATTACCGTTTCGTCCGGCAGTAACGTCATACCGGTTTCAGTGGCAAAACGCTCGCCAACCATAAAGTCTCTATTGCCCGCCATGAAATAGGTTTTTACACCCGAGTCACTGAGACGCTTAATTTGAGACTTTATTTGAAAAGCAAAATCACTGCTGTCGTCATCGCCAAGCCACGCATCGAATAAGTCGCCTAAAATATACAAGGCGTCTAAGTCTGTGCTGTGCGCACAGAAGTTTGCAAAGGCGTCCAGAATATCCGGACGCCCGGGACTTAAATGTAAGTCTGCGATAAACGCCGTTGTCATTGTTAGTCGTTAATAGACACTTTTTCGATAACCACGTCTTCAACAGGCACGTCCTGATGGAAACCTGCAGATCCCGTCTTCACATCTTTAATGGTGTTCACAACATCCATACCGTCTGTGACTTCTGCAAACACGCAATAGCCATAACCGTTTGGTGTTTCATTCTGGAAATTCAGGAAGTCGTTGTTGTTCACGTTAATGAAAAACTGCGAAGACGCTGAGTGAGGATCTGGCGTACGAGCCATCGCTACCGAGCCAACGACATTCGGTTTAGCCGTTGGCGCTTCGTTCTCAATATTGTCGCGCGTTTCTTTTTGTTTCATACCCGGCTCAAAACCACCGCCCTGCACCATGAAGTTACTGATCACACGGTGGAAAATGGTGCCGTCGTAAAAACCGTCACGAGCGTACTGCAAAAAGTTATCAACGGTTTTAGGAGCCGTATCTTCGTGCATTGCCAGAGTAATATCGCCAAAATTTGTGTGTAAAATGACCTGCATCTTTTCTACCTGTTTCCTGTAACAAACCAGCCGATAGTGTACCAGAGGCAAGGCATCGGTGGTATCATAGGCGCTTTATTTTCACTCGTAACGGCAGAGAATTAAGAGATTTCATTATGGCAATCACCCTTTTTAATACCCTGACACGCAAGAAAGAGTCATTCGAGCCTATTCAGCCGGGGCACGTTGGCATGTATGTCTGCGGGGTCACAACGTACGATTATTGCCATATTGGTCACGCCCGTACTTATGTTGCGTTTGATATTGTCGTGCGCTACTTGCGCAAGTTGGGTTACAGCGTTAGTTATGTCCGTAACATTACTGATCTGGACGATAAAATCATCAAGCGAGCAGCCGAGAACGGCGAAGACTTTCAGGCACTGACGTCACGCTTTATTGATGCCATGCATGAAGACTTCGACGCATTAAACTTGCTGCGCCCGGACATTGAACCCACAGTCACCGGACACATGGACGAGATTCTGACAATGATTCAGGATCTTATCGACAGTGGAAACGCCTACATAACCAACAGCGGCGACGTTTTGTTTGATGTGTCTACCTTTAAAAAGTACGGAAAACTCAGTCGACAGGACTTAGAACAACTGCAGTCTGGCGCTCGAGTCGATGTCGATGAAGAAAAAGACGACCCACTTGATTTTGTATTGTGGAAAGCGGCGAAAGCCGGTGAGCCGAGTTGGTCATCGCCCTGGGGTGAAGGCCGTCCTGGCTGGCACATTGAGTGCTCCGCCATGAACAAGAAGCATTTAGGCACCACTTTTGATATTCACGGTGGTGGTTCAGATTTGGCATTCCCACACCATGAAAACGAAATTGCGCAGAGCTGCTGCGCGAACCATTCAGACTATGTGAAATACTGGATGCACAGTGGCATGGTACAGGTTAATGACGAAAAAATGTCGAAGTCTTTAGGCAATTTCTTCACCATCCGCGAAGTATTAAAAGCCTATGATGCGGAAACTGTGCGCTACTTCTTACTGTCGAGCCACTATCGTTCACAGCTGAATTACACCGAAGAGAACTTAAACCAGGCGCACTCGGCTCTTGAGCGTTTGTATACCGCTTTACGGGATATCGAGCCGAAAGAAGCTTCAGATGATCTACGCAGCGGGTACTGGGAACAGTTCCAAAAGGCAATGGATGATGACTTTAATGCGCCGGAAGCGATGAGCGTGCTATTCGATATAGCCCGTGATATAAACCGTCATCGCGACTCCGACGCAGAAAAAGCGTCACAACTTGCGTATATTTTAAGAGAATTTTCAGACGTTATGGGGCTACTACAACGTGACCCCAACGAATTTCTTCAAGGCGACGATGACGACGTTGCCAAAATTGAAGCGCTTATCGCCAAGCGAAACAATGCACGTGCGGAGAAAAACTGGGCCGTAGCGGACGAAGCTCGCGATGAGCTTACCGCCATGGGTATTGAGCTAGAAGACGGCCCCGAAGGCACGCGCTGGCGTCGCGCTTAACCATTTAGAAATGAGGTATTTATGGCATTTCCAAAATTAGACGTAGTCAGCTCACTCGCTGACGCCTACTCAAAAGACGGTACTGATGCACTGATTGTTGTCGGTCACTTCGATATCGTTGACGACTCAGCGTTAGCGGAAAAAATTGCACAAGCAAAAACAACCGACCAACGCGTTGGTAGCGATGTATTATTGCTCCGGGCTGAAGGTGTTCCTGGCCAGCGCTTAGTAACAGCCCCAACAGGCCCGCTTAACCGAGACTTCGACGACGTTCGCCAAGTCTTCGATGCGGCACATAAAGCGGCAAAAATTGCCCAAGATGCCGGTGCTCGCCATCCGGTTATTGCATTAAATAATGTGGATATCAATGATACCCGCTACCAGCAGGCTTTCTTAGCCGCTTACTTAGGTGTCTGTCAGTCACTGTATCAGCCGTTGGAAGCTCGTGAAGCGCACGGCGAAGAGGCAATTGAGCCAACGCAAAACGTCACCTTAATAGGTGAGCTAGACGCTGACTGGGCCATGGCGGTTGAAGCCGGTAAGCGTGTTGCCCGTGACTTGGCGGGGACAGAGCCCGAGCGCATGGCACCACCACGCTTCGCGGAATACTGCCGCCAGGCATTCGCGCATACGCCGGTAAAAGTCAGTGTTATCGATGACACTCAGCAGTTACAGCACGAGTACCCACTGCTCGCCGCAGTGGGTCGTTCTTCTATGGCGGTTGAGCGACATCGCCCCTGTGTCATTCGTTTGGAGTACCACGGTAGCCAGCCAGAACGCACCGTTATGTTTGCGGGTAAAGGTATTGTCTATGACACCGGTGGTGCTGACTTAAAAACGGGTGGTCACATGGCCGGTATGAGCCGTGATAAAGGCGGTGCCGCTGGTGTTGCTGGCTTCATGAAAACCGTCGCTGAACTACAGCCAGAACACCTGAACGTTATTGCTGAAATTGGTGCGGTTCGAAACAGTATTGGCTCTGACGCTTTTGTCGCCGACGAAATTATTACCGGCCACAGCGGCAAACGTGTTCGTATCGGTAATACTGACGCTGAAGGCCGTTTGATAATGGCGGATTTGCTGTCTCACTTACGCGAAGAAGCAGCACAGGCAGACGGTGAGCACGAACTCTATACCGTCGCTACATTAACTGGGCATGCAGCGCTGGCCAAAGGTCCCTACAGTGCTTTAGTGCCGAATGGACATGCACGCCGCCAGAAGCTACCGGACGCTTTGTTTGCCGCAGGTGAAACCTACGGCGATCCAACGGAAATTTCCTGGTCACGCCGCGAAGACTTTGACTTTGTGAAAGGACGTACCTTGTGCGATGACTTGCTGTCTTCTAACAATGGTCCTTCAGCAACTACCCCGCGCGGACACCAATTCCCAATGGCATTTTTGGTCGGTGTGTCTGGTTTGGATAACCACGGTATTGATAGCTCGCGTCCGTTAAGTTACATCCACGTCGATATTGCCGGCAGCGGAGTAGAAGGCGGCGACTGGCAACACGGGAAGCCAACGGCAGCGCCAGTCACTTGCCTGGCAGGTCATTACCTTAAGAAGTAAACACCTGTCGCTTAAATACAAAAAAGCTCGGATACCATTACAGTCCGAGCTTTTTTATTGGTATTAAGCGACTTTAATTATCCGGACACAAACTCTGGCCCAAAGCCGTTTGTCCACAAGATAGCGGTTGTTACCATCAGCACCACCATAGCGATTAATCCGGCAGTCACAACTGAACTCGCGTATAAAAAGCCACGCTCTTCAGGAATGTGCATAATAACCGGCAGACCTGAATACAGCAGGTAAACCGAGTAGGCAACGCCGCCCAAGAAGACTAACGCCACAAACCACAACTCAGGGTACAATGCTGCAATACCCGACATGATAACCGGTGTTGCTGCATAAGCGGCAAGCTCCAGCGACTTGGTATAGCTAGGATCCGCCCCAAAGGTTTTCGCCATCCAGTAAATAAGATAGGCCAGTGCGAACGTTGCTGCGATAATACCAACGTACATTGCGACGGCAAGCATAACCGCACTATTCTCTGCAAGATAGATGGCCTCGCGTGCACCGACACTCCAACCAATCTTCGATGACGCATAAAATGCGGCAAGACATGGAAGAATAGCGACCAGTAATGTATGAGAGCATGAATACATAAAGCTTTCACGCTTACTGTCGATGGTTTTCCATTCTTGTACCGGGTGTGCGTACAAACCCCAAATGTGATTCAGTATCATAACTTCACCTTCCCCGTAATACGCGGTCATACCGCCCAATTCTTAAATACGTTATAATTATTAGATTCAGGTACTGCTGAAAAATTCACCCATGTGACTAATATTCAGCACTCAACTAACACTGTCAAGCATTTTTAATATAACTATAGTTCAGTTTTGTTAAAATTTTTAACCAATTTAACCGGGGAATGTCCGTTTTGAATACCGCTGTTGTGTCGCCCTATCTAACACTGCTTGAGCCCATTAATGATTTTCTAATATGTCCAACTCCTAAAGAGTGGATACGCGAAGCTGCGAAAACAGAGAATTTGCCCATCATCTTATTAGACCACCTCCACTGCGAGCTTAAAGCCGCTCAGAGTGCCGCTCTGCTGTTACGCCGGTACGCGGTATCAGAAAGTCATGGGCAGCTACTTCTTGACGCACTCCAGCCCTATGAGGATTTAGTTTACCGAGGCGTTGGCACGTTACATGATGTGCAAAAAAGCAAACAGCTCTCTCACGCCTTAAAAGCGGCTGAGTCACAGCCATTTGCCGATGACATTATTGAGCGAATGTCGCGCCTAATACGCGAAGAGCTGCATCACTTTCAACAAGTTTACGAAATTATGGAAACCCGGAACATTCCGTTGCAAAAGTTGACAGCATCCCGTTATGCCAAGCAGTTGCTACAAAAAGTCAGAACTTACGAACCTGAAGCCCTTATTGATAAACTGATTATTGGTGCACTTATTGAAGCACGTTCTTGTGAACGCTTTGCGGCTCTGGCCCCGCACTTAGATGAAGATATTGCGCGTTTTTATGTGTCTTTGCTTCGCTCAGAAGCTCGCCATTATCAAGACTATTTAGAGCTGGCACAAAAGCTAAGCGATACCGATATTAACGACAGAGTGAATCAGTTTAGGGCATGGGAAGCTGAATTGATTCGTTCAGAGGATAGTGAACTGCGCTTTCATTCGGGAGTACCGGCGTACGCTTAATGCGCACGCCGGCTTTACTTAAAGTTCTTCTAATTTCTTACCGGCATTCTCGTCATAGTAGACTTCTTCATCAAAGTCATTCTCTGAACGTGCCACGACCGTACTAACCATTGCATCGCCAGTGACATTGACCGCAGTCCGGGTCATATCAAGTAAACGATCAACACCGATTATTAAGCCAATACCTTCTACCGGCAGACCGACTTGCTGTAGCACCATTGCCAGCATAATTAAGCCAACACCCGGTACACCAGCGGTACCAACAGAGGCCAGAGTCGCCGTCATAATAACCATTAAATACTCAGCAATACCTAAGTCTAAACCGTAGACCTGAGCAATAAATACGGTCGCCACGCCTTGCATTATCGCAGTGCCATCCATGTTAATGGTGGCACCTAATGGCACAGTAAACGAACCAACGCTGTTACTGACACCTAAACGACGGGTAACCGTTTCCAGCGTAATTGGCATGGTGGCGTTACTGCTGGCGGTACTAAACCCGAATAACTGCGCGTCACGCATTTTCTTCAGGAAAATACCCGGTTTGACACGAGCCAGTACACGCATGAACAGCGGGTAGACAATAAGACCATGAGCAATCAGCACAAAGAGTACTAACAGGAAGTATTTGGCCAGGCTGCCTATCATTTCTACGCCAATTTCGGTGAATAGCTTCGCCATCAACGCAAATACGCCATAAGGAGCAACCGCCATCAGTATGACAACCAGCTTCATGATGACCGCATTTAAGTCGTCAAAAAAGCCTTTCAGACGCTCACCCGGTTTGCCGACAAGAGCCATAGAAATACCAAACAGCAGTGCAAATATAATAATTTGCAACATATTGCCCTCGGCCATGGCATTAATTGGGTTGTCAGGGAATAGGTTAATAATGACTTCGCTCACCGATGGCGCTTCATTAGCCTCAAATGTCGCTTCTGAAGAGCGCTCAATACCAGAGCCCGGCTGCACTAGCACTGCTGAGAATATCGCGAAGCTGATAGCGATAGCGGTCGTTATCATATACATGCCCACGGCCTTACCGCCTAAACGCCCTAACTTACTCGGGTCGCTCAGCGAGCAGGTTCCCACCACCAGTGACACAAACACTAATGGCACAACCAACATTTTCAGCGAGGTGATAAAGATTTGACCAACAACATCGAACAAGCCGTTGGTTAAATACAGTGACACCCAGGCGTTGTCGCCGGCCACGTAACGAATGATGGTACCGAGAATGATCCCAGCGACCATGCCAATAACAATGCGGCTTGTCAGGCTGAGTTTTTTCTTTTCGCTCATAAGCGTCCTTTATTATTCATTCTTAAAAACTGCGATAGACTACCAAAAAGTTGCCCGCTGCGCAGCTTGGTTATTGTAAGCGGTGTTTAATGGCGCTTATTGTGCGATGTCTGAACGCGTTAACGACGACTTCAACGTTTGAATGATCGTTGACAGACCTTTTGCAAAACGCTCACTCATTGGTTTACGAACCACATAATTAAGCTGCAGTACGCTGAACGCCTTGTGTTGTTCAAGTAGCCATGAGTCGCTCGTTGTTACCTCGTCGACAAGACCAAGCTCTTTTGCTTCCTGGCCTGACCACACTTCGCCCGTGGCAACTTTATCAATATCGAGTTCAGGGCGGTTCTCCTGCACGAATGTCTTAAATTGACGGTGAATGGCTTCTAAGTCTTGTTTAAACTTACGACGCCCTTCATCCGTATTCTCGCCAAATAACGTTAATGTGCGTTTATATTCACCCGCAGTAAGCTGTTCAAAATCGACATCATGCTTTTTCAGGAAGCGATGGAAGTTAGGTATTTGTGCTACCACACCAATAGAGCCAATAAATGCAAACGGCGCGGCTAACAGCTTGTGACCAACACACGCCATCATGTAACCGCCACTTGCCGCTACTTTATCTATGGCCACATTCAGTGTGAGGCCATGCGCTTTAATCCGCTGTAACTGCGCTGCCGCCAAACCATAGCCATTGACAACTCCGCCACCGCTTTCTAAACGCACGAGAACTTCGTCTTTGTCGGTTGCTAACTGTAAGATAGCGTTCACTTCCTGACGCAAGTTATCCACTTCTTTAGCGTCCATGCTGCCTTTAAAGTCCAGTACAAAAAGACGCTGCTTTTTGTCATCTGCTGGCTTTTTCTTTTTCAACGCCTTCATCGCCTTCTTGCGAGCTTTTTTATCCATTAGCTCTAGCTTAAGTTGCTCACTCAAGTCCTTAAGCTCTTTCGACAAGTCAGTGACCTGCAGGTCGCCCTTACTCTTCTTTTGCTTCTGAGCCGCTTGTGCCAGCAGACCAACAATAAAGCCTACAGCGATAACAATAATGGCCGCCTTCAACAAAAACGAACCAATATCTATCAGAAACTCCATATACTTCTCCCATACGAAAAAGGCCAGCATAACTGCCGGCCTTTGAATAACGAGTTTTCAATAACCTGAGGTTATTGTACCAAATCTGGATTGCTGATTGTTATTTGCATCATGTCTGAAGCAAACCAGAAGGCAATTTGTTGTTGCATCTCAGCAGTAACTGCCGCAGAAGGTCCTGCGTCAACCAATGATCCGTGCTCTGCATCGCCACCAAAACGAACGATGCCACTTACCGGTGTACCATCCGCCGATGTGGTCGTTTCCGAGATACCCTCTAAACCGAGCAACGCAGCCAGAGGTTCTGTGCCTGCAAGCGGTTTGTTCTCTACAGCATTAGGGATAACCGAATCACCGATGGCTTCAATCATGAATACCGGCGTTTCTGAAGCGACGACATCACTTGCGTAGTTAACCGGGTCACCCGAATCAACAACAGTTTGTGCTGCAAATGCAAACTGTTCAAAAGTCGCAGTGATTTGAGCCACTTGCTCAGCAGACGCTTGCTCCATGAAGCCAGCATAGAACTCCTCGAGCGTTGCACCACCAGCAATTGCTTGGTCAGCGGCTGCTTTAAAATCAGCATTCGATGAGTAAAGCAGGCTTGCTTTTACTGTCGGACCAAAACGTTCAGAGGCTAGCAGGAAGTTCGCTAAGCTACCACCGGGCATGCCTAAGCTAGAGGCCTGAACGCTAAACATACCGTCAAGCGCTGATAATGGGCTGTCTTCGCCAAATGACGTGTTAGCCAGCGCGGTGAAACCGGTACCCGCGATAGCACCTAAGGAATGACCAATAAAGTGCACATCCGTGCCATCAATTTGCTCACCATCGGCAGCCATGAAGTTATTTAAGCTTACACGCAAGGCAACCAAGTCAGTAATTGACTGACGCAGGTTATCGCGAGTAGTAAGCAAGCTGCTCAGATTCATATACGTAGTGGCATTTGCTGACCCTGTTGCTGTAATGTCGAGCTCACCGTCTGCGTCAATATCAAAGCCACGTTCACCATGCAATGGATGGTCAATTGCTACGGTTGCATAACCAGCAACAGCTAACGTGCCCGCGATTGCGGCCGCGTTATTTTTTGAGCCAGTGATACCATGTTGGAAGATGATGACAGGCCAGCCATCAGCTGGTTGGCTTAACGCAGGCAAACCTCGTTGACTTCTTACCGCATTAGCTGTAGCTAAATCAGGAATAGTGACAAATGCATTCACCGTTTCCGTATCCTGAACTTCCGGCACCGGGTTGTATTTAGTTAAATGACGCTCATCGTCAACACCCGGTAAATCAATACCATTCTCTGAAGCGATGCACGCCTCTACTATAGTGCGAATGACCCCCGCTTTATCGGCTGCGATAGCGTCTTGAGTAATACCCAAACCTAAAGCACCCTCTGGGATTTGGCCACTTTCAATGCCACCAACGATGGTAACAGGACTATCACACTTAGCCGTCCAGCGCCCCGTTACCGGCGCGGTTGGATTTTCCGCATTTGGTACAGGCAAGTAGTAAGGAATATCAACCTGACCGCCGTAAACTTTAGCTGAGCTAGCAACCGCCAAGGTAGTTGGGTCGGTAATGCCCGCCCCAGACAAAACGACATCTAAAGTATAGCCCTGCGGCGCAGCTTGCATGACTGGCGGAGCACCCGCCGCAATTTTCTGACCTAATAAAGTTTTCGTCATGCCCAGCACATCACCTACCGACTGAGTGGTAAAGTTTGAGCTATAAATGACGTCTTCAGGGTCTACACCGAACTGTGCTAAAGCACCTTCGTAGCTGTTAATCAGTGCCTGTAAACTTTGCGCTGAAGGGTCATCTGAAGCCGGTGCTTCACTAACAGGCTCTTTCATTAGTGTGTAGGTCTGTGATGCTTTAACACGACGACCTAAAGAATCCTGAATATTATCCGTTAAAACGACCAAATAGCCTGTAGCTGACGCTAAAGGACGAAGTGGTACAACGGCTAAACTCCCTTCACCTGTTGCTTTAACGGTAAAGTCTGTGCCGTGTTGTAACTCTTCGGTCACCGCACAAACAGCCGCTGGGTTAGCTGCGGCACAACCTTCAGAAACAGGTGTTCCGCCTTGTACCGTTTTGAATACTCGAACTGCTCCCTGAGCTTCGACACTGGCAGGATCGACCGACACCTGCTCACCATTTTGGTCAACAGGAAGCGAGAAATTAAATGCCAGAGTTGAGTGCGTTCCCCAACCGTCTAAACCGTTAATAGCGACCTGCGGGTTAGCTGTATCACTTGGGTCAGCGACCGGAATATTCAAAGTGCCATCCACACTGCCGCTTAACAAAATATTTGTCGGTGCTGGTATTTCACCATTCGATGGGTCAAATACAACGCGTGTTGCAGCGACATTCACTTCGTTTTCCGTAATAGGTGCTTCGTCACCGCTTCCGCAACCTACAAGGCTCAGAGCCGAACCGATTGCCAATGGGAGTAGTAATTTCTTCATGAGGTATCCCCAATCCTTTTTTATGTTTTGTTATTCTGTACCTTCTCTTAACGAAATTTATACACCTGTATCAAATAAGATTAAAGGCTTTTTAACGATTTTTCGTTCGTTTGCTGAGAAGTTATTCGAATATCGTTACAATAGCCTACTCACCCGACCACAGTCCAATGGTATTAGAAAACAGCTATGAAAATTAAAACCGTACACGATTACAAAGCGACACCGGACCTTCTGAAAGACAAAGTTATTTTAGTCACAGGTGCTGGCGACGGCATTGGTAAAGAGGCCGCAATAACCTTCGCTAAACACGGTGCGACCGTCATACTATTAGGTCGCACTGTCGAGAAACTCGAAGCCGTCTATGATGCCATTGTTGAAGCGGAGTATCCGCAGCCGGCTATCATTCCTCTGGATTTAAAAGGTGCTACCCCTTCTCACTACCGTGATATGGCGGCAACTATTCAAGACCAATTCGGTCAACTCGACGGTGTTCTGCATAACGCTGGCTTGCTTGGTATTTTGTCGCCATTTACCCACATAGAAAAAGACAGCTGGGACGAAATAATGCAAGTGAATGTCACTGGCCAATTCGCCATGACTCAGGCGCTTATTCCTGTCATGGAGAAAGCGCCAAGCGCTTCTTTAGTATTCACATCGTCAGGTGTCGGACGCAAAGGCCGTGCATACTGGGGCACGTATTCTGTCAGTAAATTTGCCACTGAGGGTATGGCACAAGTAATAGCAGACGAATACGAGGGCACAAAACTACGCACGAACGTGATTAACCCTGGTGCAACGCGCACTAGCATGCGTTCAAAAGCTTACCCGGCAGAAGATCCTAAACGCCTGAAAACACCTGCTGACATTATGCCAACGTACCTTTATTTAATGAGTGATGACAGCAAGCACGACAATGGCATTTGCTTTGACGCACAGTAAGTCGCTTTGATGTAGCTCTGGGTTCATTACGCGTGCTACACTCGCTAGCAACTGTTAATAACGGGTTATAACCATGGCGATGACGAAGCTAATACGAAACGCATGCTGCGCCGCGGCATTATTGAGCGGAGCTTCAACTTTTGGCTCCGCAGCCGCACCGCCAGAGCTCGAGGTACTCGACACAATAAAGAATCAGCTATGGATTGGCATAAGCCCAGTCAGCCGAAATACCATTTGGGTTGCCGGTGAAAACGGAACCGTTGCTCGCTCAACCGATGCCGGGAAAAGCTGGCAGTACTTCCAACCGGGGCCGGCAGACCTTCAGTTTCGTGATATCGAGGCCATTGATGATCGCCGCGCTTATGCCATGAGTGTTGGAAAAGGCGGCCAGTCTCGCATTTATTACACCGAGAATGGTGGCAACAGTTGGCGTTTACGTTATCGCGGTGAAGGTGATTCTTTCTTCAATTGTATGGCTTTAGCTCCGAGCGGTGAGGCTTGGGTTCACGGCGATAGTGTCGGTGACGAATGGCGCATGGTAAGAAGTGCCGATGGCCGCAATTGGATGCAAGTACGGTCTGCTGTTGCTGAGCCGCCACAATCGAACGAGGGTGGCTTTGCCTCCAGCGGCAGCTGCGCACGTTTTAACAACGACACCTGGATGATAGCAACCGGTAATGCCGACAAAGCGCGGGTATTAGTTAAAGGCTCTTTCGGCATTCGTTTTAAAGTTATTGACTCTCCGATGCAGGCAGGTCCTATGGCGGGCATTACCAGCGTTTGGCCTGACGATGAAGACAACTTTTATATTGCCGGCGGCTCACTGAGTGAAGAAAGCGACGAACAAGAGGCTCCACGCTTGTGGCGCTATTCCAACGAAGAGTTCAAGGCTTTACCTGAGGCTCCTCTTAGCGGTGCGCTATACAGCCTCAGTAAAGTGTCTCACGACGGTGACTGGTTACTGACCTCAAACCCGCAAGGTGCGGCCGCGCTAAATATTGCTTCCGGTCAATGGCATCCATTATCTGATAAAAACATCTGGAACATACAATGCCACGGGAATATCAGCTGCTGGTTTGTCGGCAAAGACGGTTTTATCGCTAGACTGCTTTGGCAGCCGGCGAGCTCAAAAGAGCCAACCCTCCCATAAGGTGACGCGTTCGTTTGAAGCCATGGCGCTGTAAAACATTAGCAACAACAGCGCTCCGGTTTCCCGAACGACAAACACAGATAATGTCCCGGTCTTTTAACTCCTGGTGGTCATGAATGAACTGTATGGCTTCTGTGACAGGGACATTAACGACCTCTGCCGAGCACGGGATATCCGATACCACATGTTCCTGACGCTCTCTTACATCTATCACAACCAGGTCATCCCGACACCAAAACTCATCCGTTTCACCTATTGGTATGTTGACGTCGGCACCAGGGTCACAATCCCCCATCGTTTCACATAACGAGTAAACAAGGTGATGTTCGGGATCTTCTTTCGGGCAAACGAGCGCATTGACAGAGACTAAACTCTGATAGCTATTAAGCGGTGCACTTCCTGAAAAAACGAAATCGGTTTTCACCTCGCTTTTTAAACGAGCAGGCTCACTCAGAACAAAAACAGGTTGCTCACCAGCTAACCGAAACAGACGCCTTTCACCTACTTTAATGCAACCATCAATATCGGCCTGAGCTTCAACCGGAACGGCATCGCAATTGCGTTCTTTGACACCAGGCCAACCAAACACATCGTGTGTTTTCGCATCTAGCCTTAAAATTCCTCTTAGTAGCTTTGCCGCTTCAGAAATCTCTGAACCTGAATCGGTACTTAAAACCGTTTTTACCTTGTAGCCACGGCAATTAACAATATTCTCTATACGAGCAGACAGTGCGGGGTGTGGGTCAATCACAGCAAGCTCTTTCGCCAGTTTGTCGATCACTAAATAGCAACAATGCGTGTCGTACTTCAGTTGAACGACGCCATCTAAAGCCGCATCATTGTCATTATTGGTATCTGCTATCAGTAAACATGAGTGTTTTAGTGCATCCCCTGCTTGCCGAATACGGTAACAAGCTTCATCAATATCTTGTTGCGACGTAGCAGGACCAAACGACATTCGAATCGCGGATTCACTTTGCCAACCATCGAGTCCCATCGCTCTTAGCACAAAGCTACCAACGACTTTGGAGCTGCATGCCGATCCCCCGCTCACCCGAATACCACATGCATCAAAAACATCCATAATGTCTCTTGAGGCGACACCTCGCACTGAAAAATTCAGCGTTGTTGGTACACTGAGTTCAAAGCTATGATTAAACACCAGTGTCGGAAATGCGGCTTTTAGACTTTCAGATAGCTGTCGACGGTACTCTTTCAACCTTTGGTCGGAATGCAGTATCTCATTTTCGGTAATAAGTAACTCAAACAGCGCATTCAACGCGGCAATACCAGGTAAGTTTTCCGTGCCGGAGCGTTGCCCGGACTCTTGCCCTCCGCCAATAAGCAAGGGGGTGAAAGGTGCTTTTTCACGAACAGCCATGAAGCCTATGCCTTTGGGTCCGTAGAGCTTGTGACCTGAGAACGGCGCATAATCTATCGACGTATCATCCAGTGAAAATTGCAATTTTCCTAACGCTTGCACACAATCAACCATCCACGGTATTGATGCGTTGTGCGTCCTAATCGTGCGTTCCAACGCGTTCAGGTCTTGGATAACCCCAGTTTCGTTATTCACAGCCATTGTACATATCATAGCGGCATCGCTGACATGTCTTGCTATAAAATCGAGATCGAAACGGCCGTCTCTGTCTACTGGAATCGCTTTCAATTCAGCATGCAAGCCCAACAGTTCATTCCAGTGTTCCAGTGCTTGTGGAACCGCTTTGTGTTCCGTTGCTCCATACAGTAAGTATTTAGCGCTGGGACGCGTTTTCATGGCGTGCGCAATAGCCGATACAACCGCGGTTTGAATACCTTCAGTGGCTCCGCTGGTAAATATGAGTCGTCCACGTGCCAAACCGACGACTTCCCGCGCCATTTGTCGTGTGGTATCTAGAATGTAACGAGCTTTGAGGCCGGTAATATGGCTACTGGATGGGTTTCCGAACACCGTTTCCATGGTGTGTGAAACGGCTTCAGCAATTTGAGGGAGAACCGGTGTTGTGGCGTTACAATCGAGATATAACTCGTTACCGTTAGTCTGGATATCTATCGGTTTCATTTCTCCCCCATTCGCATCTACAACAAAAAGTTATATCGTTATAACCTTTATGGGGTTTTTGATCAATTAATCTGATTCTCTTTCCACTGCTGCTCTTTTTTCATACGAGCTTTACGCTTATCGCAAGGTTCATCGCAATCGCAAGCTTTGTCCATGCCCAGTGAACTAATGCCACCACAACTACCTGAAATAGATTTGCGTTGCACCATATAACCTATGGCCATTGCCAAAACAACTAAAACAAATAAGGCAAATACCATTAAAAAGGTTTGCATGATTACTCCTGTTTATTGCTCACTAATAAGGGCTTAAACCATTTGCTGGCATATTCTTCAAAACCCTCATCAGTTTTAGAAATCAACATAACTGCGAGTTGATTCTCTTCAGCAAACGCTTTTGCTTTTTCAGTTCCCATCACGAGCAAAGCGGTCGCATATGCATCTGCTGACATTGTATCGTCCGCATAGACCGAAACAGAAACCAAGTTATGCTGTATTGGCTTACCTGTTTCAGGGTCAATAATATGTGAGTATCGACGCCCTTCTTCTTCAAAATAGTTTCGATAATCACCGGAAGTCGCTAACGCGCCTTCTTTAAATTCGACAATTTCCTGGACAGCTCGTTCCGTAGAAATAGGCTTTTCAATCGCCAATTTCCAGTTTGCGTCAGCGGGCTTACCCCCCTTCGCTAAAATTTCACCGCCAATTTCAATGAGGTATTGATTAATCCCCAACTGCTCCATTAAGTTTCCAACTTTATCAACGCCATACCCCTTTGCTATCGTTGATAAATCGACATACATTTCGGGGTGGGATTTGATCAATTGATGGTTACTGACACTCAGTTTCTCAAAGCCAACTTTTTCAGAAATAACGGACAGCTCTTCAGCTGTTGGCTGTTGTTCGGGTTTGGCATTAGGCCCAAAGCCCCACAAGTTAACTAATGGCCCTACGGTTATATCGAGTGCGCCGTCTGTCTGGCGAGCGATTTCCAGCGCTCGGCTAACCACTCTTTCTAAATCACGACTAATAACAACCGGGCTCGTACTTGATAGCTGATTGAACTGTGACAATTCAGAGTTTGGATCGTAAGTCGACATTTGGGCGTTGACGCGCTCTAACACGGTATCGACTTTCGTTTGAATCTTGTCCGCTGAATGTCGCGGATCTTTACTAAATAGGACAACACTGTAGGTTGTTCCCATTGTTTCGCCCCTAAACTCAATACGCTCCGGCGCATCTAAGCAAGAGACTAAAAAGGCTAGCCCTATAAGAGCTAGCCATAATTTTACAATCGATAATTTCGACAGCATCACCAATTAACCACCGAAGTCATCTAACATAATGTTTTCATCTTCAACACCGAGATCTTTCAACATGTTAATACATGCTGCGTTCATAACCGGCGGTCCACACATGTAAAACTCACAGTCTTCTGGAGCTTCGTGATCTTTCAGATAACGCTCGAATAAAACGTTATGAATGAAGCCTGTGTCACCATCCCAGTTGTCTTCTGGTTGTGGGTCAGACAAGGCAACATGCCATTCGAAGTTATCATTCTCCTCTTGCAGCATGTCGAAGTCTTCAACATAGAACATCTCACGCAGTGAACGTGCGCCGTACCAGAACGTGATTTTACGGTCAGTGTTTAGACGACGTAACTGGTCAAAGATGTGCGAACGCATTGGCGCCATCCCTGCACCGCCACCAATGAAGACCATTTCAGCTTCAGTTTCTTTAGCGAAGAACTCACCAAATGGACCAGAAATAGTCACTTCATCACCTGGTTTAAGGCTGAAGATATAAGATGACATTTTACCCGCCGGCAAGCTCAAGTCGTTCGGTGGCGGTGTTGCACAACGAACGTTCAGCATAATAATGCCTTTTTCTTCTGGGTAGTTTGCCATTGAATATGCGCGAACAACTTCTTCGTCAACTTTAGATTCAACGTCCAAGAAACCAAAGCGTTCCCAGTCACCACGATACTCTGGTGCAATATCAAAGTCTTTGTACTTAACATGATGCGGTGGAGCTTCAATTTGAATGTAACCACCAGCGCGGAAAGGCACTTCTTCACCTTCCGGTAACTGCACAACGAACTCTTTGATAAAGGTTGCCACGTTATCGTTTGACTTAACGGTACAATCCCACTTTTTAATACCGAAAATTTCTTCCGGCAGTTCAATTTTCATGTCTTGTTTAACGTTGACCTGACAAGACAGACGCACACCTTCACGTGCTTCACGCTTAGTAATATGGTCAAGTTCGGTTGGCAGAATATCACCGCCACCTTCTTTAATAGTGACTCGGCACTGACCACAAGAGCCACCGCCGCCACAGGCCGAAGATACAAAGATGCCCGCGTTTGCCAATGCGCCTAACAGTTTAGTGCCTGGCTGCGTTACGATCTTCTTCTCTTCGTCTTCGTTAATCAGGATTTCTACATCGCCCTGCGGTACCAACTTTGATTTGGCGAACATGATGATCGCTACCAAAATCAGTACGATGATGGTAAACATCCCTACACCGAGCGCTATCAGAGTAATATCCATCGATTCGTACCTTTAACGTTTACTGATTCAACACACTGGATTAAAGAGATACGCCGGAGAACGACATAAAGCCTAAACCAATCAAACCTACTGACATGAAGGTTGCGCCTAATCCACGCAAACCATCAGGTACATCGGCATATTTGAGTTTTTCACGCACAGCAGCAAGCGCAACAATCGCTAAACACCAACCAACGCCGCTGCCAATACCATAAACCACTGACTCACCAAAGTTGTAGTCACGCTCAACCATGAACGAGACACCACCGAAGATGGCACAGTTAACGGTAATTAGCGGTAGGAAAATACCCAACGCGTTATATAAAGCCGGCACGTATTTGTCCAAGGTCATTTCCAGAATTTGAACCAATGCCGCAATAACACCGATAAAGGTTAAGAAACGCAGGAAGCTTAGATCAGCATCTGGAAAACCCGCCCAATCCAATGCACCCGGCGCCAGTATGTTGTGATAGATAATATTGTTTACCGGTACCGAAATACCTAGCACAACAATAACGGCAACACCCAGACCAAAGGCCGTTTTAACTTTCTTAGAAACCGCAAGAAACGTACACATTCCTAAGAAGAAAGACAGTGCCAGGTTTTCGATAAAAATCGCTCGAATAAACAAGTTGATATACTGTTCCATGGCTCTTACTCCTTAGGTTCGACTTGTTCTGTACGGAAAGTACGAAGTACCCAAATGAATCCGCCAATAATGAAGAACGCACTTGGTGGCATTAGCAGCAAACCTACCGGCTCGTACCAGCCGCCTTCTGATACTAAAGGCAAAATCTGAACGTCGAACAAGCTACCCGAACCGAACAGCTCGCGAACAAAGCCTACAACCAACAGTACTATTGAGTAACCTAACCCGTTACCAATGCCGTCCAGCAATGACATGAACGGTGTGCTCTTCATTGCATAAGCTTCCGCACGACCCATGACGATACAGTTGGTGATAATAAGACCAACGAATACCGACAGCTCACGAGAAATTTCATAAGCATAGGCGCGCAGAACCTGGTCAACCACAATAACCAGACTCGCAATAATAGTCATTTGAACAATAATCCGAACACTTGAAGGAATATGGTTACGGATAATTGAAATAAAGAAGTTAGATGCAGCAACAACCGCTGTTAGTGCAATGCACATAACTAGGGTATTGGTCATTTTTGACGTTACCGCCAACGCCGAGCAGACACCCAGTATCTGCAACGCGATGGGGTTATTCGCGAAGATTGGCCCGAACAGTACGGACTTCATTTCTTTTGCACTAGCCATTGGTCAACTCCCCTTTGCGAAGTTTTTCAAGTAACGGACCGTAAGCTTTGTCACCCATCCAAAAGTCGATAAGTGCGTCAACACCGTTACTGGTTAAGGTTGCGCCTGACAACGCATCAACTTCGTGCTCGCCAGAAGCCCCGCCTTTAACCAAGTCAAACTTCACTTTTCCGTCGTCGCCGAAAATCTCTTTACCTTCCCAGGTTTTAACCCAACTTGGATTAGTAATTTCACCACCCAGTCCAGGAGTCTCGGCATGTTCATAAAAATTAACGCCGCGTACCGTGTTTAAATCATCTTCCAAAGAGATTAAACCGTACATAGTGCCCCACAGTCCTTGCCCGCGGATATGTAAAACAGCGCCGTTACGTTGACCATTCTCATCCATGACTAAGTAAACTTCGGTCATGTTTTCCATGGTACCTAAACCAGCGATATCTTCACTTTTATCAAGCTTTGTGCTGGTTTCCGGGTCGCCGGCGGCTTTACGGTTATCAAACTCTTTTGGGTCCTTGTCTTGTAAAACTTGATAGTCTTTAAGACTGACAACCAATGCGTTAATACGCTCGTCGTAGACCGAAGGAATGTCCATACCTTCTTCTAAAATACCCGCAGCATTTAAGATATTGCGTTGCATTGCGAGTGCGGCGTTTTTCTCTTGCATTGGCTTAAGCGCTACCGCTGAGCCTGCTACTAAGATCGAGCACACCAAACACAGCGCCAGCACTACACCTATTGTTTTGCCTAAGCTTTCATTCTTATTAGACATTGCGTGCTAACCTCCGTTTAATGTTTGCCTGTGCTACAAAGTAGTCAAACAGCGGTGCAAAAACGTTCGCGAACAAGATAGCCAGCATAATACCTTCCGGGAATGCCGGGTTAATGACACGAATCATCACCGTCATGAAACCAATTAACAGACCGTAGGCGAATTTACCTTTGTTCGTGAATGACGCGGACACCGGATCGGTTGCCATAAACATCATTGCAAAGGCGAAACCACCCAATACTAAGTGCCAGTACCAAGGCATTGCGAACATTGGGTTGGTATCACTACCAATAAGGTTGAGCAAACCTGAGAACAACACCATACCCACAAAGACACCAGCAACGATACGCCACGATGCAATGCGGAAGTAAATAAGGGCTAAACCACCGATAAGAATCATCAGTGTTGAAACTTCACCGACAGAGCCCTGAATGTTGCCTAAGAACGCATCCCACCAAAGCGCCGTGTCACCATAATTTAGATTACCTAACGCTGCAGCACCCAAGTTGGTTGCACCAGAGAAACCGTCTACGGCTGTCCATATAGAGTCGCCTGACATGCTTGCCGGGTAGGCAAAGTATAAAAATGCACGACCGGTTAATGCTGGGTTCAGGAAGTTACGTCCGGTACCACCGAAGATTTCCTTACCGATAACCACACCAAAGGTGATACCCAGAGCCACCTGCCATAACGGCGTTGTGGCTGGCAGAATTAATGAGAATAGTACTGAAGTAACGAAGAAACCTTCGTTAACTTCGTGCTTACGAATGGTCGCAAACAGAACTTCCCAGAAACCACCAAAAATAAAGGTTACCGCATAAATAGGCAGGTACCAGCAGGCGCCATACCACATTTTGGTTCCCCAACCAGCGTCAGCGCCAAACTCACCACCAAATAAGTGGAACAGGCCGACCTGCCATGCGTCAGATAACGCATAGCCGTCCGCCAATGCGATAGCGGCCTGGTTACCAACGTTGTACATTCCCCAGAACATAGCTGGGAATGTCATCATCCACACCAAAATCATGATGCGCTTCAAGTCAATGCGATCACGCACGTGTGTACTCGACTTAGTCACTGTACCCGGCGTGTATAAAATTGTGGCTACTGCTTCGTAAAGCGCATACCACTTCTCGTATTTGCCGCCTTTCTCAAACTGCGGCTCAATACGTTCAAGAGTATCTTTCAAGCTCATGGTTAGCCTTCTTTCTCAATCTTAGTGAGACAATCACGCAACACCGGTCCATACTCGTATTTACCGGGGCAAACGTAGGTGCACAGTGCCAGATCTTCTTCGTCTAACTCTAAGCAGCCCAGTTGTTGACCTTCATCTGTGTCACCAGACAATAAGTCGCGCAGTAATAAGGTTGGCAAAATATCCAAAGGCATAATGCGTTCGTAGTTACCAATTGGCACCATTGAACGTGACGAACCATTCATTGAGGTTGTCATGCTGAATAATTTCTTCGGATTAAAATGCCCCGCGTAAGCTCGAGTAACCGAGTGCAAATCTGAGCCCGGGCGTATCCAACCAAGAAACTCTTTGTGATCACCTTCAGGAATAACGCTCACTTGGTTATGAAAACGACCTAACCACGCATGAGCTTCATCGGCTGTATGACCATGCAGAACAGATCCAGAAATAATGCGCTGGTTGTCGCCAGCTAATTCGCCATCGGTCAGTTCGTGCAAATTAGCGCCCATACGAGTGCGCAATAAGCGAGGTTCTTTAACACCTTCACCGCCTAATGCGACCATGCGATCAGTAAAGATTTCACCGGTAGTGAACAATTTACCGTAAGCAATAACGTCCTGATAACCAATGTGCCAAACGGGACGCTGCAAGCTTGCAGGCTGTAAGAAGTGAATATGAGTACCCACTAAGCCTGCCGGGTGTGGTCCCTGGAAAGACTCCAGAGTCACATCAGCATCGCCAGTATCAACTTCAGCATCACCAGCTTTCGCTACAAACAGTTTGCCTTCTGTCAGGTTTGATAACACTTTCAAACCATCGATAAATGCTTGTTTGTGTTCACCAATAAAAGCCGTCGGGTCGCCAGCCAATGGATTCGAGTCCATTGCATTAACGAAGATGGCAGTAGCCTCTGCATCCAAAGCCGGGGCCTTGCTGTAAGGACGTGTACGCAGCGCTGGCCATTGGCCCGATTCGACCAGTATCTCCTGCACTTTTTCACGACCGAGCGAGCTCAGTTTATCGCTTTCGAACTTATCAAAGGTGACTTGCTCTTCACCATCCAGTTCGATAACTACTGCTTGTAAAACACGACGCTCACCACGCAGAATGTCTTTAACTACACCAGCTCCGGGAGCAGTGTATTTGACACCAGGGTTTTTCTTATCCTCGAAAATCATTTGACCTTTTTTAACACGGTCATCGACTTTCACGTGCATGGTTGGGCGCATACCCACGTATTCTTCACCTAGGGTAGCAACCGTTGTTACGGCCTTACCGTCGGATAACTTTTGCTGGGGCGCCCCTTTGATAGGGATGTCCAGCCCTTTTTTGATCGTAATCATATGCGTTTGCACTACTCGTTAAGGGAAGATTCATCACAACCAGTCATAAACGACTGAAACCTGAAAAATCAAAAAGTTACCGGCATAACTTTCCCCGGCCAGGGGTCTTTTTGCCGGTAACTTGAAACGTTTTCCACACTTATCGTCGGAATTTTAGCATTTTTCCTACAATGCTTACCAGTTTACTTTTGGATTTACATCAGCATCGTAGTCAACATTCTCAAAACCAAAGCCAAACAGGTTTAAAAAGTCGTTGTGGTAACCCTCGTAGTCCGCTAAATCGTGGAAATTCTCCTGGGTCACCTTATCCCAAAGCGCTTCCACTTTAGCTTGTGTTTTATCATTGGTTTCATAACCATCCATGTGAAGGCGCCCTGCATCGTCAAGCTCTGGGTTTTCAGCATAAAGCCCTTCTGTGAACAATCGATAAATTTGCTCAATACAGCCTTCGTGCGTGCCCTCTTCTTTCATTACGCCATAGATTAGCGAAATATAAAGCGGCATCACAGGAATAGCGGAGCTAGCTTGTGTTACCAGTGCTTTTAATGAAGACACGTAAGCTTTCAGGTTAACGTCTTTATAAGTGTCATCTAGCGCAGATGAGGCTCTGTCGAGATCTTCTTTTGCACGACCAATCGTTGCATGGCCATAAATAGGCCAAGTCAATTTCTTACCGATATAGGTATAAGCGGTTGTCTGACAGTCATTCGCCAGAAGGCCGGCATCGTGCAGAGCTTTAATCCAACGCTCCCAGTCTTCACCACCCATGACTTTTACGGTATTTGCAATATCGTCATCAGTCGCTGGGTCAAGTGTCACTTCGTGCACCTGATCTTTATCGGTATTATAGGTTTTCGTCGTGTATTGCTTACCAATTGGCTTAAGCACAGAGCTATAAAGCTCACCGCTGTCAGGATCTTTGCGCTTAGGTGACGCTAAGCTATAAACAACAAGGTCAATTTTGCCCATGTTGTCTTTGATGTACTCGATGCTCTCTTGTTTTATTTCATCTGAGAACGCATCACCGTTAATTGAGTGGAATTTAAGACCTTCTTTTTCAGCTTCCTGATGAAAAGCTGCAGTGTTGTACCAGCCTGCGGTGGCTGTTTTCTTTTCTGTCGGTTCTTTTTCAAAACACACGCCAAGCGTATGTGCTTGACCACCAAAAGCGGCGGTAATACGTGACGCTAATCCATAGCCAGTGGAGCACCCAATAACAAGCACGTTTTTCGGTGCGTTTTCGATAGGAGGTTGCTGCTTGATATAACGAATTTCACGTTTAACATTTTCGGCGCAACCGACCGGATGTGCGTTTGTACAAATAAACCCTCTGATTTTAGGCTTAATAACCATGTCGATATGTTCCCTTTTCCGGATTATTTCCCCCATTGTAACCAATGAAAGCGCAGGAACACATCAGACATGCTTAATTTTTCTTTAATGCGCCGCGACTTTCGAGCCGCCCATGCAATTAGGCGAACGTGGCGCCGTTCCGGAAACCTGTTCCCACTCGCCTTCAGTATAAGTGTGCAGCGCCAGCGCGTGAATATCATTCATCAGCTCATCAGCTAAAATTTTGTTTACTGCACGGTGCCGATTAATCAGTCTTTCGCCACTAAACTTGGGCGTTACCAACACAACTTTGAAGTGCGACTCTGCGTTAGGACCACCTGAGTGCATATGACTTTCATCCTGCACCTCAAGGTGCACCGGTGCGAACGCATCGCGAAGTTTATTTTCAATTTTTAAGCTTACTGACATGGCTTTTCTCCTGCACTCAATGCCTTAATATCTAGTCTAGTAGACTCCTGTTCGTTCGCAGGAGTTTTTTTGGCTTATTACCCTAACTCTACGAAAAATCGGCAAATAAAGTTTGCTGTTGTTTGTTTGATTTAATATGAGTCGTCAACCGCCACATGACATATTTGGTCAGACGATGACAAGAACGCAACCATAGGAAATACCGCATCCGCAAGCTCCCCTTTTGATGCGCTTGCCGGCATCGCAACGTAGTAACGCTGCGCACTCACATTACCGTCTTTTTGCCACAATAATGTTGGTTGACCGGACATTGGTTGGTCAGACACGGATTGGTTAGACAAAAGTTCCGCTAATTTCTCCAGTCCTTCATCCCGATAAGGCGGAAACGCAGTCGGTTCACCGGAACCACGCCAGCCTCGCAACTCACTTTCCGATGCAAGCAAGTCTTCATTTACCCGGTCACGACAGAAACTCAATTCAATAACAGAACGACTAATTTGCCATTCGCGGTTTGGCAGCACCTGCTGGTCCAGCGAAATGATTTCGCCCTCTTTTAAGGTATTTGTTCTTTTCGGCTCACAACCGACCAACACCAACAAAGCCATTAACGCAAATAACCCACTTCTCATTCTTCTGCCCCCCGTCTTTTGCGTGCGTATTATAACGTAACAGCACCAATAAACCGTTGTCTTCGTGTTAAAAGTTCTGGCACTATATACTGCAATTCTAATAACGAAACTGTCTGTGAATGCACTTCATAAAACATACATCTTTAGCGGCTGCTTTATGCATTGTCGCCGCAACACCTTCTTACGCTTCGGTATGGATTGAAGCGAGCGATGTTGAATTACGCAACAGCCTTATTGTGTTAGCTGAGTCAGGTTTAATAGAAACGCCCATTCAGCAATACCCTGTTGCCTGGAAGAGTATTTTACCGCAATTAGATGCACTCGATCCTAGCAAACTCTCAAACACCCAAAAGTTAGCACTTCAGCACGTTCGACACAGCTTGTCACAAGCGCAAAGCGGTCCAAAAACACGCTGGTATATTGCGGCTACCGACAGTGAAAACATTGTGCACGACTACGGCGACGACACTTACGAAGAGGGCAAAATTAGTCTGAGCCGCACTATGCATGGCGAACGATGGGCTGCGCGTCTGCAGGTCAATTATCGCCAGGATCCTTTTGAGGACGACCATAAGAAGACATTAGACGGCAGTTACCTTGCTTATAACCTAAATGACTGGAGCTTTAGTGTTGATGCATTGCCGTTACGCTGGGGCCCGGCCGAGCACAGTGGTTTGTTGTTCTCCAACAACGCACGCCCCATTCCTAAAATACGTATTGATTATGCACCAGACTACCCTCCGGCAGGCATGGCGCCGTTCAAAATCAGTTTATTTAGCGGCTACCAGGACGATGGTTACAGTCATTACTACCAAACTTATGGCATTCGCTTTTCCAGCCAATTTTTAAATAAGCTGTGGTTCGGTATTAGTGCTATAGAGCAACGCGAAGACAATGTCAGGAACCGAATGCTTACCGCAGATGCCAGAACCGGCTTTAACTGGGGCAAGCACCAGTTTTCTGCCTATGCGGAAATTGGTATTGATAAACAGCTGGAAAGTGATGACAAGCCAGCCTATACGGTGGGCGGCCAATGGATGATGGGCTCTGACAGCGTTCGTCACAGCGTTACTGTCGAATACAGTCAGTTAGACGGCGGCAATGAGCATGACTTTTATTCGACGAACCAGGCAGGAAGGCAGTACTTTTTAAGCCACCAGAGAAACCCGGGCTCACCTTTTCCCAAAGGAAGTCAAACGGCGTCTTTCAGTTATCGTCAGTTTTCAAATGATGGTTCCGCCTGGACCGTGTTAGTCAGTCGTAGTAATAACGACGGGGCCGACAGCACATCACGCGCTTTAATTCGTCGCACACAACCCGTCTGGAACAGTTTAGTCCGGTTATCCGTTCAATACCTTGACTCACCTGTCATTGATCAAGACGTGGGCGTTCAACTGAGTTGGGAGTGGCGATTTTAATCGCCGCTCATAGACCCCACTGCCAGACTAATTGTGTCCATGCTATGCAGCCAGGCTTCATCCAACGCACTCACTAAAGCAGGATAGCCGTCAGCTTTTAAAGGCACTTTTTCGGTAAATGTTCCTCTGACAGTATTCTCACTGCTCGCCATCTCGTACTGCCAATGCCCAGCAACCACCGCATGTGAATCATAACTTCCATAAAAGTCGTCAATCATCACCGTTAAAAAGCCGCTGCAATCATCATTCAGCATTAAATGTTGGATACTACGCTGTAACTGGTTCGACAACGGTGTGCTCCAGCGATGCTGTTTTGCGGTATGCCAGCGCGTTTCATCCTGCTGAATTTGAATCCCCATTTTGGACGCAGCCTCGCCAACGACAACGTTACGCTGTGAAGCTGGGCAAACCGCATCGACCGACTGACTCAAATGCGGAAGTCGGTATTGCGTGATGTTATAGCTTTGGCTAGAGCAGCCGGCTAAAAAGACCACCGCTGAACTTACCGAGCCGATAAGTATTCTTTTAATTTTCATAAGCTTTTGGCTCCGGATCGGGTGTCACTGACGGACTGAAAATAAGTGAATTCGGTTGCTGCTGAAGCTGTTCAATAACTGGCTGTAAGTCTCTTGAGAGCTTTTCAACTTCGTTTAAGGTCTGGTTCAACTGCCGACGCGTTGGTGAATCACCACTTAAGCTACCGGTTAGCTCTTGCAGTTGCTCTAAGTTTTGCTTCAGTAATTTCGGAAGCTGGTTTATTTCTCGCTGTTCAAGCACTTGCGCCAGTGACACTGAAATACCATTTAATGTGTTTGCGGTTTCATCGACAGACTGCATCGCCTGTGAAAAGTCCGACAAACTGCTTTCTAACGGGAGTTGGTTAAACTTATCCATGAGTTGCGTTAGCTTTTCTTCCAAACGCGTAAAATCACTGGCCATAGCTGGCATAACCGGGTAGCCGGCAAACCGCTGCTCAGTATCAACAGACTCAGCATCGGAATAAAAACTAACATCGACAAACAAGGTGTTTGTCAGCAAGTTTGACGCACGTATATTGGCGCGTAACCCTTGCTTAAATAACTCAGGCAGGCGCTTTTCCCAACTGTTAATATCAATATCGGCAACGAGACCACGCAAACGCTCGGGTTCAAAACGAATGAGAATAGGAATGCGCTTTAAAGGAGCCTGATCATTCTCGTCCGGGAACCAGCGTAGCGGCACTTCTCTGACCGTTCCGACACGCACACCTTTAAACTGAACCGGTGCACCTTTGTCCAGTCCGGCTATCGATTCGTCGAGCAATACCACATAATCGATGCCATGAATAAAGCCCTGTTGCTTTGCTTCTTCCAGGCTGTCAAAAAGCTCTAATCTTGTTGATTCCTGCAGCTTATCTCCGCGCGGCTGACCTTCGGGCACACCAAAGGTAATGGCCGCGCCCAATAAAGAATCTATAGAGCCAAGCGCCAGATCAATGCCCTGAGAGTTCCACTGTACTGATACGCCACGCTGCAGCCAGAAACGGGTATTTTCTGTAAGCAGCTCGTCGTAGGGCGCTCTCACAAAAACCTGGTAACGGCTTTCACGCTTATCCACCAAAAACTCGGTTTGCTCAACTTGGCCGACGGTAAAGCCTTGATATTGCACTGAATCTCCAACAGCCACTTGAGTTTGACCATCACTCACCAGTGTCAGTCGCTTACCCGGCGTTTCCTGAGGTGTCACCGGCGGGTTTTCTAGCGCTGAGAAATAGGACTGAAAGTCACCTTCGTCACCCGGTTGCAATTGAATATAAGCACCGGACAATAAAGTCCCCAAACCACTAACACCGCGACGTCCAATTCGTGGTTTCACCACCCAGACTTCCGTCTCACTGTTCAGCATTCGTTCGGTGTTTTCGTTCATTGACACTTCAATGACCGCTTCTTTAAAGTCATCAGACAGCCGCACTTCCGTTACTTGCCCAACATCAACATTACGTACCTTGACCCGAGTTTTGCCGGGCTCAATACCCTCAGCATCTGACACCGATATGGTAATCGTTGGCCCTGCACCACTGGTGTCCTGCCAAACCATCCAACCCGCAACCAAAAATGCAACGAGAGGCACTATCCACACTGGTGACAGTATTTTTAAGCGACTGATTTTCGCAACATCGGGGTCTGTCATTTTTTTGCCTCACGCCAAAATAAACGGGTGTCAAAACTCATTGCCGCTAACATGGTTAGAACCACTGCGGCACCAAAGGCGATAGCGGCAGAACCGGGATAAACTGACATGACAGTCCCGCTTCTCACTAACGCAACCAATATAGCTACAACAAAAATATCTATCATTGACCAGCGACCAATCCAGTCGGTTATTTTATATAAGACCAGCCGATGATTGACCGCTTGCGGTGTTTGCCATCGAGCCAGTGCCATTAACCCTAATAACGCCAGTATCTTTGCCACAGGTATCACCAAACTGGCAACAAAAACAATCACAGCAATAGGGGCATCTCCAGACCGCCAAAGCTCAACAACCCCTCCAATAATCGTTGACGGTTGAGCGTCACCAAAACGCACCGTTTCCATTATCGGTAGCCAGTGCGCCGGAACCAGTAATAGCGCAGCAGCGACAATTAATGCCAGTGTTGCTTGTGGCGAGCGCCACCAATGTCTATCAATATCATCTCCACAACACGGACAATCGGATACACCAAAAGACACTAGCCGGTGACACACTTCACAAACCTTATAACCTTGTTCATGTGCTGTTATTCCGGCTTTTGCATTGTTGAGCGTTTTTGTTTGCTTCCCAACCACTGACCATAAATTCATCGTGTTAACCAAGTAATACGTCACCAATAAAAACACAACGAACCCGCAAAATAACCAAAAACCCAGCTTTAATTGAACATTAGCAAGCCCGGAAATTTTTATAAGAGAAATTAGCGTTCCCAGCAGAAAAACATCCACCATAAGCCAGGGTTTTACGTGCGCGCTTAATCGCAAACAATAACGAGCCATAGCTGACGCGTTCATGTTTATCGCAACAAACACAGCGATAAGACAGAACAAGTACAGTAAGGGGTACAAAATAACGGTAAGTAAAACAATGACAGCCAGCAACTTCTCATGAAAATAAGACAACTGCCATGCCGCATCAAGCAGCGTCATTGACTGAGTTAGCCCTGAGCTATCGTATTGAATAAAGTCCAGCGTTAAAGCAAAAACAAGTAACAGAATAGCGGTCACAGAGTAGGCCAGTAAACGATCCACTCGGTATTCAGATTGACTTAGTAGCGTGTAACCACAACGCGTGCATTGGGCTTTTTCACCCGTTTCAAGCCCCCCGATACGACTGATCAAGTCGCAGCGGGGACAGCCCAATAGTTCCGGCTCAGTTGGCGTTAGGTTTCTCACTCTCGGACTCATCGCTTTCCGTCGATATCATCGCTATCACCGTCCAGCCTGGCTGCGGAATCAGCTCGCGCTCAGTTGTGAAAATATGCAGTTTTTCAGTTTCATCAATCGCAAACATTGGCAGCGCCCTCGTGCCATACTTTTGCTGATAGTCCGCAAAACTAAAGCTGTCTGTAATAGGCGTGGACTTAATTTTCGCGCCCTGAAAGTGAAGACTCGCTAACTTCGAGTAAGTCACACTCTCACCAAATAAGTTAAGAGTTTTACGGTAACTTTCAGTGAGTTGATGACTTGCTCGGTAGTCTTGTTCTCCACCATTTAAACCATGCACTTTATTCGACCCAAACCAGTCCTGATAATACATTGAAACTAACGGGTTTAACTGCTTATAGGGTGACATGACCAGCAAACGTCCCAAGCCGGTTAAGTCAATATTGTTCGATGCGTGCTCAGACGCCGGATTACCGAAATACACTGGCAGGTTATCCATACGCGCCAGTTTAATATTCTCCCAGTTGGTGTCAGCCAGGCGTACATTCACACCACTTTCCTGCAACGCTTTACCCACTGCGCGGGCCATTTGGTTAGCCCCGAAAATCAAGAAGCCTTTTGCCGCTGGCTCCAGAAGCCCCAGCATTCTAGCCAATGGTTTAGCCGTTAAGCTTTGCAGTACTACTGTGGTCATAATGACCACAAACACCAACGGCACAATAGCCGCCGCTTCCTGCCAGCCCGACTCTTCCATTTTTAAGGCAAAAAGTGCAGAAACCGCGGCGGCGACAATACCTCGGGGAGCAATCCAGGACAGTAGCACCTTATCTTTAAACCTGAGCTCTGTCCCTATTGCAGAAAGCCAAACGGCTAACGGACGCACGGCAAATAAGATGATCGCGATAAGAATCACTGCCGGCATGCCCAGCGCATCGAATTCAGAAAAATTCAGGCGGGCCGCCAGAATAATGAACAGCGCAGAAATAAGAAGCACACTGAGCGTTTCTTTGAACTCTAAAATTTCTTCCATATTCAGGTTGCGCGTATTCGCCATGACCATGCCCATAACCGTCACGGTTAACAAGCCCGATTCATGCTGAATCGCGTTCGATAGTGCAAACACACCAAGAACAATGGTGAGAGTCGCCACATTTTGTAAATAATGTGGGAACCAACCACGGCCTAACGCTAACCCAAGCATTCTTGCAGCGCCCCAACCTAACGCGAAGCCAATAGCCACTGTTGTTGCAAAGGCTTGCAGCGCGTGCAAAAAGGCAACGTCCTGACTGGCGATAATAAATTCATAAACTAATACCGCCAGTAATGCCCCCAGCGGATCAATAATAATCCCTTCCCAACGGAGAATGTTCGCCAGTTTATTAATTGGTCGAATAGAACGTATCATTGGCTGAATAACAGTAGGACCGGTGACGACAACCAACGCACCAAAAAGCGCCGAGATCTCCCAGCCATATCCCATGATGAAGTGCGTTAGTACCGCAATAACCACAAAAGTGACTAACATGCCCACACTGACCAGGTTAGTCACCATGCGGCCGTGCCCACGTATTTCTTCAAACTTCAATGTCAAACTGCCTTCAAACAGAATGACAGCAACCGCTAAGGACACAAAAGGAAACAGCAAATCATCGAATAGCGCATCAGGGTTTAAAAGCCCCAGCGTCGGTCCAAGTACCAAGCCGCAGATAAGCAGCGGCAATATGGCTGGCAGTTTAATTCGCCAAGCCAACCATTGGCAGCTAATGGACAGCACACCAATTAACGCTAACAATGATAATTCCGACATAAATTCTCCGCATATAGACAGTCGTTTTTAGAATAGCAGAAGCTAAGCTATTGACTACCCGCAAATTGGAAATTTGGATGACACATTTCAAATGAGAATGGCTATCATTATTCATTTGTTCTGATATAATCGAGCGAAATTCATCGAACGTTCGTATAGAGGTCAAAAGGATATGCGCAAGTTAAATCGCTTACTCACGGTTATTGCTGCGACTTCTGCGACACTGGTGTCATTCACTAGCGCCGCTGCTGAAGTCAACATTTACTCAGCACGTAAAGAAGCTTTAATTAAGCCCGTTTTAGAGCAGTTCACGGAAAAAACCGGCATTGAAGTCAATTTGTTAACCGGTAAAGCCGACGCTTTATTGGCTCGTTTAGGCTCAGAGGGTGAAAACACACCAGCTGACTTGTTCTTGACCGTTGACGCTGGTGCCTTGTACCGCGCTGTTGAAGCGGATGCATTTCAGCCTCTTAACTCAAAATTAGTAGAAAAAGCAGTGCCAGAGCACTTCCGCTCGAAAGACAACTTATGGTTCGGTTTAAGCCTACGCGCGCGGCCTATTTTCTACTCACCAGAGCGTGTTAGCCCGGAAAAGCTTGAGTCTTACCTTAGCCTTGCTGACGAACAATGGGACGACCGCATTTGTATTCGTTCGTCCAACAACTTGTATAACCAGTCACTGGTTGCTGCATTGATTGAACACCACGGCGCAGAAAAAACAGAAGCCTGGGCTGAGGACTTTGTTAGCAATTTCGCCCGCAAACCCGTCGGCGGCGACAGAGATCAAATTAAAGGCGTTGCCTACGGTGTCTGCGACATCGCAGTAGCAAACACTTACTACTTCGGGCATATGCTGAACTCAGACGATGCCGATGAGCGCGAAGCTGCACAAAAAGTGAAGATTTTCTGGCCGGCTCAAGATGCACAGGGTACTCACGTTAATGTATCGGGCATCGGTATTACCAAGCACGCAAAAAATGTTGACGAAGCTCAAAAGCTTATCGAGTTTTTAGTCTCTGAAGAATCACAAAAATGGTATGCTCAGGCCAATTATGAATACCCGGTTCGAGACGGTGTTGAGTGGAGCGAAACACTTCAAAAATGGGGTGAATTCAAGCAGGACGATATTTCAATGGACGTTCTGGGTGAGAACAACGGTGAAGCCGTACGTTTAATGAACCGTGCCGGCTGGCGTTAATTTAAGCATGGAGTGTACTGCATGAGCCGTGGCACGCTGTTACTTTTTGCCGTGGCGGTATTAATAGGGCTACCGCTTATTGTGGTGGCCCTATCTTTATTGAATCCGCAATGGGATATTCTTTCTCACCTCTGGCAAACCGTCATTCCTGAGTACATTAGCCACTCGCTTATTTTACTGATTTGCGTTGGGCTGGGTGTCACTGTGCTCGGCGTCAGTACAGCCTGGTGTATCAGCCAGTACGATTTTCCCGGCTGGCGTTATTTGAGCTGGGGCTTGCTGTTGCCACTGGCCATGCCCGCTTACATAACCGCTTACACCTACACTGGCTTGCTTGACTACGCAGGGCCGGTTCAACAGCTCATTCGTCAAGTGTTCAACGTATCCATTGGTGACTACTGGTTTCCAAATATTCGCAGTTTAGGCGGCGCTGTTTTTGTCCTCTGTGTCGTCCTTTACCCTTATGTGTATCTCATTACTCGCGCCGCATTTATGCAGCAATCAACGGCGGCTTTTGAAAGCGCGCGGACGCTAGGTGCCGGCTCGTTTAAGAGCTTCTGGCGAGTGGCCATGCCTCTGGCGCGCCCTGCCATCGCAACCGGTGTTACTCTGGCATTAATGGAAACACTGGCTGACTATGGCACGATGGAATACTTCGGCGTCACCGTCTTTACTACTGGCATTTTCAGAACCTGGTATGGCATTGGCGATGCCCAGGGAGCATTGCAGTTATCGGCTCTGCTACTAATATTCGTCATTGTATTAATCATGATTGAACGCTACTCGCGGCGCAGAGCCCGCTTTTACCAGCAACGCTCGTCAAACCGCACACCACAGCGGCGCCCACTCAAGGGCTGGCGTGCTGGCTTCGCATCGTTCATCTGCTGGCTGCCGGTCGTTTTAGGTTTCCTTATTCCTGCCTCGCAATTACTGTGGTGGTCTGTTGAAAAGTCGGATATTTGGCTTGAAGCGTCTTTCTGGGTACTAACGGGCAATACGCTTTGGCTAGGCCTCCTGGCCGCCTGTATTACCGTACTACTAGCCTTGTGGTTGGCTTATGGTCGCCGTCGCCATCCAACTCGTCCGTTGCGCGCCGCCATTACACTCGCCGGCATGGGATACGCTATTCCGGGAATTGTTATCGCCGTTGGACTGTTATCACCACTGGCCTGGTTCGATCATCAAATCATCGCCGCCAGCAAATGGCTATTTGGCGTGAATCCCGGACTGATTTTTTCAGGCACCGTCATTGCTCTGCTGTTCGCCTACAGCGTCCGCTTTTTGTCGGTATCGCTGCAAACCGTTAGCTCCGGCCTTGAACAAATCACACCTCAAATGGACGATAGCGCCCGAACCCTTGGCGCCAGTGGTCGTCGCATTTTATGGAAAGTGCATTTGCCGCTTTTAAAAAGCCCCTTACTGGCTGCGCTCATTCTGGTATTGGTCGACGTCATGAAAGAGCTACCGGCGACCTTGGTGCTGCGGCCCTTCGATTTTAATACACTGGCCGTGCGAGCCTTTGAAATGGCTTCTGACGAACGCTTAGCGGACGCCGGTCCACCGGCATTAATGATAGTTGCGGTTGGGCTTATTCCAGTTATGATGCTGTCCCGGGCGCTGCGCAATAAATCCATTAAGACAGGAGATTAAATGAGTACTTTACTGAATCTCGAATCAGTCAGTATCGAGCTTTCTGGCAACCGTATTGTTGATCAGCTCAGTTTATCTCTTGCGCCCGGCGATATTGGCTGTCTATTAGGCCCTAGCGGCTGTGGCAAGACCACCTTGCTGCGAGCTATTGCCGGTTTTAACCCGGTGTCTTCAGGGAAAATATCCTTGCACGACAAAGTTGTTTCTAGCAATTCAACGCAGTTAGCAACAGAAAAACGCAATATCGGCATGATGTTTCAAGACTTCTCGTTATTTCCCCACTTGACGGTCGAGCAGAACATTCGTTTTGGCATAGAAGACTGGAGCCAGTCAGAGCAAGAACAGCGAGTCAAAGAACTCTTGTTGCGTATCGACTTAAATGGCTATCAGAAACGGTATCCCCATGAGCTGTCAGGTGGTCAGCAGCAGCGTATCGCGCTCGCCAGAGCATTAGCGCCGAGACCGCAGCTCATGCTTTTGGATGAGCCATTTTCCAGCTTGGACGCTGAATTGCGCGAGATTCTGGCGCACGACGTTCGCCACTTATTAAAAGAGGAAAACATCACGGCACTGTTAGTTACACACGACCAACAGGAAGCGTTTGCGATGGCTGACAAGGCCGGCGTTATGTACTCTGGTCAATTATTACAGTGGGAAACCCCCTACGAGCTTTACCATGAACCAACCCATGAGTTAGTCGCCGACTTTATTGGCCGCGGTGTGCTGCTACAGGGCGAAGTAAAAGACCACAAGCTGCACAGCGCCTTTGGAGTTATTGAGCACGACGATATTAAGAAACACCCAAATATGCTGGTCAACTTTCTGGTTCGCCCGGACGATATTGTTCTTAACAAAGACAGTGCCATGAAAGCCATTGTTGTTGGTAAAGGCTTTCGCGGCTCACACTACCTTTATACGCTAGAGCTGTCAGATACCAGTCGCGTACTGGCCGTAGGTCCTTCTCATCAGCCTCTCGATGATGGTGCAACCGTAGGAATAGACGTAGACTTTGACCATTTAGTAGTTTTTGACGCATCATTGTGTGAATTGCCTGATTAAAACGAGGGTCACATGGACTTCCTTATTGATAGCTGGGACTTTTCAACAAGCCCTGCCACTGCCTTTACGTCGCCGACCAGTCATCAGCCTAACTGCTGGTTCCATTTCCAACGTGACGCTGAAGGGCTTAACGAATGGTTAACTCAGGCGGGTATCCCCGAACCACTTATTGATGCCGTCTTAGAAGAAGATACGCGGCCACGTTTTCAACGTTTGAGTGATGGCTTTATTTTACTATTACGTGGCGTTAACCTGGCCAGCGGCGAATCTCCTGAGGACATGCTGAGTCTGCGTCTACTGTATTACAAAGGTGCTCTATACACCTTCAGAAAGCGCCCTTTTAAGTCTATTGCTCACCTGCGAGAACAACTGCAGAGCCAGACAGGTCCAGAGTCGTTAATGGACTTTCTCGTCAGCTTGATTGAACAAATTAATCTTAAAATTGAAGATGTAGTCTCGGCTGCTGAAGAGAAGCTCGAGCAAATTGAAGGGGAAAGCTTCGACAATACGGCTCAAATGCAATTGCAATTAACGTCATTGCACCGTCGTTTATTACGCCTAAATCGGTTTATTCGTCCACAGCTTGCCGCTTTAGAAAAGCTAACAACGGAAGCCGAGCGTATTATGCCGGTCGAGTTACATCAGTGGCTGATTAACGAGCGAGACACCACCCAGCGACTGTTCGAGCAAATTGACTTAATGCTTGAGCAAATTTGGATGCAGCGCGAACAAATACAACAAGCAATCGCCGAAAAAATGAACAGAAACACCTATTGGCTGTCAGTTATTGCCGGAGTTTTCCTGCCATTAAGCTTTCTTACCGGTGTTTTTGGCATCAATATCGGCGGTATGCCTGGTGTTGAACACGAAGATGCGTTTCTTATTTTCTGCGTCGCACTGATTATTATTGCGGTTGTCGAATTTTTACTACTGCGACGACTCCGCTTTTGGTAAAACTCTGTAAAAGTAACTCTAATTAGACCTAAGTCGAATGGGAAATTGCGGGTAACAGAATAAGCTTGAAAGCATGAGCATTTAAGAAGTAAGGACAGTGTCATGCAAGCTTATAAAAAGCTTTATTCTGAAGCCCAGCAAGACCCCGAGGGATTCTGGCTTGAGCAGGCTCGTCGCCTGGATTGGTTTACCCCACCGAAGACTGCCGCTAACGTACGCAAAAACGGCATGGCCGACTGGTTTCCAGACGGCCAGGTTAACGTCAGCCACTTAGCATTAGACGCCCAAATTAATGCAGGCCGGGGGGATCAAGTTGCGCTTTACTACGATTCTCCCGTTACCAATACGCAAGCTAATTACACTTATAACCAACTCAAAGAAGCAGTCGCCGACTTTGCCGGAGCGCTTAAAGCGCAAGGTGTTAACACCGGCGATCGGGTTGTTATTTATTTACCAATGATTCCGCAGGCTGCGATTGCCATGTTGGCTTGTGCTCGTATTGGCGCGATTCACTCAGTGGTTTTCGGCGGTTTTGCCGCCCACGAGCTGGCCGTTCGAATTGACGATGCCAAACCCAAGGCCATTGTTACCGCTTCTTGTGGCGTTGAGGTCAGTAAGGTACTCGAATACAAGCCTATTGTTGACAGAGCCATAGAAGAAGCAACCCATAAGCCAGATGCTGTCATTGTTCATCAGCGCCCTGAATGTACGGCCAACTTAAGCAAACCCGGCGATATCGACTGGCAGGATGCCGTCAGAAATGCAGAGCCAGCGGCCCCCGTCGCACTGCCGTCAACTCACCCGCTCTATATTCTCTACACCTCGGGCACTACCGGTAAACCCAAAGGGGTCGTGCGAGACCACGGCGGTTACGCAACCGCATTAAACTTCTCCATGGACTATGTGTACGGATTAAAACCCGGCGACACATTTTTTACCGCGTCAGATGTCGGCTGGGTGGTTGGCCACTCGTACATTGTTTACGGTCCATTAATTTTCGGATGCAGCACCGTGCTGTATGAAGGCAAGCCAGTTAATACGCCAGATGCGGGCGCGTTTTGGCGTATCATTGAGCAATACAAAGCCAAAGCGGTGTTCTCAGCGCCAACCGCATTCCGTGCGATTAAAAAAGAAGACCCTAACGGTCAGTTTCTGCAAAAGTACGACATGAGTTCATTAGAACGAATATACATGGCCGGCGAGCGGCTTGATCCTGCCACCTATGAGTGGACCACGGAACTAACGGATAAGCCGGTTTACGATCACTGGTGGCAAACAGAAAGCGGATGGCCGATGTGCGCTAACCCAGTTGGCATTGAGCCGGCAAAAGTAAAACCTGGTTCCTCCACTTTCCCCGTGCCCGGCTATGAAATATCCGTACTTGATCCACTGGGCAAGTCGGTCGACAGCGGTGAAGAAGGTGCTATTTGTGTTCGGTTACCACTGCCGCCAGGCTGCCTGACAACCGTTTGGGCGGACGAAGAACGCTTGCATAACAGCTACCTGAAAGCTTTTCCCGGCTATTACTGCAGTGGCGACGGTGGTTACATCGACCAAGACGGTTATGTCTTTATTATGGGGCGTACCGACGATGTGATTAACGTCGCTGGTCACCGGCTTTCCACCGGAGAAATGGAAGAAATACTGGCCAGTCATCCAGCGGTTGCGGAGTGCGCCGTCGTCGGACAACCTGACGAGCTTAAAGGCGAGTTACCCATTGGTTTTGTGATACTCAAAAACTCTGTCGACATTAGCCAGGAACAGTTGCAGGAAGAGCTCATTCAGTCGGTTCGCAGCAAAATTGGCGCCATTGCCTGCCTGAAAACTTTACACATTGTGCCGCGTCTGCCTAAAACACGTTCAGGAAAAATTCTGCGGCGTATTATACGACAGCTGGTACAGGGGAATGAAGTATCGGTGCCATCAACGATTGACGACCCAACAAGTATTGATGCGTTAAAACAAACACTGAGTTAAACTACGACCCATTGTTTGTTAATGGGTAAAACGTGGATTTCTATGGTGTTATCAATCGTTGCAGTTATTATTGGTCTGGCGGTTCTGGTTTGGAGTGCTGACAAGTTTGTTGAAGGAGCCGCCGCTGTTGCTCGTCATTTAGGCATGGCGCCGTTAGTTATTGGCATGGTGATTATAGGTTTTGGCACCTCAGCGCCGGAAATGGTGGTATCGGCTTTAGCCTCCCTTGAGGGCAACCCTGCATTGGCGCTTGGTAACGCCTATGGTTCAAACATTACGAACATCGCGTTAGTATTAGGTATCACTGCTGTTTTAGCGCCTATTGCGGTCAAATCAGTGGTCATTCGTCGAGAAATGCCGGTACTTATTGGTATCACCTTACTCAGTGCTATTTTCCTGCTCGACTACCAAATTACTCGTTTCGAAGCCGGGCTGCTGTTACTCGTTTTCTTTGCGTACATGGGGTGGTCTGTCTGGATTGGCTCGAAAAACAGTGACGACGCGCTCGCCGCCGAGTACACTCAAGAGCTCGACTCCCACCCTATTTCTATGAAGCCCGCCGTTATTTGGCTGATAGTGGGTCTTTTACTACTTATTATCAGTTCCAGAGCATTGGTGTGGGGAGCTATCAATATCGCGACCGCTTTAGGTGTCAGTGATCTTGTCATAGGCCTTACTGTTGTCGCTATAGGTACGTCATTACCCGAACTCGCCTCCGCTATTGCAGCTACGCGCAAAAACGAACATGACCTGGCCCTGGGGAATGTGATTGGCTCCAACATGTTTAATACACTGGCCGTGGTGGGTATTGCCGGTGCTATTAAGCCAATATCGCTTGAGCCACTCGTACTGAGCCGTGACTGGATAACCATGGCAATTCTGACATTGCTACTGATGGCTTTTGGCATACGCAAAGCCCGCCAGGGAAGAATAAACCGAGTGCATGGGGCTATTTTCATTATCTTGTACATCGCTTATACGCTTTACTTACTTAAGACGGGTTTTATTAACCCTTAATAAGTAAAATAACTACCACTCAAAAGCTATTGCAAATAGTTCGCATTTGAAATAGACTATCACTAACTCGTTGAGGTGATAGTCTATGTACGTATGTCTTTGTAAAGGAGTCAATGATAAAGCCATCCACCAGGCAGTAAGCCGTGGAGAGGTTTCGTCAATGCGTGATCTGCGCCAGCAGTATGGTGTCGCGTCACAATGTGGCTGCTGTAAAGACTGTGCTAAAAGTGTTCTTAACGACGCACTTCAGGAAAACTCCCCGAAAAAATCTCAAGAAACTTCGCTGCCAGTATCAGTATGCTACACTTAGTTCATACGTTATGAATTAAGAGGTAGCTCAAACTATGAAAGGTGATGCAAAAGTTATTCAGCAGCTCAACAAGGTGCTGACCTTAAAGCTGACCGCTATCAACCAGTATTTTCTGCACGCCCGCATGTACCAGAATTGGGGCTTCAATAGCTTAAATAAAGCAGTGTATAAAGCATCCATTGAAGAAATGAAGCATGCTGATGTTATTATCGAACGCATTTTATTTCTTGAAGGTATTCCTAATTTACAAGAATTAGGAAAACTGTACGTTGGTGAAGAACCGCGGGAAATGCTCGAGTTAGACCACAAAGTCCAGTTTGGCGATGTCAGTGCCATTCGTGACGCCATAAAAGTTTGCGAAGAGCACAAAGACTACGTCAGTCGTAAAGCATTAAAAGACATTTTAGACTCTCAGGAAGAGCACCTTGACTGGCTGGAAACTCAGATTGATCTCATTTCTCGTCTTGGTAACGAGGTGTACTTACAAACAAAAATGGATGAGGCCGAATAATGCGCAGAGATAACAATGTTGTAGAGCAATTAAACCGTTTGCTCGCGTTTGAACTGACATCAATTGACCAATACACCTCTCATTCTCGTCAGTACGAAGACATGGGCTTAATGAAACTTTACGAGCGTATTAATCATGAAATTGATGACGAGCGCGGTCATGCTGACTTACTGATTCGCCGCATTCTATTTTTAGAAGGCGAACCAAACATGAAAAATCGTGAGCCACACACCATTGGCTCAGACGTTCGCGAAATGCTGGAAAACGATTTACAGCTTGAATACAACAACGCGAAAACGCTTCGTGAGGTTATTGAATATTGCGAAGAAGTCGACGACTATGTCACGCGCGATATGCTCGTTGGTATTTTAAAAGACACCGAAGAAGACCATGCTTACTGGCTTAAAATTCAGTTAGGCTTAATGGACAAACTTGGCGAGCAACTTTACTTGCAGAAAATGATGTAAGTGCTGTTACAGAAAAACAAAAGGCGCCATTTGGCGCCTTTTTTAATTTTCCAGTAAGATTATAAGCCATAGACAGTGACGTAGAACTCGTTGTTATCGTCCGTTGACTCAACGGTATATTCTACCGGCACATTGCTCTCACCACCCGGGCCAGACATGATTAAATCAGCCGCGCACTGGTAAGTATCAAGCTTTTCATCGTGTCCTTGGGTGCGAATCGCGTCTAATGACATTTCAATTACGCTCGCAAATTCGGTTCCGAGTTGCGCAACCAGCTCGTCGTTACTAATTTCTAAAACCAAATCGACGGTTTCTGAATCACTGCACGCGGGCGTACCGCCGCTGCATGCTGATAATATCATTGTGCCTGCCACTACCGGTAAAACTCGTTTAAACATAACTATCCTTATTGATTTTATTACTTGGCAGGAAAGCGCCAGAACAAAATGTCATATCACACCTTCCCTGGTACCTACCCATTAAACGAATTTTAAAACTACCACCCGGTGGGATTATTGCAATAGAAACAAGTATTGCAGACACAAAAAAACCGCCACAAGGGCGGTTTCTTTATATCTGGCGGAGAGAGAGGGATTCGAACCCTCGATACGTTGCCGTATACACACTTTCCAGGCGTGCTCCTTCAGCCACTCGGACACCTCTCCAGAACGGCCGCTATGGTAGGGGTTTTGGCCGTTCTAATCAAGGGGTTTAAGCAATTTTAAAGCGTTTCATGCCTTTATTTAATCGTTTTGCCAGCTCTCGCAACTCGCGGCTGGCTTCACTGATTTGCTCTGAGCCGGCAGCGGTTTGCTCTGCGGCTTCGGTAATAGAAGTAAAGTTCTGGTTAATTTCTTCAGCAACGGCTGTTTGTTCTTCAGCGGCCGTTGCGATTTGGGCGTTCATATCGCTCATTTTCGCAACTGAGGTGTTAACAGACTGCAGTGACTCCCCTGCTCTGCGCGCTTGTTCAACACTTTCTGCGGCTTTCTGACGTCCCTGTTCCATAACATCAACCGCATTCGTTGCACTACCACGCATGGTTTCAATAAGGCTTTGAATGCTGCGCGTTGAGTCCTGAGTTCGGTTAGCTAGCGCACGAACTTCGTCGGCTACGACAGAGAAACCACGGCCATGCTCACCCGCTCGTGCCGCTTCAATAGCCGCGTTCAGTGCCAGCAGATTCGTCTGGTCAGCAATGCCCTCAATAACTTCCAGCACTTTATTGATTTCAGCGGTATTGTCAGACAACTCACCGATAACGGTAGAAGCACTTTCTACTTGCTTCGCCAATTCTTCAATAGAACGCACCGTCGCTTCCACTTCACGGCTGCCGTTCATGGTTTCCTTGTCGGTATCGTCAGCCAGTTGCGCGGCTTCTTCAGTATGTTGTGCGACTTCTCTCACCGTCTGCGACATCTGATGAATAGCGGCGGCACCTTGGGTCGTCTGCTCCTGCTGCTCAACAACCAGTTTTTGGTTATTATCAGCGGTTTCTGAAAGTTCAGAAGAGGCATCCACCAAGGTCGTTGCCGACTCATTCACTTCTTTCAGCAAGCCTCGCAGGCGACGGACCATGGTGTTCACATCGTCCATCATACTGCCTTTGTACTTGGAGCGAGTCTCAACGGTTAAATCGCCGTCGGCAATTTGCTGTAACACTTCAGCGGCCTCTTCGGGTTCACCACCAATTTTGTGAGTTAAACGGACCACAATTCTCCAGGCCACTAAACCACCGGCAATAATGGCAAAGGCCGTTATCCACCACATCAGTGTTGCGAAGTTTTCGCTTCGCTCCATAACGCCTTGGGTGCCCTTAGAAATGCTCGCTTCCTGATAGTCAATGAAGTCGTTGATTCGGTTCAGCCATTCCGCATAAATGGGACCTAGCTCACGAATGACATAGTCCTGCGCTTGCTGACGTCGGTCAGATTGCAGCAAGCGTTCAACCTCGGCAGCAGACTCTAAACCTTGTTGACGTATTTCCGCTATTGCCGCCAATAAGGACTTTTCCTGACTATTAACAAGGTTCGCGTCAGAAATGATGCGCTGCATCCCCTGCTGCGACTCTGCGTAGTCATTTTTCAACTTCGTTATAAGCTCTCTAAGTGGCGGGCGTTCACTTGCGCGCTCCACTAACACCAAGTCACGTAACGCAATAGCTCTGTCATGCACGCTGCCACGGTAGTTGATAGCAAACCGTTGTTTCTCGCTACCTACCTCGTTCACCCGAACCAGGGTTTTATCAATTTCGCCTACTTGGTAGGTGCCTATAATGGTGGTTATTGCAAGCAATAACAAAATAAACGCAAAGCCTGCGTATAACCGATTCGCTATCGTCATCTTTTACCTCGAAATGCGGGGTTATCTTAACTTGAATGATTATACAGAATAACTGAAAGGAAAGATCAGAGAGAACGGATAAAATGAGATGAAATTAATCGATTTTTGCGTTTAACTATTTAACGGTTTAATAGCCAACGAAAAATTCTTAATTGGCTGGGAACGTAAAACATATACTCGGGGTGCCACTGCACACCAATCACGGCTTGTTCTCGTCCTTCACTCTCAGACGCTTGTATAAAACCGTCTAAATCCCAGCCTGTCGCACGCATGCCCACACCAACCCGTTTAACAATTTGGGAGTGCAGGCTATTCACCCTCAGTTTGCGCTTTTTACACACTTCAGACAATAAACAGTCTTTTTCCAAAAACACTTGTTTGGTTGGCAACAAACCGGGACGGTTATACGTTAATTTTCGAAGCTCTTTAATATTCTGATTCAGCTCACCACCAAGCACGACGTTAATGAGCTGAGAGCCTCGGCAAATACCTAACAGCGGCTTTTTATTCTCAAGCGCCCATTGTATCCAGCGAATTTCAATATCATCGCGCTCAGGGTCGTATTCGCCATCTGGCTCAGCCGGCTGATTATAATGAGACGGGCTGATGTCATCGCCACCACCAATAATCACGGCATCAACAGACTCGGCTTCACAACGGTGTCTGACACTCACTCGGATAGGACGCGCACCAAGCAGCCTGAGCGCCAGCCAGGTACACCACCAAGACGGCGACCACTTGCGCGCCGTCCCGGTTACCACCACCCGCGATCGCTGAGCCATTGCGTTAACCTCTTTTTCCAATCGTTCTCAGCGACGCCCATAATAGGACGCTCCGCCTTGCGAAATGCATTTCGCCAGTAGTCCAAAGCCTCTTCGTCATTCGCTAAAGCTTCTATCACCCACCATAAATTCCACTCTTCACTGAGCTGCCAGTTCGGGTGCTCAATTTGACAGTTGGGCAAACGGTAATGAAACGTAGGTCGTGCCTTAATCTTACTGTCTTCAACGGCTGCCATCACCTTATTTTGATCCACGTGAGCAAACAGAGGCAGCATATCCAGAGCCCGGTTTCGGGTCGCGTTAAACGATAAGTAATCATCGATGAGGGTCGACATATCAACGTCGTCTTGTGCCATCAGGCGATGCAAATAGTCTTCTGGGTATTTATCGATATAAGGGCTTATCTTTCTGGTGGTATCAACCTTATGTTTCTCGATAAGCCACCATTGCAACACACCATAAGCCTGCAAGTATCGCAGTATGGTTGGTGCGTCGACTTTAGGGATTTCCGCATTAATATGAACACCATAAGCGGCTATCCAGGACTCATCAGTGCCCTTTGCGCCAGCCTGACGAAGCTCATTTACCAGAGGAATAAGGACCTTGCACTGCTCTAATGTTAACGGTGGACAAACAATTTCAATCGGCACCCAACGCTCCGCTAAGTTGCCCAGCTCGTTTAACAGACTGGACTCATCAGCATTTTCTGCTTTGGCTTTTTTCTTCAGGTAATCCCAGTCAATTTCAACATTAAAAGTGCCGAGATCAGACGTCCTGACTTTGTGCTCAGCCTTCGATTCACGAACGCATTCTCCGTCCACAACCGAACACAAAACCGTCGACGTCTGCTCTAAAGTTAAACCACTGAACTCCAGTTCAAAACCAATGGTTCTCGGCTCGTCACTGTCATTCAGTGGTACAGGTAGTTCTTTAAAGTCCGTCTCACTCAATCGAAAACTGTCCTGCTGGTCCTGGAAAAACAACCGGGCTTTCAAAGCCGTCTTTGCTTACACTAGCTACACCAAAAATGTAGTTATCGATCACAATGTTTTCCAGCGTGTACTCATTTACGTTGCCCACGTAACGGCTAAACTGCCACTGCGGTGCGTCGGTTAAACGCCAATACACTTTATAACCGGCAATATTGTCTTCGTCCTGACTTTGAGAGCTCCAGCTTAACGTCGTGTCTGGTTTCACCGCTCCTTCTATTTCAACGTTAGCCGGCGGTCGTGGTGCCCACGCCATGCTTGCCAAAGACACCGCATTCAATGCCGTTAACTTGGCTGCGTAGTCAAAATTAACGCCGTCAATGGTATCACCGTATTTAATACCATTTTCCGTGCGTAAATCCTGGTGCTGACGGTTATAGTTCTCGTTGGTCTCCATAATACGGATGCCCGGATACCCGAGATCGTTAAACGGTCTGTGGTGACCGCCTCGACCAAAGCGGTCCAAACGATAAATAACCATCGTATCCAAATTAGGTACATAACGGTCCGCAATCCAATCAATATAACGAGCTAAATTGCGCGACGGCGAATCAACCTCACCTCCGTAAAAGCGCCGCATAGTCGCTTCGCGGTCAGACTCGTTCATGCGAGTACCTTCTGCGAAAATCCGAGCTGTTGAGTTATTGATAACCCCGTTTATGCCCTCGATGTTGCCAATCATGTCATTGTTTAACACGGCGGTCAGGTGCCAGTCTTCATCCTTGGCTTTCTTCGCTAAAATTTTACCGCCAAACAAGCCTTGCTCTTCGCCAGCCAGGGCGGCGTATACGATAGACCCATCAAACTCGTATTGACTGAGCACACGAGCTGCTTCCAAGGTTCCGGCTACGCCTGAGGCATTGTCATTCGCACCGGGAGCGTCTGAGGTAGAGTCCATAACGTCACTAACGCGCGAATCAATATCGCCTGACATCATGACATAACGATTCGGGTCAGTCGTTCCCTTCTGGATAGCAATAACACTTTTTACTTCTACCGGATCCGGAATGCGTTTTTCACCAGAAATCACATCGCTCACATACATCACTTCCAGACAACCGCCACAGGCTTCTGAGATTTTCTCAAACTCCGAATAAATCCAGCGGCGTGCCGCCCCAATACCACGAGTATCAGACTCCGTTTCTGACAGCGTATGACGCGTACCGAAGCTCACTAATTTACGAATATCTCTTTCAATGTTGTCGGCTTCAACCGCTTGCACAATGTCGTGCAACTCGTCTTTGTCTTCATAACTCACCGCATCTTGAGCACTTGCGCTAAATGAGAATGCAGCTCCCAACCCAAGCAGCACCATAGGCGCTAGCCATTGTTTGGTCATAACAAAATCCTTATCAATTATTGCAATAACGTCGTTTGATTATGCGGTAAGACAACTCAGATGAAAAGGTGCTTAATTTGCTTGTTGGAGCACGTTATTTGGCTGTTGTACAAGCGCAGCAAGCGCAATAACGCTTTCGGTCACGTCCGACACCGTGAGCACCGCTTTGCACTGTAAAAACTCTGCTTCAAACTCACTTGCCCGGTGCGGTAAGTAGCGGCTTATATACGATAATTCACTACGCACGGCATCGCTCAGGCAGGCATTCGAGCGAGAGCCACTGATATGGAACGCGAGAATGTCGCCATCATCATTTAAAAAATTCACGTACTCAGCCGCTTCGCTAAAGGTTTTGTAAGTGTTTAAGGAGCGCCCTATAACGGTCTCTTTACCGGGTAAGTGAGAGATCCGCAACACAACAATAGCGGGTAAATCTACTGGCTCATTTGTCCGTCTTAAATTATCCATTAGCTGCCGCTGCAACTGCCGACCGCCCAGCACTTTTTCGCTGTCACTCAGCCAGAAACCGGCGTCTTTAAAAGCCGTTGGCAACCCCTCGCTAAACGGCATAAGCCCGGCGACTTTAGGCAGCCACTTGGTGCCATCTTTATGAACAAATAGCGCATTCGATAATGCGTTACCGAACTGCTCTTCCAGGTTACTATCGTCACTTGGAACGACACTCACTTTAACCTCTGACTGCTCATTGAGTTGATACGGCTTCAGCTTTGACAGCGCCAGCTTATCGACTTTGACCTCATTAACCATTGGTAGCGCAAGTTTTTGCAGTTCTGCAAAAGTACTCATGCGATGCCGATCATAAGTCAGCGTTAGCGCATAAGCTTGCACTGGATAACCCGCCTGCTTCAATGCAAACAGAGAAGGCAACCAATCGTCTTCGTTGCTTAAGTCCGCTACCGGAATGAGGTATTCATGCCAACGCTTATTGAGCGGCAAACTTAACCGGAAAAAGCACAATTGACGGCGGCTTTGTTTACGTTCTAGTTTTAACGCATCGTGCTCTTGTCTAACCCAAGGCAATGCCATGAGTTGAGACAATGCGCTTGGGACATGTTTTTGCCAGCTGTTCAGTAGCGTTCGGTTCGCCTCGCTCGCCAGCACACAACACGTTAGCTTATTGTCAGGCAGTACCATTTTCAGCCCACTGTATGCATTTGCCCAGAGCGCTTCATAAGCACGGGCTTTTACTCGCTGTAAACTATGATCAATGTTGACTTTATAACGGTGTTTATACTGTTCAATAAGCTCGTCAATAAAGGTGCGAAACGCCTTATTGCTGTCAGTTTCTAATCGTTTGAGCCGCAAATACACGTATGGCTCGCTATTCTCGACAGCAACCACTCGATACTGAACGCAGGGGTCACTGCTCATAACGAAATTCTCTGAGAGGCCAGAAAAACAAACATCGAGCTGAGCGAACAGTAACGACTTTACTTGGTCGTCTGACTCCACCTTAAGCTGTAAACCATTGGTCGATATATCCACAGTGCTTGCATTGAACACTTGTCCGTCGGCCAAGGTAAAAGACACCGGCGACACAAAGTTCATTCGTTCTTCACGGCGTGCATAGGGGTGTCCGGCGATAAAGCTGTCCAGAGACGTTGCCGGCGCATTAGCAATACCGGTCTCATTGTATTGATTTTTCAATGCCAGAATTTGTTGTTTTGTATCTTCGGTGAAAACGCCTTTATACGCTTTAAGCCCCTGTTCAAACAGTTGCTGTGCGCGGTTGTGAAAATAATGCGTGCGGCCCTGAAAGGGATAAGGGAATACGTCATACGGGACTTTTTTACGTAAATCGACAACGCCTAATGCCGGTTTCGCCAATTCGGTAATCGCCATTTTCACTTTCAGCTTTTCAGGACCGCTGAGGTGCTTTGTTTTGCGCTTAAATACAGACTCAAACTGCGAGCGATGGTACTCTGTTTTTAACTCGTCAACGAGTGTCTGCAAGGCGGCATTGAGGGTCATTGTGGCTACGTTTGTCGTGGTTATTTAAGTTGTGGATACATTTTATTTACATTAACGCTAAGGGGTTGATCATGCAAACGCTTTTACTCGGCTACGGAGACATCGCGCAACGTACCGGACGTTTATTGGTTGCAGAAGGTCATCGTGTCACCGGACTTTGCCGCCACCCCGACAACAAGCCGGTTATTGACGGCGTGCAACTTGTTGCTGGTGACTATGATAACGAGCAGGACTTACGGCAGTTATTCGACACTCAATGGGATGCTGTTGTCGTTACTCTGACGCCTTCGAGCTCAGGCTCACAACGCTACCACGATGGCTACGTCGTGCCTTGTAGGCACTTGCAGCAAGTATTGGCACAAAGTGGGCAACAGCCTTACATTATTTATGTGTCCAGTACCGGTGTTTATGCTCAGGAAAATGGCGAGTGGATAGATGAAACCAGTGAAACAGCTCCGACGTCAGAGTCTGGCAAAGCGTTGTTACAGGCTGAGTCGTTAATTGGGTCATTGCCGACCCAAACCACGATATTGCGTTGCAGCGGTATTTACGGCAAAGGTCGGGACTATTTATTAAAACAACTGATTGCCGGCAACATGAGTTTACGTGACAGCTGGACGAATCGAATTCATCAAGACGATGTCGCTGGGTTTATTCATGCGTTATTAACCGATATTGAAAATCCACAGCCACTCTACCTTGTCAGTGATAATAAACCCGTTAAACAGTACGAAATGTATCAATGGTTAGCGCAGCAACTTAACGTCAGCATTACCTCTGATGTTGAACCCGGCCCGGGTCCCAGAGGCTCAAAGCGCTGTGACAATAGCCGCTTACAAAATGGCGGCTATAAACTTAAGTACCCGACGTTTGTTGAAGGCTACGAGGCCTTTATTGACAGTTGGTCGAAGTAATCGAGCATTCCCTCGGCGGCGGAGCGGCCTTCGGCAATTGCGGTAACAACCAAGTCAGCGCCGCGCACCATATCGCCGCCGGCAAAAATTTTGGGGTGACTGGTTTGCATAGCGAACTCTCGGTTAGAGTCGGTTAACACTGTGCCCCAGTCGCTCAGTTCAACATTATGCTTCTTCAGCCACTCAGGTGGGTTCGCCTGGTAACCAAAAGCAATGATCACCGCTGTTGCCGATAAAGAAAACTCAGAGCCTGAAACAGGCTCAGGTCGTCTGCGGCCGTCACTGTCAGGCTGTCCTAATGCGGTTTTCACCATTTTCACACCAGTAACCTGCCCAGATTCGCTGGCTTCTATTTCCACTGGCTGAACGTTATATAAAAACTCTCCGCCCTCTTCTTTGGCATTTTCCACCTCACGACGCGAGCCCGGCATATTGTTTTCGTCGCGTCGGTAAGCGCAAGTCACCGACGTTGCACCTTGCCTTATTGAGGTGCGTACACAGTCCATTGCGGTGTCACCACCGCCCAGCACCACCACTTGCTGTTCTTTAAGATCAATATGTGGGTACTGCGACATCGGTTGATGAGGCATGAGGGTTTGCGTATTGCCAATAAGAAACGGCAATGCCGGATACACGCCGTTATACTCTAGCCCTTTTAAGCCGCCATCCAGTGCTTTATAAGTACCTAACGCCAAAAACACCGCATCGTATTGATCCAGTAGCTCAGAAAACTCAATGTCTTCGCCAACCGTTACGCCCAACTTAAACTCGACGCCCATTTCGCTGAATATCTCGCGACGCAACTTCATGACCGATTTATCGAGCTTAAACGGTGGAATTCCATACGTCAGCAACCCGCCAATTTCAGGGTAACGGTCATACACCGTTGCAGTAACACCGTTACGAGCCAGTACATCGGCACAAGCCAAACCGGCAGGACCTGCACCTATAACAGCGACTCGCTCCACTCGTTGTGCAACCCCGCTTAGGTCGGGTCGCCAGCCGTTGGCAAAAGCCTCATCAACAATTTGCTTTTCAATGCTGCCGATAGTAACAGCACCGAAGCCATCGTTAAGTGTGCAAGCCCCTTCGCAGAGCCTATCTTGCGGGCATACACGACCACAGACCTCAGGCAGGCTATTGGTTTTATGCATAAGCTCTGCGGCTTCGGTTACCCGTCCCTGGTTCGCTAACTCCAGCCATTGTGGAATGTAGTTATGAACCGGACACTTCCATTCACAATACGGGTTGCCGCAGTCCAGACAGCGGTCTGCCTGCCCCTGCAACTGCACTCCCGACATGGGCTCATAAATTTCAGTAAACTCAATGCGACGCTCATCAGCGGCCTTTTTCGGCGGGTCGATTCGCTGAACGTCGAGAAATTGATACACATTTTTATTCATTACATCACCTGTACCCGAAGCTCAGCGGTAGAGCGTGCACGATGCCCCAGTAAATCGGACACATCCTGAGATTTAGGCTTCACAATACGGAAGCTTTTCAAGGTTTCGTCAAAAGACGCCAGTAATTGTCTGGAGTAGCTACTGCCGGTAGCTTCATGGTGTTCATGAATAAGCCCACGCAAATGCTCTTTAATAATGGAGGTTTCTATTTCTAACGCTTCAACCAGTTCATGATTTAAGCGGCGGTGTAAGTCTCCGTCCATGTCTCGCAAGTAGGCAAAACCGCCGGTCATACCTGCGCCAAAGTTGATGCCACAATCGCCTAATACCGCAACAATTCCGCCTGTCATGTACTCACAGCCATGATCACCAATAGACTCAACCACAGCAGTAGCGCCTGAATTACGCACCGCAAATCGCTCGCCGGCTCCACCTGCTGCGTATAGCTTGCCGCCGGTAGCGCCGTATAGGCAGGTATTCCCCATGATGGCGGCTTTATAACTTGGGTAATTCGCACTAAGCGGTTGCTTTAATACAATTTCACCGCCAGCCATGCCTTTCCCCACATAGTCGTTGGCATCGCCAGTCAACCTAAGTTTTAAGCCACCGGCGTTCCAGGCACCGAAGCTTTGACCAGCCGTACCTTTAAAGCTAAGAATAATGGGTGCAGTCGCCATGCCCTGATTACCATGCCATTTAGCAATATGCCCCGATAAACTGGCTGCAACAGAACGGTCATTATTTTTTATATCGAAAGACCACTTGCCCCCGGACTTATTGTCGACAGCTGACTGAGCCGCTGACAATATTTGCTGATTCAAGTCGCCTTTATCGAAAGGCTCGTTCTTTTCTGCGCAATGCAATGGGTATTCAGACTGAATGCCCGACGACGAAAGCAACATATTTAAGTCTACTGCTTGCTGACGTTTTGTTTCACCCGGTATGCGTTCCAGCAAATCTGTGCGTCCAATCACGTCCGTAAGCTCTTTTGCGCCCAAGTAAGACAGAATGTCGCGCACTTCTTCCGCCATAAACTCAAACAATCGAATAACTTTTTCCGGCAAGCCGGAGAAATGCTTCTTCCTGAGTAATTCGTCTTGCGTTGCAATACCGGTCGCACAATTATTTAAGTGGCAAATTCTTAAATACTTGCAGCCCAGAGCGACCATCGGCGCCGTACCGAAGCCAAAGCTTTCTGCTCCTAAAATCGCGGCTTTGACAATGTCTTTGCCAGTTTTTAAGCCGCCATCAACCTGCAGGCGTATTTTGTGTCTTAGCTTATTCGTCACCAGCGCCTCATGAACTTCCGCCAGACCTAACTCCCAGGGCGAGCCGGCATACTTTACTGACGTGAGTGGACTGGCACCGGTGCCTCCGTCATAGCCTGACACCGTAATAAGGTCCGCATAGGCTTTCGCTACGCCCGTAGCGATAGTGCCAATACCCGGCGTAGAAACCAGTTTTACCGATACTAACGCCTCAGGATTTACCTGTTTTAAGTCAAATATCAGCTGTGCAAGATCTTCAATTGAGTAAATATCGTGGTGCGGTGGCGGTGATATTAATGTCGTACCCGGTACCGCGTAACGCAATTGCGCAATTTCTGCCGTGACTTTTTCTCCGGGGAGCTGCCCGCCCTCTCCGGGTTTTGCGCCTTGTGCGACTTTTATTTGAATAACGTCAGCATTAACGAGGTAGTGCGGTGTCACTCCGAAGCGGCCTGACGCGACCTGTTTAATGCGCGAGTTCTTCTCGGTATTAAAGCGTTTAGGGTCTTCGCCCCCTTCTCCCGAGTTCGAGTGACCACCAATTCGATTCATCGCTATCGCCAATGCTTCATGGGCTTCTGAACTGAGTGCCCCAATAGACATCGCCGCGGTGTCAAAACGCTGGTATAAACGCTCTTTGGGCTCAACCTCATTGAGGTCAATAATAGGCGTATTTGGAAGCTTTAAATCCAACAAGTCGCGAATATGAGTCACTGGTCGTTCGTTCACATGCTTGGCGTAAACCTTATAAGCGCCTTCGCCTCCAGTATTAGCCGCTTCCTGTAAGGCCACCACTACATCAGGGTTATAAGCATGATACTCACTACCATGAACATACTTTAATAAGCCTCCCTGCGCTAAGGGTTTACGCTTTAACCAAGCTTTTTGGAAACGCTGCAGTAAGTCTTGCTGTATGTCGTCAAAACCGGTGCCGTTAATGCGCGCCGGCATATTGCAAAAAGACAGCTCTCTGACATCCTGATTAAGCCCAACGGCCTCAAAAAGCGATGCGCCGCGGTAGCCGGAGATTGTCGAAATGCCCATTTTCGAGAGTATTTTCAACAGCCCTTTATTCAGCCCTTTGCGGTAATTCAGTAGTGCTTCTCGGACGGGTAAGTCGACTTTTTGCTTTTCAACGAGCTGCTCGACCGTTTCGTACGCCAAAAATGGGTATATAGCCGTGGCACCCAGCCCCAGCAGAACCGCCATGTGATGTGAGTCACGCGCAGAAGCCGTTTCAATAATAATATTCGAGTCGCAACGCAGGTTCTCATTCACCAACGCCTGCTGAACCGCACCAACCGCCATTGGCGCTGGGATAGTGATATCGCCTTTTTCAAAGTGGCGATCGGTAAGAATGGCAATGACCACACTTTGCTGTCTAACTGCCTCAACCACTCTTTCAACAAGCTCATTGAGCGCCTGCTGTAACGATTTGTCCGCTGGATTAAACGCCAGTGAAAAATCCATACTGCGGTAATGTTTTTCGTCCAAGTCACGCAACTGCTTAACGTCGGTATACATTAAAATAGGCGACTCAAATACCACACGATCAGCATCGCCAGAGGCTTCATTAAATACGTTGTGTTCTCGACCAATGATGGTACTTAACGACATGACGTGGCGTTCGCGAATAGGGTCAATTGCCGGGTTGGTAACCTGCGCGAACTGCTGCCGGAAATAATCGTAAAGCAACCTTGGCTGTTTGGATAAAAAGGCTTGCGGCGTATCATCGCCCATTGAGCCAACCGCTTCCTGCGCATCTTTGGCAAGAACACTGATAACTTGCTGCAGTTCTTCTTCGGAATAGAGAAAGGCTTTGTGGAATACAGCCATGGTCTCGTCATCATAGAGTCGCTGGCCGATTTTGTCGGCATGACTATGCCCAAACGGCACTAAGTGGCGGCGGTTTTGCGACAACCATTGTTTATATGGATGACGCTTTTTAAGATCCGTTTCAATATCGTCGTTATACCAAATCTTCCCCGTATAGGTGTCGACCGCCATCATTTGGCCCGGACCTAAACGTCCTTTCTCTGTTACCTCTGCCTCATCGTAATCCCAAATGCCGACTTCGGACGCAATAGTGAGTATGCCGGATTCAGTGAGCACGTAACGCGCTGGGCGTAAGCCATTTCTGTCGAGACTGCAGGCAACATGCCGACCGTTGCTCAATACCACCCCCGCTGGGCCATCCCAAGGCTCCATATGCAGCGCGTTAAACTCATAGAATGCCCGCATCTCATCTGACATCGTCGCATCCCCCTGCCAAGCAGGCGGAATTAATAAGCGCATCGCGCGGAATAAATCCATACCACCAGCAAGCAGCAGTTCAAGCATATTGTCCAACGACGCTGAGTCTGAGCCACTCATGCCCACCAAGGGAACGGCGCGTTGTAGATCAGGTAATAATGGCGTGTGAAATTTGTAAGCCCGGGCACGCGCCCACTGACGGTTGCCTCGTATGGTATTAATTTCACCGTTGTGCGCCAGAAATCGAAACGGTTGAGCTAATGGCCACCGGGGCTCTGTATTGGTTGAAAAACGTTGGTGAAACACACAAATGGCAGTGGTCATACTCTCATTTGCCAAGTCATGGTAATAGCTGGCCAAATCCTTCGCCAATACCAGTCCTTTATAAACAATCACCAGACTCGATAAAGACGCTATGTATAGCTCATTGTTGTCTGTGTAGTGCTGCTCTATTCGGCGGCGCGCCATATAAAGGCGCCGCTCAAGATCTTTTTTTCGCCACCCCGGTGGTGCCGACACGATGACTTGTTCAATAGCGGGTTCTGACTGGGCGGCCTGCGTGCCCAAAATGGTCGGATCCGTTGGAACCTTGCGCCATCCATTGACGGTTAACGTTTCCTGTTTTAATTCTTCTTCAATAAGCTGTCGCGCGGCTTCCTTTTTGTCATGGCTTTTGCTGAAAAAAACCATGCCAACGGCAAATTTCTTACTAAGAGACCAGTCCTGAGATTTAGCGAAGTCTTTGAAAAACTGTTCCGGCAGTTGCAGTAACAACCCACAACCATCACCCGTTTTACCGTCCGAGCCAATGCCACCGCGATGCTGCATTCGGTCTAAACCATGCAAAGCAGTCGTTATTAAGTCATGCTTGGCCTGACCATTAATATTCGCTATCAAGCCAAAGCCACAGTTATCCCTTACGTCTGCATTTTGATACAGTCCCATGCACTAATCCTGAATAAATAATCATTAATTTTAGATTAGCATGCAGTTGTGAAGTTCGGTAGGAAGCTTGTTTATTATCGTTATAAACGAGTTGTATAAAGCAAAAAAGACCTCTAAATGAGGCCTTTGGGGTTATTTTAGTGTCGCAGCAAATGCCAACATTCTATCCAGCGGTACCATCGCTTTTTCTCCAAGCTCTGGATCGACATGAATTTCATGTTCTTTCCCACCCGTTTCAAGCGCCTGTTCAATCGCTTTAAGACCGTTCATCGCCATCCACGGACAATGCGCACAGCTTCGGCATGTTGCGCCATTACCGGCTGTTGGTGCCTCAATAAAGGTCTTGTTGGGTTGCAGTTGCTGCATTTTATAGAAAATGCCTTTATCCGTCGCAACAATAAAGGTGTAGTTAGGCAGTTCCTGGCTGGCTTTAATAAGCTGCGATGTTGAGCCTACGGCATCGGCCATTGCGACAATATTTTCAGGGGACTCTGGGTGCACTAAAATAGCCGCATCAGGGTGCAACGCCTTCATGTCTTTGAGTGCTTTGGCTTTAAATTCGTCATGCACAACACAGGCACCTTGCCATAACAGCATATCTGCGCCCGTTTCACGAGCAATATAGCCACCTAAATGCTTGTCAGGTGCCCATAAAATTTTCTCGCCTTTGGCATCTAAATGATCAACCAGCTCTAACGCCATGCTTGAGGTAACGACCCAGTCAGCTCGCGCTTTGACAGCAGCTGAGGTATTTGCATAAACCACAACCGTACGATCCGGATGCTGGTCACAAAATTCTGAGAACTTTTCCGGAGGGCAGCCTAAATCGAGTGAACACTCGGCATCTAACGTAGGCATTAACACCTGTTTATTCGGTGTCAGTATTTTCGCCGTCTCCCCCATGAAGCGAACACCGGCAACAATGAGCTTTTTCGCCGGATGGTCACGACCAAAGCGCGCCATTTCCAGCGAATCAGCAACACAACCGCCTGTCTCTTCAGCCAGTGCCTGAATGTCAGGGTCGGTGTAGTAATGTGCCACTAAAACCGCATCTTTCTCTTTAAGAAGCGCTTTAATGTGTTCAACCGTTTCCTGCTTTTCTTCAGGCGTCAACGGCTTAGGTTTTGGTGGAAACCGATAGTCAAGGTTATCCAGCGTTTGAATCTCAGTCATGGTATTACAGCTTATGTCCAAGTGTTCGTTATAACGTGGCGGCTAGTATAGTCGAATTCAAGAGGGGGTTGTAGTTAAGTTATCAGAAAGAAGAAGTGGTGGGTTGTGCAGGATTCGAACCTGCGACCAATTGATTAAAAGTCAACTGCTCTACCAACTGAGCTAACAACCCATAATTCTGATTTTTTTAGCATTAGCGAGTGGTGGGTTGTGCAGGATTCGAACCTGCGACCAATTGATTAAAAGTCAACTGCTCTACCAACTGAGCTAACAACCCAACGCTAATTATTCGTTACCAGTTCTGCTTGGCAACGGCGGCATAGTTTACTGAAATAACGCACTTATGCAACTTAAAATTGAAAAAAACTGTCTGACTGATTAATTCACGAACACATGTTGCGCTCGTGTTAGTTAATTCAGTCGTTGCTTGGCTAAATTTGCTTCAGTAGTATCCGGGTACTCACTAATAACTTGCTCATAATAACGCTTTGCATCAGCGGTATTACCTTGGTCATTTGCGATAGCACCAAGCTTCAATAAACAGTCACCACGCTTATTACTGTCAGGGTAGTCTTTTACTACCGTCATGAACTGTTGTTCAGCTTTACCATATTCTTGCTGAGCAAAGAAAAGCTGTCCAAGCCAGTAATGGGCGTTTGGCGCATAAGTAGAGTTAGGGAAGCTCTCCAAAAAGGACTGGAAAGCAGGAATGGCGGCGTCATAACGCTTATCTTCCAAAACCAACGCAATGGCTTTGTCGTAAGCATCATTTTCGCTCAAGCTTGCTGAATAACTGCTGCCATCAGTTTGCGTCGGTACCTGCTGCATATTGGAATAACCTGCGCCGGCATCATTACTCTGGCTATTGTTGTCCTTTAACTGATTAAAGCGACGATCAATTTCCTGATACAGCTCGCGCTGGCGTTGTAAAAGTTGTTCCAATTGATAGGCATGCTCTTCAGTTATCCCTCTTAATTCCGCGACATCTTGTTGAACGGAATTAAGCTGATCCATCATGTTAAGTTGTGCACTGGATCGAGCCTCAAGCATGCGCTCGATTTGATCCAGACGCTTTTCAACGTCACCTGAAGAAGAAAGACCCGAAACAGGCGCCTGGGCTAAAACAAGCCCAGGCACTAACAAACTGACAGCTAACAGCGTTTTTTTCATGAACTATCCGTCTAATTTGGGATTAGTACACTAAAACCGCACGACGGTTTTTCGCGTAGGCGCTTTCAGTTGACGCATCAACTAAAGGCTTTTCTTCACCGTAAGATACGGTTGAAGTTTGAGAGTCCTGAACGCCTAAGTTGTGCAAGTAGCTTTCAACCGCTTGTGCACGACGCTCGCCAAGGGCGATGTTGTACTCAGGCGTACCACGCTCATCAGCGTGACCTTCGATAACCACTTTCACAGACGGGTTCTTAACTAAGTAATCTGCGTGCGCAGCTAATAGCTCTGCGTATTCAGATTGTACGTTAGACTTATCGAAAGCAAAGTAAACAATGTGTTCTTTGCGCAATGCTTCCATTTTCTCTTGACGTTGCTCTTCAAGCGTTTTTTGACGCTCAGCCGCACCAACTTCAACACCAGAATCTTGTTCTGCTTGTTGATTCGTTTCCTGACCTGAGCCCATACCTGAATCGGTTTCCTGGTTTGAGCTACATGCGGCCAGAGTTGCCATTGGTACAACGATTGCCAGAGCTTTAAAAAGTTTATTAAGCTGCATCCTTTTCGTCCTTATCGTTTAATCGAACAATTCAACCATTCAGGCTATTTACATAAATGGCGACCAAGAGGGAGACTTAACTTCCCCATCAGACGCCGGTAACCGCGCTTTAAAACGTCCATCGGTTGATACCAATGCCAGTACTTGCTTGTTATTGTGCGTTGTACTGTATATCACCATACTACCATTCGGTGCGATACTTGGTGACTCATCCAAAGACGTTTTTGTTAAAACCTGCATTGTTCCTCGTGGGAACTCTTGCTTAGCTATATGATAGTTCCCTCTGGTACGGTTTACCAGAATCATGTCTTTACCAGACGGCGCTACCGTACCACCTAAGTTCTGCTCACCTTCAAACGTCAGTCGGCGAACTTGACCTGACGACAACTCTACATTGTAAAGCTGTGGTCTACCGCCACGCTCTGACGTAAATACTAGCGACTTTCCGTCAGGTGTCCAACTTGGTTCTGTATCAATCGTACGATTCCGCGTAACTCGTTGCAAGTTTTTCGTTTTTATATCGAAAACATAGAGTTCCGGGTTACCGTCCTTTGACAATACCATGGCCAATTTTGAGCCGTCTGGTGAGAACACAGGATTACCATTGATCCCCGGAAATGACGTCAATTTTTCACGACGAGTGGTGTAAATATCCTGCATGAATATCTCCGCCGTTTTATTCTCAAAGCTCACGTAGACCAGCTTGTTGCCGTCTGGTGACCATGACGGGGACATTAATGGCTCAGGGCTGCGCAATAAGATTTTTTCATTCGCACCGTCGTAGTCAGCAACTGCCAACTTATAAGGGTAACGGTCATCATGGTTAACAGTGACGTAGGCAATTTTTGTCATAAACGCGCCTTTTTCACCAGTCAGCGCTTCATAGACAACATCCGAAATTCGGTGCGAATAGCTACGAAATTGATCACCATCAATAACACTTGAACGAGAATCAAGCACATGGTCATTGCTTTGCACCAGTTCGCCATTACGGAGCATTTGGGCATTCCCCCCCGTAATTTGGCCGCGTAACACATCAATCAGTTCAAATTTAACCATGTAGCGGTCAACTGAATACGGTTCAACCGAACCGACTAATACGGCTTCAACCCCCATTTTGGCCCAGGCCGAATAGTCAATATCATCGTCTTTTGTCGGTCGCTGAGGCATAGCCGTTGTCGGAATAGGATTAAACCGACCACTGCGTCTTAAGTCAGCAGCAATAACGTCAGTTAGGTTACCAGGCGGTTGCCCTTCCCCTTTCCATTCAAAAGGAACCACAGCAATAGGTCGCGCCGTGTCGATACCTTCAGTAATGACAATTTCCAACACGCCGGCACGGGCGGAACTCATCACTACAAACAGTAAGGCTATGGCTTGAAGTACGATTTTTTTCATTGGTCACCCTAATTACAACTGTGGCTTAACAGTCAGTTTTATTGTACTCATCTGCTGATAAATTTCCGGGTCTTCAGACACCGGTAACGTATTGGCTTTCAATACCGCATTGCGAGCCGAACGGCACACACTGGCATCACCGCTTCCCGTATCAACCGACTTAACAAACCCGCTCGGCGCAACACTGATAGTTAACTCGCATGACTTCCCCTGCATGGAGTCATCGACGGTCCAGTTACGCTGAATAGTCTGTCTTATAAGCGCTTGATACTTTTCAATTTCACTCAGCACTTGTTGACGTCTTGCCGCCTGACGACGCGCACGTTCTTCTTCCATTTCTTTTTTCAATTGAGCTTCTCGTTCAGCGGCGCGACGCTCTGCTTCTTCGCGTTTGCGACGCTCTTCAGCTGCTCTTCGTTCAGCTTCTTCCGCCTCTTTTCTTCGACGTTCTGCCTCTTTGGCTGCTGCTTCTGCTTTTGCTCGCTCCTCCGCTAAGCGCTGTGCTTCTTTCTTAGCTTGTTCAGCTTCTTTGCGAGCTTGTGCCGCTTCCTGACGTTCAATTTCCTGCTGCCGCTCGATTTCCTTTTGACGCTGCTCTTCGCGTTCTCTTGCCTTACGAGCTTCCTCAGCTCGACGTTCTAGACGCTCAATTCGGCGTTGTTCAGCAGCCTCAGCTTCCGCTTTTTGACGTTGAATTCGCTCAACTTGCTCCTGAACTTTTGACTTATCGACCGAAACCGCACTGACAATTTCTTCCGAAGGCTCTAACTCACTTTGATTCAAATTCACTTCCATCGCTTCCGGAGTCGATGGGGTAAACTCAAAACTAATGAGCAACACACCGGCTATAACAGCGTGTATTGCTATCGAGTATATGAGCGGTAACGTTAAGCTCTCCGATTTATCCACAACTACTCTTCCGACGAATCTGTCATTAAACCAACTGACGGCACACCTGCTCGCTGCAGCAGAACCATGAGTTGTACAATTTGATTATAAGATACCGCACCATCGCCATTTACCATAACCGGCGTATCAGGCTCCACCTGTAAATGGGCTGCCACCAAGGTTGCAAGCTCGTCAGCCTGCATTGGTGTGTCTTGGCTATCCCCCTGGTTTAGGTAATAACGACCTTCGGCATCTACTGAAGCAACCAACGGCGGTTTACTGTCCTCTGACAGTGGCTCTGCCGTCGCTTTAGGTAAATCGACCTTTACGCCTTGAGTAATTAAGGGTGCCGTTACCATAAAAATAATAAGAAGAACGAGCATCACATCAATGTATGGCACCACGTTTATCTCAGCAACCGGCTTACGCCGTTTGCGCGGCATGACCATCATAGTGACTCACCTTCCGCTTTCTCTTTTGATGATTTTGCCAGTGCCTGACGCTGCAGTATAGAAGTGAACTCATCAATAAAGTTCATGTACTGACCATCTATTTTTTCCGCGCGTGTCGTAAAGCGGTTAAACGCAATCACCGCTGGTATCGCTGCAAATAAGCCCAAAGCGGTTGCGATAAGCGCTTCGGCGATACCCGGCGCAACCATAGCCAACGTTGCCTGTTGCACGGCACCTAATGCGATAAACGCGTTCATAATACCCCATACGGTACCGAAAAGGCCGATATAAGGGCTAATAGATCCAATGGTTGCCAGCGTTCCTAAATGGCTGTCAAGCTTCTCCATTTCTCTGGCGTGCGCAACGCGCATTGCACGGAAGGCACTTTCCAGCATAGATTGGTTGTTTCCACCTGTTTGATTTCGCAATCGGGCAAACTCTTTAAAGCCCGAATGAAACATCAGCTCCATGCCACGGGCATTTTTTGCGCGTGCTGAAATTTCTTGATACAAGCGCGCGAGATCGACCCCCGACCAAAAGCGATCTTCAAACTTTAATGCATCTTTTTGCGCCTGGTTGAGCACTTTTCGGCGTTGAAATATCAATACCCAGCCCCAGACTGACATGGCGAGTAAGATAACCATCACCAGCTTCACTAATAAGCTGGCTTGTAAAAATAAGTCAATAAAAGATAGCTCTGCTTGCACGCTCTAAACCTCTGTCTCAATACGCGATAAAATAGATGTCGGAATAGCTACAGGTTTCATTACCGAGTTATCAACACACGCAGCAGTTACAACTGCCGAGCAATGAACACTGCCATCTTTTCCCAAAACATTTTGTTTAAACATTAACGACGCTTTTTTCTTTTTTATAACGTCAACCGTTACGGTTAGCTCGTCGTTGAATCGAGCCGCTTTTTTTAAATCAAGCTCAACCTTACGCACTACAAAGGCTATATTGTGAGCTAACCAAGTGTCCTGTTCAATCCCTAAAGAGCGTAACCATTCTGTTCTGGCCCGCTCAAGGAATTTGAGATAATTGGCATAATAAACAATACCACCTGCATCGGTGTCCTCATAGTACACACGAATGGGCCATTCAAACTGATACTGAGACATTATCACCTCGGGTAAAGTTCTGAAAAGTTACGGTAATGTAATAATTCGTAAAGAAAGCGCCAAAAGTGTCGCTGGTTAAATTATCAACAGACTTTTTTTTATGACAGAACTGAAACATGAAAACAAAAAGCCACTGTTTTATATGGTATTTTTAATTTTGTTATAATTATGTTGCGCTTTTTTTGAGCAGCTTTACCTTACTGCGAATTAGTTTTTCTAATGCGATAAAGTAATTTTTCTTGTTTGATCAAGCGCATATAATACTTATAATACACCACATATCACAGACGAAGAGATTGGTTGTCACTTCTTCTTAGATTGTTCCCTGGATTTAACTTCCTTCTTGTTGTTCTATTTGCCCGTACTTTTGTGCGGGCTTTTTTTTGCCTATTTCTCAGGCTTCAATCCAAAGTGCTGGTATGCCCTGGGAGTTGCCAAACGACCTCTTGGCGTTCTTTGTAAAAACCCTTGTTGAATAAGGTAAGGTTCAAGCACATCTTCAATCGTGTCTTTTTCTTCACCTATTGCCGCTGCAAGATTATCAAGCCCCACAGGACCGCCCATAAACTTTTCCATAATCGCTAATAAAAGCTTACGGTCCATATAGTCAAAGCCGGCATGATCAACATCGACCATAGTTAATGCTGCATTTGCGGTTTCCTGATCAATTTCGCCGTTACCTTTAACTTCCGCGTAGTCACGCACCCGACGTAGCAGGCGATTAGCAATGCGTGGCGTTCCTCGCGAGCGTCGTGCAATTTCTTTGGCGCCGCCCTCTTTCATTGTCACGTTCATAAAATGGGCTGAACGCGACACAATATCGGTTAATTCTTCTACGTCATAAAACTCAAGCCGCTGCACAATACCAAAGCGATCGCGCAGTGGTGACGTCAACGCCCCAGCTCGAGTGGTCGCTCCCACCAACGTAAAAGGTGGTAAGTCGAGCTTAATTGACCGGGCTGCTGGCCCCTCACCAATCATTATATCCAGCTGATAGTCTTCCATTGCCGGGTACAAAATTTCTTCAACGACAGGGCTTAATCGGTGAATTTCATCAATAAAAAGAACATCATGCTCGTCTAAATTCGTCAACAATGCCGCTAAATCGCCAGCCTTTTCCAGAACGGGCCCTGACGTCGTCTTAATATTGACGTCCAGTTCATTAGCAACAATATTTGCCAGCGTAGTTTTTCCCAATCCCGGCGGACCAAAAATCAATAAATGGTCAAGCGCTTCCTGCCTTCTCCGAGCTGCCTCGATGAAAATCGCCATTTGTTCAACGACGTGTTTTTGACCCGTGTATTCATCTAGCTTTTTCGGGCGGATAGCACGATCAATGGCTTCGTCGTCACCCTGCACATCGGCTTCAACAATTCGGTCAGTTGGAATATGGTCGGCTTCTATCATCGCTTTACCTTAAGACAGCTCTTTTAATGCCAGTCGTATCAGAACTTCACTACTATGTTCAGCAGAGTACACTTTCTGAATGGCTTTTTCAGCTTGATTTTCTTTATAACCAAGAGCTACCAAAGCACTCACCGCATCGGCTCTGGTATCAGCTGGATGAATACGAGCGTCAACGCCTTTATTATCAACCGGCATCGCATCCGTAGCGGGTGTTGCAGAAGCCCAGTCTTTCAGTCGGTCACGCATTTCAATCACTAACCGCTCGGCGGTTTTCTTACCAACGCCCGGCAGTTTCACCAACCGACTGACATCATTCTGGTTCACGGCAAAGACAAACTCCTCTGCAGACATCCCCGATAAAATGCCAAGTGCCAGCTTTGGGCCCACCCCTTGCGTTTTTATCAGCAGTCGAAATAGCGAGCGTTCTGAGTTCGAGTTAAAGCCATACAATAGTTGAGCGTCTTCCCGAACCACAAAATGCGTCACCAGTGTCACCGGCTCGCCTGTGGCTGGCAGATCGTAAAAACAGGTCATGGGTAACTGGACTTCATAGCCGACGCCATTTACATCGACCAACACTTCTGGTGGTTGTTTGGCTAGCAGCGTGCCCCGAATTTGTCCTATCACAAGAGTCCTCTCCCTATAAAATTAACGTAGCCGACCACGAACGGTTTTCTTCGCTGCGCCTGACATTTTCAGCAAACTTTCCGCGCTTTGCGCATGACATAGTGCAACGGCGAGTGCATCTGCAGCGTCCGCCTGGGGTGTTTTCTGTAAGTTGAGTAGCGCAACCACCATGTGCTGTACTTGTTCTTTTTCTGCGCCGCCATTACCGACAACGGCTTGTTTTATTTGTCTCGCTGAGTACTCCGCCACCGGCAGTCCTGCCCTTGCAGCCGCTACTATTGCAGCGCCTCGCGCTTGCCCTAACTTCAGTGCTGAATCAGGGTTTTTCGCCATAAACACTTGTTCAATAGCAAATTCGGTGGGGCTAAACTGAGTGATTAATTCACTGACACTGTCATGAATCAAGCGTAACTTATCGGCAAGCGACAGCGGCTTTGTCGGCGAGCCTGTCGCGCGGATGCAACCACTGCCTAAATAATGAAATTTACGACCATGCTTTTGAATAACGCCATATCCAGTTAACCGTGAGCCTGGGTCAATACCTAATATGACGCTCATAAGTCCTTAATTGTCCAACTTAGCCAATACATCATCAGAAATATCAGCGTTATGATAAGCGTTCTGAACGTCGTCTAAGTCTTCCAGCGCATCCAGCAGCTTTAAAAACGAACGTGCACTGTCTTCGTCCAAATCGATTTTGGTGTCAGGTACCTGTGTGACTTCCGCGTTGGACGCTTGCAGTCCTTTAGCGTCTAACGCATCTTTTACGGGACCAAAGTTCTCCGGTGACGTCATAACATCGAGGCCGCTGCCCGGGTATTTTACGATGTCCTCCGCTCCGGCCTCCAGTGCAGGCTCCATTACATCCTCTTCGGTCACGTCGGTACCATAGCTAATAACACCCATTTTGTTAAACAGGTAAGCCACCGAGCCGTCGGTGCCTAAATTACCGCCGTGCTTGCTAAACGCATAGCGTACTTCAGACACCGTCCGATTTTTGTTGTCTGTCATGCACTCCAGCAAAATGGCAACGCCGTTAGGACCATAACCTTCGTAGGTTAGCTCCTCAACATTGTCTCCTTCCATTTCACCGGTGCCACGTTTGATAGCTGTATCAATGGTGTCGCGCTTCATATTATTCGAGAGCGCTTTATCAATCGCGGCCCGCAAACGTGGGTTGGTCTCAGGATCGCCACCGCCTTCACGGGCGGCGACATTAATTTCGCGAATCAATTTTGTGAAAATTTTGCCGCGCTTCGCATCCTGCGCGGCCTTTCGGTGTTTTATGTTCGACCACTTCGAGTGACCTGCCATGTTTCACCCCACAAAGTTTAATCGTTGAATGTGCTTATTCTTTGTCTTCGACGGTGCTCTTCACGCCAAGTTCATTCAGCGCCTCTGGGTTTGCTAATCCAGGAGCATCTGTGAGTACACAAGCTGCGGTAGTCGTTTTCGGGAATGCAATCACGTCACGAATGGAGCTTGCTCCCACCATCAACATCACCAACCGATCTAACCCGAAAGCCAGGCCTGCGTGTGGAGGCGTACCGTACTTAAGCGCCTCAAGCAAGAAGCCAAACTTCTCTTGTGCTTCGTCTTTGCCAATACCCAGAACTTCGAATACCGCCTGCTGCATTTCGTTATCGAAAATACGCGTCGAGCCACCGCCCACTTCAACACCATTTAGAACCATGTCGTAAGCATTAGACAGTGCCTTTGCCGGGTTCGCCCGAAGTTCATCCGGTGTTACATTGACCGGTGCTGTAAACGGATGGTGCAAGGCCGCCAATGAGCCATCATCGTCTTCTTCAAACATTGGGAAGTCAACAACCCATAACGGTTTCCACTGGTCACTGACCAAACCAAATTCTTCACCTAGCTTCAAACGCAATGCGCCCATTGCTTCAGCAACCGTATTCGCTTTGTCTGAGCCAAAGAACAGAATGTCACCCGTCTCAGCTTCGGTGCGCTCAAGAATTGCGTTTAACGCATCGTCCGGAAGGAACTTAAGAATGGGTGATTGCAGTCCATCACGACCTTGAGACAAATCGTTTACTTTTATCCAGGCAAGGCCTTTCGCGCCGTAAATACCCACGAAGTTGGTGTATTCATCAATCATCTTACGCGACACATTTTCCGCCTGACCCGGCAGACGAATAACAGCAACGCGTCCTTTTTCGTCGTTCGCCGGCCCGGAGAACACTTTAAATTCGACGTCTTTCAATAAGTCAGCAACGTCAACCAGCTCAAGCGGATTACGTAAATCAGGCTTATCTGAGCCGTAGCGCTTCATCGCTTCATGCCACGTCATGCTCGGAAAGTCACCCAAATCAATACCCAGTAAACTATCAAATAACTCTCGGGTCATTTTTTCGGTGACTTCCATGACTTGCTCAGCGGTCATGAACGAGGTTTCGATATCGATTTGAGTAAATTCAGGTTGACGGTCAGCGCGCAGATCTTCGTCGCGGAAACACTTTACGATTTGGTAGTAGCGATCAAAGCCTGACATCATCAGTAGCTGTTTAAATAGCTGTGGGCTTTGTGGCAACGCGAAGAAACGCCCTTTATGTGTGCGGCTTGGTACTAAATAGTCGCGCGCGCCTTCAGGTGTCGCACGTGTCAGCATTGGCGTTTCAATATCTAAGAAACCGTTGTCGTCCAGAAAACGTCTGACGGCGCTAGTGACTTTCGCACGGAACTGAAGCTTTTCGTTCATCTGCGGACGACGTAAGTCCAAATAGCGATAGCGCAGGCGTGCTTCTTCACTGACCTGGCTGTTAAAGTCGATAGGTAACGGCTCAGAGCGGCTTAAAATATTGAGCTCGGATGCCAGCAATTCGACCTCGCCGGTTTTCATGTTAGCGTTAACCTGGCTTTCAGGGCGACGATTTACTGTGCCAGTAATTTGCACACAAAACTCTTGACGTAACTTTTCAGCTTGCTCAAACAGTGCTTGTTGATCGGGGTCGAAAACGACCTGAATTACACCTTCTCTGTCACGTAAGTCAATGAAAATTAAGCCACCTAAGTCACGGCGTTTATTGACCCAGCCACATAAAGTCACTTGTTGTTCTGCGAGTCCTGCGTTTACTTGTCCACAATAATGCGTGCGCATGTACTTTTCCTACTACCGACGAATTCGTTAAAAGTGAAGCGCTACATTATAGCTAACTAAGGCTGAATGTCATCCGTCGGTACTGGCTAAGCGCACATCATTTTTGCCAGCGGCTTTGGCAGCATACATAGCTTTATCGGCGGAACGCAGCAACGTGTCTACATCGGTGCCATGGGTGGGGTACATTGCAACACCAATAGAGACACTAGCTTCCAACTGCTGCCTTTTTACCTTATAAGGCTTGGCTAACTGCACAACTAATTTGCGAGCAACCGCGAGAGCCGAACCAACAGCAATAGCCGTCGGCAAAATAACCACGAACTCATCACCGCCGTGACGACAGACCGTATCGGAGCGCCGCAATAGCGTTTTCATGCGTTGAGCCGCTTGAACGAGTAACTCGTCCCCATAATTATGGCCAAAATCATCATTGATTTGCTTAAAGCCATCAAGATCTAAAAACAATACCGAAAATGGCTTTTGCGTTCTTTCGCTCTGACGTAGCGACTGTTCGAGACGATCCTGCATTAAATTTCTGTTCGGCAGCCCCGTCAGTTCGTCGTGGGTGGCAATATGACGAATATGACGCTCAGCCGCTTTACGGGCTTTAATTTCTTTACGAAGACGGCTGTTCCATATACCAAAGCTAAGAATAACTAAAAGCACAACAGAGCCTATTTTCATTCCCAACTCAAGCAGCTCTTCGTCACTCCACCCCTGCTCTAGTTCATACCCATACCATTTGCGTTTTAACGCGTCTCGCTGCTGTGGTGTTAGTGAATTAATACCTCGGTTCAGTAAAGTCACCAGCGGCTGCCAGTCATCACGCACCGCAAGGTATAAGGCGTTACCCTGAGTCGAATCCAGCACCGACAGCTTCGACCCAGGTAACGGATATTCCTGAAGTTCATCAACTAAAATAGGCAAGCTATCGACATAAGAATCCACCATGCGGTTACGCAGTCGGTCAATACCTTCATCAATATCGGACACACTAACCACTTCAATGCGCCCGGTATCAACCAGCTGAGACTCTATGCTGTAACCTTCAACAACAGCAACTCGCTGACCGTGTAATTCGCTTATTCTCACGCTACTGCCTGACCGCATGGTTGAATCCAGCGTCAGTGCTGCCCAGGGCATTGACCAGTAACTTTGGGTAAAGTCCATGCTCTGGTTACGCTCAACGGAATAGGACACGCTGGTTAAAATATCAATTTCTTTGTTAGAAATGGCATCTAAACACTCTTGCCACTGACCGCACGGCGTCCAGACTAATTCGACGTCCATCGTCGCGGTAAATTGCTTAAGTAAGTCAACGTCGAGCCCTGCGGCACCATCTTCGGTTTGATAAATAAGCGGTTGCAACTGGTTTGGTACACCAACCCGAATGGTTGGGTGTTGCTCTAACCATGTATCAGGCGCATAAGCATAGGTGGGCACAGGCATTAGTATCCAAAGCGACACAGCCAAGCTTATCACGGAACAAAAATACAGTGTTTTATGCCAAATACGGGTTAACAACAGTTTCCTCCAACTAAGACGCCGATATATTAATCAAAACGCGGCTGTCCGTCAGCTCTAATTATCGGTAAAATACTCGATATGTTTACTTTATTTATCAAGTTGCCCTATGAGCCAACACGACACTATTTTTTCTAAACCTCTGCCGAGTGTGTCTGACTTTTGCTTTGACCAGCAAGTTGTTGAAGTGTTTCCCGATATGATTAATCGGTCCGTTCCCGGCTATTCAAGTATTTTACAAACCTTGCCGCAGTTGGTTCGCCGTTACGCCCAAAACAATACCCATCTGTACGATTTGGGCTGTTCATTGGGTGCAGCCACACTGGCTATGCGAAAAGGCTGTGAACACCTGGACAACTGTAACATGATTGCCGTTGATAATTCCGAACCGATGATTGAGCGCGCCGGTTTGCATTTAGGTGGCTTTAAGAGTCAGGTTCCCGTTGAGCTGCGCTGCGAAGACATTAACGAAACGCGCATTGAAAACGCATCGGTCGTGGTGTTGAACTTTACCTTGCAATTTATCCCACCAGAAAAACGCGAGGCCATGATACAACGCATTTATGATGGTATGACTGACGGTGGTGTTTTACTCATTGCAGAGAAGTTCCGCCATACCGACGACACTATGAACGATGTGCTGATTGATTTGCACCACGACTTTAAGCGAGCTAATGGTTACAGCGAGCTGGAAATTAGTCAAAAGCGAGCGGCTATCGAAAATGTCATGAAAGTTGATACTCTGGAAGCGCATGAGCAGCGTTTTCAAAAGATCGGCTTTGAACATCACACGGTATGGTTTCAATGCTTCAACTTCGCGGCCATGCTAGCGGTTAAATAAAGGATGACCAATAACCAATGATTGACTTTAGCAACGACCTAAAAGCGCTTATCAGTAGTCCTCACAAGCAGTGGCTGGATACACTGGCACCGCAGCTGACCGCCTTTAATAACAACCCCCATGGCAATTTAAAACGCTGGCAACGCGTGGTTGAACAGCTGCCCCGGCTCGATACGGAAAAGGGACACTTAAGTGACACCGTAACGGTTGGATCTCCTGAAGAAGCCTCAGATTCCGATCGAGCCCGCATAACAGGGCTATTGCAACAATTGCAGCCCTGGCGCAAAGGCCCTTTTGATCTGTTTGGTGTCTTCATTGATACCGAGTGGCGTTCAGACTGGAAATGGCAGCGGGTACAACCGCATATCGATGACTTAAGCGGTAAGCAAGTGTTAGATGTTGGCTGCGGCAGTGGCTACCACCTATGGCGTATGCTGGAAGCGGGTGCTGAACAAGTTTGGGGAATTGACCCGGGCGAATTGTTTTTAATGCAGTTCCAGGCTATTCGCAACATGATGCCGGCAAAATACCAGGAAAAAGCGCATTTCTTCCCAGTCGGGATTGAACATATGCCAGAGCTTAAAAGCTTCGATACGGTATTCAGCATGGGCGTTTTGTATCATCGCCGCTCGCCACTGGCCTTTTTGCAAGAACTTAAATCGTTGCTAAAACCCGGTGGTCAGCTCGTGTTGGAAACCATTGTTGTCGAAGGCGACGAAACCACCGTGATGTTACCCGGCGAGCGATATGCACAAATGCGCAACGTTTGGTTTTTACCCAGTGCAAAAGCCTTGTCGGTTTGGCTTGAACGATTGGGCTTTAAAGATATTTCCATTGTTGACCACAACACGACGTCACTTGAAGAACAACGTCGTACGAAGTGGATGACGGGTGAGTCTTTAGCAGACTTTTTGGATGCTAAGAACCCGGATTTAACGGTGGAAGGTTATAAAGCGCCTATTCGGGCCGTATTAACAGCCCGAGTTTAACGCTTTTTATCATTTAAGCGCCCTTTAGCGACTTAATATACTGCTTCATGTCGCTACCCAGCTCCGGGTGGCGCATGGCATGCTCAATGAAAGCTTGCGCATAACCAAGCTTATTACCACAGTCATGGCTTTTACCTTTCATGTAATAAGCATTTACCGACTGCTTTTCAAGCAACATTGCCATTGCGTCCGTTAGCTGTATTTCATTACCTGCTCCCACTGGCGTTTTCTCCAGTAGAGGCCATAAGTCAGCAGAGAATACATAACGGCCCACTACGGCAAGATCCGATGGCGCCTCTTCTTTAGACGGTTTTTCAACCAGTTGAGTAATAGGCGCTTGCTCACCCGGCTTTAATTCCTCGCCGCCAATGTCCGCAATACCATATTTACTGACGTCTTCCTGAGGTACTTTCTCAACCATCACCTGCGAGTGACCGGTTTCATCAAAGTTTTTCACCATTTCCGCTAAGTTATCGCGGTTTAAACTGCAGCTGGCTTCGTCCACTAATACATCTGGCAATACTACGGCGAATGGCTCGTTGCCAACGAGTGGCTGTGCACATAACACGGCGTGACCTAAACCTTTTGCCTGACCCTGACGCACATGCATAATGGTGGTGTTTTTCGGACAAATCGCCTGAACTTCAGCTAACAATTGTCGCTTAACACGCTGTTCAAGCGTGGTTTCCAGCTCGAAACTGGTATCAAAATGGTTCTCAATCGAGTTCTTACTCGAATGTGTGACCAAAATCACATCGGTAAGGCCGGCTGCCGCGCACTCTTCGACAATATATTGAATAAGGGGTCTGTCGACCAGTGGTAACATTTCCTTTGGAATGGCTTTGGTTGCCGGTAACATCCGTGTTCCCAGACCGGCGACCGGTATTACAACTTTTCTGACCATAGCAGCTGTCCTTACAATTAATTCATTCGAAAAAGAGGGCAAGTTTATAACCGTTAAGCATGTTATAATGCAAGCCATTCAGTAAAATTCAATGAAACAAATTATGGCGTTATATTTTTCTTCCCGCAGTATCCCACAACTTAAGTCATACAGTTTTACTGAGCGTGCAATGATTCTATCAATCGCTCAGGAGAAAATGCCAGTTCCACGCCGCTTAATTTGCAATTTAGCGAAACTGGTGCCTATTTGTGTCATCTTCTTTTTAGTTGTAGAAGTTGAAGGATGGTGGAAGTTGTTAGCGCTATTGGTGGCCGGTATCGGTTACCCGTTATTCACACAGCCTATTAATATCAATATGTCGATGCCTTATATTGATAAAGCCGTTAAGCAGTTTGAGGCTCAGCGCTCACAATAAGCTCTTTGCCATAGCAGCGGCAATGCAAGCGATGTAACGACTCTAATTGATGCGTGCGATAATTCGCGTGTTTCCAAATACCCAAGGCTAAGTCTGGCTTGGCACTGGGCGATGGCTCTAGTTTGTCACCAGCCTGCGACCATTGCCAATGACCGGTTTCTGTATCAAGTACACCGACCATGATATCGAAAGCGGTTCTCACCTGAGAGTGGCAGAGCTCAATATTCAGGTGCTCAAACAGCATTCCAGGCTGCACCAAAGTATTGTCCATACCTGATAAATACTGCCGTATGACCGGATCGACTAAGGTTTTCAGTACCAACAACGGTACCAGGTTTTGCTCGGTTGCATTTTGCGCCGCCGCCATAACCACCAACACTTTGCCATTTCCTAACGAACGATAATCAACCCAGGCAGGTGTTGTGTCTGCCAGATGAGTCGCACACTCAAAGTTATACACACCAACTCTCAACGGACTTTTAGGCAGTAATTCTTCAGTCAGCTTCCCGGCTATCATGTCGTCCTGATAAATGACATCAATGTGTGCATCAAGCTCCCAAATGTCATGTAGATAAGAGTTTTCGAGTTCATGTCGTTCCAGACAATGTCCGATAGCACTGTCCAACACATCAAGACTTTGTAATGGTTTAACAAGGTAATCCCAGGCACCAAGGCGCACTGCTTCACGAATATCTGACATTTTTTCAGATGCGGAGATAACAATAATTGGCAAATGAGCACAAACTTTTAGGAGTCTCTCTATGACTTCCAGGCCATTAATGTCCGGTAGGTTTAAGTCACAAAGTACAACATCTGGACATTGCTGTTCACAAAGGGCAACCCCTTGTTGCCCGGCACCAGCGCAGCACACGTCATAGCCATGCTGGCAGAGATACTCTTTCAGCATGGACTGGAATACTAAGTCATCTTCAATAACCGCAACGTGCGCTTTCGACATGGTTCAACTCTCTTCGCTCACCATGTCTTAAGCATTGTTCAGGAATAGAGATCCGTCAACGTGACTCGTCGTCAAAATCCTCAAAGTCACCGTCGAAATCATCATCAAACTCTTCGAAGTCACTGAAATCATCTTCCGGTAAGGGGGGATTCCCATCGTAGACCTGATCTTGCCAACGTTGATAATAAACGTCTTTAACGAAAGAATATGGGTCGAGCGAGTTCTCCAATACCTGTTCCTGGTCACGTAAGCGTATACGCATTTCGAGACCTTTCACCGTGTAGCGAAGCACATCGACCGGCCAAGTCAGTGACGGGTATGGGAAATATTGTCCGTCAGCGTAGTCACCACCGCGATCAACAATAACGGTCGGCCCCAGTAACGGCAGCATAACGTAAGGCCCTTCAGGCACACCCCAAACGGCCAGCGTCTGGCCAAAGCTCTCTTCTTTTTTCTCCAGACCTATTGGCGTGGCCACATCAAAAAGACCCACAAGCCCAACTGTCGAGTTAATTAAAAATCGCCCTAGCGATATGCCTGCATCGCCTAACTTCCACTGCAAAATATTGTTCACAAAAGAGGACGGCTCTTCTAAGTTCTCAACGGCATTATACAGTGACGTACGAATAGGCTGAGGTACATCATCATAAACATTTGCTGCAGGCTGAATGACCACTTCGTCAACATCGCGGTTAAATTCCCACATGCCGCGGTTAAAGTCCTCAAACGGGTCGCGCGGGTCGGCATAAGGATCTTCCGGAGTCGATGAGCACCCAACTAACAATACTGAGAAAAGTAACAATCCGTATTTTTTCATTCTTGAATCCGTGTTGATAAAGTCACTGTCGCGGTTTGATTCGCCTTAGCTTTAATAGTCACTGTCGGCGCTTCCAGATCACCCGGCTCTGCTTCAATATTTTCATCTTGTGAAACACGAGCACGAACTGTCCACTCATCTAAGTCAGACAGTTTGTGATCCGGCAACATGGCGTTAGCATTAGATAACGTATAAGTGACAGGGAAGCCGTCGACTGGCTTCCGAACCACAGCCGCCGGCATAGGCGCATCGTTCCCGGTAACATAGACAAACAGCGTTGCGCTTTCAGGGAGAGACTCCTGAATGGCAGCATCAATATTTACCGTAACGGTCAAAGTGATTCCTGCATTGGCTTGCTGTTGCTTTGCATCGGCTAACGCGTTCTGTACTGCCACGTAACGCTCTGAGCCAGGCGATAATTGTTCCTGCAGCAGTTCCCAGGCTTGAATCGCCTGCTCCCAATCCTGTTGTTCATACGCCACGAAGCCCAGTAGCGACAATGCTTCTATATTCGCGGGATTCAACTTTAAGGCGCGTGCCAGTAAGTTAGCTGCTTTCGCTTTATTTTGTGCTGAACCGGACATAAGTAGGAAGCGACTATAACTCACCAGCGTGTTGAGTCGTTCAGGCTCTAAATCCAATGACTTTTGAAACGCCTCGTCCGCTTCTTCCGGAGCGCCAATATCCACCATTAGACCAGCATATATCCACCAGGCAATAGCATCATCCGGGTCGCTCATTAGCTTCTGGCGAAGACCCAACGCGAACAAGTTAAGCTCTTCAGGTTCAGCTGCCTGAGCTTGTTCACTTAAAAGCTTTTTACCCAGTTCAGGCAAGCGTTCGCGTGCCTCTGCCGCTTGTTCCTGTAACTGCCAACTACCAAAACTCCAATACAAAACAACCGATATAACGACGACAATGGCAGCGGGTAAAACAAGCGGCGCGGGACGCCAGTCCACACTTTCTTCGATGTCTTTACTGTCATTCACAAAGGTTTTATCAAGTTCCTGTTTGGAATAGTCGAACTCTTCGTCAGATAAGCCGTGCAAAGAACGCTCTTCTTCAAGCTCAGCTAAACGTTGCTCGTACCAGCGCCTGTTCTCATCCTGCCTTTTTTGAATGCGGCGCTGTTTCCCTGTCGCCAATAAAACAAAAACGACAGCAACTAACAGCATCAACAACATTACGATGATTAAACTAGTCATTGTCGTTATTCCTTAACCGATCTAATTGAGCACGTTCTTCTGGGGTCAGGGCGGTTTGCTCTTTTTTCTGACGAGTTAACACAACCGCAACGCCAATACCGATAATTACAATAACCAAAGGCCCAAACCAAAGCACCGCTGTCGCGGCCGTAAAGGGGGGCTCGTAATGCACAAAGTTACCGTAACGCTCGACCATAAAGTTGATAATTTCCTGTTTCGACTTACCTGCCTTCAGCATTTCATAACTTTTATCCCGCATGTCTTCAGCCAGCGGCGCATTAGAGTCAGCAATGTTTTGATTCTGACACTTCGGGCAGCGCAACTCTTTAATTAACTGTTGGTAGGTTTCCCGCTGTTGCTCGCTGTCAAACGAGCGCGTTAGGGTATCTTGCGCTGTTGCACTAAAAACAAGGACGCTTAGCAGAGTAGCCAAAAGGAGTAGTCGATTCATTGCGCCTCCCGCTTCAGCTGTTCATAAATGGGCTTCAATGTGCTCTGCCAGTTACGCGCATTCACATCGCCAACATGGCGATACCGAATAACGCCCTCTTCATCAATAAAGTAGGTTTCGGGCGCGCCATAAACACCAAATTCAAAAGCCACATTCCCTTCTGGGTCAAACAAATTAATGGTGTACGGGTCGCCTAAGGTGTTCAACCAATTCACTGCTTTTTCTCGCGAATCGTCTTTATAGTTCAAGCCAACAATAGGAACCCCCTGCGCAGCGAGTTGGTTCAAAAACTCATGCTCGGCACGACACGTTGGGCACCACGTCGCCCACACATTCAACAACACCGGCTTACCTTTTAGCACGGATTCGTCATAAGCTATGCGAGTGTCGTAAAGGTCGACGCTTTCAAACGCGGGTACCGGCTCGTTAATTAGCGCCGAATCGAGTTTTGTCGGGTCACTCCCCAAGCCTTTTAACAAAAAGACGGCTAGTGCAATGAATAAAATGAGCGGTGCAAAGAGTACAACCCAGCGAAGGTTCTTATTCATATAAACCTCCATCCTTACGTTGTCGGTAGCGTTTATCGGCCATCGCAAACACACCACCTACAGCCATGATAATGGCACCCAACCATATCCAACGTACAAAGGGCTTGACGTAAAAGCGTATTGCCCAGGCTCCATCCTCTAACGGTTCGCCCATGGCAATGTAGATATCTCTTAACAGGCTGGCATCGAGTCCCACCTCTGTCATGCTGGTTCGCTGCACTCGGTAAAAGCGCTTTTCACTGGTCACTTCAGTAACAAGCTCACCATTTTTTGTCACGGTGAACTCCCCCGCATCGGAGTCGTAGTTAGGCCCTTCCCTGTGGTCTAACAAATCAAAACTGACGTTGTAGCCAATAATTTCAACCGACTCTCCCGGCGCCAGAGCAATATCACGCTCTTGTTCATAATGCGACACTAACGTAATACCAATTAAAGTCACGGCGAAACCAATGTGACCCAGTACCATGCCCCAATGACTCCCCGAGAGGCGAGTTATGCCATACAACCCCTGCTTACGTTGCTTGACCGTTTGCTGTACCTCGGTCAACGTGGCAAGGCCGACCCAGAATGCCAGAAATAGTCCAATAACTACCATGGCCGGTAGATCATCAGCCCATATTTTCGGGAGTACGTAAGCAAGGACAATGGCAAGACTAAGCGCCAACGCAATCGGTTTTAATAGCGGCTTAAGTGCCTGTCGACGCCAGCGCAACAGAGGCCCCAGCCCTACCATCAGAGCAAATGGAATAACAAGCCAGCTGTAGACACCATTGAAAAACGGTTCACCAACTGAAATGCTACCCAAACCAATTTCTTTATGAATCAAAGGCAGCATAGTCCCCAGAAAGACGACTGCCATTGCCGCCATCAATAATACGTTGTTCCCTAGCAGCATGACTTCGCGGGAAAATAATTCGTATCGGCTGTAGCTTTGCATTTGTCCCGCTCGCATGCCGTATAAAATTAAAGAGCCGCCAATAACCAAGGCTAATAGCACCAGAATAAACAAGCCACGGGTTGGATCAGATGCAAAAGCGTGTACTGAGACCAAAACGCCGGAGCGAACCAGGAAAGTTCCCAATAGGCTCAAACTAAAGGCCGCTATTGCCAGTAATACCGTCCAAGACTTAAAGCTGCCTCGCTTTTCGGTAACCGCTAACGAATGCAACAAAGCGGTTCCAACCAGCCAGGGCATAAAACTGGCGTTTTCAACAGGGTCCCAGAACCACCAGCCGCCCCAGCCGAGTTCGTAGTATGCCCACCAGCTGCCAATCGCAATTCCCAGCGTCAGGAATATCCATGCCGCTAATGTCCAAGGGCGTGACCAACGCGCCCAGGCCGCATCAAGCTTACCCGATATAAGCGCCGCAATGGCAAACGCAAAGGCCACCGAGAAACCGACATACCCCATATACAATAACGGAGGATGAATGATCATGCCCGGGTCTTGTAATAATGGGTTTAAGTCACGCCCATCCACGGGAATCAACGGTAAGGCGCGATCAAACGGGTTCGACACCGTCAACATAAACAAGTAGAAGCCAATGCTGATTAAACCAAGAATCGCTAACACCCGCGCCACCATTGGCAAAGGCATAGAACGTGAAAACAGTGCTACCGCCGCAATCCAGCCGGCCTGCATCAGCATCCAGAGGAGAAATGAGCCCTCGTGTGAGCCCCATACCGCTGTTACCCGATAAGCAACCGGCAAGTCTGAGTTAGAATTAGCTGCCACATAAGCAATACTGAAGTCATTGCTGACAAAACCCCACACTAATAAGCCAAACGCCACAGCGGTAAAGAAAAATTGCCCTAGAGCAAAAGGTCTTGCCAGTGACATCATGCCACCGTGGCCTTTTATTGCCCCCCAAAGCGGGTAAAACGCCAGCAAACAAGAGAATGCCAGCGCGATAGCAATCGCGAGATGGCCTGCTTCCGCTATCATTGCTCACCATCCTCGTAAGGTTTATTTGGGTTTACGTGCTTAATGCCTTTCATTTTTTCAGCCAGCTCTGGTGGCATATACTCTTCGTCGTGCTTTGCTAATACTTCCGAGGCTTTCAAAACCGTCGGTTCAACGAGCTCACCTTGCGCAACAATACCTTGCCCTTCGCGGAATAAGTCCGGAAGAATACCTTGATACAGCACCGTAATTTCAGGACCTGTATCCGTAATATTAAACGACACTTCCAGAGTTTTCGGGTCGCGCTCAACCGAGCCTTCAACGACCATTCCGCCCACTCGCATCCGTTGCCCGACTTGCGGTTTTTGTTTGCCGTCATCGGCACCTTCGACGATTTCACTCGGTGTATAAAACAAATCAATACTTTGGCTTAGCGCGTATAGCATCAGCCCTGTCGCTATAGACACCCCGAACACTAAAATCAGCACCCAGGTTAATCGTTGTTTACGTCTTGGATTCATACGTCTCTCCTACTGCGACACAGGCCGTTGGCGCTTGGCCAAACGCTGCTGACGATTTTGCAATTGCTGACTCTTTTTCTTCAGGGATTGACGAGCGATAGCGGTTTCCAATGCGACCAGCGCGATAACGACAAAGCTCAAGAAAAAAGACAGCCAAACATACAAGCCGTAGCCACCCATAGTAATAAAGTCCTGAAAACTGTCGAATGCCATCACTTTTTCTCCAGTTCATGTTGCGCCCAGGGGCGGCCTAATTCGTGTCGTAGTATCTCATTTTTTAACCGCATCATCACCAGTGAAATGGTTAAAAACAGGAAGCCCGCCAAGCATATTAATAACGGAATAAGCATACTGGTCGCTATCGAAGGTCTCTCAAACTTGGTAATGGTCGCTCCCTGATGCAAGGTGTTCCACCACTCGACGGAGTAATGAATAATAGGCAGGTTAATTACCCCAACAAGTGAGAGTATGGCTGCGGCTTTCGCGCCCGTTCTGGCGTCATCAAACGCAAAGTACAGCGCCATAACGCCAATGTATAAAAACAGGAGAATAAGCTCGGAAGTGAGACGTGCATCCCACACCCACCAAGTGCCCCACATCGGCTTACCCCAAATGGCTCCGGTTAGTAGTGCGACAACCGTCAACGCAGCGCCAACCGGAGCGATTGCCGGAATTACCCACTCCGCTGTTTTAATTTGCCATATCAGTGCTATACCACCCATTATCGCCATACCTGAGTAGGCGCCCATCGAAAATATAGCCGCGGGCACATGCAAAAATATGATTCGATAACTGTCGCCTTGTTGGTAGTCAGACGGCGCAAAAGCGAGCCCCCAAACCACACCAACAGCCAAAGAGATAAAGGTTAATGCTGCAAACCAAGGCAGTAACTTGTCCACCAGTCGGTAGGTCGCTTCAGGCTTTGCATAAGGGTGTAACCATCGCCACATATTAATTCACACTCATTTTTATGCCCGCTGCTATCGCCAGCGGAGACAATGTTATGGTTAAAACAGAAATAGCCGCCAGAATAGCCAACTGGCCGTGGACTGCAAGCCCCATAGAGGCATTTTCAACAGCGGCAGTGGCAAAAATCAGTAGCGGAATAAATAATGGAATAAGGATAAGACTGATAAGGGAGCTGCCTCTTTGCACCTGCAGTGTCAGTGCCGCACCAATTGCTCCAAGTGCACTCAGCGCTGGCGTGCCCAGTAGCAGGCTGAGCGCTAGCGCCCACCAACCTTGCAGTGGCAAACTCAACAACAGCGCTAGTAGTGGGGACAAAATAACGAGAGGTAATCCAGTCAACAACCAGTGCGCCATCACCTTTGCGGTTGCCGTAAACGCCAGTGGCTGAGGCAATAAACACAACTGCTCCAGTGTGCCGTCCTGAAAGTCATCTTTAAATAAGCGTTCTAAGCCAAGCAAGCTGGCCAACAGTGCCGCCACCCAAATAATTCCCGGCGCAATACGCGCAAGAATATCAGGCCCAGGCCCGACGCCCAGAGGGAACAACGTCACCACCATCAATAAAAAAAGCAGCGGATTTAAGGCGTCACTGCGTCGACGTGCGGCTATGCGCAAGTCACGCTTGAGTACCGCAAACCAAACCTGTCGCATGGAAGCGTTAATCATAAGCCACCTCATTGTCCATTTGCGAAGTCAGGCTCAAATCAATCAGTTTGGGAGACAAGTTCGACAACGTCAGTGACTGATGTGACGTAAAAATAATACAGCCGCCGTCACTCAAATGCTCTGCGAAACGCTTTTGCAGTAACCCAACCCCTTGCACATCTAAGGAAGTAAAAGGTTCATCCAGAATCCACAGCTTTGCCTTATTCGCCCATAATCGGGTTAAAGCGACCCGGCGTTGCTGACCCGCCGACAAACGTCCAGTCAGTTCGTCTTCCAGACCCAGCAGCCCTAGCTTCTCCAATAAGTCCCAGCCATCAGTATTGGGGTTAGCAGTGAGTTGCTGTTGCCAATAGAAGTTTTCTAATGCGGTAAGTTCGCCTTTTACAGCGGCTTTATGACCAATAAACAGCAATTGCTGACAGTAATCCTGCCAAGCGTCGCGCAAATCAGAGCCGTTAAACTGAATACGGCCCTCTGTGGGGTCTAAAAGCCCGGCCAGCATTCTCAATAACGTCGACTTGCCCGCGCCATTCGGGCCAGTTACCTGCCATAACTCACCAGGGTGTAACTGGAAGCTCAGATCATCAAACAATACTCGACCACCACGCGTTGAGCTAAGCTGCTCGGCATGCAACAGTGGCACTTTGGCGGTAGTTTCTTGTGTCATGAGGATTTTACTACTGAGCCCTTACTGGTAAGCTGACGCAAATGCCACCGAGTCTACCATAAAATTTGAGTAAAGCGCATGGCTGATATCACGCAACTGTTACAACAAATGCTGAACGCTCCAGAGCGCTCTATGGCTCGTATTGATAAGCAAAACGTCGCAACACTTGCACGCATTTTAACCGGCGCGAATACTGCAGATAACCAGTCTGCTTCAACCGTCAGCAAACCAACCTTGCAAATACCAGCGTCTATACTCACGCCGCAAACCGGAAATAAAGCTCAGCAAACTTCGCAGCCGCAGATACAAGGCGCCAGCTGGCAATGGCCGAACCCACCAAAAGCGCTGTTAGCGCAACTTCCCGCTAAACTGGCAAGCAGCACACAACTGCGATTACAAATATCCATGCCGCAGGGGAGCAAGCCGGTTGTACAGATCGTCATTAGCCAACCCACACCCATTCCGCAGGCGCAGCCGGGACAACAGAAGCAAGTCACGCAAGCACCACAAGGAAGTACCGCAAACACACAAGTTGGCAAAGTTGAAATACCGATTACACAGTTGCCCCCCAAGCTCGTTAAAGCGCTGCTGAGCAGCACACAGGCCTCGCAACTACTCAACGCAACTCAAAATCCCGGAGCAACACAGCCAGCAGACAAGGCTCCGCTCAACGTAGCTCAACCAATTCAGCTTTCGCGTGGTATTGCTATTAAACAGGCGCATCAGTTGAGTCCGCAGCAGTTTCAGCAGGCGCTACAAACACTGATCACTCAAATGAAAGCACAACTTTCTGCGCAGCCATCAGTGCCTCCCAGTAATGCGGCAAATGCATCATTGAAAATTCCTGAATTGTCTGCGCTTATTGCCAAAATCAACACCAGTGTCAATACAGCGACAACGTCAGGTGCTAATGCAACCAATACGACGTCTGCGAATCAAACAGCACAAGCTGCACAGACCGCCGCAACCTTAACTGCAGCTTTGCGCTCACCCTCTAATGCCATTGAACAGCTCATAAAAGTCGTGTTACAACAACAGCCCTCTGGCGAATCCATGCAGCGCCCGGAAGCGTTACAGCGTTGGGTTAGCGACTGGTTTGCCGCCCGTCCGGTCAGTGTGCAGTCAAGTCAGCAAATGGGGTCACTTGGTCAAATGCTAATGACGCTGCTGGGGCTGAGCTTACAACAGAACAGCCAGCAACAAAGCACCGCACAAACAAGTTTGCAATCATTGCCAAAGCAATTCACTCAAGCACTAATACAACAGGTGTTAAACCCGTCCCCTGACGTTGCCGGTGATGTACGCGAGCGCATTAATCAACTGTTGCTGCAATTGCCTCAGCAGCAACTGCAACGACTGCTACAGTTATTCACTGGCGTACTAAATTCAGCCCAAAGCGCTCAGGCACGGCTACAAGACTCGCCGATGCAGCAGCCTGAGTATTTCATTTTGCTGCCGACCGACCCACAAAAGGCGGGACAAAACGAGTTACTTATTCGCCCGGAGCGAGAGCCCGATACGCCGGAGCAGGAGGGTCGCACGTTATGGCTTTTCACCTTACGCTTTGAGTTAGAAGCAACAGGCGCTTTACTGGTTAAAGGCCGGTATCATCCGCAGGGCTCGTCAGTCGACTTTTATGCCGAGTCACCTTCAGCGCAAAACATTATCGAGAAACACCTGGAGCAACTGGAGAAGCGGTTGTCCGATTTAGAGGTTAACAGTGTGAAGTTTCGCGTTCAGCAAGGGCGAATTCCAGAAACCCTGGCGACACAACAAAGTGGCATTATTCGGGTGAAAGTATGACGGACAAAAAAGAGAAGCAAGCCATTGGGCTGTCGTATGACGGCTTTAATGCGCCCAAGGTTATCGCTCGCGGGTTTGACGAGCTAGCGGAAGAGATTATCGCCGTTGCCAAAGAGCATGGCGTGTTAGTTCATGAAGATCCGCTCTTGTCGGACTCACTTGCCAAACTCAATGTTGGTGATGAAATTCCGCGTGAGCTTTACATTATTATTGCGGAAATTATTGCCTTTGCTTATTTGTTGGACGGTAAGTTTCCGCGACAATGGGAGGAAGGTTAGCCTTTTCGCTGGTGCAAAGATACCAACAGTTCAGCTTCTGCCTGAGGTAGCTCGCACTCGTGCATCAGCTCTTCAACCGTTGCGCCACTGGCTACTAACTTACTTGCTCGATGATATAATTTTGAGCCCGGATCCTGCTCAGCCAGCTCCTGAAGTTTTTCCTGTAACCGACGTTGCTCGTCATTAAGTGTGGCAACTTGCTGTTCTAACTGCGCCAGTAACTGCTTTTCGGCGAAGTGAGTCTCTGGTTTCGTCTCATTCAGCTGCTCTTTTAAGGAAAGCACTTCGGTCGCTGTTTCGGTGAGCATTAACAAGCGTTGTTGCTGACGCTCAATAAGCTCAGCCTGGCGCCGCGATGTCATAATAACAGCAATCAACGCAATCAGCGCCAGCCCGAGAGCCAGCGCTGATATTGCAATAAGCCAAAGTGTCATGGTTAAAGCACCCGCTCGCGATTAACCCAAACGAGAAATTTCATCCCACTCGTCATCCGTCAGCATTTTATCCAGATCAACCAAAATCAGCAGTTCGTCATCTCGGTTGCTGACGCCTTGAATGAAACGGGCACTCTCATCGGTACCCACATTCGGTGCACTGTCTATTTCAGACGTCTTCAGGTAAACCACTTCGGCAACACTGTCGACCAAAATACCGATGACCTGCTTTTCAGACTCGATAATAACAATACGTGTGTTATCCGTTACTTCAGTTGGTTGTAGACCAAAACGAAGACGAGTATCGATAACCGTCACCACATTACCACGCAGGTTGATGATACCCAGTACATAGTTCGGCGCTCCGGGCACTGGCGCTATTTCGCTGTAGCGAAGCACTTCCTGAACCTGCATGACATTAATGCCATAAGTTTCATCGTCAAGCTGAAACGTGACCCACTGCAATACTTTATCGTTACTGTCAGCGTCCGTTTCATTTTTGATAGCGCGATTATCTTTACTCATGTTTCACTCCGCCATGCGTTATTTATCTTGCTGGATATGTCCCAGACCGTTATCCAGAAGTGTAATCAATGCGTTTACATCGAGCAATGCACACATTCTGTCACGAACCACTCCGGCCAGCCACGGCCGTTTATTACTGCCTTCTTTCCGCCATTGAATGGCTTCGGGTTGCAGTGGTTCACTAGTCACCAATTCTTCACACAACAGTCCCCATGGGCTGTCATTTAACGTTATAAGATACTGGTAGTCTAATGATTCTTCCAGCTCTTCCGTGTATTTCTCCGGCATCACCCAACGAGCGGTATCGACAACCTGCAGCTTGTCTTCACGCTCTGTCATTATGCCTTTAAACCATTTTGGCTTACCCATCAGCGGGCTGATTTTTCCAACCTGATGAATGCCACCTAAACTTTTCAGTGGCACCGCCAGTGTTAAACCCGCTACTTTAAAAAACAGCGCCTGAAAGTCGTCTTCCATGTACTCAGACATGGCATCTGGTTGAGGCTCTTCTTCCGCTGGAGCCACTTCCTCAACATCTGTGTGCGTTGCGACATCTGTCTCGTCATCAACGCTCTCTTCAGTTTCTTCGACTTGTTCAGTGACAACGTCCGGCTCAACCTGAGTATCCGCTTCTACCTCGACCTCAGTCTTAGCAAGCGCCTCTCTAGTATCAGTATCGTCCGCTTTTACAGAAACTAAAGGCAATAAGTCTTCATCTCTGTTCAAAGTCACCGACTCTTGTTCGGTCACTTGTTGTATTTTCGGCGCAGCCTGCTCGAGCAGTTTCTTCACAGGCTCGTTATCAAACTCAACCACCTCATCCTCAAGCAGTAACGCATCGAGGTACTCGGTCATTGCCTGTTCACTGCTGGAGTGTTTGCTGTTCATAACTTAGCGACGCTCCATTTGTTGTAAGTGAATAAGCAATGATTGATAGGCCAGCACACCTCGCGACTTCGGCGCATACAGCGATGGTGGTGTCTGTTCATTCGACGCATCGCGGAATTTGGTATCGATAGGGATCATGCCGTTCCAAACCGACTTACCGTACCGGCCAACAAGCTTCTTATACGTCTGTAATGACGCATTGGTTCGTTTGTCGTACAAGGTTGGAATGATAGTATATGGCCGCTCTTCGCCACGTGACTTCTGAATGAGCATAAGCGTACGCATCATTCTGTCCAAACCTTTCAACGCCAGGAATTCCGTCTGCACCGGAATAAGCACTCGATTACAACAGGCTAATGCGTTCACCATGAGCACACCAAGCACCGGCGGGACATCAATAAGCACATAATCGTACTCATCAGCAACAGAGGCTAAGCCTTTTTTTAACACCAGACCCATTCCGCCTTGCGTACCAAGCTTTCGATCCAGTGTCGCTAACGCCATGGTCGCAGGCATAATATTAAGGTTGTCAAACTCAGTCGGCAAAATGCATTGGCGCATCAGTTCGCGGTTAACGTCTTTACCAGCGCTGAATACATCAAAAACACTGTGAGTCAGCTCTTCAGAATCAAAACCAAAATAATAGGTCAGTGAAGCATGAGGGTCAGTGTCAATACATAAAACTCGCTTACCTTGTTCAGCCAATAGCCCCGCCAGAGCGACTGTTGTGGTGGTTTTCCCCACGCCGCCTTTCTGGTTAGCTACCGTCCAAACAATCATATACGCACCTTATTAAACGCCGCTGTATCCGACTTCTTTCATGATAGAGCGCGCCATATTATCCAAACTAATACTCTTCGTTGAAATACCCGCTGAGGCAACCGCTTGCGGCATGCCATAAACAACACAGCTGGCCTGATCCTGAGCCCAGATAGTGGCGCCTTGTTGTTTCAACATACGTGAACCTTCACGGCCATCAGCCCCCATCCCCGTCAAAATAACGCCTAGCACCTTGCCCATATACACTTTTGATAAGCTGGCAAAGGTCAAATCAACGCTCGGTTTGTAGGTAACACGTCCACTCGTGTCTTCTTTGACCCGTAAACGGGCACTGCCAGAGCGTCCTTCTACAACCAACTGCTTACCGCCCGGTGCTAAATAGGCGGTGCCGGGAGTGAGTACATCACCGTCTTCAGCTTCTTTCACGCGAATCTTACACAATCCGTCCAGGCGCTGAGAAAAAGCCTTAGTAAAAGCCGCTGGCATATGTTGCACCATCACAATGGGGTACGGAAAGTTGGCTGGCAATTGCGTTAGTATTTTCTGCAAGGCTACAGGACCACCGGTTGACGTCCCAATCGCCAAAATTTGATACGCACGATTAATGCTTAAAGAGCCTGCGGCATCTGCTAATCGAAACGATGCTTGACGCTGGCTTTGCCGTTCTTCATTACGTTGCCGAATACGATCCAGCGCCGACACGGGCTCTTTCGGCTTAGCCGGCTCAACGGTTCGGCTTGCTGGTGTACGCGTTATTGTCGGCGTTCTGGCAGCGGGTTGCTTGGCAATGGCCAGTACGCGATCTTGCAGCGTTTTAACTGCTTCATCACGGTTACGAGCGATATCTTCAAACTTCTTAGGTAAGAAGTCCGCAGCGCCAGCTTCTAACGCATTTAGCGTTGCCGTTGCACCTTCGTGCGTCAGTGACGAGAACATTAAAATGGGGCAAGGGTTGCTGCCCATAATGGTTTTTACCGCATCAATGCCGTTCATCACCGGCATTTCAATGTCCATGGTAATAACGTCAGGCTTTAACGCTTTTGCTTGCGCTACCGCCTCCTCGCCATTATTGGCTGAGCCAATGACTTGAATATTTGAGTGTGCTTCCAGAATCTCGGTTACTCGGCGTCTGAAAAACGCCGAGTCGTCCACTACGAGAACTTTAACTGTCATGAACGGTGTGTCCCGTTATCGTTTAGCGTAATACTTCAGCATGCTTGGTACGTCAATAATCAGCGCAATACCACCATCACTGGTAATGGTTGCACCTGCCATACCTGGCGTGCCCTGTAACAGTTTATCCAATGGTTTAATAACCACTTCTTCCTGACCAATAAGCGCGTCGACCACAAAACCAACCTGCTGATTGCCAATCTGTACAACCACAACATGACCGTTTTCATTGCGGCTTGAGCGGTCTGGGTTTCTCACCAGCCAATGCTCGAGGAAGAACAACGGTATCGCACGGTCACGTACAATCAGTGTTAACTGACCATCGACTGTATTGGTGCGCTTCATATCCAAATCGATAATTTCGCTGACAACCGCCAGTGGCAACGCAAACGTCTGCTCTTTCACTGCCACCATCAGGGTCGGCAAAATAGCTAAGGTTAACGGCACTTTAATCAGTAACTCAGTACCTTTACCCAGCTCTGACTGAATTTTGACACTACCATTTAGCTGGCTGATTTTGGTCTTTACTACGTCCATTCCGACGCCACGGCCCGAAATATCAGACACTTGCTCTTTGGTCGAAAAACCAGCCGCAAAAATCAGGTTGTAAGCGTCTTCGTCGCTTAAGCGTGCTGCTGCGTCGGCATCTAAAATACCTTTATTGATGGCAATGCCTTTAAGCTTTTCAGCGTCCATACCCGCGCCGTCGTCTTTAATCGACAGCATAATATGGTCACCTTCCTGAGAGGCGGACAGCGTCACCGTACCCGCCCTTGGCTTACCGTTGGCCTCACGAACGTCCGGCATTTCAATACCGTGGTCAACCGAGTTGCGCACTAAGTGAACCAGCGGATCAGCCAACGCTTCAACGAGGTTTTTATCCAAGTCGGTGTCTTCGCCGAACATTTCTAAGTTAATTTCTTTTTTCAGGCTGCGTGCTAAGTCACGAACTACCCGAGGGAAGCGACCAAAGACTTTCTTAATTGGCTGCATACGGGTTTTCATGACGGCGCCCTGTAAGTCGCCAGTGACAACATCCAGGTTTGAAATGGCTTTGCCCATTTCGTCGTTATCAGAGTCGTCCGAATTGCTCAGACTCAATAAACGGTTGCGCACCAAAACAAGCTCACCAACCATGTTCATAATGTCGTCCAAACGTTTGGTATCGACTCGAACCGTGGTTTCCGCAGCCGGTTGCTGTGGTGCTGCCGGCTTCTTGTCAGCCGGTTTCTCTGCAGCTTTAGGCTTGTCTTCTTTTGCAGCTGGTTTAGGAGCTGGTTTGGCTTTTGGCTCTGGTTTTGGCGCCGCTTTTTTCTCTGGCTTAGGCGTCTCTTTTGGCTTTTCGTCTTTGCCGTTATCCACACTCTTCGTCGGTGCCTTGCCAGAACCATGCAGTTCATCTAACAGGGACTCAAACTCATCATCGGTGATTTCGTCACTGTCGGCCGGCTCTTCCTGTTTCTTCTCTGCGCTTTTAGGCGCCTTTCCTGAACCATGGAGCTCATCTAGCAACGACTCAAATTCATCATCGGTAATTTCATCGTTGTCATTATCAGCCGCGGCTTTAGGGGCATCGGCTTTCTGATCTGATTTGCCAACACCTGGGCCTTTGCCCTCACCGTGCAGCTCATCAAGTAAGGCTTCAAATTCATCGTCCTGAATTTCGTCTATGCCGCCATCACCTGAGCTTTCAGTTGCTTCTTCTTTAGGTGCTTCCGGCTCTGGCTCAGGTTCCGGCTCAGCTTCTTTAGACGGCGCTTCAATAGGCGCCTCGTCTTCAGACTCCGGCTGACTGAGCTTGTGCAGTAGCTCGAGTAATTTGTCATCGGCAGGGCTAATGTCTTCACGAGCTTGCACCTGTGCAAACTGAGCATTGATAGTATCCAGCGCTTGAAGAATCACGTCCATTAAGTCTGACGTAACCGTGCGCTGACCATTACGCAAAGTATCAAACACGTTTTCAGCACCGTGGCAGGTATCCACTAAGGCAGTGAGCGACAGAAAACCTGCGCCGCCTTTCACGGTATGAAAACCACGGAAAATCGCGTTTAATAAATCTTTGTTTTCTGGGTCGTTTTCTAGCTCAACTAACTGCTCAGACAGCTGCTCGAGGATCTCTCCCGCCTCGATCAAAAAGTCCTGCAGTATGTCTTCATCCATATCAAAGCTCATGCGACTGATGCTCCTAGAAACCTAAACTGGACAGTAAGTCGTCCACTTCGTCTTGCCCACCAACAACGTCATCACGTTTATCGGCATCAATAATTGGCCCTTCCGCCTCACTGGCACTTTTCTGCTTTGAAGATTCGGTTTTTTCAGCTTCTCTTCGAGCTTCTTCTTTGCCGAATATTTTTAACAGTTCAATGAGATTCTTCTCGACGTCTTCAACCAGTTGAATAACCCGTCGAATGACCTGCCCAGTAATATCCTGATAATCCTGAGCCATAAGTACTTCGGTCATAAGGCCATGCACTTGCGGCATATTTTCACCACAGCGCTTAAGTACATCATCGACCTGATGGCACAAAGACTTGAATTCATTTATCTCAATATCGTTGCTCATCAACCGATTCCAGACCGGCATGACACTTTCAACGCGCTGGTGCATGTCGTCAGCCATCGGCAAACACGCCTCTACCGCATCCATTGTTCGATTTGCGGCATCTTCTGTTTTTTGAATAACGTACTGTAAACGGTTTTGTGCATCAGGAAGATCATCTTCTGTCATCTGCACAATGCGAGGGTCCAGTTGGAAGTCCTGCAATGCTTCGTGGAGGTCACGCGTCAGCTGACCCACTGAAGTAAACAGTTTGTCGTTGCGACGATTGTATACGTCTTCCAGAAGTTGGTTGGCTTGTTGCTGCTTTCCCTCTTCGAGCAAAGACACAAGTTCTTGAGCCTGCTCGAGGGAAATATCATGGGCTTTATCAGACATGGTAATAGCCCTTTTAGCTAATGCGTTCGAAAATCTTGTCGAGCTTTTCTTTTAACGTCACAGCGGTGAATGGTTTTACGATGTAGCCATTAACACCTGCCTGCGCTGCAGCAATGATTTGTTCGCGTTTCGCTTCCGCCGTTACCATGAGTACCGGCAAGTGCGACAGATTATCGTCCTTACGAATTTCTTTCAGTAGATCGATACCTTGCATGCCCGGCATGTTCCAGTCGGTCACGACAAAGTCAAAATCGCCGTTTTGCAACATAGGCAGAGCCGTGTTGCCGTCATCGGCTTCCTGAATATTCGTAAAACCAAGGTCACGAAGTAAGTTCTTAATGATTCGTCTCATTGTAGAAAAGTCATCCACAACAAGAATTTTCATATTTTTATCCAAAGCACCCTCCACTGAGGCTCTCGATTACCACCAAAATTATTCAACCCAATTCTGCATTCGCGACTTGAGCCGCACCATTGCCTGACTGTGAATTTGACTAACGCGAGACTCACTCACGCTCAGCACTTCACCTATCTCTTTTAAATTCAATTCTTCATCATAATACAATGAAAGCACTAAAGCTTCACGCTCTGGTAACGAAGAAATTGTCGATACCAGGGCTTTATGAAACGCTGCATTTTCGACATCGCGCTGTGGCTCATACGCCGAACCCGTCACTTGCTCCGGTATAATCGCATCTTCAGAAACGCCTAAATCTTCAATACCGATGATTCGCCCTGAACTAACATCACGCAAAATAGCGTGGTACTCATCCAACCCAATGCCCAACTTGCTAGCGACTTCGGTGTCTTTTGCATCACGGCCGGTGTCATTTTCGACCTGTCGTATGGCTTCTAACACACGCCGATGATTTCTGTGTACTGAGCGCGGAGCCCAATCACCACGTCGAATTTCATCCAACATAGCGCCACGAATACGTATTCCGGCAAAGGTTTCAAAACTGGCGCCTTTGCTGTTATCAAAATTCCGCGCCGCTTCTAATAAGCCTATCATGCCCGCTTGAATTAAGTCATCGACTTGCACACTGGCAGGTAGTCTCGCCATCATGTGATGCGCAATGCGCTTAACCAGCCCCGTATGCTGTTCAATAATAGCGTTACGGTTGTCGGCTGTGGCGGCATAAGCGGCAGCTTTATTCATTGGCAACATCCCGCTTACTCCCGTTATCGGCAGAAGTTATCAATTGCTCAAGGAAAAATTCTAAATGCCCTCCTGCCTGAGCAGGAATTGGCCAGTCCAGAGCTTTCTTCGCTAATGCTTTAAACGCCAGTGACGCTGGCGATTTAGGGTACGCCAACACCATTGGCTGTTGTTTTCTAACGGCCAACCGCAAATTCTCGTCGTGAGGAACTATCGCTGCTAACTCTAATGCCACATCGAGAAAACGATCCGTGACCTTAGTCAACTTATTAAACAATACTTGCCCTTCACGCATATTACGCACCATGTTGGCAACGACTTTGAATTTAAACAGTCCTTGTTCACGACTTAGCACTTTTATGAGTGCGTAAGCATCGGTGATTGAAGTGGGTTCATCGCAGACAACAACAAGAACATCCTGGGAAGCTCGGGCAAAGCTGACCACTGTGTTTCCGATACCCGCTGCCGTATCCACAATAAGCACGTCGTAATTTCCCTGCAGTTGACTAAACGCCCGAATAAGACCGGCGTGCTCTGACTCACTCAAGTCAACCATAGAGCGGGTTCCTGAAGTCGCCGGCACGATTTTTATGCCCCCCGGCCCTTCAATTAAAATATCTTCCAGTTCGCATTGGCCGCTCAGTACATGAGACAGGTTGCGCTCAACACGCAAGCCCAGCATGACGTCGACATTAGCCAAGCCAAGGTCGGCATCAAGTACCAGTACTCGTTTTCCCTGCTTCGCCATAGCAATGGCCATATTCAGTGAGACGTTAGTTTTACCCACGCCACCTTTACCACCTGTGACGGCTATGACTTTTACTTTTGACTGTTTCATTCTTCGCAGACCGCTTGCTTGATCCATCGGGCGTATCTCTTATTTTACATCTTCGACAACAGCGTCATTGTATAACGGCTCACTCAGCGAGAAAACGCCGCATTCCAGTACGATTTTGGCACGTCTGATACCGAGGAACAAATGCTTTTGTCCATTAACCGCTCGGCTTCAGATACCAGGTAATTTGCATCAGCAACTTTAATGTCTTCCGGTACTTGCTGACCGTTGGTGACATAACCAACCGGCAGACCGTACTCAATTGCCACACTGATACTTTCTCCTAAACTTAAGCATTCGTCCAGTTTGGTAAAAATGCAACCCGACAAAGGTAGTGTTTTGAATTGTTTAACGGCGTCATTTAACACCTGGCTTTGTGAGGTTGCCGACAATACCAGGTAAGGTCGAATTCTCAGACGGGTATTTTGTATTAATTGGCCAAGTTGCTCGCTTAAGCGCTTGTCGCGCTGCCCCATACCTGCCGTATCAATTAAAATCAGGCTCTTATCACGTAGCGACAGTAATGAGTCCGCTAGCTCTTTTGCATCTTTTGCCACTTTTACCGGACAGCCAATAATACGTCCGTAAGTCTGTAATTGTTCACTGGCACCAATTCGGAAGGTGTCGGTGGTAATTAAAGCGACTTTGTCAGAGCCATGGCGCTGAGCGTAACGGGCCGCCAGCTTAGCAATGGTCGTAGTTTTACCAACGCCGGTAGGACCAACGAGTGCCACTGCACCGCCGCGTGTCAAAATATCGTCATTGGTGGTATTCAACTGACCTTCTAACAGATGCATGGTTTGCTCCCAGGCATCCTCGTCTGAGCTGCTTTCAGGAATAAAACAAGCAATCTGATCCGCGATGCGTTCACTCAACCCCATCGTCATAAGGCGTTGCATCAACATAGCGCGCACTGGCTCTTCGCGATCCATCTCTTGCTTCATGAGACCGCTTAACTGGTGCTCTAACAACTGGCGAATACCGTTCACTTGTGAGCGCAGCTCTGCGATTGCTTCCGAGTCATTGCTGTCCGGCGCATTCACTTGCTCAGGAAAGACATCCGCTTGTGAAGGCTCTTGTTGAGCCGATGCTGCCTGATGCGCCATTTGGTGATAAGCGTCGTGCTTTGCTGCCGTTTCAGGTTGACCGGTCATTTGTTCTGCCGCTTGCGAAGACACTGACGAAGGCGCGGCATTTTGACGCTGTAGCAATTCAGCCAACGATTGAGCCGGCGCTTCCGATTCTTGCTCTGCAGGCTGCTGTGTTGCCGTTGAGTGCGCTGCCATCTCTGGAGCCGCTTCTGGTGCTCGTGCGTCCGGGTCAACAGCCGCCACTAATTCAATACCACCATTCACCTTTTTATTGGATAGAATAATCGCATCAGCGCCTAAGGTTTCTTTAACCTGCTGTAAGCCTCGACGCATATCCTCTGCAAAAAAGCGTTTAATTTTCACAAGCGACTCCCGTTGTCTTAGGTAGCGGTTTGTTCACCACTGTTTTGTTGTCCACCAATTGAGCTGACAATGCGAATTTGTTTGTCATCCGGAATTTCCTGATACGACAACACTCGCATACCATCGGTAGCGTGGCGCGCAAATCGCGCCATGGTTGAGCGTAGTAGCCCGGATGTCAGCAACACAGACGGTTCTCCGTTCATTTCCTGCTGCTGATGCGTTTCGCGTAACGACTGTTGCAAGCGTTCGGCTAAACCTGGTTCAATGCCTGCACCTTGCTGATTTCCGTCGTTACCAGCCATCTGCAGTGACTGATGCAACATCTGTTCCAACTCTGGCGCCAAAGTTATGACAGGCAGTTCGGTTTCGCCTTCTGAGATATCCTGAACAATCAAACGGCGCAGAGAAATTCGTACGGCAGCCGTTAATACATCCGGATCCTGACTGCGTCCGGCGTACTCAACCAAGGTTTGTACAATGGTTCGCATATCGCGTATAGCAATGCCTTCATCCAGCAAGTTCTGCAGCACTTTGACAAAGTTACCCAGTGACAATAAGTCAGGAATAAGTCCTTCCACCAATTTCGGATGCGTGCGACCCAGGCGATCCAACAGCTCCTGTGCTTCTTCATGACCAAGTAACTGCGATGCGTGATTCGTGACAATTTGACTTAAGTGAGTGGCCACTACCGTTGCAGCATCCACCACGGTATAACCTAAGGTTTGCGCGTGCTCTTTTTGCTCCGGGCGTATCCATACTGCGTCCAGACCGAACGCCGGATCCGTGGTTTTTTCACCTTCAAGTTCCCCGAAGACCTGACCCGGGTTAATAGCCAGCTCCCAGTCATGGCGAATTTCTGCTTCACCCATGGTCACACCCATTAGGGTAATTCGGTAACTGTTCGGCCCTAAGTCGAGGTTATCCCGAATATGCACCGCGGGTACCAAGAAGCCGAATTCCTGCGACTGCTTCTTACGCACCCCTTTAATGCGAGATAGGAGTTCGCCGCCCTGCTGTTTGTCTACCAGAGGAATAAGTCGATACCCCACTTCCAGACCAATGGTGTCAACATGGCGTACATCGTCCCAGGACAATTCTTTTTGTTGTGCTTGTTGAACTTGCTGCTCTTGTTCTTTTTCAACCAGTTCGCCCTTCTCGACCTTGTTCTTTTTCAGTTTGAAATACGCCGCGCCAGCCAGAACCGCCGACATGCTCAGGAAGGCTAAATGCGGCATGCCCGGAATAACACCCATAGCGAACAATACTGAGCTGGAAATAACCAATACTTTCGGGTTGTCGAGCAACTGCAGAACCACTGCGTCACCCATGTCCTTGCTGTCATTTTCGCGGGTAATAATAATGGCGGTTGCAACAGACAGTAACAGCGCGGGAATTTGAGCGACCAAACCGTCACCAATGGTCAGCAAGGTATACACTTCAACCGCTTCGCCGAAGGTCAGACCGTATTGGATCATACCAATCAGCAGGCCGCCGACAATGTTGATAAGTAGTATAAGAATGCCAGCAATGGCGTCGCCTTTAACGAACTTACTGGCACCGTCCATCGAGCCGTAGAAGTCAGCTTCCCGGGTGACGTCACTGCGTCGCTGTTTGGCTTCTTCCTGGTTAATGAGACCCGCGTTCAAGTCCGCATCGATAGCCATTTGCTTACCTGGCATGGCGTCCAACGTAAAGCGAGCGGTGACTTCCGAGATACGCCCCGCACCCTTGGTGATAACCACGAAGTTGATGATGACAAGAATGGCGAAAACGACTAAACCAACGGTGTAGTTACCGCCGATCACAACACTACCAAAGGCTTCAATGACGCTACCGGCAGCACCTGGTCCATTGTGGCCCTCGAGTAAGACGATACGTGTCGATGCCACGTTTAGGCTAAGCCGCAATACTGTGGCGATAAGCAGAACAGTTGGAAAGGCAGCGAAATCCAGTGGCCGTTGGGTATAAACAGCCACCAGCATAACCACGAGCGAGAGTGTAATAGAGAACGAAAACAGAATATCCAGCACCATAGCCGGAATAGGCAGAACCACCATCGCCAAAATAGCCATAATGGCTAAAGGCGTACCAAAGCCTTTAATTAAATGGGCATTGTTTTGCGTGAAATTTCTTAAACTTACTAACTTTTCGGCACCGCTCGCCATACGTCTTCCTGTTGCGTCAAAAAGTTGAACCTGCGGTGTTTTATTCAAGAATCGAGCCAGCTTTTTAAATACTTGCTGACAATACAGTACGAGCTAGCTTACAGACATTTTTTGGCCTACCGCTAAACTATCAGCACTTTGAATAACAGGGGGCTCTGTGCGCGGTTACTCCTTAATTGAATTGCTGATTGCATTGGCTATAACGGCTGGGCTAGGTGCGTTGTCGATGCCTTTGTTCAAACAGCAGACCGAAAGTTTATTACTGCAGCAGGCAAGTTCTCGCTGGTTGTCGTATTTGAACCAAGTCAAAGCAAAAACGCGAAGAGCAGAGGCTAGTATGACTGCGGACCTGGTTCCTCTCGAGGGGCGTTCAAAGGTGTTTGAGCTGGCAACGGAATCGACCTATGACTCAACAAGTCCGTTGATATTTTTCGGCTATTCTGCCGTTGCTGCGCCCGGGCATATTCGCATAATGAACGAAAGTAATACCGTGAAAGTCATTATTAGCAGCAAGGGTCGAATTCGCTCGTGTATCAGTCATGGGTCGGCTTTGCCGGGTTTGCCCTTATGCTAAACAAAAAGAGTGCTGAAAAAATTAATGGATACAGCTTAATTGAGGTGCTTGTAGCAGCGTCACTCGGAGCCATTATTGTCATGACCGCGCAACAGTTATTGCAATGGCAGAAAGGCGCTCAACATAGCTACGTTTCAAAGGCACGGTTTACGTTGAACGGGCAAGCGGTTGCAGAGGAGTTTTTTAGCAGTTTAAGCAATTCGGTGGTTGAAGACACGCAAAACCCAGAGCGTGGTTGCTATGTCTTTCCGACACAAAACGGAGGCTCTGTCGGTTTTCGGGTTAGAGATTACCAGTTACAGCATAACCCGATGACGCTGGACTGCGCGGGTTATGGTTGGCAGTCGTTAACCGATAGAGCGCAATTTTACGTTAAGGAATTACGGATTGAAGCTGATGCCTCCTTAAATTCAGAAAACAGCTCAAAGCTGTTTATTACATTGTTGATTTCGCGAGAGACACCCCAAGGCGTTCAGGAACAACAATTTAATCGGACCATTACCGTTTTCCCTCAGTAACAGAAATGGATGTTCATTATGAAAGCGAAAGGATTCGCGTTGATACTGACGTTAGTCACACTCATAAGCCTGAGCTCCGCAAGCTTGGCTGCTCTGATGTTTTATGCACAAATGCTGGAGGCTCAACAAGCGCACCAATGGCAAGTGCTTTCTGAACAACTTACGGCTGACTTTAACCAACAAAAGGCGCTTTATGAGTCTGCTCAGCAGTAAAGGCTTTTCACTGGTTGAGACATTAGTCGCTTCCGCACTTGTGGCGATGTGGGCTGTAAGCAGCCAGCAACTGCTGCAGATTGGGTTGGCTGCTATTAAGAGAGCTGAACGAAAAGCTCAGGCTGTTGAGGTTTTAAATACTTATATACAAGACGCTCATGCTGCTTGGGGAAATGGCTACCCTCCTCCACCTGAAGCCAAGGTTAACAGATTTCTTATCAGTTCCATTATTAACCCAATAGACGACAGCAATGTTTCAGTTAATACCAAAGTAACCTGGGGCGAAGATAGCTCTTACTCGTTAGAAATCTGGTTGTCTCGATAAACTAAGCCGCTGGATGAGGTCTTAACTCTGGTGGAATAGAGAAAGTGATGTTTTCTTCGCGACCGCTGAGCTCTACTGCGGTTTTACCACCCCAGGACTGCAACTTGGCAATAACTTCCTGCACCAATACTTCAGGTGCTGAAGCGCCGGCTGTGACAGCGACTTTCTCTTTGCCTTCGAGCCATGACTTATCAATACAGCTGGCATCATCAATTAAATAAGCCGGTGTGCCCATCTTTTCTGACAGCTCACGCAAGCGGTTTGAGTTCGAGCTATTACGAGCACCGACGACCAGCATTATATCCGCGTCACTGGCCAGCTCACGCACAGCATCCTGACGGTTTTGGGTGGCATAGCAAATGTCGTCTTTACGAGGGCCGTTAATATCAGGAAACTTTTGACGCAGGGCTTCAATAACATCAGCGGTGTCATCAACCGACAACGTTGTTTGGCTCATGTAATGAAGGTTTTTCGGGTCTTTCACTTCCAGCTTTTCAACATCTTCCGGCGACTCAACCAGATAAATACCGCCGTTTTCATTTTTATACTGGCCCATTGTGCCTTCAACTTCCGGGTGACCGGCATGGCCAATGAGCACACACTCGTGACCTTTGCGGCTGGCACGGGTGACTTCCATATGTACTTTGGTTACCAGAGGACATGTAGCATCAAACACTTTCAAGCCGCGATCCTTGGCTTCCTGACGCACCGCCTGAGAAACGCCGTGAGCACTGAAAATCACGATATGATCGTCTGGCACCTCATGCAGCTCTTCAACAAAAATAGCGCCTGCGTCACGTAGTTTATTGACGACGTATTTGTTGTGAACCACCTCATGACGCACATAAATTGGCGGCTCAAAAATCTCTAAAGCACGCTCAACAATGGTTATGGCTCTATCAACACCTGCACAAAAGCCACGTGGGTTCGCCAACAAAATTTGCATAGTTCCTCCTGCGTTCAACCGACTCCGTCAGTTACGGCTCAACGCTGATAATTTCTACTTCAAAAATCACCGTCTGGCCTGCCAGCGGGTGATTAAAATCGATAGTCACTGTTGGACCTTCAATTTTTCGAACAATTCCCGGTAAATCCGTTCCATCCGGCTGGGTAAAGGCTAAAATAGCGCCAACCTCTGGCTTAGTGTCATCACTAAACTTAGCCGAATCAACGTAGTAATAGTTGTCCGGGTTCGGCTCTCCAAAAGCGTCCTTAGGCTCCAACGTGAATTCACGCTCAGCGCCTTCACGAAGCCCTACTAAACAGGCTTCAAAACTTTCCGTTAAGCTACCGTCGCCCATACGGAACTTGGCCGGTTTACCCGACATTTTCGTACTGTCTGCAACCGACCCGTCGGTCAGCTTAATGGTAAAGTGCATGACCACTTCGCGACCATGCTCAATTGGTAAACGACTCAAAACGTACCCCTACGACTTGTCACCGCCGTCTAATTTGTCACGACGGTTATCAAAAAAGGCTTCCAGCAGCATCAAAGCAGCGCCTATCGTTATTGCCATATCAGCAACGTTAAACGCTGGCCAGTGCCACCCTTGATAATGCACATCGAAAAAGTCGATGACATAACCGTACATCAAGCGATCAGCAACGTTGCCTATCGCTCCGGCTAGAATGAGCGCAAAAGCCAGGTTTTGGCGCCACAATCCAACTGGGTTACGGCGCATCCAAATAAGCAGCACCACACTAATGGCAATCGCGATAGCCGTAAACAGCCAACGCTGCCAGCCGCCACTGTCACTTAAAAAGCTAAATGCAGCACCGTAGTTATGGACATAGGTGAAGTTGAACAAGCCCTCTATGACCACGCGACTTTCATACAGCTCGAACTCACCAGCCACCCAAATTTTGGTGACTTGATCGATCACGAACAGCAACAGCGTCAGCCACAAAAAGCGTAAGCCAGTGGCTCTTTTTGAGTGTGCAAAATCAGGCAAAACGACGCTCCTCACCTTCACCATCAATATTAGTCACACAGCGCTGACACAAATCGTCGTGCTCTGGCAAAGTGCCTACTTCTTCACGATGATGCCAGCAGCGCTCACATTTTTTATAAGCACTTTGCTTCACTTCCACCGCAAGCGCCAACTTCTCCGCTTTAACCGCGTTAGCTGGAGCGTTATCCAGTGCGTCAACACGAGCTTCAGAGGTCAGCAATGCAAAACGCAGCTCTTCACCTAAACGGTTCAGAGAGGTCGCCAGCTTATCATCGGCATATAAGGTTACTTCTGCCTGCAGCGAGCCGCCAATCACATCGTCACGACGCGACTGCTCCAGCGCTTGGTTAACGGTGTCACGTACGTCCAGCAGCTGCATCCAAAATTCGTTTTCGGTGTCACTCACACCGGCAAACTCGCTAAAGCCTTCATACCAGCTTTCGGTAAAGACATACTCGCCACGCTCGCCCGGCAATAAGCCCCAAATTTCCTGAGCCGTAAAGCTGCAAATTGGGGCCATCCAGCGAACCAACGCTTCGGCGATATGATGCAGTGCGGTCTGACATGAACGACGCGCCAATCCATCAGATTTAGCCGTGTACTGGCGGTCTTTAATGATATCCAGATAAAAACTGCCCAGCTCAATTGAACAGAAGTGCATTAATTTTTGCACTACGCTGTGGAACTGATAACTGTCATAAGCTTCCAGTAATTGTTTCTGCAAATCTGCAGCCCGACCGACAATCCAGCGATCCAGCTCGACCATGTCGTCCATGGCAACGGTATCTTTTTTCGGGTCGAAGCCACTTAAGTTCGCTAACAAGAAGCGCGACGTGTTACGAATACGGCGGTACGCATCAGCAGAGCGCTTCAAAATTTCATCCGATACCGTCATTTCACCCGAGTAGTCAGCCGAGGCGACCCACAGGCGCAGAATATCGCCACCCAGCTTGTTCATCACGTCCTGAGGCGCAACCACGTTGCCCACTGACTTCGACATCTTGCGGCCTTGCGCATCAACGGTAAAGCCGTGTGTCAGAACTTGATGGTATGGCGCTTCGTCATACATGGCGACGCCTGTCACCAATGAGCTCTGGAACCAGCCACGGTGCTGATCCGATCCTTCCAGGTACAAATCCGCCGGCCATTGCAAGCCATCAAACTCGCGGAGTACACAGTGGTGCGTGACGCCTGAGTCGAACCAAACGTCCAACGTGTCAGTAACTTTACGGTATTGATCCGCTTCATCGCCTAACAACGTCTCTGGCTCTAAATCGAACCACGCCTGAACACCCTCTTTTTCAATCAGCTGTGCGACTTTTTCCATCAGCTCCAGCGTATTTGGATGCAGTTCATCGGTTTCGCGGTTAACGAATACGGCAATTGGATTACCCCAGGTACGCTGACGCGAAATACACCAGTCCGGACGCCCTTCAACCATTGACTCAATGCGACTTTGCCCCCACTCAGGGAACCAGCCCACTTTCTTAATTTGTTCTAAAGCGCCGGCACGCAAGCCTTTCTTGTCCATGCTAATAAACCACTGCGGCGTCGCGCGGAAAATAATCGGCGTCTTATGGCGCCAGCAATGCGGGTACGAGTGGTTGTAACTCTCGGCATGCATCAGGTTGCCAACTTCGCGCAGCTTATCCACGATAGGCTCGTTCGCTTTGAAGACATGCTGACCAGCAAATAATGGCGTATCGTCTTTATACACACCGTTATCGCCCACCGGATTGTAGACTTCCAGTCCGTATCTCTGACCCACTAAAAAGTCATCAACACCGTGACCCGGTGCGGTGTGTACACAGCCTGTACCACTTTCCGTTGTAACGTGATCGCCTAAAATCACCGGCACTTGCAGGTCAAACAATGGGTGCTGTAGCTGCAGCCCTTCTAAGTCTTTGCCCTTGCAGAAGCCAAGCTTATGGTAATGCGCAATGTTCCAGCGCTCCATGCAGTCCGTGACCAGGTCGTCAGCTAAAATGACGCGCTCTGCCGGCTGTTCGCCGTCGGCTTCAATTTGCACTAGCGTGTACTCAAGGCCTTCGGCCAAAGTTACCGCACGGTTTGCCGGAATGGTCCACGGCGTGGTCGTCCAGATAACCATGCTGACATCGCCTTCACCCACATGCCCCTCTGGCGTGCTAAAGCGATCAACGGTTTCAGCTGTTGCCGCAGCTGGCATGCGAACATCAATGGCTGGTGATTTCTTGTCTTTGTACTCAACTTCCGCTTCAGCCAATGCTGAACCACAATCTGTACACCAATGCACCGGCTTAAAGCCTTGATGCAAATGCCCTTTATCAATAATTTTGGCCAATGCACGTACGCTGTCCGCTTCCTGCTTAAAGTTCATGGTCAGGTACGGCTTGTCCCAGTCACCTAGTACGCCCAGACGTTTGAAGTCAGTACGCTGTTGGTCAATCTGGGTTTGCGCGTATTCACGGCATTTTTCACGAAACTGAGCTAAGTCGAGCTTTTTACCCGGTTTACCGTGCTTTTTCTCAACCTGTAGTTCAATAGGTAATCCGTGGCAGTCCCAGCCAGGCACATACGGCGCGTCAAAGTCGCTTAATGTTTTCGCTTTAACAATAACGTCTTTCAGAATTTTATTTACGGCGTGACCAATGTGAATTTGCCCGTTTGCATACGGAGGACCATCGTGCAAAATAAATTTCGGCTTGCCGCTCTTGGCTTCACGAATTTGACCGTAGAGGTCATCTTCATACCATTGCTCCAGCATTTTAGGCTCGCGTTGAGCCAAGTTGCCGCGCATTGGAAACGCTGTTTCCGGCAAGTTTAAGGTGTGTTTGTAATCACTCATTAGTCACTGTTTCCATTTCCGCGTAGTTACTGACTCCGGCACGCTAAAGCATCGCGTGCGCGGGCGGCATCTTTTTCAATTTGTTCTTGTAAGTGCTGTAACGACGCAAAGCGTTGCTCGTTACGCAGTTTAGCCACCGGAGTGACTGTTAAATTCTGACCGTACAGATTGCCTGAAAACTCAAACAAATGCACCTCTAGCTGCACTTCGTCGCCATTTAATGTGGGGCGAGTGCCCAAATTGGCCACCCCCGAATAGGTCTCTCCGCTTTGCTGATGTGCCGCCGTTACGGCAAACACCCCATGCAACGGGCTTTTAAGACGCTTTAATGGCACATTGGCGGTGGGGAAGCCAATAGTCCGACCATTTTTACGGCCATGAACCACTTTCCCCATCATTTGGTACGGTCGGCCCAGCATTTGTTCGGCAAGCTCAAAGTCACCGTTATCCAGCGCCTGGCGAATGGCCGTGCTACTAACACGCTGCTGTTGTTGACGATAGCTGCGCGTATCGACCACTTCAAAGCCCAGCTTGTCGCCTTCTTTTTTCAGGAGCTCAAAGTCGCCCTCTCGCTTATAACCAAAACGAAAGTCGTCTCCCACTACCAGGAATTTTACGCCCAGCTTGTTAACCAGCGTTTGCTCAATGAATTCCTGAGCAGGCTGACTGGCAAACTTTTTGTGAAACTCAATGACGATATGACGGTCAATATTCTGCGCTTTTAACGCTGTATACTTCTCGCGCCAGTTGGTTAAACGTGCCGGGGCTTGTTCAGGCTGAAACAGCTCCTGCGGCTGCGGCTCGAAGGTCATAACAGCTGACGGAACACCAAGCTGTTTTGCTTTCTCACGAACCTGAGCCAGCACGGCCTGATGACCCAAATGCACGCCATCGAAGTTACCGATGGTCAGCACGCAGCCATTGTGTTCATCTCGTAAGTTGTGAGTACCGCGAATCAGTTCCATGCCCGAACCGTCTTAAGGTCGTTTGAGAAAGTCGCGATTATAACCGATAACCGCATGATAATCAGTACTCGCGAGCACGGAAATGTCGTGGCCGCATGCCGCTGACCAGCAACGTCGCTAAATAGGCAGCCACGCCAGCACCTATCATTTGTGCCAAGAGCCACGGCCGCTCTATTAAACTACTTTGTTGCCATGCTGTTTCGTCTGGGTTTAGCCATAGAATAACGCCTATCATGACTGCCGTTGCCAAAATAACCTGAGCAATAAAACGCCAAGTGCCTGGCTGCGCCTTTAAAACGCCTTCTTTATATAGAGTAGAGCCTAACAGGCCGGCGTTAATAGCCGCAGACGCCGCCGTTGCCATTGCCAAGCCTACATAGCTGAAGGGAATGGCCAGTGCGACGTTAAACACCATATTCGAAACCATGGCAATAATGCCAAATTTTACCGGGCGTTTGGTATCCTGCCGCGAGTAAAAGCCCGTTGCCAGTACTTTTACCAACATAAAGCTGACTAAGCCAGTCGCATACGCCATTAAGCTATAAGACGCCATGCGCGCGTCTTCCGGGCTAAATGCGCCGTGCATAAAGAGCACCATCAGCATAGGTTCGGCAAGCACAAACAGTCCCGCCATAGCCGGTACACCTAATAGCAGCACCATACGAACCCCCCAGTCCAAAGTGGCGCTGAAGTTTTGTGTGGACTTATCAACATGGCGCGAAGAAAGCGCAGGCAGTATGACCGTTGCTATGGCGATACCGAAGAGCCCCAGTGGAAATTCCAAAAGCCGGTCAGAGTAATACAACCAACTGATAGAGCCAGTCATTAAGAAGCTGGCTATGAGTGTATCGAGTAACAGGTTAATTTGGCTCACCGAGACGCCGAAAATGGCCGGCAGCATCAGTTTGCGAATTTTCGTGACGCCTGGATCTTTCCAACCCCATTTAGGCTTCACCAAAAGACCCGCTTTTTTAAGGAATGGAATTTGGAACAGCAACTGAATTAAACCACCAAAGAACACGCCCCACGCCAAACCGTATTCGGGTTGCTCCATATTGGGTGCTAGCCAGATGGCGGCAGAGATAATCGCGATGTTTAAAAACACCGGGGTAAATGCCGCTACCGCAAACTTACCCAATGTATTGAGAATAGCACCCGCCATAGCGGTGAAGGTAATGAACCATAAATAAGGGAAGGTAATGCGCAGCAGATCGCTGGCCAGCACAAACTTATGACCCTGCGGTCCGTCGTTCCACCAATCCAGGAACCACCCCATACCGAATAACGCCGTGACAATAGGCGATGCAATAACGCCGAATAACGTGACCACGGTAATAATAGTGCCCAGTGTCCCCGAGACTCGCGCTATTAGGAGTTGTTGCTCAGGCAGCTCTTTGCCTTGCTTGTATTCTGTGAGTACCGGCACAAACGCTTGTGCAAACGCGCCTTCGGCAAATAGACGCCGGAGGAAATTAGGGATTTTATTGGCGAAAAAGAACACGTCCGATGCCGCCCCCGCACCCATTAGGTTCGCAATGACGACATCGCGCACTAAGCCTAAAACCCGCGAAATGAGGGTCATGAAACTTACGATGAAACCGGAGCGGAGCAAGGCTTTCGACACGTTTTTCGTCCCTGAGTTATTGAGTTAACATTGCAGCTGAGTAAGGATTGTACGTCGACAATGAAAGCTTGTCAGCAAAGAGTCCGAAAAGCTATTTTTTCTTGCCTCAGCTGTTGACTTTTGCGGCAAAAACGGCATAATCGCCAACCTTTATAAGAGAAGCGTTCTGTTAATGAATTTAGGAGTTCACCTTGGCTAACATTAAGTCTGCTAAAAAGCGTGCGATTCAGGCCGAGAAAAATCGCCGCCACAATGCAAGCCGTCGTTCAATGATGCGTACATACCTTAAACGTGTAAACGCAGCCATTGAAAGCAAAGATAAAGAAGCAGCAAACGCTGCAATGAAAGACGTAACCCCAATGCTGGACCGTTACGCGACTAAAGGTCTTATCAGCAAAAACAAAGCGGCACGTCATAAGAGCCGTTTGAACGCTAAGATCCAAGCACTGTAAAGAAATTTACTGACCTAGGCTTTTAGCGTAGGGAAAGAAAAGCCGACCATGATTCGTTCATTGGTCGGTTTTTTTGTTTTTATTGAAATAAAGCTAAACTAATCCCTCCTTAAATACCTCACTTCAAATTGCATTAACTCAAGACATAGCATACTCTGCCGATTACAATCTATAACCAATTCAAACTCATAAAATACATAACGTGGATAATATTTTATCGTTAATTGGTCGCGATCGAGAGCTGTTCTCTGGCGATATCGAACATCACGAAATGGAACTTTGCGAACAAGTTTCTTCTTCCAGCTTCCTTGTTTTAGGTGGCGCAGGTTCAATTGGCCAGGCGGTCGTTAAAGAAATCTTTAAACGCTCTCCTAAACGGCTTCATGTCGTTGATATTAGTGAAAACAACTTAGTTGAGCTGGTCAGAGATGTCCGTAGCTCGCTGGGCTATATCAATGGCGACTTTAAAACCTTCGCTCTGGATATTGGCTCATTGGAGTTCGAAGCTTTAATGAACCACTACGGGCAGTATGATTATGTCCTCAATTTATCGGCTTTAAAGCATGTCCGTAGCGAAAAAGATCCATTCACATTAATGCGGATGCTCGACGTTAATATCTTCAATACCGATAAGAGCATTGAACACGCGATTAAACATGGCAGCCAAAAGTATTTTTGTGTTTCAACCGACAAAGCAGCGAACCCAGTCAACATGATGGGGGCGTCAAAGCGAATCATGGAAATGTTCTTAATGAGGCGCAGTGAACAAGTGGATATATCAACAGCTCGTTTCGCCAATGTCGCATTTTCTGATGGCTCTCTCTTGCATGGTTTTAACCAACGTATTCAGAAAAGGCAGCCGATTGTTGCGCCCAACGACATTAAACGCTACTTCGTTACTCCGAAAGAGTCAGGCGAATTGTGTCTTATGTCCTGTATTTTCGGCGAAAACAGAGACATCTTTTTCCCAAAGCTGAGTGAAGCTCTGCACTTGATTACTTTTTCTGAAATTGCTGAGAAATACTTAAAACAAAGAGGCTTAGAACCCGTACTTTGTCAGTCAGAAGATGAAGCAAGAGCGCTGGCTTTAACATTACCAGAAAAAGGCCAGTGGCCATGCCTTTTTACAGGAAGTGACACCACCGGAGAAAAAGACTTTGAAGAGTTTTTCACTCACGATGAAACTATCGAAATGAACCGCTTTTGCAATATTGGTGTGGTTAAAAATGAGCTGAATTATTCATCTGACTTACTGAAAAACTTTGAACACGAAATCCTTAAACTCAAGCAGTCAAAATGCTGGAATAAACAGGATATCATTGATCTCTTTTGTACTTTGCTGCCAAACTTTGATCATAAAGAAACTGGCAAGTACCTCGACAGTAAAATGTGAATTAGCCTTATGTCACCAACGACATCTCAACTCAGCGAGTTTATCCGGTCACTCTATCAGACCAATGAGTTTATTCCCTTGCACGCGCCAACCTTTGGCGAACGGGAAAAGCAGAATGTTCTCGACACGATAGAAAGCAGCTTTGTTTCCAGCGTCGGTGAATACGTCACTCGTTTTGAGAACCAAGTGGAGGCTTTTACCGGGGCTCATAGAGCAATCGCAACAGTCAATGGTACCGCAGCTCTTCACGCCGCTTTGTATATGGCGGGTGTTCAGAACGGTGATTATGTCATTACTCAGGCGTTGACGTTTGTCGCAACCTGCAATGCAATCCACCACATGGCTGCTGAGCCAATTTTTATCGATGTGGCTTATCAGACCATGGGAATGTGCCCTATAGCACTTGAGTCCTTTCTTGAAGAACATGCAATAACAGATGGACAAAATTGCATTCACAAAACGTCTAAGCGAAAAATCCGTGCCTGCGTTCCTATGCATACTTTTGGGCACCCGGTTCAATTAGATGAATTACTGGCTATATGTAACAAGTGGAACATCGAGCTGGTAGAGGATGCAGCTGAGAGTTTAGGCTCACTTTATAAGGGACAGCACACTGGAACTAAAGCGCGTTTTTCAGCACTGAGCTTTAACGGCAACAAAATTATTACCACTGGCGGCGGTGGTATGCTGCTGTGTGCCGATGAAACCGAAGGTCATAGAGCAAAGCACATAACGACAACGGCTAAGGCTGCTCACCCGTACGAGTTCTATCATAACGAACCGGGCTTTAATTACCGAATGCCAAACCTTAATGCTGCTTTAGGTTGTGCACAAATGAGTCACCTTGAAACATTTATTGAGAAAAAACGTGAACTGGCAGAACAATACAAGGCGTTCTTTAAAAGCTCCAGTTTCCAGTTTATCGATGAACCTTCAGAGTGTCGCTCCAACTTTTGGTTAAATGCTATTTTGTGTGAGCATAGTGACCTGCGCAATACGGTCATTGAAGAACAAAATAACGCTGGGATTATGTGTCGTCCAGCATGGCATTTAATGAATAGACTTCCCATGTTCGAGCATTGCCCACGTGGTAAGCTGACGGTATCAGAGGATATACAATCCCGCTTGGTGAATATACCAAGTTCACCCATTTTAAAGAGGGATGACCAATGAAGGTGACCGTTTTTACCGGAACCCGGGCTGATTATGGACTTTTATACTGGCTGCTTCACGATTTATGTGAAGACCCAGCATTTCATTTGCAGGTTATAGCGTCTGGTTCGCACTTATCACCGGAATTCGGTTATACCGCGAAGCACATCGAACAAGATGGCTTTAAAATTGATGAGAAAGTCGAAATGCTGCTCTCCTCAGATACAGCACAGGGTACCGTTAAAAGCCTTGGCATGGGTATTATCGGTTACGCCGATGCCTTAACCAGACTACAGCCTGATGTTGTGGTTATTCTGGGCGATCGTTATGAAGCTTTAGGAATAGCCCAGTCTGCTATGTTAATGCGAATACCGATACTGCATATTCACGGTGGTGAAATTACCGAAGGTGCCTATGATGACGCCATTCGCCATGCCATTACCAAGTTGAGTTATCTGCATGCTACCGCAACAGAAAAATACCGACAGCGAGTCATTCAGCTCGGTGAAACACCGGAGCGCGTTTTTAATGTTGGCGCACTCGGCTTAGATCACATAGCTCGCACAGAACTGCTAGACCATAAAGAGCTTGCCGAATCCCTTGGCTTTGAGTTGCGCAAGGACTTTTTCGTTGTCACATACCACCCGGTAACATTAGCTGACGAACCGCCGGTTGAAACTTTCAGAAACTTGACTCAAGCTCTGGATAACTATCCTGAGTTTGACGTCATTTTCACTTACCCGAATGCTGACGATGGCGGACGACAAATTATTCCGCTGATTGAGCAATATGCAGATGCAAATGAAAATCGCGTTATAGCCATTCCATCATTAGGTCAGCAGCGTTACTTAAGCGCGATTAAACATGCCAGTGCAGTAATCGGAAACTCTTCGAGTGGAATTATCGAGGTTCCCTCTTTCAATACACCGACTGTCAATATAGGTCAGCGCCAGTTGGGCCGCTTAGCAGCGGAAAGTGTCCTTCATTGCGAAGGTTCATACGATGCTATCGTCAATGCAATAGATAGAGCCGTTACTGCTGATATCGGTGAAAATATTAATAACCCATACGGACAAGGCAACGCCAGCCGTAAAATCATTGACATTCTTAAGTCTGCTAATTTGAATAGAACGAAGACTTTTTACGATATTGGAGAAAACCAATGACCCTTATTATTGCAGAAGCCGGGGTTAATCATAATGGCGACCGAGAGATGGCGCGCAAGTTAGTTAAGGCTGCCAGCGACGCAGGTGCTGACATTGTCAAATTTCAGACTTTCAAAGCACAGAATCTGGTCACAAAAGAGGCGCAGCAAGCTGACTATCAATCTAGAAACATCGGTAGAAAAGAGAGCCAATATGAAATGTTAAAGCGGCTCGAACTGACTCCAGAGATGCACTATGAGCTAATTGCTTATTGTAAAGAGTTGGGTATTGAGTTTCTATCAACAGCTTTCGATGATGAAAGTCTGCGCTTTTTAGTCGGTGAATTAGGTCTAACTCGCTTGAAAGTTCCATCGGGCGAAATTACTAATGCTCCGTTCTTGCTAAATCACGCTCGTACGAAATGCGACTTAATTGTTTCTACCGGAATGGCAACACTAGCGGAAATAGAGAAAGCGCTGTCTGTTATTGCTTTTGGTTATCTCGATAAAGTAACAGAAAAGCCTACAGCGGCCGATTTTGAGGCTGCTTATTCTTCAGTTGAGGGGCAAGAATTACTTCAAAGTAAAGTCTCAATACTTCACTGTACAACAGAGTACCCCGCGCCTTTTGATGAAATAAACTTAAACGCAATGACTACGATACATCAAGCATTCAAACTTCCTGTTGGATACTCTGATCATAGCAACGGTATAATTATTCCCATTGCCGCAGCGGCAAAAGGCGCACGCATTATCGAAAAGCATTTCACTTTGGATCGTGATTTAGAGGGCCCCGATCACAAAGCGTCACTCGAACCAGAGGAGTTGACGAATATGATTGACTCAATAAAAAAAATCGAAAAAGCATTGGGAGATGGTATAAAACGCCCCACACCATCAGAAGCTTTGAACAAACCAATAGCTCGAAAAAGTATAGTAACTCTAAAACCGATAAAAGAAGGTCAGAGAATCTCAATTGACGATATCGCAATAAAGCGCCCGGGCAATGGTCGTACGCCATTTGATTATTGGGAGTTAATCGGAAGTGTAGCGTTGAAGAGTTATAAAGAGGATGAATTAATTTAATGAAAATAGGATACTTCGCAGATGGTCCCTGGGCTCACAAAGCTATTGAACTTTTGGCTAATGACCCAGATATAGAAATCGCTTTTATTGTCCCTAGGTTTGATAAGCAAGATCCCGTTTTAAAGGACTGGGCAAAACAGCTTAGAATTCCCTTTCTAGTTTGTGAAAATGTCAATAAAAATAGCTTTCTTCAACAGGTTTCAGAATTCAACTGCGATCTTTTTGTTTCCATGTCATTTAATCAAATTATTAGGAAACCCTTGCTCGAAGTCCCATCTTTGGGTTTTATTAATTGTCATGCTGGAGCTCTGCCGTTTTACCGAGGAAGAAATCCACTTAACTGGGCATTAATCAATGGGGAAAAAGAATTTGGTATAACCGTGCATTACATAGATGAAGGAATAGATACAGGCGACATTATTGAACAGAAAATGTTACCTATCTCTCAGGACGACACCTACGGAACCTTATTAGAAACAGCAATCAACAACTGCGGACATGTACTCTTTAAAGCGATTAAGAACCTTTTCAATGATCAAGTAAGAAGAGTTCCTCAGAAGACAATTCACCCTGTAGGAACATACTTTTGCCAACGTAAACCCGGGGACGAATTCATACGGTTCGACTGGACATCTGAAAGAGTATTTAACTTTGTCAGAGCACTAGCATATCCTGGGCCACTCGCTAAATTCCGATATGGTGGAGTAATCTATGATATTCATAGCGCAAAACTAATTGAAGATGCGCCAGAATATATCTGCATAGAAGGTATAGTCACTAATGTGAATGGAAGTATTATTACAGTGAAGACACTGGATTCAACGATTCAACTTAACGTCTCCGCAAGCACTAAAAGTTCACCTTCGACTTTAAGAGTTGGAGCCAGACTAGACTTTTAAACTTCAGTAGAAATACCAGGCGATAATACAATGAACGAGAGATGGAAACGAATACTTATAAAACCTAATCAATCGATTCGCCATGCTCTTGAAGTCATAGAGCAAGAGTCTTTGAGAATTGCGATCGTTATTGGGCAACAAAATGAACTGTTTGGCGTAGTTACTGATGGTGATATTCGCCGAGGATTAATTAGTGGTTTAGCTCTTACAGATCCAGTATCAAAAGTAATGAATTCGTCTCCAGTAACGGCGAGTAACACAGTTACCCGTAAAGAAGCAATTAAATTGATGGAGTCCAAAGGCTTATTAGCTATTCCTTTGCTAAATCAAGGTAAAGTTGTCGGTTTAGAGACATTGCAAAGATCCGGCTCAGGACGTTCTTATGAAAATCCTGTTTTTTTAATGGCTGGAGGTTTTGGAACTCGGTTGCGTCCCCTTACCGATAACTGCCCCAAGCCTTTATTGAAAGTTGGCGATAAGCCCATTCTTGAAATTGTACTAAACAGTTTTATTCGTACTGGCTTTAAAAATTTCTATATCTCTACTCACTACTTGCCAGATATGATTCGAGAGTACTTCGGTGATGGTTCTAAGTGGAAAGTAAACATCCATTATGTACACGAAAATAATCCACTCGGAACTGGAGGCGCTTTAGGCTTATTACCAGACGATATTGAACCCCTTCCCCTAATTATGATGAATGGTGATGTACTCACTAATGTAGATTTCGAGAAGGTATTAGAATTCCACAACCAATATCAACCGTTTGCAACAATGTGTGTCCGTGATTACGAGTATCAAGTACCATTTGGAGTCATTCAGGGGGAGGAGCATAAAGTAGTACAAATGAAAGAAAAACCTGTTGAACACTACTTTATTAATGCCGGGATTTACGTTGTCAGTCCAGAGTTGCGCCAACAAGTGAAGACTGACACGTATTTAGATATGCCCACGCTGCTAGAAAAAGTCATTGCGAAAAACAACGACGTAGTGATGTATCCACTTCGCGAGTATTGGTTGGATATAGGTCGAATCGAAGACTATAAACGAGCGCAACTCGATATTATCAACTTGGATTTATGAATATGAAAAAAGTGGCAGTTATTGGCTGCGGTAGTATAGGCCAACGCCATCTTCGAAATGTGAAAAACTTGTTCTCTGAAGCTGTGGTCTGCGCTATCCGCTCTGGTAGTGGTAATACTTCATGCCCGGCAGCTGCCGATCGACTAATTCCTCTAAGAGAACTGGATTCCTCTTTTGAGCTTGCTATTGTCGCTTCACCCGCTAATTTTCATGTAGCGCACGCCAAACATTGTCTTAATTTAAATATACCGACGCTAATAGAAAAACCGCTGGCCCAAGACTATACTCAGGGGCTGCATTTCGTCGACTCTTTGAACTCAAGTAATAAAAAGTTAGCCGCCGTCGCCTATTGTTTGAGATACCTGCCCTCTGCTCAATTTATGAAACAGCTAATTAAGCAGAAGCAACTAGGTCAAATATACAACGTTAACGCAGAAGTCGGTCAGTATCTGCCCGACTGGCGTCCCGGTACCGATTACAGTCAATCGGTATCGGCACGTTCAGACCTGGCCGGCGGCGCACTAAACGAACTGAGCCACGAATTGGATTACATCAATTGGCTGTTCGGAGTCGATGAGGTTTTGTCTGCTTCACTACGTCGCTCTCAAGAGCTAAATACCAATGTTGAAGAAATTGTCGATACCCAGATAAAGCTGAAAAATGGTGCAATAGGCACAGTTCACCTTGACTTCTTACAAAAAAGACCTCATCGGAAATGTACTATTATTGCCGAAAAAGCGCGAGTTGAGTGGGACTTGATAGCTAATTCCATTACTCAATTTACTGCTAACGGCGTTACGACACTCTTTGATGACTGCGAGTATGACAAAAACCATATGTACCTGAATATGATCAATGACTTCATCGCACAAAAGCAAAATACGGCTAGCCTAAACGAAGGGCTTGAGGTTTTACGCATCATTCAACATATTAGGGAGCGCGCCCAAAATGTCTAGAACTATTGCTTTCGTCTTTGCGCGAGGCGGCTCTAAAGGGCTTCCGGGAAAAAATATCAAGGCTCTGTGTGATAAGCCCTTGATTCAGTATTCCATTGACCGCGCTCTTGCTAGCGAGCTTATTGATGATATCTATGTGTCAACCGATGACGCCGATATTGCTCATGTTTCACGAGAACGCGGAGCCAAGGTCATTGACCGTCCAAAAGAACTTGCCACTGATGACAGTCCGGAGTGGCTATCCTGGCAACATGCCATAACCTGGGTTACGCAGCATACCGGATCTTTCGAAACATTTGTCAGTCTGCCGGCAACAAGTCCCTTAACGACTGTTGCTGATGTTAATTCAGCTATCTTCCGACTAAAGCAATCCGATGCGGATATTTGCCTATCGGTTACACCCTCTAATCATCATCCCAGTTTTAATATGGTCACCTTAGATGATGAGCAATATGCGAGCTTAATGTTTAACTCAGAAAGCAAAATTACTCGACGCCAGGATGCGCCTAAAGCTTACAACATAACAACTTGTGTTTATGCAGCAACAACAGATTTTGTGTTGGCCGCAAAAGGACTCTTTGACGGTAAAGCCACCGCAATAGAAGTGCCCAGAGAGCGGGCCGTTGATATTGATGATATTATAGATTTTAAATTTGCAGAGCTGCTAATGACGGAGCGAAACTGATGCTGTCAGGAAAAACAATCTTAGTGCTGGGGGCAAAAGGCCTTATTGGTCAGGCGGTGGTGCAACACATTGCTCAGAAAAGCGGGCGAGTTATTGCCGCTGACATAACCTCTGATGAGTCGACCTCTGCTAAAGTCATTACCCATGTTTGTGACATCACTTCGGAAGCCGATGTAGAGCAATTACTGAGTCGATACCCTGATATTGATGGTATCGTAAATTGCGCTTACCCAAGAAATAATCAATATGGTACCGATGCGCTGGAAGTCTCCTCCTCCTCATTCAATGAAAATGTCGCTCTTCAGTTGGGGTCATGTTTTAATCTTTTAAAACACGCCGCAAAACACTTTAAGTCAAGACAAAAGCCATTATCGGTTGTACTTTTAAGCTCTATTTATGGCATTAAAGCTCCGGAGTTCTCCATTTACGAGGGCACCTCAATGACAACGCCTGTAGAGTATGCAGCGGTTAAGTCGGGATTAATTCATCTGACCAAATACTTTGTCAAATATATTAATCACTCAAACTTCCGTGTGAACTGTGTGTCTCCTGGCGGCATCGAAAATGGTCAGCCTGCGCCGTTTTTAAGCGCCTATAAAGATAAAACTCTCGGTCACGGAATGCTAGATGCTAAAGACATCTGCGGGAGCATTGCCTTTCTGCTCTCAAATGAAGCTAGCTATATCAACGGAACTAATTTAACGGTTGACGATGGATTTACCCTATAATTTTGAAAGAGAGTGATGCACTAATATGCTTTTTTATTCAGCAGACATCGTACATTTCTCTAACCACGCCGTCTTAAAATCAGTTTTTGCTTCGGACAAAAAGCCAATCCATTTACGCATCGCAACATTAAAATGTTCAACGCAGTGCTCTTCATCATTATTCAAAAATAGAATCGATATCATAGGACAATGAAAGTACAGTAATTCACCCTCAAGAACATAATGAAGATGTGAATAGGTTGACCCCCTGTGACTGTATAGGTATCTTGATTGCCTTCTAATATTATCTAACGCTTCTTCACGCGAATAGACTTTCTCACCACTAATCTCAATTAAGTGGTCACATATTTCATCGTATTTCTCAAAGTCTAAATATCTACTGAAATCTTCACACTGAAACTTATCGAACAAGTCACTTTTAATGTGTTCGACAACTAGGTTTTTATCAATATCAAAAAACTCCGGCAGTAAATGGTTTGGATGTAAGGGTAAAGCACCTTCGACCTTAGCACCGTCGCCAACGTTGTAGCATTCAACCCCTAAAACTTTACCATAATTTTCAAGTAACCTTCCCATTTGTCGGGCGGACATCGCCAACAAATTTGACGACATAACAGTACCACCAAAATTACCTTCTAATTTATGAGGGGCTTTATGCATTTTTATAGACTTTAACGGTCCTTTATAATAATCCGAATCTTTAGCATGGTGTCTACCATCTGCGGCATAACCATTATCAACACCAAATAAATATATTTGCTTGAAGCCTAGGTGCAAAGCATAGGACAAGCTCGTATTCGCAACCATCGGGTTACAGAATGATAAGTAGTTAAGAGGCTTATTTTTCTCATTGAGAAGAGCAAAGTTTAATAAATCGCCCCCAGCATCAATGCCTTTTCCAGCCATTCCTACCCAATGGTATAGGGGCACAACATCCGGATAAATGAGGTTCAGCGTCAATAAGTTTAATTTCTTATATTGCTCAGCAGGAAGCGACCTCAATAAAATGTCATAAGTAATCTTAGGCCGCTCAACCAATGTGTGAAAGTCTGGGACAATATCATGCTTAAGTAAAGTCTGCAGTGCAGTGCCTGCCGCAATGATTATCGCCTGCTCTTGAGTTTCTTTTATAAAATCTAAACTTTCATCAAGAGAGGGGCCGTTCCCTACCACATAAATCGGAAAACGCTGAAACTTATTTAGTGCATTCCCCCTTATCTTAAGAAGGTTCATTCCGTGACTGGCGTTATGTACAGTGTGAGCTATAGCTGTTGTCGCATCGTTATAAAAACCATATCCGCTGTGCATTTCAAACAGGCGCTGATAGAACAGCGTAATAAGCTCGCCGGTAATTTGTGATGGGTAATGCTGATAACAAAAACATTTGGTTAAGGAAAACGCACCGATATCCTGAGAAACTCGATAGAGATCATCAATGAACGTCTGATAGGAGGCTCCTAACTGAAAAATAAGAACTCCATATTGCTCATCGACTTGTTCAATAAGTGACTTCCAGTCAATACAATACAAGCTACAGTAAAAATTTTCGAAGCTAGGTTCAATTAAGTAAATATAGTCAAATTGAGTTCTATTCAATAAAACCGGTAAGTGGTAACCCAAACCGATACCAAATATGACAGCAGTTGGAAACCGGTCCGGAAGCATATCTAACCTTTCATATTTCCCTGCTTCTTTAACCGAAATACCTAACTGTTTTAGGTGACGAGCATGAAGCCGATCATCATCATCAGAAACCTCGGCATATGATGAAAAATCAATATGATTTATAACAGGCTTTTTGATGTGCTTTTCAACCTGTTCTTCCACTTGCGCGATAGGGTCATTTCCATATAAGGCAACTCCGGTTTTATGTTCCCGGATGTTCCCATGGCCTGTTTCGGTGACAAACAATTGAAGTGGCTCATTGGACTGAAACTCTTCAATGCTTTTAGCGATATTAGGATAGAAAGATTGAAAGGCTTCGAGGTTGGATTGAAATCTAAGCTCGGCTTCTTCTGCAAACAGTTTTTCGCGCTCTATCTGAGTTTCTGAGGCTTTTAGTCTTTGCATCAACTGTGAAAGTTGATCTTGTATATTATCCATGGCATATACCGCGTTAGTTCATTAAGCAACACTATAGCCCGACTCGGAGTTAGCACTCAAGCCCTGTACTTATGTATTTTCCTGATACTCTTTGAGAGAACGGCGACCCTTAGACAACTTTTTAAGACCGCCTTGGATAAGCGTCCTCTGCTGTCTCGCCTGTTCCTCATACTGAGTTAACAGCTCACTGACCATGCTGAGTTTTGTCTCTTTCTCCTCTACTGAGTTTGATTTATCCGCAAGCACACTTTCAATCTTATCGCGGAGTTTCTGAAAAAGCTCCTCAATATGAGTCTTATCCATCTCCTCCGCATCCAGCTCTTCCTTTATCAAGACAAGAACTTGGTCAAGCGACTCTGACATTACGCACCAACTGCAGACGCTCGATTCGACTGCGACTCGGCCTCTTCTCTGGCAGACACAGGAATGGCATCCCACGAGGATTTTATTTGTGATAGCAAGCCGTGAACTTCGTTTAGCTTTTCAATATCATTATTACGCGACGCATCAGCTAAGGTCTCATTCATATATAAATACAACTGACCTAAATTATTCGCAACATCACCACCGACATCATTGTTTAAACTCGTTCTTAAAGACTCAATAATATTGGAAGCCTTGCTAATAAATAGACCCTTTTTCTCAAGATCCTTACGCTCAATAGCGCCTTTTGCGTAATTCAGGTTATCTAACGCCCCCGCCATTAACATTTGGATAAGCTGGTACGGATCAGCACCTGCCACCCGCTCTCTTAGTGAGTTCTGCGTATAACCTTTTAACTTCCTATTCATTTCGCACCTCAATACCTAAATAGGTGAATTTATTCTTTACCGCCAAAACCAGGTAAGTTACCTAATTGAGCTGACAGAAAACTTTGTGTGCTTTGCATTTGAGCAAGCATTACATCTAAACCAGAGTACTTCTCACGCAAGCGTGCTTCCATTTGCTGCATACGGTAGTCATGATCAAGTCTGTCTTCTTCCAAACGATCTAAGTTCTGGTTTAAGGATTCTTCTCGAAAAGTGATAGCACCTCGAGATTCAATATAATTATCCATTAGACTTTCAAAACGGCTTGCGATACCGCTTTCGTTCGAGAATATTTTTCCAAACGCATTAAAGTCTTGATCCATCGCTTCATCAACGCTACGAACCAAATTGTTTTTTTCCAGCTTCCCGTCTTCATTTAGACTTAAGCCAATATCAAATAAGTTCGAAAAATCACCAGCACCTTCAACGTTACTGGTTAAGACATTCACCATCTGATTTTTCAACCCTCTAACCAACGAGTCACCATTTAACGGAGCTGAATTCCCACTTGAAGCATCAAACGCTGTTGCTTTGTCCATTATATCGACAACGCCATTATAAGCAGACACAAACTCGTCTATAAGCTTACGGACACCCTCTCGATCTCGAGCTATGTCGACTTGAGTCGTTTCGTTATTTTCGCTCTTTTTAAGCGCTGTAATCGTTGAGCCTTGAATAACATCCGTGAACGTATTTGAGTCATTTGTCGCGACAATTCCATCAATTTTTATCTGCGCATCTGACGCTTGGTCTTCTGCAGCTATAGACATCCCGCCGGCACCACCACCAAATGCTTGAGTTGATAAGGCATCCAGCTCTGCATTGTCATTGGTGACGCTTAAGTCATTACCGGTACCAGTAACATTAGAGTTAAATACCAGCTTAGCTTCTGTTCCTGTATTAATAATGTTAGCGGTAACACCGAAGTTATCCGCTGAGTCATTGATTTGCTGACGAATGTCTTCCAAAGTAGAGTTAGCCGCAATAGTAAGATCAAAGCTTTTATCACCTGCGGCAAAGCTGAGAGTACTTTCGGTTGTATTGATTACTTGCTCAGATGATGAAAATGCACCATTCGCTGATAACGCTCGCGAGCCTTGAGCAAGAGCAATAACTTCTACATCAAATGAGCCATTGGTTGAATTATCTGTACTTGAAAAGCTAATTAAGTCACCGGACTCGGGTTGGGTCAAGTTCGCGACTCGTTTATCAAATAAGTCGCTATCGCTTAATTTATTAACTACATCATCGAACTTTGATAATGCCGATTTTACTGCACCCAAAGCGGACAGTTCTGTCTCGTAACGAGACTCCTGACGTTGAAATTGCGCTTGCTTGGGTTGGTTGGTTGCTTGCAAAGTCGAAGAAATTATCGACTCTAGGTCTAACCCTGAACCTACACCTGCAGAAGTAAATAACGGCATATAAATGCTCCTTACACTTGCTTGTCAAACAAAAAGCCTGACGTATTACCTTTGTTATCGGCCATTTCATCCAAAGCTTTAGACAGTTTTACGACAAGCTCTGACGGTATTTGCCGAATCATCTCACCGCTGTCTCTATCCATTACTTTAACCACAGGCGGATCGCCCCTTTCTTCAATAACAAACTGAAGGCTCGTATTTCGAATAGCGTCAGATTGATTCATTTCTTCGACAACATCGGCTACGGACTGTTCATCGACTTTTGAACTGTCTGTCTTTATTTGCCCTTCTTGCTTAATTTGCTGAACAGTATCTATTACCTTGTCTTTCTTTTCTTGCAAAGGAAGACTTTTCTCTGTCAATGCATTGTAAGCAACTGGAGAACTATCAAATTTTAGCTCAGCCATAATGGTCACCATTAATCTGTTTTTATTATTTAAGCACAAAAGCGCACTTAAAACATTTATCCTTGTTTGTTATCGACCTCTGGTAATAGAAACTTTAGCATTTTTTTGTACTTTTTTTAGACACAAAAAAACCAGAGCAGAAGCTCTGGTTTTTTTATAAACGACTAAGTCGCTGGAATTATTATCCAAGTAACTGTAGAGCCGCCTGTGGACGCTGATTCGCCTGAGCAAGGATAGTCTGCGAAGCCTGTTGCAGAATCTGTGCCTGAGTCAGCTTGGCTGTTTCAGCCGCGAAGTCAGCATCTTTGATACGAGATTTCGCCGCTTCCAGGTTTTCAGATACATTGCCTTGGTTACGGATCGTTGATTGGAAACGGTTTTGTACCGCACCCAGCTCAGCACGCTTTTTATCAACAACGGCAATCAATGAATCCATACCTGCAAGTACCGCTTGAGCATTATCCTGGGTTGAAACTGAAATACCATCAACTGTAAAAACACCGGCGAAATTAACATCTGCAGATGTAGCGATAGCAGTCGAATTATATGTTTCAGCAGTACCATATGAATTTATGAGCGTTTCACCGGTTACTTCTGCGGCAATGCCTGCTATACCTGATAAGGTAAATCCTCCGTTAGCGCTTACGCCGTTTGTAGAAACCGCAGAGCCACCAACTGTTTTCATTGAGAAGTCTATCGTTTGGTTTGCGTCTGCACCAACCTGGAAGCTAGCTTCATACGAACCGTTCAACAGGTTCTGACCACCGAAAGTGGTATCTTCTGCGATACGGTTAACTTCGCTCATCAATACACGAATTTCTTCCTGAATCGCTAAGCGGTCTTCATCCGTATTAGAGCCGTTAGCAGCTTGCTGCGCCAAAGTACGTACACGCTGGAAGGTGTTAGTTACTTCGTCCAGTGCACCTTCAGCAGTTTGCGCCAAAGAAATACCGTCATTCGCGTTACGGTTACCTTGGTTCAGACCCATAACCTGTGACTCAAGACGGTTTGAAATTTGTAAGCCTGCAGCGTCATCAGATGCGCTGTTGATGCGGAAGCCTGACGACAAACGTTCAAATGCTTGGTCAAGCGAGTTACCTGAGCTGATCAGCTGACGCTGGGCGTTCAATGAGCTGACGTTAGTGTTTACATATAATGGCATAATAATGCTCCTTTGTTTACTTAGGTTATTTCGTTCAAAAAATAACCCTCGTATAAGGTAACGGCTGAAAGCCGGCAAACTTTAGCCGTTTTTCCATTTTTTTATAAAAAAAGCCGGGACATTATGACCCGGCTTTTAAATTTCTTATTTATCTTTAGCCCAGAAGCTGTAACGCCGCCTGTGGGCGCTGATTAGCCTGTGCAAGAATAGTCTGAGAAGCCTGTTGCAGAATCTGAGCCTGTGTCAGCTTGGCTGTTTCAGCCGCGAAGTCAGCATCTTTGATACGAGATTTCGCCGCTTCCAGGTTTTCAGCAACATTGCCTTGGTTACGGATCGTTGATTGGAAACGGTTTTGTACCGCACCCAGTTCAGCACGCTTTTTATCAACAACGGCAATCAATGAGTCCATACCTGCAAGAACTGCTTGAGCACCTTCTTGAGTGCTGACCGAAATACCATCTGCTTCAAATACAGCAGCAAACGAAAGAGCAGACGCTCCGTTGTTCGAAGCAGTAAATGTAGCCGTACCATATGTCGCTGTCAACGATTCGCCAGTTACCACTGAGGCAATTCCTGCAATACCTGATAATGTAAAACCACTGTTTGCAGTTAAGCTATTTGCAGTACCATTACCCCCAACATTTTTCATTGAGAAGTCTATCGTTTGGTTTGCGTCTGCACCAACCTGGAAGCTAGCTTCATACGAACCGTTCAACAGGTTCTGACCACCGAAAGTGGTATCTTCTGCGATACGGTTAACTTCGCTCATCAGTACACGAATTTCTTCCTGAATCGCTAAGCGGTCTTCATCCGTATTAGAGCCGTTAGCAGCTTGCTGCGCCAAAGTACGTACACGCTGGAAGGTGTTAGTTACTTCGTCCAGTGCACCTTCAGCAGTTTGCGCCAAAGAAATACCGTCATTCGCGTTACGGTTACCTTGGTTCAGACCCATAACCTGTGACTCAAGACGGTTTGAAATTTGTAAGCCTGCAGCGTCATCAGATGCGCTGTTGATGCGGAAGCCTGACGACAAACGTTCAAATGCTTGGTCAAGCGAGTTACCTGAGCTGATCAGCTGACGCTGGGCGTTCAATGAGCTGACGTTAGTGTTTACATATAATGGCATAATAATGCTCCTCAGTTACCTTCTTTAAAGCCTGGTTTTCGTTAATGTCGCCAAGCGTGAGGAATTATTTCGGCTTCGTGTTTCACCTGGTTAAAATTTCCTCTCAGAAAAGGTATCGGCAGAGATTTAAGGAGCTTTAATATTTTTGTGAAAAAAGTTCAGATTTTTGTGAGGGTCAACATTTCTGCCTGATAATGCACTGCACCTGCCGCGATAACGGCAGGTGCAGTGAAATTATAAGTAATCGAACAAACTCAGACGACTGACTCGAGTAAATACTTGCTGCGCTGCCGAATAAATAGTTTCATTTTTAATAAGGTCAGTCACCGCTGTTGAATAATCAACATCAGAGATATCTGCGCGCGCTTTCTTGTTAACGATCTCGATATCCGCATTACTTAACCGAGAGCTTTCTAGAACATTAAGTCGGGCACCTATTTTTGCTTGAGTGTCTGTCAAGCTTGAAATGGCATCATCAAACGCAGTCAATGATGAAGCTATTTCTTCTCTGAAAAACTCTTTTCCTTCAGGTCCTGAGTTTTCCAAAGAATCAGCTAAATCCCCTATCTGGGTGAGAATATTTCGAGATACAGGTTCACCAATATCGAAGTCTATAACGTCGCCATTAACAACATTTTCAGAAGTTTCAATTTCGATCCCTTGATAATTGATAGTATCTCCGGGAGTGTAAGCGACCGGCCCTTGAACAATATTATTTCCACCATCGCGAATTTGATAATCACCACCAACAAATTCTATTCTTGCCGACTGTGTATCTGTGTTACCCGCATCCCAGTAATTTTTTAAAGCTTCTCGGTCTGGAGCTCTTAATTTTTTTACTAAGTTATCACCATTGGTAAAGTCAATATCCACACGGGTCGACAAGTTATTGAACACCTTACTACCCGGATCCCCAGCCGGTAAGTACAAGCTAGGAGACAACTGAATTTCGCGCTGACCGTCATCACTTCTGTATGAGTATGACTCTGTCGCTTGGTTGTATTCCATCGGCTGAATACGGTTCTGATAACCGGCGAAAATGTACTCACCCGCCTCATCCTGCGCGTTGGTGAAATCAAACAGTGCTTGTTCAATGTTACGCAGCTCCAATGCTACCGCCTCCCGGTTTTCCGTCGACAAACTGCCGTTGCCCGCATTAACAGCCAAAGTTCGCGCCTTTTGAACAAAGTCGACCATGTTCGACAGTACGCTCTCCTCTCGACGCAAGTTGTTTTCTAACGTCGTTGAGTTACGATCAAACTGCGCATTCTGCGCCAGCTTTTCATCCAAAGCCAACACCTGTGAGTTACCGATTGGGTCGTCGGCCGGACTCAGAATACGGGTCTGCTTGGTCAGCTGCAGCTGCACTTTATCCAGTCGAGACTGAGACGTTGTCAGGCTGTCCTGGGCTCGCTGATAAAACAAACTGGTACTTAATCTCATCTTATCTCACCTCTTAACCTTGCCAACGTTAACCCAATGACCGCAATAGCGTGTCAAAGATGGTCTGCGACGTGGTAATAATTCGTGCGGACGCTGTATAAGCCTGCTGATACTGAATAAGATTAGCAGCCTCTTCTTCTAAATTCACGCCCGCTTGCGACTCATACAAGGCTTCAGTCTGCGCTTTTACCGCTACGGCTGAGTCCCTGAGCACTCGGTTTTGGCTGACTTTACTGCCCACATCTGAAACTAAACGTCCATAGCTTTCGTTAAACGTCATGGTCGGTTCAAAATCCTCGGCACCGTCACGGCGAACCAGCTGTTGGCGTTGTAAGTCAGATAACTCTTGACCATTGCTGTTATCATCGAAGCCGTTCAAGTTGTATTCGATACGGTAGCTATCTCCGGCCACTGGCTCTCCAACAATATTAATGTCGTAATCGGCATCAATTCCGATGGCGGCATCATCGTAGACTTGTTGAATCACATTATTTAAATCGGATGTCGTATAATTGCCACCGATTTGGTTACCATTCTGGTCTAACATCCGCAGTTCATAGTTATTACCTGTTACCGACACAATTTCTATTTCTGCTGGGGCTGTTCCAATAAGTCCGTCATTCGTTGCGTTATAGAGCTCATCCGGCGTATTAATTTGGCTAATTTCAACGCTCGCCGCCCCTTGGTTATCAGGATTATCGCTAACACGCACAGGACTCGCCAAAGCTATATCCTCGGGGCGACGAACCGACAAGCTTATCTCGGACGCCGCACTCTCTGCAGGCTTCACCAAGAACTTGTCGCCGGCATTCGCAGTATTAGCCACATTTAAAGACACACCATAACGCACAATATCGGCATTACCTGCACCGTCAACCGTACCCGTGATAACATCGGCACCTGGTAACGGCTTACCGGTTGCATCAACGGCGACCACTTCGTAATCCGTTGCACTGGTCATGGTGACTTGTAAGTTTTCAGACGGAAACGACTCACTATTACCTTCAAGAACATTCATGGTCACTGTCGCGTTGCCGGTATTTTCGTCGTACCCCAGACCTTGAGCCGATGTTTGCGTCAAGTCGAACAGCTTACGTCCCAACTGATTGTCTAAGTCCATACCTTTTTGGTTCTGGGTGTTCAAGCTATCAGCAATACGAACCGCTAACTGACCCAAACGACGCTGAGTTGGCATTAATATCTCGTCGCGATATTCCATATAACCACCGACTTCGCCACCGATATCACCAACCGGCACAAGAAACTCACTTCTTTTACCAGCACCGTGTTCTTTTTCTAAAATGAACTCTAACCGTTCCGTATTGGGATTATTCTTCGCTGCAACAGAATTAAAGCGACCGTCTTCCAATACCAATGGCTGTCCATTCTTTAAATTGACACTAAGCGAACCTGTCTCATGTTTGACCACATTAAACTCGATAAGCTCAGCAAGTTTTCTGAGCTCCTCGTCACGTTGGTTCATTAATGCATTCGTGTCACCGTTGGCGTCGCTATCACCGGAGGAAGCAAAAATACGCTCATTTAAATTACCGATATTCTCTGCAATCGAGTTAATACGATCGGTCGATAGCTTGATACGCTCGTTAATAATGCTTTTTTGCTCGTCCAGGTAACCGGAGAAGTCATTAAATTTAGTAACCATTGAGTCGGCTTCGGCCAAAATCAGCTGACGTGCAGTGACAGAACCCGGGTCATTATTCGCATCTTGCAGTGAATTAAAAAAACTCTCGACACTGGAGGCCACATTGGTTGTGCTATCACCCAACAATGTGTCAAGTTGTTCAGCTTGCTGCAGGTTCGCCTCGTAGTAACTCACTTTAGAAATATCAGTGCGAAGTTGGCGGTTAGCAAACTCATCGATCATACGTTGCACACGAACGCGCTCCAGACCGCCATAAGACGACTCGAGATACTCTGTTCGCTCACGCACATAACTCGGCGTATTCGCATTATTGATGTTCTGACTGGTTGTCTGCAGGCTCTTCTGATGTGCCAGAATCCCGTTTTTACCAAGCTGTAATAAGTCAAAACTCATCGATGTCTCTCCAGTAACTCTGTGCCCTGTATCGGCACTGAGTAAATAATGTTTAGTTTAGGCGGCAATTTTTTGCCGCCCATTGCAGACGCTTTAAATTGCTTTGTCCGCAAATGCCGGGTTATTTAACACCGACTGAATTTTTTGAGCGTATTTAGGATCCGTCGCGTAACCCGCTGACTGTAAGGCTTCAGCGTACTGCGCCGGATCATCAGCGACCTCTAACGCCTGCTGGTAACGCGGATGCCCTTTTATAAAATCAACATAGTCCTGCAAGCTCTGTTCCACGTTAGAGTATGAGCGAAAAGCAGCACGCTCTTTGCGAGCAACATCACCGTCAAACTCCAGTGTACTGACATGAGATTTCTCCCCAGCCCAACGCTGGTCGGCTTTTATATTGAATAAGTTATTACTTGAGCCGCCATGGCGCCCCGGTACTAATCGCTGACCCCAGCCGGTTTCCAGAGCTGCTTGAGCAATAAGTGCGTTCGGGTTCAGCCCTTCCTGTTTCGCTATTTTCTCAGCATGCGGTTTGAGCGCTGCGACAAAACTCTCAGGGCTGTTAAATTGAGCTTCGCCATCGCTTAGCTTAGCGGTATTAACACGCTTATTGCCGTAATAAAGTCCTGCATCGACACCACCGTGTTCACTCAGTTTTTCCGCTCTGTTTTTCATGCGCGGATCATCTAAGTTCGCCCCGGAGCGGTTCTGATGTCCATGCTGATAACTGTCATCACCACCAAGCTGCTTGACCATAAGTTCGGCCAAACCCAGCGACCCCTGACTGGACAATTCCGACGTCAGCTGTTGGTCATACATATCGCGGTACATCTTGGTGTAGCGACTGTCCAGCATGTTGCCTTCTTCAAATACGGCGTTGGCTTTGCGCATACTGCCCATGACCATATTCAGAAAAATAGCTTCAAACTGCTGCGCCGCCTCCATTAAGGCTTGCTTGTCATCCGGGTTAAACGCACGCTCCCGCAAGCCATTTAGGCTATGCGTGTCCATGGCTAATTCAGCTTGCTTGAATTGTGCGTTTGAGCTTGTCATATCAGCCTCGGCTTAAATAACAATGAGTTCGCCGCTCAGCGCGCCAGCCTGTTTCAACGCTTCTAGCACGGCAATAATGTCACCCGGCGCAGCTCCAATCTGATTCACTGCACGAACCAGGTCATTAAGCGTTGTACCTGGCTGGAACACAAACATACGAGCGTCGTCTTGGTTTACATCAATAATAGACTGCGGCGTCACTACCGTTTCACCGTCACCAAACGGATTCGGTTGATCAACGTTGACGTTTTCAGAAATCGTCACCTGCATATTGCCATGCGCAACGGCCGCTGGTCTTAACTCGACGTTTTGACCGACGACAATAGTGCCGGTTCGCGAGTTCACGATGACTTTCGCCGCAGTCTCTGCTGGCTCCACCTCTAAATTCTCAAGTGTGGACATATAACTAACACGCTGGTTTAAATCCCGTGGTGCGCGAACACGAACCGAAGTCGCATCGACAGCTTGTGCCGCTCCCTGGCCCACCAGACTGTTAATGGTCTGTGCCATACGCTTAGCGGTTGTAAAATCGGACTCATGTAAATTAAAGGTAAAATAGTCTGACGAGCCAAAAGACGTACGCACTTCTCGCTCAACAATACCGCCGCCGGGAATGCGGCCAACGGTTGGTGTGTTTATCACAATGCGCGAGCCGTCATTACCTTCAGCCCCCAAGCCACCGACAATAAGGTTACCCTGAGCGACGGCGTAGACTTCACCATTCGCGCCTTTTAAGAAGGTTTGCAGCAAAGTACCACCCGTTAGGCTGTCAGCACTGCCCACTGAGGACACTGTCACGTCAATTTTCTGACCCGGCTTTGCGAACGCCGGCAAGTCAGCGTGCACAGCAACCGCTGCCACGTTATCGATTTTTGGGCGCTCCCCCGCCGGAATATTAATACCAAAGTTACCTAACATGGTGCGGAAGGTTTGGTCGGTAAACGGTGTCTGCTCACCCGTTCCCGGCAGACCCACAACCAAGCCGTAGCCAATTAACTGGTTAGAGCGAATGCCCTGAACCGATGCAATGTCTTTAATGCGCGATGCCTGCACAGGGGCGACCAGCATCGAGACTAAACACAGAGTTAAGGTAATCAGTCGTGTCATTTTCATGTCCAACTCCTTAGAACGGCCAAATTGGACTGTTAAAGAAACGCGTTAACCAACCTTGCTCCTGCACTTGCGCAAGGCTACCCGTACCTGAGTATTCAATGCGCGCATTAGCAACTCGAGTCGATGGAATTTGATTAGCGGCGGTGATGTCTTGTGGGCGAATCATGCCGGTTAAACGAATGTACTCGTCGCCGGTATTAATGCGCATCCATTTCTCACCACGCACAATCAAGTTGCCATTCGGCAGTACTTTTATCACCGTCACCGTAATTTCACCGGTAAGTTGATTGCTTTGATCCGAACTGGCGTCGCCATTAAAGTCCCGCGTCCCGTTAATCCCAGCAGACAACGGGTTGCCTCCAACGGTAATATCCCGTCCGAACATGGTGGGCGCACCAAGTTCTGCCGTACTTTCTTTCGAGGTTTCGGTCGTCGCTGTTTTACTGGCGGTTGTCCGTTCCTGCAGGGTCACCGTAATAATATCGCCAAGCCGACGCGCTTTGATATCTGAATACAGGTTGTCAGCGTAAGCGTCCTGAAATAGCGACCCAGTTGGCACGACCGGCTGTGCACGTTCTTCCGGCAATACCGGTGCGTAATACGGGTCGTCCGGCATTGGCTTATGCGGTGAGCTTGCACAGCCTGTCACCGCTAAAATTGCTAAAGTTGCTAATAAGTAACGCATCACAGTCACCTGTTATTCATTCGCGATTAAAGTTGCTGAGTAACAAAGCTCAGCATTTGGTCAACTGACGAGATGACTTTCGAGTTCATCTCGTAACCGCGCTGACTTTCTATCAAGTTCACCAGCTCTTCGGTCACGTTCACGTTGGAGGTTTCCAGAGCCCCCTGAATGGTATTCCCCATGCCATCAACGCCCGGTACCGCTTCTAAAGGCGCACCGCTGACCGCTGTTTCTCGGTAAAGGTTCTGACCCATCGGCTCTAAGCCAGCCGGGTTAATAAAGTTCACTAAATTAATTTGGCCAACGGCAACATTGTCCGGATTTCCGGGTTGGGTGACCGTCACTTCACCCTCTTGGGAAATACTGACGGACATTGCGTCTTCAGGAATTTGGATAGCAGGTTCCAGCGTATAGCCGTTACCCGAAGTCACCATTTCCCCGTCTTCGTTCAGTGAAAACTGACCGTTACGCGTGTAGGAAATGGTTCCGTCCGGCATCAGAATTTGGAAGAATCCTTTGCCGTCGATCATCACATCCAGCGAATTGTCGGTGGTCTGCACGTTACCTTGAGTATGCGCCTTTTGTGTCGCGACAACTTTGGTACCCGCGCCCACCATAAGACCATTCGGCAACTCTGTATCCTGAGCTGACTGGCCGCCAGGCTGATTAATGTTTTGGTACAGCAAGTCTTCAAACACCGCGCGGCTTTTCTTAAAGCCAATGGTACTGGAGTTCGCCAAGTTATTGGAAATTACCGAGATATCGCGCTGTTGCGCATCCAGTCCGGTTTTACTGATCCATAATGCTGGGTTCATGTTATGTCTCCTCTATACGCCGTTAACGCAATATTGGTTAACTGATGCGCATCAGCGATTCTGAGCGCTGCGCATTTTCATCGGCGGTTTTCATTAATTTGACGTTCATTTCGTACTGGCGCTGCAAGGCAATCATATTGGTCATTTCTTCGACACTGTTCACGTTGCTGGTCTCAAGCGCCCCAATCTGTAATTTGACATTGGCATCGGCAAAGGCAACCTGGTCGTCTTTCAGTTTGAATAAGCCATCTGTGCCTTTTTCAATATTGCCGTTTGGTGGGTTCACCAATTTAATACGGCCAATCACTTCACTGACATTTTCTGGAGCGCCCATAGGACGAATGGTCACATTGCCATTAGAACCAATACTTAACTTGTCGACTGGCTGGGGTACAAAAATAGGTCCGTTATCACCAATCAGTGTATGACCCTGCGAGTTCTGTAACAGCCCGTCAGTACCCACTTGCAAACTGCCATTGCGGGTATAACGCTCATTGCCGTTTTGATCCTGCACGGCAATCCAGCCTTGATCTTTTATCGCAACATCCATGTTCCGGCCAGTGGTCTGCAAACCGCCTGCGGCAAAGTTCTGCCCTGGGCTTTCTGTCATGGAAAATACCCGTGTCGGCAAACCTTCACCAAACGCCTGCATGGCACGCGCTTGTTGCAAGTCGGCTTTAAACCCAGTGGTATTAGCGTTAGCAAGGTTATTTGCCCGCACCGCCACTGCGTTCATGTTTTCTTTGGCGCCGCTCATGGCAACCCAGAGCATTTTGTCCATAGCTGACCTCCAGCCAAAATTTTGTCGTTTTCGATCGTTACCCTATGCAATGCAGATTTCGTGCCAAAAACGAAAAAAAGACGCCCGAAGGCGTCTTTTGTTTTTTATTTTCCAGCGAATTCAGTTATCGAATCTGCAAGATAGTCTGGTTAATGGTGTTATTCACTTCCAACGAACGCGAGTTCGCCTGGAAGTTACGCTGTGCGGTAATCAAGTCCACCAGCTCTTTCGTGAGGTTCACGTTTGAGTTTTCAAGCGCGGACGCTTCTATACCACCAAAAGTCCCGGTATTGGCTTCGCCTGACAGCGGCTCACCCGAGTCAATGCTTTCACGCCACTTGGTACCACCAATTTGCGTTAACCCCTGCTCGTTCGCAAAGCGAACAATGGCAACCTGGCCTAAGTATTGAACGTCACCATTTGAATAAGTCGCAGCAATAAGACCTGACTTGTCGATGTCGACATTCGTCAGACGTCCGACTGTGCTGCCGTCTTGATCCAAAGAGGTTACTTCAAAGTCTGACGCAAACTGAGTCGGCGTTGTGGTTCCTGTTAAATCCTGAAAGTTAAACTGGATAGTTTGCGCATCAGCACCATTATTCAGGTACGGGTCGCCATCAACGTTGTTGCCTGACAAATCAATTGAGCCTGGGTCAAAAGTATTCTGCCCTGCCGGAACATCCGGTTCACCACTGCCTAAAAACTCTACTCGTAAACCAGCATAGCCATTGACTGACGCATCCGGCGAGGCTGTTGCTGTACCTGTAGGAGTCATGTCAATTTCGTCACCATCAAAAGTCGCGTAGACATCCCACTGGTTATTATCGCGCTTCACATAATAAGTAGACAACGTATGCGACTCGCCTAATGAATCATAAACGGTAGCCGATGTAGAACTGTGGTAAGTACTTGGTGTTTCCGGATCAAATGGGTTAGCTCCTCCATTAATAGGCGAACGACGCGCATCGACGTTGAATGCGGTAAAGACATTATCCGTGCTTTGCGGCGCACCGGCGACATCAGGAATACGAATAGGCTGAGTGGTTGCCAGGGCAACTGATGAATTCGTTCCACTATTACGGTCAACCTGGTACCCCTGCAGAAAGTTTCCCTGATTATCCACAATAAACTTATCATCGTTCAGTTTAAATGCTCCCGAGCGCGTGTAAGTCATATCGCGAGAGCCTAAGCCGTCTGTGGTGGCAAAGAAACCATTGCCTGAAATCGCCATATCCAGCGAGTTTTCAGTAAAGTCTAGTGTTCCCTGACTAAACTGCTGCGCCACTGACGACGTCAACACACCATCACCGACTTTCGTGTTACCGGCATTAAAAATACTGGTGGCATAAACGTCCGCAAATTCTGCGCGTGACTGTTTAAAGCCCGACGTTTTTACGTTTGAGATATTATTAGCAGTTACATCTAAGTCTTTCTGAGATGCGTTGATACCGCTGAGTGCAATATTAAATGACATAGGTCACCTCACCTGTTAACTAATTTCAGAGACATCGGAAAGCCGGATGCCACCTAATCCTTTAAGATTCAGAACAACGCCACGTTCACCGCCCGTACTGACGCTCTGAACACGCGCATGCATTTGCAATGGAAGCTCTTCGGTTTGTCCGCCAACGGTCGCATTCACTGAGAATGTGTAATTACCGGCCGGCGCCTGTTCGCCCGTTGTCGTGGTTCCATCCCACTCAAACTCTTTGGTGCCTTCCGGCATGTCACCCAAGTTCAGGGTTTTCACTACAGCGCCACTAGAGTCTTTGATGTTAATCTTCACATTCTGCGCCGTTTGTGGCGTCGCTATCATGCCCGAGACGCCAGCTCCCTCTTCCAGGTTAGCCTGGTCAGTTGGCACTAACACTTTACGCCCAACCATGGTCGACGCCTGCAACGCCTGGTTTGACGTCATATCTTCTGCAAACTGGTCAAAACGTTCTGACAGACCGGTGATACCTTCCGCCATAGTGAAACTGGTCATTTGCGCAATCATTTGATCGTTCTCGACCGGCTTGGACGGATCCTGCATATTCAGCTGCTCCGTCAACAGCTTGAAGAAGTCTTCCTGTTGAAGCTTTTGCTGCTCATCAGGATCAGCGTATTTCGCGCCTTCGTCCTTCTTCCATTTCATGCTGTCGATGTAGGAGTTATTGCTTACGCCTTCCATTTGTTATCTCCTGCTTACCCTTGACCCAGACGTAATAAACGCTGCGTCATTGTTTTGGCAGTATCCGCCACCTGAACATTGGTCTGGTACGAGCGGGATGCCGAAATCATGTTGGCCATTTCTTCCATAGTGTTAACGTTCGGCTTATAGATGTAGCCATTTTCGTCCGCCATGGGATGATTGGGTGCGTACTCAACTTGCAAGGGATCATTGCTTTCGACAATGCCCAGTACCTTGACGCCGGCCGCTTGCCCAGCCTGCGTCTGGTTGGTCAGGCTGTTACCACGGTAGTCGCCCTGCGCGTCGGCCAGCGCCGTAGCAAAGACCGGATTACGGGCACGATAAGTTTCATCAATACTGCTGCTGACCGAGTTCGCGTTCGCTAAATTACTGGCAGTGGTGTTCAGTCGCACTGACTGAGCACTCATTGCCGAACCGGTCACGTTGAAAATATTAAATAGGCTCATTGTTTTTCACCTCACCTACTGTCCGCCGCCAAGGGCTTTCTTAACACCACTAATTTTCCCGTCGAGGAAGTTCATGGTCATTTCGTATTCCAGTGCATTTTGTGCATACAAGTTTTGTTCCAACTGCACATCAACGGTATTACCGTCACCGGTATCGGGTTGATTCGGCACGCGAAACTTCTCTGTGCCCTGCGGTTTTATCTCAACGTTAAAATGCTTTTCATGGGTACGTGCCATTTTATGGGTTTCGATGCCGCGCTGTGCTTGTTGCAGCGCTTGCTGAAAATCCAGCCCTTTGGCCTTGTAACCGGGGGTATCTGCGTTAGCGATATTATTGGCAATAAGCTCCGCACGCTGGGTGCGTATACCCAATGTGTGTTGCTGTATTCCCATAATTTTATCCATGGAAAGTGCCATTTTTTTGTCTCCACAGTGTTCGATGGTGAAGACAATGCAGGTATCGTGCCAGAAGTCCTGGCACTTATTTTTGAAAAGGAAACTACGGGACGTCGTTATTTACGACGGTAGATAATACCGGGGTTGCAGCGGATCATTTCAAAGTCATCGGTTAAACCCGAAATAGACTCCGAGGCACCGAGAATAAGATAGCCCCCCGGGTTAAGTGATTGCCGAAATTGGGCAATTATTTTCCGCTTTACTTCCGGGGCGAAGTAAATAAGCACATTGCGGCAAAAAATAACGTCAAATTTGCCGAGCAATGAGTAGCTGTCCAGCAGGTTCAGGTGCCGGAAATGAATGTGCGTCTTTAGGTTATCCCTTACTTTCATCGATCCCGGCTTGCTACCGTCGGTGAAGTACTTCTGCCGACGTTCTGCCGATAAGCCCCGTGCTAATGCCAGGCTGTCGTATTCGCCAATGCCACATTGTTCAAGCACTTTATTGGATATATCGGTTGCCGTTATTTTGATACTACCTCTGAGAGCGCCGGGATTCTTGGCTTTAAATTCATCATAAGTAATGGCAATGGAGTACGGCTCTTGCCCGGATGAGCATGCTGCGGACCATATTTTTAACGGTCCCGTATGGTTTTTGTATTCAGCAAAAATGCGGTCATGCAAAATTTGGAAGGGGTAAGTATCACGAAACCATAAGGTTTCATTTGTTGTCATGGCGTCAATAACCGCCGCCCGTAGGGCACGTTCACTTATTTTCATAGAGCGCTTTACCAACTCTGACAACGAGTCAATATTAAAGCGCCCCATTAACGGGCTGAGCCGGCTTTTGACCAAATACAATTTACTCTCGCCCAGCACAATACCGCACTGGTGCTCCAGAAACTGACGAAACTCTTGGTATTCCGATAAACTTAATTCGCGATTCGACACGTTATATTAACTGCTTCCGTTTCAATTTGTTCTTTTGCTATGCCGTAGCCTGACGTTATTACGTCAGGCTACGGCATTTCACCTGATGCTATTGCATCAGGCTACAACAGTATTAAGCCATTTTTGAACGGCTGTCGCCAGCTCATCGGGATGAAATTTTGCAATGAAATCATCGGCGCCGACTTTCTTCACCATAGCTTGATTGAAGACACCACTCAATGATGTGTGCAAAATAACATGAATATCACGTAAATCGGGATCGGCTTTTACCTCGGCGGTCAATGTATAACCGTCCATGACGGGCATTTCTACATCGGAAACAATAACTGGCACATGCGTATGTGCGCTACCACCCAGTTCTTTTGCTTTATCTTTCAGATACTCGAGTGCTTCCTTTCCGTTCTTCCTGACTTCAAGGTGAATGCCTAAAGATTGCAAAGCGCGTTTTATTTGATTACGAGCCACAGACGAATCGTCAGTGATGAGAATCGTCAAGTCTTCTTTAGCGACATTGATCTCTGCGTTAGCGACCTCTTCGCTCACATCGGAGTTAATGGGTACGATATCAGCTAAAATGCGCTCGACATCAATAATTTCAACCAACTCGTTCTCAATTTCTGTCACTGCGGTCAGATAAGCGTCACGTCCTGCCCCTTTGGGGGGGGGCATAACATCTTCCCAGTTAATGTTCATAATGCGGTCAACGCCACCGACCAGAAATCCCTGAACGGTTCTGTTGTATTCAGAAATAATGACGAAGCGGTTTTCAATGTCCGTAATGGCCGGACCGCCCGTTGCCATACTCAAATCAATAATGGAGATAGCCTGACCTCGAATATGCGCGATACCTCTTACAAGCGGGTTTCGATTTGGCATTGCCGTTAACTTAGGACAAGGTAAAACTTCTCTGACCTTAAACACATTAATTCCGAAGCGTTGTTTCCCTGTTAACCTGAACAACAATAACTCCAGTCGGTTTTGTCCGACCATTTGTGTGCGCTGATTCACTGAATCGAGAATACTGGCCATGCTTCACTCCTGTAATATGGCAGGCTACCTTTGTTCGGCACGGTATTTGCTTAAACTACTATTAGCAAAATATGTATTGGTCGAGCCGCCGAACTTTTGACGTTATACCGTTTTTTTCGGCAGGCAGCCAGATAACCTTAGTAGATAACGTCAGGATATTTTTATGATAGTACGTAAATCGCTGTTGATCAGTTCGCTTTTTGCAATAACGATTTTGCTCTTGGGCTTTACCCCAAATAATGCGCTGGCACAAAGTAATGACGTACGCCTCGATTATAAGGCATTACAGACTCTGGCGCATGATTTTGTTCGCTCTCAGGTCAGCGCGCCTGAAAGTGGTCGCATTGACGTTGTTGCGAATAACCTGGATCCCCGAATGACAGCAAAGCGATGTTCAGCGGCGCCAGAGGTTGACTTAGCAAGCAATGCACGGTTAGATGGCTACACCACCGTAGAAATTAAGTGTGCTACCGCAAACGGTTGGCGAACCTATGTGCCGGTCAGAATTTACCGTTATAAAAATGTGGTCACCGCATCAGGTCCTATGTCTCCGGGTCAAATGATTAGCGAAAGTGATTTGACCTTTGCCGAAGTCGACCTAAACCAAATACGTTCAAACGTTTATACAACGAAGGAACTATTGGTTGGCGCTCGCGTCAAAAAGCGCATTGGCGCCGGTCAGGCAATTCGACCAAGCGATACCTGTCTTGTTTGTGAGGACCAAACGGTTACAATAGTTGCTAAAAATAAAGCATTAAGAATTACCGCTGACGGAAAAGCGTTAGCTGACGGCTTAAAAGGCGAATCCGTTGTCGTGAAAAACGCCCGCTCAGGCAAGTCGATAGAAGCGGTTGTGACAGGGCTGAACGAGGTTACCGTCAACCTTTAAAATACTTTACAAAAAAGTGGATTTTTTAGTTAAGTTTTTTCGGATATGGTCGATAAGTAACCGAGACTTACTATCTAGCGAGGCAACACAATGGCTATTAACATTAATAATGCTGGACTGAAAAACACCAGTATCGATAACAAATCAAGCAATCGCCAGGTTCAAAACGACCCGGCGGGTAATTCTGCATCGGTTTCTCAAAAAGGCGGTGACGCGGTTTCCTTGACCAGCGAAGCGCAACAACTGGGCGGATTGCAGGAAAAGGCCATGAACAGCAGTGGTATCGACCAAGCTAAAGTGGACAGAATTAAAGCGGAAATTGAAAGCGGCTCATACAAAATTAATGTTGAGCAGTTAGCGTCAAAACTTGCTCAGTTTGAATCTGATCTTTTCGCTGGCGGTAACGACGAATAATGACAGAAGTCGCGTCGGTCAACCAATTGCTTGATGACATGGCGGAGTCGCTAGATAGGCTGGCTTTGCTGCAACAGCGTGAGCTAAATGCCATTGTCGATCGCGAGCATGCCGACGTTCCTGCTATTACTTCCGAAAAAGAAAAAGCTCTGGCCGAAGTGACACGCCTCGACACTTTGTTGTCAGAGCACCCCGATAAAGACACGTTGAAAGAAGACCCTCAGTTAGCCACTGCAGTTGAGTCTATCAAGCAAACCCTTGCCAATATCCAGCACCAAAACCAAGTCAATGAGCGTGTTGTTCAGTCCACTCTGAACAGCATTGATCAGCTCAAGCAAAGTATTTTACAGTCAGCCCGCAAAGACTCTCTTACCTACAACAGTAAAGGCAAAATTCGTTAAAGAATTCTGCGTTTCAGCCGTTATAACGATTAGTACGTTTTAGTCCGTAGGGGTCGTTATGACAAAGCAAATTTTGACACTGGGTATTGTCCTTTCATCAATGGTTTTAAGTGGCTGTGCGGCTTATAACAACTTGGTGTACGATCAAAAGCACGTCGAATGGGAAACTCAAACGCCTGACACCTTTCCGGTATTAAACGCGGTTGGCTATGCGCCTATTGAAAAGCAATCAGGTGACTCGGCTCAAGTGAAAGACCTAAACGCGATGCGCGCCTCTAAGCTGGCTGCGTATCGCGAACTTGCGGAACAAGTGTATGGGCAACGAATTGCCGGCAGCAGCTCGGTGGAAGACTGGGCGTTGAATAACGACAGCTTTCAAGCATCGGTTGACGGCGTCATTCGTGGCGCCGAAGTCGTGAAGACGTATACTGTTGGCGAGTATTACGCAACAGAACTGCGATTAGACTTCGAAAAAGTTCACCGCTTGTATCAAAGTACTAATCGCCAGCAAAAAGTAAAACGCGTTGTTTATTATTAAGAGCGCTTTTAACCTGTAGTTTGGCAGGGTTCTTGCAGTTAATTTCAGAGAAAGCCACATAAGACAAAGACCGACAATAAATCGACACTTTGGATGAATCTGGGATACGACACATGAACTGGAAGACCTTGCTTTTACTCGCATCACTTATTTTCCTTGCGTTTCCAAGCAGCGCCCGCTGGATTGAAGCACAAGGTACGGCTCGCATTGTGAATGGTGATGTCGAAAAGGCGCGCCAGCAAGCCATTGAAAGCGCCCTTCAACAAGCTCTCCTCTCTTCTGGTGGCAGTATCAGCAGCATTCAGCAGGTGGTTGATGGCGTCCTGAGTAACACAGAAACCCAGTGGACCAGTCGTGGCAATGTCGATCAAGTTTCTATCGTGCGAGAGGAAGTTCGGGACGATCGTGTCGTGGTTTTACTACGCGCAGACATTTGGAACCGCGAGGGCGAATGCGCCCGCAGTAGCTATAAAAATTCCGTCACTATTGTCCCGTTTGAGCTGCGCGACCGCGCCCATGGCACCTGGGGCCAAATCTGGGATATCGGCGAAGTGTCTGCTGAGCGCTTTTCGCGCACACTAGGTGGCGTCGGCAGTCAAATTCATATTGCCCACACCTTACAACGTCACGCGGGTCTAAACGACGCATTAAGTGGCCTGAACCTGGAAGAGCTGGGGCGTATGGCACGTAGTTTAGGACTGGCTAACGACAGTCAGTTCGTCGTGTTTGGCTTGTTTGACGACTTAGCTATGATGAATACCGACTCAGGCTGGTTATGGTCTTCAACGCCCGATCGCCACTATGCATTGACCCTATATTTAATGGATGCCAGCACGGGGCAACTTGTAACTCGCGCTCGAGTCGAAGACACTCAGCCCTGGACATTTGATCGTTCCGCCACCGTCGACGTGGCAACCGCAAACTTCTGGGATGAACCGTTTGGCGCTGCTCTTGCCAGTGGTCTAGAGGATTTAGCCGGTGGCGTTAAAGAAAAGCTGCTCTGTAAACCGGTGCGAGGTCGGGTCATTGCGGTCGATGACAAAACCGTCCAGTTTAATTTGGGCGAACAGCATGGTGTGAACGTCGGCGATAAGTTAAAAGTTATCCACCCAAGCCACTTTACCGACGACCAGGGCCGCTTCCGCCAAAAATGGGAAGTCAGCCAGTTTGAGGTGGAAGTTCAGCAAGTTCAACAAAGCACAGCTGTCGCTAGGCTAACCAGCGGTAACATGTTGCATAACGTGCAGGTGAGAGACTGGGTTGTCCCCATTGACTAGGGGATGAAACCGTCTGCCGGTTCTGGCATAATTCGCGGACGTCCCCGTAGCTCAGCTGGATAGAGCAATTGCCTCCTAAGCAATAGGTCGCAGGTTCGACTCCTGCCGGGGACGCAAGCTAAATTAATTGCGAGTGAAAGGTATTTTCAGCACGCCAAGAATTTTTGTTGTTACGGTCTGGTCACGATATTCCTTAAGACCAATGTCAATATTGTCGGACCCTGCTTTCGGCCTAGCAGTGAAGCTTTTGAACAGGTGATCCCACCAGCTGACACTGAACCCGTAATTACTGTTGGTTTCTTCTTTTTCAACGCTATGGTGAATACGGTGCAGCTCTTGTGTAATTAAAATTTTTCTTACCACTTTTTCAAGGGGCTTTGGCAGCGCCACGTTACCGTGATTAAACAACGAGCAGGCGTTCAGAACAATTTCGAAAATAATAACGGCCAATGCCGGCGCACCCAAGGCAATGACCACGGCTGCTTTAATAAAGAAGCTCAAAAGAATTTCTGCGGGGTGAAAACGCAGGCCTGTGGTTACATCAAAGTCCGGGTCGGCATGATGCACTCGGTGCAAACGCCATAGCAGTGGCACCCGATGAAATAGGCGATGCTGCCAGTAAATCGCGATATCAAGCGCAATAACACTCATAACCACCGTTATCCAAAACGGCAGGCTATTCGTCATGGTAATGTTGAAAAGTCCCCAGCCGTTGTTCGCCGCCCACAGCCCAGCGCCGGTTAAGCCGGCCGGTGCAATAATCCTCAGCAGTAGGGTGTCTATAACTACAATACCTAAGTTTGTCGGCCAACGCTGTTTACGGCTGTATCGCGAACGACGTTTCGGTGAGGCATATTCCCACAACACCATGAGAACAAGCACGCCTAAAAATACGCTGAGTCGCCAGGCTGTTTCAGACACTATTCGCCGCTCCCTTTTTCAAGGTTCGGTAACCCGCCACAATGCGAGTTATCGCAGTAATCCAGCAGAGAGCGGCAAACACGTAAGCCAGCATGGCAAATTGCTGTGGCCATAAGCAGAATGCAACAAAGGCCAATATGGTTTCAAAACCCTCCGTTACCCCCCCCATGTAATGCAGCGATTTATTAGGGTAAGACGGGTTTTCAATCCCCTGCTTGCCCGCCACACTGGCAAACGCCAGAAAGGTCGCGCCCGTCCCCATAAAGGTGACTAATAGCACACCGGCCGCCACCGCGTTTTGCTCTGGCGATGCCAGTAAAAATCCAAAGACCACGGCGCTGTAAAAAATAAAGTCGAGCACAATATCGATGTAACCGCCGGCATCGGTCAGTTGCGTCCGTCTGGCAACGGCTCCGTCCAGACCGTCGGCCAGCCTATTTAGTAATATCAGGATAAGCGCAAATGTGTAGTATTCAAGCGCCAGCAACGGCACCGCCAGTAACCCAACAACAAAGCCTGCCACCGTTACCTGGTCCGCGGTCACGCCCAGCTTGATCAGCAACCGCGCCGGAATGTCCAGCAACGCTCGGGTTATCGGTAATAGTTTGGGATCAAGCATCGACTATCTCTTTGTTCTCGTTGACCATTATTATACGCCCGCTGGCATCAGCTCGATCATGTGTCACCATCAGTGCAGGAATAGTCGCTGCTGCAAGCTGTTTGAAAGTCCAGTCACGAACTTCTGCCCGTAACCCCGCATCAAGTGCGGAAAAGGGCTCATCCAACAACATCGCTTTCGGCTCTGCCAGCAACGCACAAAGCAACGCAATGCGCGAATACTGACCACCGCTAAGGTTATGTGGGTAGTCATCCCATTTTTCGTTAAGCGCCAAGTCATTCAACATTGCACGCGCTTTTTCTACTTGCTCGTTACGTTTGAGTATTGAGCGCGGCTTTTGCGCGAATAGGCAATTCTCGGCGACCGTCATATGTGGGAATAAGCCGCCTTTTTGAAACATCATACCTATTTGCCGTTGTGCTATCGACTGCTCACTAAGGTCTCTGCCATCCAGCATCAGTTCACCTTGGGTTGTGAAATCAGGCAGGAATTCACCGAGCACCCAACGCAATAACGTCGACTTCCCGACGCCGCTGGGGCCCATTAGCGTCACTACCTCCCCCGGTTGGATGCTGAGATTATTCAGTCGAAGCAGCAGCGTGTTTTGACTGCTTTCTGTTTGAGAGAATATAGCCAGATTACGAATGTTCAGCATAACGTTTCGCTTTTGGATGTGTACGTCTTAACTCTGTGTTCAATAGCGCTACGCCAATAAACACAATAAGTGGCAGTAACGATTGCAGTAACGCATAAAGACTGCCTATACGCCAATCACCGCCACTGGCAACGCTTACCGCTTCAGTGGTCAGTGTCGGTGTTACCCCCTGCCCAAGCCATTGAGTTGGCAAATACTGCGCAATGCTGACCGCAAAAGCAATGGCGAAAGCCGTTGTTAGCGGCGCTCTCAACATAGGCAGCATGACTTTCCACCAGGCTTGTCGTGCAGAGTAGCCCAAACTTTGAGCTTTTATCAGCCACGTGTCGTCAAATTGAGTATAGGCGCCGTGTAAGACTAAGTACGCATAGGGCACCGTGTAAACAGTATGTGACCATAATACCCACAAGCCGCCTTTGCCTTCCGCTAAATACTCCCCCAATACCAACTGCCAGCCAAGAACTAACGGCACTTGAGGAACCAGTAAGGCAATCAGAAGCCAGCCGTTTAACGAATTGTTATGATGTTGCCGCTGAGCCTCAAGTAGCACCAAAGCACATGTTACTCCCAGTATGCTGCTAATTATCGCCAACCAAAAGCTGTTTAGTGAGGGCTGAGTTAAGTAAGCTAACTCAGTTTGCCAACGGTGAAAGCTGAGAGACTCAGGCATAATGGCCGGGTAAAACCAGCTTGACGCTAAACTTTGTAGTATTAATACAGCGATAATCGCGAATGACAAAAGACCCAGTAATAACCATACTCCACTCGCCAATGTGTCGGAAGAAGGGGCATGAGTCGGCCTTCCTTTCGTCAGCCTTCGTTTTCGTAACGGCTTAATAAGCATCCACTGACGATACAACCAGGCATGCTGACGGTTAATAAAGAGAAGCAAGGCGGCCATCGCCATAAGAATCCAGGCGCCAGCCAGCGCCTTGCTTTGACTCTCGTTTGAAAACTGAAAAGTCCATTCGTAAACGCGTTGCGCCAATAGCGCCTCTGTATTGCTCCCAACTAATAAAGGAATATCAACCACCGATAGAGAGTAAATAATCACGGCAGCCATTGGTAACGTTAAACGTTTTACGAGCTCCGGTGTTACCACTCGCCACCACGCCTGTTTTTCGCTGTACCCATAACTTTGTGCCTGAATCAGCCAGGAGCTGGCAGGTACTTGTTTTAGCTGAGCGGCTATCATCAGCAGCAAAAATGGCAGCTCTTTTAATACCAGCACGACCATAACGGTAATCACAGACTTCTCCGGTAATGGCCAGCCTTGCGGTGGAAACGGTAACAGCCCGGTGATGCTCTCAACCAAACGAATAAGCCAGCCTGAGGGACTAAAAAGCAGCATCAGCCCTACCGCAAATGCGACGTGCGGCACTGACAGTAATGGTGATAACAGTTGCTGTAGCGTGGGACGCTTGAGTAGCGCTGGAGCCAACCGTAAGGCTAAGTAGCAGGCTGTTAAGGGCGCCAAAACAGCAAGCAGCAGCGTCGACAGCAAAGTCGCGAGCTCATGTAAAATGGAATGAACGGCATTGCTAGTTATCCCTGACTCGGCGCTAAAAGAAGACAGCAACAGTAGCAATAATCCACTGCCAACCGGTAACACGATCAACGCTAACATAACGATTATTGATAGCGCGCGGACCATTCCTGCTCCAAATACGATTGCCAGCTAACGTGAAAGTCATCGGTTGCTGGTAGCAGTTCTCTCTGCCGACTGCTTTCTTTAGTATGAAGTAGTTCGGGTTTTAAGACAGACGGGTCACCCCAGCGATTCGTGTCTGCTTTGCGCAGCTGGGCTTCAGAAGACAGCATGAACTCAATAATTTGCTTCGCTTTTTCCACGCTTTTTGCGGTTTTAGGAATCGCCAAATAATGTGTATTGGTAATAGCGTGGTCAGATAATGTGTGTCTTTTAACCCCAGCCGGCAACCGCCCCTGATTCACTAAGGTTTGGTCGTCATTAGGATTGAAGCTTACCGCTATCATCAACTGTCCATTGGCTAAATAAGACACTTGTTCGCCAGCGGATGACGGAAAGTTGTCACCCTGTTGCCATAATAGCGGATGAAGTTTGTCGAGGTAGTCCCAGAGCGGTTGAGTGAGTTCTTGCGCGTTAATTGACTGAACCGGTTGCTGGAAAACCGAACGACGCTCCGGATACAGCGACAACAGTAATGACTTTAAAAACGTCGTACCGTGAAACTCCGGCGGCTTTGGGTAACTTATTCGGCCTTTATACTCTTGAGCAGCGCGCATGAGTTCTTCAGCACTCACCGTTTCCGTTCCAAACACACCAGGACGAGCGATGAGGTTAAACTGACCAACGCCCCAAGGGACTTCCAAACCGTTCACCGGTTCACCAAAATCGGTTTGCCAGTTGAGCTCTGGGTTAATGTGTTGCGTGGCGTTAATGTCATCAACAATGGGTAGCAGTGCATTCGTGTCTTTTAAGGCGTGAAAGTTTTCACCGTTTATCCAGATAATATCGGCGTTGGAATGGCCACTGATAATTTGTTTCACTACCTCGGACACATCAGCCACTTTATTGTGTCGAAACTCAATGCCTTCAGCCTTTAATTCTTGTTGCGCCCAACGTAAGTAACTGTTTACTTGCGGTGAGCCACCCCAGGCATAAAAATTGACGACCTCGGCTTTTATTGGCCCTGTCCCCAGAAAAATCACAAGAAAAAATGTAGCGGCAACAAGTCTACGCATATTAGCTCCGGCGCCAGCGATGGAATTTCTCTACCCATGCTAGCAGCTTCTGCGGCGCATTGGCGCGCTTCCATTCACCGGCTACGTATTTATTGGCTTCTGCCAATGTCGGGTAACTGTGAATGGTACCGAGTATTTTATTCAGCCCAATACCCTGTTTCATAGCCAGTACATATTCGGCCAAAAGCTCACCTGCCTGAGGACCAACAATGTTGACACCTAATATCTCATCTTTGCCCGGTTTGGTTAGCACTTTCACCCGGCCATAAGCACTGTCATCAGCAATGGCGCGGTCGAGCTCACCAATATCGTATTCCGTCACTTCGTATTCTTTATTCGCTTTTTGCGCCTGCTGTTCGGTTAACCCAACGTTAGCAACTTGCGGCGACGTATAAGTCACCCAGGGAATGACAGAATAGTCAGCGCGAAACGTTTTGAACGGGTCAAACAACGCATTTACAGCAGCATACCAAGCTTGATGCGACGCAACGTGAGTAAACTGGTACGGCCCGGCGACATCGCCACACGCGTAGAGATTCGGGAAGTTCGTTTGCAGTAGCTGATTGGTAGTGACCGTTTTATTGGTTTGTACACCCAGCTCTTCAAGTCCAAAACCGGAAATGTTGGGTTGGCGGCCGAGAGCTATAAGCACTTTATCGAAGGCTATAGCCACCTCTTTATCGTTATGTTCAGCAATAAGAACAGATTCATTTCCTCTCTTCTCAAAACGCACGGCCTTGTGGTTTAACTTGATATCAATACCTTCATGAACAAGACGTTTGGTCAATAACTCAGCCGTGTCTTCGTCTTCTGGTCCCATTAGGCGATCAGTCATTTCCACCTGCGTTACCTGACTTCCTAAACGCTGGAACGCTTGCGAAAGCTCACAGCCAATAGGGCCTCCGCCCAATACCAGCAAGCGCTTGGGCAGTTCCTCTAAGTCCCACAAGGTATCCGAGGTTAAATAATTAACGTCATCCAAGCCCTCAAAGTTAGGGACTAAGGGCTTTGCCCCAGTAGCAATAATAATACTTCGAGTGGTTATGCGCTTGGTTTCACCTTCAGACTCAATTTCAACTTCCCATGGCGAAAGAATTTTTGCACTGCCTTGCTCGACATTCACTCCCAGCTTGGTATAGCGCTCGACTGAGTCATGCGGCTCGATGTCTTTAATGACTGACTGAACCTGATGCATCACCTGCTTAAAGTCGACACTCACCTCACCCACACTGACACCGCTTTTGCCTGCATTTCGGGCATTATGCGCCAGCTCTGCAACGTGCAATAACGCTTTAGATGGCACACACCCTGTATTTAAGCAGTCACCACCCATTTTATGCTTTTCAATTAGGGTTACTTTGGCTTTTACCGCGGCCGCTATGTAAGCACTGACTAACCCAGCCGAGCCCGCACCAATAACTACAAGGTTATTGTCGAATGACTTCGGCTTTTTGTAGCCTTTAAACGCTTTACGACGCTTAAGCAGACTGAGAATAAATTTAGCAATAATTGGCATTATGCCCAGGAGCACAAACGCACCAATTAAGTCAGCCGATACCACATCGCCCAAACTATTAATTTGCGCTAGCTGTGTGCCGGCATTAATGTATACAGCCGCCCCCAAGAGCATGCCGACCTGACTGACCCAATAATAAGTCCAGGCTTTTATTGGAGTGAGCCCCATAACCAGGTTAATGACAAAAAACGGGAAAATAGGCACTAACCGCAGGCTCAGGAGATAAAATGCCCCGTCTCTTTCAATGCCCCGATTTATGGCGTCAAGACGCTCCCCAAACTTGTCCTGCACCCAGTCCCGGAGGATAAAGCGAGCGCTTAAGAACGACAAAAACGCACCAAGTGAAGCGGCAAAGCTAGCCAACAACAAGCCCCAGCCAAAGCCGAAAATAGCTCCTGCCCCCAAAGTTAAAACGGTCGCTCCCGGCAGAGAAAGCGCCGTAGAAATAACGTAAATGGCGAAGTAAATGGCAAAGGTTTGCAGCGGATAGTCCATGAAAAGCTGGTTAAGCTGCTGCTGTTTCTCCTTAAGCACATCCAGAGATAAGTATTGCGTAAGATCGAACGCAAACGCACTGACAAACAAAGCAGCGATAACCAACAGCAACAACAGCTTTTTCAATGACATTTGTCTTCCTTAAAACTCGTAATTAACACTCAAGCGGGCATGTACCGGCTGTGATGGAAACGCCAGAGTTGCACCAAAATAGCCACCTTCGAATACCGGTGACCAATTGTCCTGATCGGTGGCATTGAACACATCCAGGCGCACGTTCAGTTGTTCGCTAAAACGATAACGTGAATTCAGGTTGAGCGTATGTTGATCACGAATAAAAACGGTCTGTAAATAATCTAACGGATAGTGTTTGGTGTAGCTCAAGTCACCACCGACAGACCATTTCTCTGTAATGTTCCAGCCTGCCACAACCGATGCCTGTACTTCCGGTATGCCCTGCAGTTGCTGACTCGACGCCGGGAATAATGTGAAGTTTGGCGAGCCTAAGTCTGTACCTTCAATAATATCAGGGCGCGAGTTATCAAACGCATCCGCCACTTGGCGGGTTCCTTGCGACGCGGCGGAATCATCCCAACGCGCATCGATATAACTGGCGGCTAAAGTTACCCAATAGCCCGTTTCACTCGCATAATGCCAGTGAGTTTCCAACCCCTCGGTACGAATACCACTGTTCGACCCATCGCGGTTACGCAAGCTTCGTTTCTGGTCGAATAATACCGCGTCAGCATACCAACGAGCGCCTGATGGTGCGTACTTTATGCCCAATTCGTATAATGTATTTTCAGTCGCAAAGTTTTGTTCATCAATGACTCCCGAACCATTTAACACCGTGCCACCCGCCATGGAATTCGATGTTGAATCACTCTCATAAGCGGTAGTATATAGCGTCAGGTTCGGTGTCCAATCGTATTGCGTCGACAAACTTATCGCGCTTAGCCAGTCACTGTAGGTATCACTCTTAGCTTCTGTCCCTTGCGGCGCAATAGGATCCTTAGCCTTCACATCATAATAGTCAGCTCTTACACCGCCGGTAACGCGCCATTTGTCAGTGAGCTCGAGTTCATGTTGTGCGAAAATGCCCCACTGATAGCTGGTCGAGTCGGTGGTATCAGATAGGTTGAAATCCCCCGCCCCGTCACCGTCTAAATCATACTGTGCACCCGGCGATACAAACAAACCGGGACGCAACTCTATCAGTCGCGCTTGCTGACTTGGGGTTAATGGAATTCGGCGATTATCCAGTGGGCCGGTTAAATCAATCGGGTTATCTGCTTCGGTGGTGAACTGGCTGTATCCCAGCACGTCGTTTATACGCAGATTAACACCAACCACTGTCTTCTTATTAATATGCAGCTCAGTGCGATTTTCAAAGGTATGTGCGTCGTCAATAATTTCGACAAAGCTGTTTTGGTTAATACCCTCGCGGGTTAAATACTGATAATAGGTACGGTTCACCAAAACCAGTTCGTCATTCAGCCAATGCTGAAACTTCGCATGCAGAAGCGCTGTTTCTGCGGTGTTGGTATCAAGCGGGTCGGTTAAGGTGGTGCTGCGGTCAATACGTACTTCACCGGTCGGGCTTATCACAGCGCCAGCCCCCGGAACGCGTGAACCGTTCGGTTGCACGCCTTGCCCGGTAATGTATAAGTTATTGTCTATCAGATTTTGAGTCGGACGGTTGATACCAGCATTATCTGTCCATTCCACATCGTAATACTCCAGAGACACATCCAGCTGAGTATCATCGTTCGGGACAAACTTGTAAGCTAACAGAACATCATCACTACGATGATGGTGATAATCGTAAAAGCTGTCTTCATCGACGTATTCGGCACTTATTCTTAGACCCTGTTCGCCTTCTTTTAGAATCCAGTTGTGATCGACTTGAAAACGATACTGACTCCACTGGCCTAGCTGCGCTTTTACCTGGGTATCTATGTCATTCAGGCGAGCGGTTTTCGGCTGCAAGTTGACGAAGCCCCCCACGCGCTGCGACGTACCTAACATAACCGGCGGCGCGCCTTTAACAACCGCCATGCCCTCAATGGCATTAAACGACATTGGAATACCCAAACCGTTATTGCCCGCCTGACGACGCATACCGGCTTCATACAACTCGCCAAGCTGCCCTCGTAATGTAGGTAGCGACGGGTTTCCAAAACCAGCCGCTGCAAAACTGTTGGGCGCGAAGCGCGCAATATCATGCAAGTCATTAATAGCTGCCTCCTCCATTAACGACTCATTAATGACGGTAGCCGCACGCGGAATATCCTGCAAGCTCTCAGCTAAGCCAAATAGACCTTCGGTTGACTCTTCAGATGGCAGCACAACCGATGAGGTATCACGACCTATAACTTCTATAATTTCTATCGGCTTTTCTTGTGCTACAGCATGGAAAACAACTAGGGGTAATGCGGCGAACCACCAATTTTTCATCGGTATTGTCCTTGTTTTTAATTATTAGCCAGATACTACGCAGTTTAGGCCAGTTTTGATTACAACGGTCTAATTTTACTGACATGATCTGTTTTTGAGTTTTTGTTCTATTATTTAATAGTAATACAAAAAATGCAGGAGCCACTATGACAGACTTCAAATTATACAACAAAGACTCAGCCCCAGAGGACAGCAAACCACTCTTGGAAGGTTCTGAAAAAGAGTTTGGAATGATACCAAATCTACATGCTGTTATGGCTGAAGCGCCAGGGTTGCTGAAAGCTTACCAGGATGTTCATGGCTTATTTGCTGATAGTAGCTTTAATGAGGACGAGCTAACTGTCGTATGGCAAACCATCAACGTGTACCATAGTTGCCATTACTGCGTACCAGCCCATACGGCCATTGCTAAACAGATGGGAGCAGATGACTCTATTACCCAGCAACTTAAGAGTGGGGAAACATTAGATAATCCGAAGCTTCAGGCATTACGCTCGTTTACCGAAGCCATGCTTGAAAAACGTGGTCAGGTTTCCAGTACCGACTTAAATGCATTTTTCGATGCGGGTTACGGTAACCGTCAGGTGCTGGAGGTTATTCTTGGTATATCGCAAAAAACCATGAGCAACTATACCAACGCCGTTGCTGAAACACCCATCGACGAACCATTCAAAAAATTTAAGTAGCCTGATGCTAATGCATCAGGTGAAATACTAAAACCAACTAGGGTAATAAGTCATGAGCAATTCACTCGAACAAAAACTCCCGTGGGCACTACTCGCCCTTAGAGTAGGAATTTTTATTGTCATGTTCGTCTGGGCGTTGGACAAGTTCATTAATCCGGGTCACACGGCAGCCGTATTCGAAGGATTTTATGGTATAAGCGGACTATCCTCTACTTTAGCAGCGGTGCTCGGCGCATTACAGGTTATATTGTGTCTGGCCTTTTTGGTGGGCCTGTGGAAAACCGTTACATACGGCTTGATTTTGGCATTGCATGCGGTATCAACCTTTTCGTCGTTTCCGCAGTACATCGATGCATTTAATAATCTGCTGTTTTTTGCTGCCTGGCCAATGTTAGCCGCATGCCTTGCTCTGTTTTTACTTCGCGAGCATGATACAAAGCTAAGTTTTTGAGATAGTGCAATGATACGACCACTACTGCTCACTTTAGGCTTATTCTTCCAAACGGCTGTGTTCGCGCAGTCGTTTGACCATTCACATAAAGTCTTTAGTAACGTTTTAACCGAGCATGTCGTTGTTTATGACAACGATCTAAAGTCCGCAGTGAACTATAAAACGCTTGCCAGCAACAGAAAGCCGCTAGACGATTACTTGTCATCGTTGTCTCAAGTTGAAAAAAGCCAATATGAAAACTGGAGTCATAGTCAGCAGCTCGCATTTTTAATCAATGCCTATAATGGCTTCACTTTACAGTTAATTATCAATAATTATGACCAATTCGAATCAGGCGATGCTAAATCGATTCGCGACTTAGGTAGTTTGTTTAGCTCTCCCTGGGAGCATGATTTCTTCTCACTATTAGGTAAGTCGCGAACGCTGGACTGGATAGAGCACGAGAAAATTCGAATCGACTTCGATGAGCCACGTATTCATGCTGCACTCATTTGCGCCGCGGTGAGCTGCCCTAAGTTACGAGCTGAGGCTTTTATCGCAGACTCACTTGAGAAACAGCTTGAAGATCAAATGGTCGCCTTTTTCAGTGACCATGATAAAAATGGCATAGACGATAAAGGTGTGTATCTGTCTAAGATTTTTGACTGGTACAACGAAGACTTTGATAACTTTAGGGAGTACCTGCGCAAATACAAAAACGCTTTGGCTGAAAGTGAAGCTGAACGGAAATTATTGACGACTCAATTCAATATTCGCTACCTGGACTACAACTGGCAATTGAATAGCCTTGAAAATCGTTAATATAACATTGACCCGAACAGTCGTTAGTGACGTAATAGCAGACAACATTACTAAGAGGATTACGTTATGAAAGCGTTGCATGGCTTATTTATTTTTCTCGGCTTTTTGTCGGTGATTCTGTTGGCAGTATCTGGGCCTTTGTATAAAAGTGGCACTGCCGACTTAGGCACCGCATTCTTAATGCTGCGTTGGGCGCTTTATATCGGTGCCGCTGCATTCGTTCTGAATATTATTTGGTATTTGATTCGCCGCCCTCAAGGTCTGGTGGCGGGATTGAGCGGTTTAGCCATTGTTGCCGGGGGTATTTCAGTTTACATGCCGTTTAGCCAATATTTGAAGGCTCAAAATGTGCCAGCTATTCACGACATTACTACTGACACACAAAACCCGCCTGAGTTTGTTGCTATTGCTCCATTACGTGAGGATGCGCCTAACCCGGTAGAGTATGCCGGCGAAGAGACGGCAAAACAGCAACTGAAAGCTTATCCAGAATTAACGACTTATGAAGCCTTGGTGTCACCTGCAGAGTTGTTCGAAGCCGCCTTGGAAGCCTCTAAAAGCATGGGTTGGGAGATGGTTGAAAGCTCAGAGGTAGACGGTCGAATAGAAGCTACCGCTACAACCACTTGGTTTGGCTTTAAAGACGACGTAGTGATACGCGTACGACCCACTGCAGACGGCAGTGAACTGGATATTCGCAGTAAGTCTCGCGTTGGTCGTAGTGACGTCGGTAAAAACGCCGAACGTATCCGGGAGTTTATGAGTGAGCTAGAAGCTCAATTGAAATAGCGCCTTAAGCGTTAAGGCGCCTTTCTAATCACCGGCTTGCCATGGTCTTCACTTAATTGCTGAACCACGTGAGCCGGTATAAATACCTGAGCCACGCTAGCGACATCTTTGGTGTTGATATCGACCAGACGAGCGTTTGCCATGATACCATCACGATAATGCGAGAGAGTTCCTACCATAACGTGGGTTATTGGCATTATTTCATCAAGCTCCATGTAGTCGCGCGTTAACGCAAAATCACCGTTCGGTGTTACACGAATAAAGTCCGTTGTTTTAAAGTCTAATACACTCAGCTCTCGGCGGTGTAACTCCTGGACTAACTGCTCAGACAACACCTGACTGAGAGCAGAGCTCTCATTGTACTGACCCGTTACACCGACAAGGTTGGTAATGCCCACTTTAACACCACTCAGGCGAATACTTGCGTTATTAACCAATTGTTCTGCCAGCTGAGCGCTGTATTTTGCACTGTAAGGCTGTGAATAGACTTCCCGCGGTTTCTCTTTTGCTACCTGCTGCTTTGCAGGTAATACGGTACAGGCTGACATTAGACTTAACACAGCAGCCGATACAACTATTCTAGTTAGTGCATTCATAATAACTCCCCTACCCCTGCGTTTTAATGGCGCTGTAGTCGACCATCAACCATTTCTGTTTGCTTATTCGGCCAATACAAGTGTTTCGGCACGTATCGATTGGCCGCGGCCAGTACTTCCTGACTACGACGATCAATAATACGCAAGTTCACAACCGCACCATCATCCTTACGTGACAGAGTGCCAACTAATACCCAGTCAAGCTTTGGCTGAGCTTCCAGCTCGTCGACATTGCGCGTCATGTTGGTTGACCCCTCAGCTGTCAGTGTCACATAGTCCTGTGCTCTAAACTCGACCACGTCTAGGTTACGTTCTTTGAGATGTGCGTAGAGACTTTCACTGAGTTGATGACTGAGCTTGTGCATAGAATCGCCTTGTGATGGAAGCTCTAACGTTTCAGCCAACACCCAACGCGTCACCCCTATATTTGAATAACCGTAATGCTGATTAGCCTGTTGTAACTGATTGGCGAGCTGAGCAGCCAAGTCGTCGCTAATTTTCTCGTGAGGATTAATAACGTGCGCTATTACAGAGCTACTGAAAAGCACGGTCATTACTGCCAAAAGAATAGAGCGAAGAAACATAAACGCACCTGGATTTAAAACGTCGATGCTTTTGTATCGGCAGGTGTTTGGGAAGGTTTAGGGTAAATAAAAAGCCCTCCTATAAGGAGGGCTTTGAATCGCTTATTTAAATGAACTTAAGTTCCAGGGTAAGTCCATTTAATTAAAAGCGGTGAGTAAGCTCTAATGAGTAGCTAGCTCCACGCGATGCTCCCGGATATGCGAACACATTATAGAACGGCCAAGAAGTTTCCGTTTCATCATATGGAGGGCGCTTATCAGTAATGTTTACGCCAGAAAATGTGATTTGAGTATCATCTGTGATCTGGTATTGCGCTGATAAGTTAAAGCGAACCCAAGGATGAAGGCGAGCAACGTTTTCGTACTGTTCGCTATCTGGATCTGAGAATTCGGCCGGTTGAATATTGCGAGGTACAGAGCCTGTTCTCAACGCTGTTAAGTAGATTGAAAAATCCTGATAACCATACCCAACAACAGCTGTCAAGTTTGTTCTAGGATCTCCAAAGCTAGCTAAGTTGCGATAATCGATATAATCGTCTTCTGGAACAGACTGATACTTATATTCTAAAGTATTTGTATATTCCACTCGACCTGTGAAATCACCGAACTCAGTCGACGTACGGTAATTCAACGTAGCATCAATACCAGAGATTTTCTGTTTAGATGCGTTTGTTGGTGTGATGTTTACAGAGTTAATTTCACCAGCATTAGGTTCGCCAGGAGCTGCACGGTTAATTTTACTGTAAACATTTTGGCAGAATGCACTGTCAGAATCTCGACCGTCCAGACCAAAGTTACAATCATACTCGTCAGCGATCAATCCAGTGATACTCTCATCGGTTACAATGTTTTCAAGTTCAATTTCATAGTAATCAAGAGAGAAATTCAAGCCATCGATGACTTCGTAAACCAAACCTAAACCGATATTGGTTCCTTCCTCTTCTTCAAGAGAGGTTGAGCCCGCTCGTAAACCATTAATATTTGTCGTGTCACAATTAGCAGGGCTTGGGATGAAATCATCTGCGTTGCCACCGCCAGCAACGAAGTCATTGCGGCAGGTTGTGTAATCACGAACGTTAGTAAAGAATCCACTAGAATCTGCAAATACATAGTGCATATCTGGCGCACGGAAACTCTTACCATACGTAGCTCGAACGAGTAGCTCCTCAAATGGTCGGTATTCTAAACCAGCCATCGGAGAAATTCGCCCACCGACATCAGTCGTATCATCATCGTAGCGGTCATAGCGAGCAGCCAAGGTACCAGTAAGAGTCTCAGCTAAAGGAATAGAAGTTTCTATACCAAGAGCCCAGCGATCACGATCACCACCACCTTCAGTACCAGTCAAGCCATACCAGCTAACGTCAGATGTACTTAACGTACGCTCATCTTGAAGTAAGTCATAGCCTTGTTTGTTATATTCAGCAACAGCTGCGAACTGTACCATTCCTGCCGGCATTTCAAATAAATCGCCAGAAATAGAACTGAACAAAGTTCTAGAGTATGAATCAGCATTAATCACTTGAGTACCTAACAAGTCATTTGCTATTTCATCAGTAATTGGATCATATAAGCCAATTGAACCTAAACCAGACGGCAAGCCAAATGCTAAAGACCCAGTACCTAAGAAGTATTCGTTCACTTTCTCATTTTTTAACCAAGAACGTTTACTCGTAAAATCTGCAGTACTGTGACTATATGATACTTCCCACTCATAAAGGTTGGGAAGCGTTCCTCTAGCACCAGCAGTAACGTTCATATTCTTTTCATCAAAACGAGATGACTTAGGACCTAACTCATCAAACGAGAATAAACGTTGGTAAAGCTGGTAATCTAAACTAGGTGCCCCTAAAGAAGCCAAGTTGCCGGTATTGTCCGCGTTAGGAGTCACTACATAATCTGATACGAAATGCCTAAAACCTCTATTTTCAGCCTCTTGGTCCGCAATTAATGCGTCCACAAATAACTCTACATCCCGGTTCAGTTCATAAGCCCCGCTAACAAAGCCAGAAATTTTTGTTCGGCCATTTTGGATAGAATAGTCACCTGTAGTGTCTGTACCACAGTAGTACCCTGAACCAGGTCGGAACGTGCGCTCATAACCACTTCCTGAAGCTTCACAGGTGCCTTCACCTGGATCTATATACGCAGAGGAGAAGGCATCAAGTTTTAGGATCCCTCTAGCCAAAACAGCATCTTCGCCTTCAGGACCATCATCGTAAGAATCTAGCCATTCTCTATCTGTCGCGTAAATGGGATCAATTTTTTGATACTCAAGGCCGTACGTAAAAGAGTAATTTTTCTCTGTCACACCAGAAGTTATCTGAACTCGATACTCGTCACCACCACCATCTTTTGTAGTACCACCAAGAACAGAGACCGTTGTATCATCTACATCATTTTTCAAAATGATATTAATAACACCGGCAACCGCATCAGACCCATAGATTGCAGACGCCCCATTGGTTAAAACCTCTATACGCTCAATAGCAGCAACAGGAATTGACGACAAGTTAACGAAGTTACTCTGGCCGTTGTAAGGGGTTGGGTTTTCCGACAAACGACGACCATTTAAAAGAATCAGCGCTTGGCCAGGCGCTAGGCCTCGTAAGCTAATAGTTTGAGCATTAGGTGTAAAGCCACCTTGAGAGCCAAACTCATCACCTTGAATGGTGCCAGTGTTTTGACTTAAGTTTTTTAAGGCATCGAATGCTGTAGTAAAACCTCGATTTTTTATATCTTCAGCACCAATAACTACTACTGGTGCTGCGCCCTCAACATCAGTTCGTTTAATTCGCGAACCAGTCACCGCTATACGTTCAACTTCTTCCTCTGCAGCTTCTTGTTCTTGCTGCTCTTGTTGCTGTTGCTCTTCCTGCTGGAAGGCATATGCGTGATTACTCACAACCGCTGCTGACGTCAGCATCGCTAGCATCATCGCTTTATAAACTTTTGACTTTTCCATGAAAGCTCCCTGAAAAAATTATTATTTTTATCCCTTCTGAAGAACTTGGTTAATTTTTAAATGCAAATAGTTGTATAACCACTCAAAAGGGTTAAAAAATTTAACATGTAACATTTATTTTAACAACATTTATGATTAAAATAGTCATTACCTTTTTCGGCTACAAAAATACCCAATAAAATCAGTTATTTAGAAATTCAGCTTTTAACACAATTATAAAGTAGGTTAACAATGATAAAGCCAATAAAAATTTGTATAACGCTTATAGCGTTTTCTTTATTGAGTCCGCTAACTTTTGCAGACCAAAGTCAAGTTCCTTTGTCCGCATTCGCAGCTAACCCCAGTTTCAGTCAAATGAAAGTTTCGCCCAATGGAGATTTTTATGCAGCCACGTTCCCGATTGAGGACCAAGTTCGTTTAGCTATTTTAAAGTCAGATACCTTTGAGTTAGTTCACCAATACTACTTCGGAGAGGAAGATAAGATAGCTCAATTTTGGTGGGCGAATAATGACCGTCTCCTTATGCGCACTACCCAGAAGTCAGGGCAATATGCGCAGTCTTTTCTAGACCCTAGGCTTTACGCAGCCGATATAGGTGGCAAAGTTGAGATGATCTTTAAAGAATACGCGAACCTATCCATTGCAAGCATGCTCCGGGAAGACAAAGATCATATATTAATTCGCTCTAATCATGAAAAGAAGCAGTTTCAGAACATATATAAACTGAATGTTTACACTGGTCGAATGCAAACTATCGCCAAAAGTCCTTTTAAATATTCGAACATTATTCTGGATAACAACGATGAGCCAAGAGTTGCTTTAGAGCAAGACGAAGATACAGGCGAAACTCGTGTTTGGCTAAAAGAAGATGATGACTGGACAATGCTAGATAGCTTTCCGCCTTTTAAAGGAAAGTCTTACAAAGGAAGTATTAGACCAATAAGTATCGCAGAGGATAATAACACTCTTTACTTATTATCTGACGAGGAGACATCAACACTATCTTTATACGAGTATGATTTAACGACGAAGAAAAAAACTTTAGTTTACGAAAACCCCACTGTCGATGTTTCACCAGTTTACGAAAAAATGCCAGGTTGGGGTACAGAGCGTCTTGTAGCCGTCACCTACGATGATGGCAAGCGTCGCAGAGAGTATATCGATGCAACCGGAAAGGCAGCTATAGAGTTCCAACAACTATCAGCCGCTTTTAACGGCGAATACCCATCTATAACTAGTCAAACGAAAGACGCTGGTATAGCAGTAATTAAAGCTTCATCAGATAAAAATCCAGGCACATTCTATGAATTTAATAGAGAAACGAATGAATTAAAGTTTCTAGCTAAAGTTCGACCAGAAATAGACCCAAGTAAAATGGCAAGCGTTGAATCTATCGAATTTGAAGCTAGAGACGGCCTTAAAATTCATGGATATCTTACAATTCCTTCAGGTAAAGAAGCAAAAGACTTACCACTGGTTGTTTACGTGCACGGGGGACCACACGGACCCAGAGATTATTGGACCTTTGACCCTTATGCCCAAGCTATCGCAAGCCGAGGTTATGCCCTACTTCAAATTAACTACCGGGGCTCTGGGGGCTACGGTAAAGAATTTGAGCAAATGGGCTTCGGGAAATGGGGTCAAGAAATGCAAGATGATCTAACCGATGGAACAAGATGGGCTATTAACCAAGGCATTGCTGACGCTGATCGAATTTGCATATTTGGCGGTAGTTACGGTGGTTACGCGTCACTTATGGGGGTAGTAAAAGAGCCTGACCTTTATCAATGCGCCGTTGGCTATGTTGGAGTTTACGACCTGCTACTTATGAAGGACACCGGTAATGTCGCGGAAAGACTTGATTGGGGGCTCGACTACCTAAACGAAGCATTGGGCGAGAGCGAAGAAAAGCTAAAGGCGATATCACCTCACTACCATGTTGATAAGATAAAGGCTGACGTATTTATCGTGCACGGTGGCCGTGATGAGCAAGCCCATTATGATAATGCGCTTAATATTCGCGAGCAGTTTAAAAAACATAACAAACCACTGAAGTGGATGTGGAAAGAAACTGAAGGACATGGTTTTGCAGATCCGGAAAATCGCTTGGATTTAATGGAAGCTATGGTTGAGTTTTTTGATAAAAGCCTGAAATAGCCTTCAGTATATAAGTGAACTTTCACTGTAAACTGCTAGTTAAAAAACAAGCCAGTTGAAGGCATATTAAAGTGCCCCCCAGTAATTGGATCTTCCAATTACTGGGGGGCTTTTTATTGGTAGAACGAAAGTTACAAGCGCTAAGGCTTAACCATTGAAGTAATTTATCACCTCTTGGTATAAGATTCATTCGCACGTTAGGGCTGTTCATCAGATAGGGCAGCAAACCCACAGCACTTCGGTGTGACAACGATTCAGAATATTTTTCGACGAAGTTAACAAGTTGGACAAAGAAGCCTAAAATAAGTTTGCTTTATATCGAGCCCGTTAAGCTAGCTCACAATGCCTACATCGAACGATTTAATCAAACAGCTCATCGCGAGTAGCTTGAATTAAAGATTCTCGAAAACGTTGAACGGAAACATCAAACCGTCTTGAAGACGGCAGCAACAGAATAACCTTTACCAATAATTTGGCGGACAGCTTCACCCTTAAATTCTGGACTGTATCGTTGGCTGTTCATAAACTTCCCTCCTATGCTCAAATAATAGCCAGAAATTGTCTATGATTCTCGGCCCACTCCATCTATGGCTATAAGGTGCCTATCAAATCAGTGGCGCTCCATACAGCTATAGCCGGCCCCTCCGAAATATTTCACGCAAGCAACTGACTAATTCGACGAGTAACCGCAGCTAAAGCGTGGGACTACATCTCACCTTCAAGTCATTCTATCCCCCTATACAGAAACGGTGAAGGCGCTACGCACTTGTCCTTTCGCGCACAAAAAAGCCTGGCTTAAGCCAGGCTTTTTGTTTCTATACACGGTTCACTTTTAGAACTTGTGGCTTACACGGAAGAATGCTCCACGTCCAAGAACTCGGTATGTAGATGGATCAGTACCACCGCCAAGTGCTTGGTCAATATATGGAGGGTTCTCATCAGTAAGGTTAGTTACACCTACTGATACGCGCGGCCCCCAAGGAGTTTCATAAGCTACTGACAAGTCATGATAAACTTGAGCATCTACTGAAACAGTTCCTGGGAAGTACAACAGTTCATAATCGATACCTGAAATGTACTCAGCTGCATAAGATACAGTTAAGTCATTCCAGAACCAATCTGTTGTAAAGTTAACTTTATTTTCTGGATAAGTTTCGCCAGTTACGAACTGAGAGTAAGTACCAGTAAAGTCAACAGCCTCAAGGTTACCTTCGTCATTTACAACTGTGTTTTCACGTTTCAAGACGTGAGTCCAGCCTAGGAATGTACGGAATTCACCAACTTCAGTATTGAAGTTATAAGAGAACTCAGTATCGATACCTTCAGCAACACGAGAAGTTAAGTTAGAAGGTAAAGTGACCACTTGCTCAATAATGCCGTCGTCGCCACGAGTGATATTATCACACAGAGATTGAACGCCATTAATACACGCATTCATAGTGTTCTGTGTAAGAACCGTATCGATAACGTTTTCGATGTTGATTTCATACCAGTCGACAGTTACGTTGAAGCCTTCCAAGAAATCAGGAGACCAAGCAACACCGATTGTTGTAGTATCACCTTCTTCAGGCTGAAGGTCTGGGTTACCACCTACACGAGAACGAACTTGTGAGTCAGTGCTTGAGTTACCACCCTGAGGAACACCTTCGGCTACACAAACTGATTGTTGTGATGCAGTCAGGTTGCTCCAGTTATCTGCTCGACATGGATCAGATGCAGATGGGAACGAGTCAGCCTGCGGACTAAACAAGTTTCCGATTGTTGGAGCACGGAACACCTCGCCATAAGTACCACGAATTAACAGGCCTTGATATGGCTGCCAGCGAATGCCAGCTTGATAAGTTGACTCACTGCCGAATGTGCTAAAGTCGTCATAACGAAGACCTAAATTAGCTTCCAAAGTTTCAGCTGCAGGAGCTCCTGAAAGAATTGGTAACGATACCTCACCAAACAGTGAGTTAACTGTGAATGAACCTTCTACACCGCCACCAGTGTTACCAGAAACTTCATCCAACGCTTTACCTGAATCAGGGGAGTATGCTGTCCACTCGCGGCGGTATTCATAACCAAATGCTGCACCAACGAAACCTGCTGGTAATTCAAATAAGTCACCGCTAGTAGATGCTGTAAAGGTGTCTAATTGAGAACGATAGTGGTCAGTTAAGTCTACTGATACGTAACCAAGCATTTCGTCTGTAAGTGACCCGTTACCGCCAGTAATGTTCATTGGAACACAACCTTCAATCACGTTACCCGGCGTACCACAAACAATATCTCCGTTAGCGTTCTCGAATGACGGACCTAAGGCTTTAGATAGGTTTGGTCCATAAAGTTGACCACGGTCGATATCCGTACGTTCACGATAGCCGTAATTGTAGTTGATATCGAAGTCCCAAGTATCTGTCAGGTAACCACGGATACCGAAAACACCTTGCGCCTGCAATACGTCTTGTTGGAACTCACGGTTCCCTTCTAATACACGACGGCGTAAACGTGTTACTGGCTCGCTGAATGGATTGTAGTAACTATCTGGAGATAGAGCTAAGTCGTCAGAGAACCCTGGATCGAATAACGTATCAAATGGCGTTGCCGCAAGGCGTTGTAAAGACTCTCGCTTATTCACTCTTAATTCAGTATAAGCCTGAACATCATCAGAGATTTTAAAATCTGCGTTAGAAAACACATTGATTTTGTTATACGGAGTCTGGATGAAGTTAACAGGCGCATAGTTGTAGGTGTCGTTATTAGCACCCGAGCCAACCCATTCGCGAAAGTCACTTTCTTCAGCTACAAAGCCTTCACCATCCCATGCTTCAAAGCCACCTGAGCCATCTTGACATGCTTCCAAGATATACTCTTGACCGCCGACATAGAAATGACCACAAGGTACAGAGCCTGAGCCTAATAAAATAGCGTTAGCATTTGGACCTTCGGCTGTCGGACCATTGGCAGTAATACTCTCACCGTCGAAACCAGCATAAGGAAGCTGGAAAAAGTCTACATTGTCTGCGTCGCCTTGACGAACTGGCGTTTGCTCAGTGATATCAACACCAAACACAATGTTTCCATCAGCAAACTCACGTCCAGCCACTACGCTGAAAGTACGCTCATGGTCTTTGTTCGCTTCAGTTGATGTTCTGTATTGAAAATTAACATCTACGCCCTGAACGCTTTTCTTGGTAATTACGTTTACAACACCAGCAACAGCGTCAGCACCGTAAACCGCGGAAGCACCATCTTTAAGTACTTCAATACGCTCAATCATAGATGAAGGAATAGTTTGGAAGTCCCCCCCATCTACAGTCCGGCGACCATTAACTAGTACTAGTGTACGCGCAGCGCCTAAACCACGAAGGTTAATTTGAACTGAACCGTTACCACCATTGTTGGTCGTTGTACCGATTGGTGAGCCTGACATAGCAGGCATTCTTTGGATGAAGTCACCAACGTCGGTAATACCAACTTTGGCAAGATCTTCACCTGTGAAAACCGATACAGGGTTTGCACCTTCAATATCAGTTTGCTTAATACGAGAACCAGTCACCTGGATTTTTTCAATATTGTTTTCTGCTTCAACATCTTGCGCATCTTGAGCGATTGCAAATGCAGGAAAACCTAATGACGCAGCTACCGCAGCTGCCGTTAGGCTTTTACGAAATGTTAAGTTTTTCATGAGTAAAAACTCCCTGGAACGTTTTTATTATTTCGCTTCTTTTATAGAAGCTGTTTAGAATCTAACAGGAAGTTAAGGAGTTGTAAACTTTTCGTGTAAAAATTGTTGGTAGTACTTTAAGGCTGCTAAAAAGCCGCCTACTGCGGCTTTGCAAGTAAGAGTCGTATATTTATTTTGACGCCTGAATACAATAACCAAAAATGCCACTCTCAGGAAACTCTACCTCTTGGGCAAGGACATTTTTAAAGCCTGCATTTTCAAACTGCTTTTCTATATTTTCCGGAGAGCTAAGCTGCTCAACCGCCTTCAATAATGTTTGAGTTCGTGCCTTATGCGCATTTATAGAATTCAAGTATCCTGCATAAACCTGACGTGAGTCAACCTCGCTACCTTTTGCTGCGGCTTGTAAGATATGTTTTGTTGCCTGCACAAAGTTCATCGCATGAAAAGCCGGGTTATGCTCATGCTTCCGTGCAAATTGATTCAGTGCCTGTTGTGCCTGCAATGCTGAGCGTGGCAAATTATTCGGACCTTGTTTAAGTAACGCATCTTGCAGTGGCGCTACAGACTTCTTCAAATGCTTAATCACCGATGGCGTTAAATCATATATAGCCTGACTTTTTTTATAGATAACCGATGACTCAGAGTGCATTAAGGCTATTAGGGAGCCACCTCGCTTCAACTGGGCACGCAAGTTCTTTAAGCCTTCTTCCATGTCGCCGTATTCAAGTCCATAATGCGACACGAACATACCAACCTTTTTATTGGAGGGCAGTTTGAAAGTTTCATAGGGCGTGTTACCAGAAAGCTTAAGCTCTTTATTTGGCGGGTTTATATCAGCTGAATCAATGCCCTGAATATCTAAATTTTTGCCTTTCTCTTCTGAGTATTCAGTGAGCCATTGCACAACCGCGCCATTACCAGTACCAATATCAACTATCGGTTGTTTTATATCGACTTCGTCGAAACGTTCAAACCAAAACTTACGCATTTGGTAAGCTTGTAGGCGCGACTTTTCATCTAGGAAGCTTGCTTTCGCACCACGTTGCCAATACTCAGTCCATGGATTTTTTGTTGTTTTCATTATTGCTCACTCCAGTACTACTACGACAGTATTTTCATGCTACCACAAAAAAGCCCGACTCAAAGAGCCGGGCTAATATACAAATCACTTTTAAAAAAGTGCTTTTTAGAAGCGCATGGTTACGCCTGCAAAGTAATAACGACCGGTTACATCGTAAGCTTCAGAAGCAGTATTGATACCGGTTCCACCGCTTACTGTACCTTGTGGTAACATAGGTGGTTTCTTATCGAACGCATTACGCACGCCAAAAGTAAACTCGTAGTTGTCGTTCATGACATAACCAGCCGAGATGTCGTGGTAAGTCACTGAACCTACGTTGTTGAACTCTTCTAGTGGTGCAAAGTTCGTAAAGTTGTAGTTGTAACCATTTGTCGAGTCTTTAGCACTGTCCCAATAACGCATTCTCCAAGAGAATGTTAAGTCATTAAGTGCATAGCTCAAGTTCAAGTTTGCGCGGTGGTTTGGCGTTGTGATTGAACCTTCATAAGTTTCAACGCTTCCATCGTAAATTGACTCTATTGAGTACTCGTCAATATAGTTCCAGATTAAATCTGCAGCGAACTGACCGTCAGCTATTTGAGTGCGGTAATTCAACTCAAGGTCAACACCCGAGGTGCTGATGATATTCTCGTTTGATGAGCTGCTATCTACATCGACAAGAACACCGTCAGAGCTGCGGAAAACTTGATCGTTACAGCTTGGATCAAAGTTATCCGGGCTCACTGAGTAGCAACGCTGTAGGACAGTTGAGCGACCAGTAATGGCAATTGCGTCTTCTACTTTAATGTCATAGTAGTCAACAGTTGCAGAGAGGTCGTCAGTGATTTGCCAAATAGCACCAACACTGTAAGTATCAGCCGTTTCTTCCTGGACATTCGGGTTACCACCTATCATACCGCCGGTACCCTGAGCTTCTGCTTGAGTCAAAGTAAACGAGCCATCTGCTTGTATACGGCTATTTACTGAAGCAATTGAGCGACAGTTTTCGGCGATATTGCCGGTTGTCGTTGCAGTTACGTCAACACACGGATCTGTAACACCCGCGAATGTTTCACCCGCTCCAGAATATAAATCCGAAATGTTTGGCGTACGGATAGCAGTTGCCGCTGATGCACGCAATTTAACACCATCGATTGGCTCATATTCAGTACCAAGGTTCCAGGTTGTCGCAGAACCGGCTGCTGAGTGATCAGAGTAGCGCGCAGCCAAATCTACAGACAGATCCATTAATACTGGAAGACGAGTTTCAAAGAAAATGTCTTTAGTGTCAAAACGGCCATTCGTTGGTTCTGAACGGTTTGTACTAGAAGCGCCTGTTTGAGCTAAGTCGCCTGGGCTATAAGTGCCTTTTTCTTCACGGTACTCAAGACCCCCCGCTAAACCTACGAAGCCGCCAGCTAATTCAATTGGTAAGTCACCTGAAACAACACTCTGCACTACAAACTGTTCTGCGGTGCCTGTTGCTTTTGCTGGAGTTGAAATGTAATCAACCGCAGCTTTAGAAACACTGTTCTCTCCAAACAAGTTCAGAGGTGCACAACCTTGCATACGAGCAATAGGGTCTGCACAAACTAAGTTGCCATTTGCATCTTCCACAACATCCAGAGCCAAACGTGCACGGTCAGTATTGATTTGGCCACCGTTTAACTGCTCTTGGTTTGTGCGGCCCCACGTCATGTAGGTATCCCAAGTCCAGTTGTAGTTAATGTCGTAAGTGAAACCAGAAGCAATACGCAGAGTGTCACGGGTAACGTCTGTAGAACGCGTTCCGAACTCGCTCATACGGCGCACAAAGGTGGTTTCATTTAGGTTATCAATACCTTCAGCCAATAAATTCTGACGCAATAGCTCAGGTACTAGCGGAGAGTATACGCTCATTCCATCAATAGGCTGTTCAACACGATGGTTCATCCAAAGATCTTCACCTATGTTGAATGGCGTCGGTTCAATTGTAGAGCCTTGAGTCTCTGCAGAGTTCCAGTGAACTGAACCAAATACACTCAAGTCACTTGCCAGGCTCTGGCGAATTTCAGCAGCCACATAGCGGCGCTCTAGTGGAGTTACTAACTGACGAGCGCTTGCGCGGTTAAAGCCACCTGAATACTCAGTTCCGTCACCGTTGTAACTATTATTTTCTGTTGTAATCCGGCCTTGAGGAGGATACGAAGACAGTACTTCGCCGACATACTCGTTACCGTTTTCATCCAAAAGGATTGCGCGGTCTACCGCTGAGAATTCACGATCCGTAGATTTCAAACCTTCGTCGTTGTCAATACCGAATGAGAACCAAGCGTTACCACCGTCCCAGTTCTTACCTGTAGTGAAATTGATGTTCTGGGTTTGACGATCGTGCTCGCCTGAAATACCCGCTTGAGCGTTAACTTCAACACCTTCGAAATCTTTACGGGTAATAATATTAACAACACCGGCAACAGCATCAGAACCGTAAACAGCAGATGATGCGCTTTTCAAGATTTCAATACGCTCGATCATTGCTGTTGGAATTGCATTCAAGTCAACTGCGTAACCTGTTGAAGGATCAACACCTGAAACAAAACGCTGACCGTTAACCAAAACAAGGGTACGCGCCGCACCCATATTACGTAATTCTGTTGTATTTAAGCCAACAGTCGTTGTGCTAAATGCTGAGTTAGACTGATCTGAGCCAGCTATAGCTACTGGAGACATATTCAAAACCTGTGCAACGTTGATAGCACCTGTTTGAACAATGTCATCACGTCCGATAACCGTTACCGGCACTGGCGTTTCCATATTGGTGCGGCTTAGGCGTGAACCTGTTACTTCGATTTTTTCGATATTATTTTCAGATGCGTTGTCTTGCGCTACCGCAGGAAAGGATAACGTAGACGCAACCGCAAGCGCAGTCATGCTGCGACGGAACAGTTTATTATTCATGAGATTACTCCCTGGAACATTTATTGTTTTAACGTTGCTTGATTGGCGAAAAGCAACCTGTCCCCATAACAGGGGATTAACCTTTTAACTCTCAGGGGCAATCTTTTCAAGGGTTTTACATGGGTTTTCTTTAAGAGGTCAGCCTGTTCGATTATTAAACAAACAGAACGATTATTATGCCACCTGATATATTAATAAATTTAACATTAGTTACTTTTTCAGTAACAGATGTTTTGCAGTTAATTCATTTTCATTAACAGAGTATGCTTGCGCCAAAAACAACTCACCACAGGCAATTGCATCGGTGAGTGCATGATGTGAACTATAATCAGGTAACCCGTATCGCTTACGGCATGCTGATAACGTAAGAGAGTCTTTTCGCACAGCCCCTTTCGCCTTCTCAAGCCGCTTCTTCTCAAACGCTAAGGTGTCAAATACAGCAAGCGGCTTCATAGGAATGTCATACGCTTTTTCGACTTGCTTCAAAAACCCCCAGTCCATTCCCTTGTGGTGGCAAACCATTACTGCATCATTGAGCGCGCGACTCAGCATTGCAAAGGTTTGTTTTGGGTCTGAGCTATGCACGAAATCGTCTTTCGTTAACCCATGAATGGTTGGGCTCTGCCCTAAGTCTATTTCCTGCCCATGAGCAAAAACGTGGTACTGTGCATTACCGAGTTGTATTGCGGGGGGGTGTATACTAACCCAGGCAATCGACAGTATGTCATGCTTCGTCGGGCTTAAGCCCGTACTTTCAATGTCCAAAGCAACATACCGAAGCTGCTGCCAAGGCTGTTTCAATTGCTGCCGACGGTCATACCAGTTCGCAAGTTGTTGTAACCAACTCCCCATTAGTAGCCCTGCCTACTGAACTTCAGCCCAACGCCTTGCTGTGCTTCTTTTATAATGCGAAACGCACTTTTCAGCTGTCTTCTGGAAAGCGTGCTCAGCTCATCAGGATCAATCGCATTTTTAGGCTTATTTGTTCCCCATACTTTTAATTGGTGATTGAGTCTGAGCTGGGTCAAAAACTCCCACGCTTCCAACAATGACTGATTGTCTTTTGAGTTTAGCAGCCGACTTTCTTTCAACGCCTTTAAGCGGGCTACGGTACCTGGAACTATCAGTCCCTCTTTTAATGAATAAATTCTCGCAATATCGTTAATTAACGCAATTCCATAGCGCTTTATATCAATGGTGTCTTCACCGTCCGCATCTGAGGTCCGTAGCCGATTAAAAAGGCCTAAGGGCACTTGTATCTTATTGACTAAAATAGCCAGGTTCCCCAAGAACATATCGTTATTCGCTAACTTAGCTATTTCTTCTCTATAAGTTTGATAAAAACGACCTTCACCCATTACTGGTCGACTATCGAAGAATATCTGGCAATACATGAGTGCTTTGGGAGTCGGGCTCGTTATCCAGCCATTAAACTTTTCCTTCCATTCATCGATAGTACCTCGGCACTCAGGGTTCGAGGCCATAATATTGCCAGGGCATAAGGGAACACCACAATCACCCAAGCCTTCACACACATATTCCCCCAAACCGGCAAACCACTCCTTTTGTGATTTTGAGAGACCATTGCTCAGCAGTAGCCCGTTATCCTGATCGGAACTTAACGTTTGATCTTCCCTTCCCTGAGATCCGAATGCTAGCCAGCTGTATGCGGCAGGCGCAGCACCGTGCTCTTGCTCATACAATTTGATCAGTTGACGCGTCATACCATCTGTTACTGAAGCCATTAACCGACCTAATACCGAGGTTTGTTTTACTCGGCTTGCAAAGGTTTGCAGGTAATCAGGTAACTTCGCAGCTTCTTCTATTAACTGCTTTTTGCTCTCTGATTTTCGAATTGCACTAATAAGGAAAACAGGATCACTGCGCTGCTGACGTATTAGATCCGTGGCTGTTATCATTCCAACTGGTTGATTATTGTCATTTATAACAGGAAGATGATGAATATTGCTCGAGGTCATTACCGTCAGAGCATCCATTAACGAGCGATTTTCGTTTACTGATTCGGGCAATTGAGTCATCACCGCTGAAACTCTTATGTCTAAAGGCAATCCCTCTGCAATAACACGATTCCTTAAATCCCTATCCGTTAAAATCCCGACTAACTGGTTGTCATCAACAACTAAAACTGATGAGATTCCGTTATTTGACATAAGTCTAGCAGCGTCTTGGACTGATGTTTCACTATGCAAACTGATCGGATCTTTAGCGACGATGGAACGAACAGTTTGCTGGCTCCAATCGGATTCAGAGGTCGTATTTGCTTTTCGTTCGGTTAGTAACCGCTGCCCATGGGCTTTAATAAAGTATTGTTCAAACTGCTTTGACACTTTTCGAAGACGATCGAACGCATGTTCAGGCAGCACGTACACAATGCCATCTTTTAACGTCTTTAGTTTGTTGGTGATTTCCCTCCCCGTAAGTAATGACGGATAACCAAACAAGTCTCCACTTTCTAGCCTCTCAATCAGCTCACCATCTGAAGAGCGTAAATCGAAAATGCCTGAACGTACAATAAATAGCGCTGGCCTCATTGAGTTCATGACATCATTGCAATTCTCTTCGTTTAAATACACCGACTGCAACTGCGAAATCACCCAACTCAGATGTTCCTTCTGAAGCTCATCGAAGGGCGGACATTGTTTTAAAAAATCAGATGCTTCCATAATATGAAACCTCTGTTTGCATTAAAAAAAGCCCAGCTCGAAGGCTGGGCTTGTTTACTCAAAAGCAATTAATGCGACTGAGCTTCACCGGATCCTTTCGGATACCGTATTGACTCAACCAATTCCTGAATGTCTTCAGGAGCGTCACCTGTTGCTTTGTGTACGATTGTTGCAACGATAAAGTTGATAATCATACCCAGAGTACCTATGCCTTCTGGCGAGATACCAAACAGCCAGTATTCAGGCGTGTTCAGTTCTGGCGATACAAACTTAAAGAATACAATGTAGCAGAAGGTGAATAGAATACCCACAACCATACCTGCAACAGCACCTTGACGGTTCATGCGCTTATGGAAGATACCCAGAATTATCGCAGGGAAGAAGCTTGCTGCAGCTAAGCCGAACGCAAAGGCGACCACCTGCGCCACGAAGCCGGGCGGGTAAATACCAAAGTAAACAGAGATAATAATGGCCGTTGCAGCCGCAACCCGCGCATAGAAGAGCTCTTTCTTATCAGTGATATTTGGCATCAAATTTCGCTTCAATAAGTCATGCGAAACCGATGTCGATATTACCAATAATAAGCCTGCGGAGGTCGATAGCGCGGCGGCTACACCACCAGCAGCAACAAGCGCAACAACCCAAGCTGGTAAGTCAGCTATTTCAGGGTTAGCCAAGACCATGATGTCACGGTCGATTGTCATCTCGTTGCGTTCATCACCCGAATAGAACATTTTTCCATCTTCGTTCTTATCTTCCCAGGTAATTAGGCCTGTTTTCTCCCAGTTTTTAACCCAACTTGGTGCATTTTCATATTCAACACCTTGTAATTCAGGCCCGTTAACCGTATTAATCAGGTTCACTTTAGCGAAAGAAGCTATAGCCGGTGCGGTCAAATACACGACAGAAATAAACGTCAGCGCCCAAAATGCTGAGCGGCGTGCATCACGTACTTTTGGTACAGTGAAAAAGCGCACAATAACGTGTGGTAAACCAGCTGTACCAACCATTAGCGCTGCCGTAATAAAGAATACATCTATTTTACTACGTACACCTTCGGTATATGCAGCAAAGCCGAGTTCCTGTGAAAGCCCATCAAGCCTTTCTAACAAGTAACTCCCCTCACCAGGGACTCCCTGTGCAATTGTTGCCCCAAAGCCAGTCTGTGGTAAGAAATGATCGGTCATTAATAGTGAAATGAATACCGCAGGTACGACGTAAGCGAACATCAATACTACGTATTGCGCTACCTGAGTATAGGTAATACCTTTCATTCCGCCCAGAACCGTATAGAAAAATACGATGACTGCGCCAATAATAACACCGGTTGCAATGTCGACTTCTAAGAAGCGTGAAAATACCACACCAACGCCACGCATCTGACCTGCAATGTACGTAAAGCAGATAAGAATGGCGCACAGCACTGCGATAGTGCGTGCCGTTTGTGAATAATAACGGTCACCGATAAAATCCGGTACAGTAAACTTACCGAACTTACGTAGGTACGGTGCAAGACACATCGCCAGCAATACATAACCACCGGTCCAACCCATTAGATAAACTGAGCCGTCATAACCAGCGAAAGCTACGATACCCGCCATTGAAATGAACGACGCTGCCGACATCCAATCAGCCGCTGTTGCCATACCATTAGCAACGGGGTGTACACCGCCACTTGCAACATAGAAATCGTTTGTCGATCCGGCACGAGACCAAATTGCGATACCGATATATAACGCGAAGGTCAGGCCGACTATAATAAATGTTAGCGTTTGAATATCCATAGCGCATTAGTCCTCATGAACGGCGTATTTGTTATCGAGTTTTGCCATGCCTTTCATATAAATAAAGATAAGCACGATGAAGGTAAGAATGGAGCCCTGCTGAGCAAACCAAAATCCAAGCTTAAAGCCGAAAAAGGTTATCTCGTTGAGTACATCCACCAAAATGATTCCAAAGCCATAAGAAACGATAAACCAGACCACTAATAGCTTTAACATTAAGCCTAGGTTTTCTTTCCAGTACGCTTTGGCATGATCTTCACTTTCAAATGCCATAAACGTCCCCTCCAGTTGTTCAAATTAATATTGTTATTGGGTCGCTAACAAATGTAGGAGGGTTTGTTAAATGAGGGAATTGGACTTTGGTCGTAGCTTGAAATTTAAATATAAAAAAACCCCAGCCGGTTTGGCTGGGGTTATTTATTTGAAGTCTGGCGGTGACCTACTCTCACATGGGGAGACCCCACACTACCATCGGCGCTGGTGTGTTTCACTTCTGAGTTCGGGATGGATTCAGGTGGTGCCACACCGCTATGGCCGCCAGACATAAACTGTCACAACATAAAAAACTGATTCTAACTAATTTGCCACTCTCTTGCCGCTTAGCAGAGTCGCTCGCTTGTGCGTAACGTCTCAAACAACTTCGGTGTTGTATGGTTAAGTCTCACGGGCAATTAGTACGGGTTAGCTCAACGCATTACTACGCTTCCACACCCCGCCTATCAACGTCGTAGTCTTCAACGACCCTTCAGAGCACTCTAAGTGCTAGTGAGAGCTTATCTCGAGGCTCGCTTCCCGCTTAGATGCTTTCAGCGGTTATCGATTCCGAACATAGCTACCGGGCAGTGCCACTGGCGTGACAACCCGAACACCAGAGGTTCGTCCACTCCGGTCCTCTCGTACTAGGAGCAGCTCCTCTCAACTCTCAAACGCCCACGGCAGATAGGGACCGAACTGTCTCACGACGTTCTAAACCCAGCTCGCGTACCACTTTAAATGGCGAACAGCCATACCCTTGGGACCGACTTCAGCCCCAGGATGTGATGAGCCGACATCGAGGTGCCAAACACCGCCGTCGATATGAACTCTTGGGCGGTATCAGCCTGTTATCCCCGGAGTACCTTTTATCCGTTGAGCGATGGCCCTTCCATTCAGAACCACCGGATCACTATGACCTACTTTCGTATCTGCTCGACGTGTCTGTCTCGCAGTTAAGCTGGCTTCTGCCATTGCACTAACCGTACGATGTCCGACCGTACTTAGCCAACCTTCGTGCTCCTCCGTTACTCTTTGGGAGGAGACCGCCCCAGTCAAACTACCCACCAGGCACTGTCCACAACCCCGATAAGGGGCCTATGTTAGAACATCAAACATACAAGGGTGGTATTTCAAGGATGGCTCCACACCAACTAGCGCCAGTGCTTCTAAGCCTCCCACCTATCCTACACATGTAGGTTCAATGTTCAGTGCCAAGCTGTAGTAAAGGTTCACGGGGTCTTTCCGTCTAGCCGCGGGTACACAGCATCTTCACTGCGATTTCAATTTCACTGAGTCTCGGGTGGAGACAGCGTGGCCATGGTTACACCATTCGTGCAGGTCGGAACTTACCCGACAAGGAATTTCGCTACCTTAGGACCGTTATAGTTACGGCCGCCGTTTACCGGGGCTTCGATCAAGAGCTTCGCCTAAGCTAACCCCATCAATTAACCTTCCGGCACCGGGCAGGTGTCACACCCTATACGTCCTCTTTCGAGTTAGCAGAGTGCTGTGTTTTTAATAAACAGTCCCAGCCACCTGGTCACTGCGACCGCCAGCAGCTTATGACGCGAAGTCAATCACCACCAGCGGCGTACCTTCTCCCGAAGTTACGGTACTATTTTGCCTAGTTCCTTCACCCGAGTTCTCTCAAGCGCCTTAGTATTCTCTACCTGACCACCTGTGTCGGTTTCGGGTACGGTCGATGTTCATCTGAAGCTTAGAGGCTTTTCCCGGAAGCAGGGCACCAGCAACTTCACACCCGTAGGTGCTCGTCTCGTGTCTCAGCCTTAGCGACCCGGATTTGCCTAAGTCACCAGCCTACGCACTTTCACGCGGACAACCAACGCCGCGCTTGCCTAGCCTTCTCCGTCCCCCCATCGCAATGAACATCGGTACAGGAATATTAACCTGTTTCCCATCGACTACGCGTTTCCGCCTCGCCTTAGGGGCCGACTTACCCTACCCTGATTAGCATGGGATAGGAAACCTTGGTCTTCCGGCGTGCGGGTTTTTCACCCGCATTATCGTTACTCATGTCAGCATTCGCACTTCTGATACGTCCAGCAAACCTCTCGATTCACCTTCATCCGCTTACAGAACGCTCCCCTACCCAGTAGTAAACTACTGCCGCAGCTTCGGTGTATGGCTTAGCCCCGTTACATCTTCCGCGCAGGCCGACTCGACTAGTGAGCTATTACGCTTTCTTTAAAGGGTGGCTGCTTCTAAGCCAACCTCCTAGCTGTCTGTGCCTTCCCACATCGTTTCCCACTGAGCCATAACTTTGGGACCTTAGCTGGCGGTCTGGGTTGTTTCCCTCTCCACGACGGACGTTAGCACCCGCCGTGTGTCTCCCGGATAGTACTCATTGGTATTCGGAGTTTGCATGGGGTTGGTAAGTCGGGATGACCCCCTAGCCCAAACAGTGCTCTACCCCCAATGGTATTCGTCCGAGGCTCTACCTAAATAGATTTCGGGGAGAACCAGCTATCTCCGGGCTTGATTAGCCTTTCACTCCTAGCCACAAGTCATCCCCTAATTTTTCAACATTAGTGGGTTCGGTCCTCCAATTGATGTTACTCAATCTTCAACCTGCTCATGGTTAGATCGCCCGGTTTCGGGTCTATACCCTGCAACTCAACGCCCAGTTAAGACTCGGTTTCCCTACGGCTACCCTATACGGTTAACCTTGCTACAAAATATAAGTCGCTGACCCATTATACAAAAGGTACGCAGTCACGGAACAAGTCCGCTCCTACTGCTTGTACGTACACGGTTTCAGGTTCTGTTTCACTCCCCTCGCCGGGGTTCTTTTCGCCTTTCCCTCACGGTACTGGTTCACTATCGGTCAGTTGGGAGTATTTAGCCTTGGAGGATGGTCCCCCCATATTCAGTCAAGATAACACGTGTCCCGACCTACTCGTTTTCACTTTTCATGCACCTTCACATACCGGGCTATCACCGTCTATGGCTCTGCTTCCCAACAGATTCTGTTAGCACATGTAAAGCTTAAGGGCTGCTTCCCGTTCGCTCGCCGCTACTAGGGAAATCTCGGTTGATTTCTTTTCCTCCGGGTACTTAGATGTTTCAGTTCTCCGGGTTCGCCTCCTGGCACCTATTTTATTCAGTGCCGGATACTGAGCAAGCTCAGTGGGTTGCCCCATTCGGAAATCCATGACTCAAGTGGCTCTTACTGCCTCGTCATGGCTTATCGCAAGTTAGTACGTCCTTCATCGCCTCCAACTGCCTAGGCATCCACCGTGTACGCTTAGTCACTTAACCATACAACCCGAAGGTGTCTGGAATACATGACCAAGATTGTTTGTTCTCGCTGTACACAAGTTCGATACGCCTCTACCTTACGGTTTGTTCAAGTAGAGTGGCATTTCTTACTTTATTTACAATCAGCTTTCCATGTTGTTAAAGAGCGTGTAACACAAAGTTACCGGTAAACATTCTTAACCAAGAACACTTAACGCTAACGGTTACAAGAGAAGAAGTGGTGGAGCCAAGCGGGATCGAACCGCTGACCTCCTGCGTGCAAGGCAGGCGCTCTCCCAGCTGAGCTATGGCCCCGTTGTGGGCTTTCGACCACCCCCGATAAGGGAATTTCAAGCAAGGAAAAACCTGATACTTGAAATACTTTTGGCATTCTGGCAAGGCAAGAGGGTGCGAAGCATAGCCTGCTATGCGAGTACCCGAATAACGCCGTCCAGAATGACAAAATGGTGGGTCTGGGCAGACTTGAACTGCCGACCTCACCCTTATCAGGGGTGCGCTCTAACCAGCTGAGCTACAGACCCAGTTTCTTCTCTTTTAATATCAAGCCTGCAAACTGTGTGAGCACTCACGTCCGTTCGCAATAATGTAAGGAGGTGATCCAGCCGCAGGTTCCCCTACGGCTACCTTGTTACGACTTCACCCCAGTCATGAACCACACCGTGGTGATCGTTCTCCCGAAGGTTAAACTAACCACTTCTGGTGCAGCCCACTCCCATGGTGTGACGGGCGGTGTGTACAAGGCCCGGGAACGTATTCACCGTGGCATTCTGATCCACGATTACTAGCGATTCCGACTTCATGGAGTCGAGTTGCAGACTCCAATCCGGACTACGACGCGCTTTATGAGATTCGCTTACCCTCGCAGGTTCGCTGCCCTTTGTACGCGCCATTGTAGCACGTGTGTAGCCCATCCCGTAAGGGCCATGATGACTTGACGTCGTCCCCACCTTCCTCCGGTTTATCACCGGCAGTCTCCCCAGAGTTCCCGGCCGAACCGCTGGCAACTAAGGATAAGGGTTGCGCTCGTTGCGGGACTTAACCCAACATCTCACAACACGAGCTGACGACAGCCATGCAGCACCTGTCTCAGTGTTCCCGAAGGCACTAATCCATCTCTGGAAAATTCACTGGATGTCAAGGGATGGTAAGGTTCTTCGCGTTGCATCGAATTAAACCACATGCTCCACCGCTTGTGCGGGCCCCCGTCAATTCATTTGAGTTTTAACCTTGCGGCCGTACTCCCCAGGCGGTCAACTTAGTGCGTTAGCTGCGTTACTCACGTCTTAATGACACGAACAACTAGTTGACATCGTTTACGGCGTGGACTACCAGGGTATCTAATCCTGTTTGCTCCCCACGCTTTCGTACCTCAGCGTCAGTCTCTGACCAGGTGGCCGCCTTCGCCACCGGTATTCCTTCCAATATCTACGCATTTCACCGCTACACTGGAAATTCTACCACCCTCTTCAGGACTCTAGCGTGCCAGTTCTAAATGCAATTCCCAGGTTGAGCCCGGGGCTTTCACATCTAGCTTAACACACCGCCTACGTACGCTTTACGCCCAGTAATTCCGATTAACGCTTGCACCCTCCGTATTACCGCGGCTGCTGGCACGGAGTTAGCCGGTGCTTCTTCTGTGGCTAACGTCAACTGTAATCGCTATTAACGATTACCCTTTCCTCACCACTGAAAGTGCTTTACAACCCGAAGGCCTTCTTCACACACGCGGCATGGCTGCATCAGGCTTGCGCCCATTGTGCAATATTCCCCACTGCTGCCTCCCGTAGGAGTCTGGGCCGTGTCTCAGTCCCAGTGTGGCTGATCATCCTCTCAGAACAGCTAGGGATCGTCGCCTTGGTGAGCCTTTACCTCACCAACTAGCTAATCCCGCTTGGGCTCATCTTTAGGTGTGAGGCCCGAAGGTCCCCCACTTTGGTCCGTAGACATTATGCGGTATTAGCCACCGTTTCCAGTGGTTGTCCCCCGCCTAAAGGCAAATTCCCAAGTATTACTCACCCGTCCGCCGCTCGTCAGCAGAGAAGCAAGCTTCTCTCTGTTACCGCTCGACTTGCATGTGTTAGGCCTGCCGCCAGCGTTCAATCTGAGCCATGATCAAACTCTTCAATTAAAAGCAGTTCAATCAACTCAATGAATTACGCGTTTTGCTACTTAATGTAGCTGAACACTCATTCAAAAGTTGCAATACATATTTCTGTTTTGCGTAACTTCTGCAAGTGCCCACACAGTTTGCTTGGCTTGATAGTATTGTTAAAGAGCGTTGCTTCTTCCGAAGCAGGGAGGCGTATTCTACACTTCCCGATGATTTCGTCAACCTCTTTTTCTGGACTTTTTGCCCGGCTGACTCAACCGCCGTTGTTCGACTTAACTCAGCGAGTATCTCGTGACAACGGCGGCGAATTATAGAGATCTTTTTGGACCTTTCAAGATCTTTTTTGGAATAAATGATCGTTCGGTCAGATCGTAATCAATTTGATGGTTTAATCGTCCTTTTTCTCTTCTTTCGCTGCTTTCTTATCTGTATCACCGTCCTGATTAAAGTCGGCATCATCATCGTCGTCATCACCGACAACGTGCTCTAACTTCAGTTTTTTTACGTTTTTAATCGTGAATATCGGCCCTGACAAAGCGTAAAGGAAGAAGATAGAGAAGAGCACTAACGAAGGCTGTGTTGCAACCACAACAAAAGCCAACACGATGACCAGTATCACTAAGAAAGATACCTTACCTTTCCAGTCTACATCTTTGAACGAATGGTAACGGAAGTTGGTCACCATTAATAAGCCTGCACAAATAGTAATAACTGCGGCAATTCCACCGATATCAGCGCCTTCAATACCATACTCTGAGCCAACCCAAACCAAACCGGATACAATTGCCGCAGCGCTTGGAATTGCGAGTCCCTGAAAGTAACGTTTATCCGAGCTTCCTAAATTCGTATTAAAGCGCGCCAAGCGTAAAGCGCCACCAGCAACAAAGATGAATGCGGCCAACCACCCCAGCTTTCCTAAGTCTGCAAGCGCGTAATTATACATAACCAAAGCTGGAGCCATACCAAAAGAAACGATATCCGCCATGCTGTCAAATTCAGCGCCAAAGTCACTTTCGGTATTGGTCATTCTCGCGACACGCCCATCAAGCCCATCAAAAATCATGGCGATAAAAATCGCAACAGCCGCTTCAACGAAGCGCTCATTCATAGAGGCAACAATGGCATAGAACCCAGAAAACAGACCTGCCGTTGTGAATAGGTTTGGCAGTAAGTAAATACCCCGGCTTTTGCCGTTAGTATTTGAACTATCGTTACTCATGCAGAAACACTCTTAGTTATTAATAGAAAGTGATCAGGTTATCACAACAAGGCTTCGGGTAGGAAATCCCAAAGCCTTGTTAGCGACTTTACTGACTAATTACTAAAGCTTCATTTTCAACACTGACTTTTATTGGTTTAGCAGGCTGAATCTCTCCCGACAAGATTTTCTGCGCCAAAGGATTCTCAAGTTCGTGTTGAATCGCTCGTTTCAGAGGGCGTGCCCCAAAAACAGGATCGAAGCCTGTACGAGCCAGGTGCGCTAAAGCGTCATCATCCACCTCTATTTCAAAGTCTTTCTCTTCCAGACGTTTAAACAACAGTTGCAACTGGAATTGAGCAATTGAACGAATTTCATGTTCACCTAATGGGTGGAATACCACGGTGTCATCGACTCGGTTAATAAACTCAGGTCTGAAGTGACGACCCAGGACTTCCATGACTTCCGCTTTCATTTGTTCGTACGTATGCTCTTTTGCATGCTCTTGTATGAGATCAGACCCCAAGTTAGATGTCATAATAATAACGGTGTTTTTAAAGTCGACAGTGCGACCCTGTCCGTCAGTTAAGCGACCATCGTCCAACACCTGAAGTAGTATATTAAATACATCAGGGTGCGCTTTCTCTACTTCGTCAAGCAAAATAACCGAATATGGCTTGCGGCGAACCGCTTCAGTCAAATAACCGCCTTCTTCATAACCTACATAACCCGGAGGTGCACCAACCAAACGAGCGACAGAGTGCTTTTCCATAAACTCAGACATGTCGATGCGAACCATCGCGTCGTCCGTATCGAACATAAAGTTCGCCAATGCTTTCGAAAGCTCGGTTTTACCGACGCCTGTTGGACCCAGGAATAAAAATGAGCCAATAGGCCTGTTTGGATCGCCCAAACCAGCGCGAGACCGACGAATAGCGTTTGCTACCGCTTCAACCGCCTCATTCTGTCCAACCACTCTATTGTGCAAGTTTTCTTCCATGTGAATGAGTTTTTCACGCTCACCCTCCAGCATTCTTGCAACCGGTATGCCCGTCCAGCGGGAGAGCACATCAGCAATTTCTTCGTCAGTTACACGGTTTTTAAGCAAACTCATGTCCTGCATTTCAGCTTGCAAGGCCAAGTCGAGCTGACGTTCTAGTTCCGGAATTCGGCCATACTGAAGTTCAGACATACGATTCAAGTCCCCCGCGCGGCGGGCAATATCCATGTCGGTGCGCGCTTGCTCAAGTTGCGCTTTAATATGCTGGGTGCCCTGCACGGCCGCTTTTTCAGTATTCCAGACTTCCTCTAACTCTTTGTATTTACGCTCTTGGTCGTCTAACTCTTCGTGTAACGTTTCCAAACGCTTTTTACTGGCATCGTCTTTTTCTTTCTGAAGCGCCTGACGCTCCAGCTTCAGCTGAATAATCCGTCGCTCTAGTCGATCCAAATCTTCCGGTTTGGAATCGATCTGCATACGAATACTCGATGCGGCTTCGTCAATTAAATCAATGGCTTTATCGGGTAGCTTGCGATCACTGATGTAACGGTGCGACAAAGACGCTGCTGCAACGATTGCAGGGTCAGTGATTTCTACCGAATGATGCAGCTCATAACGCTCTTTCAACCCCCGCAAAATC